>CAZNOF010000031.1:0-1535 GCA_964574595.1 uncultured Pseudomonadales bacterium | reverse complement strand
ATCTTCGCGTAAGGATTGTGGATTTTCTCCAGCGTATTCAATGTCAATATTGATGCCGGTAATAGGATAAGCCAAAAGGATCGAATCTAGACTTTGTAGAAAATTCAAATGAGCTTTTTCATTACTTAGAAAAGCAGCAATGTCATCAGCGTTAAACTGTTTGAGCACTAATTCCATTTGGCCATTTTGTGCTTTAAGTTGCTCACTTAGTTCTAGAAACTGTTCGCTATTTAGCAAGCGATAAGAGGGATCTAGATTGCCATCTTCATCTCTAGTGGAGATTTCTCCGTTGGCAGCAATGTTTAAACCAAAAAAGCCAAGGTGAGTCAATTCTTTTTCTAAAGTGAATTGATTGATGTTCCAATAAGGCAAAAAGCCATAAATGATTTTTTGCTCTTTTTTGGGAATAATTAACTCTTTCAAATAACGCAGGCGACTACTATCGTTGATTGAAGAAGAAAGTGGAGCGTCATAAAAGACATTAATTGACAGCAAAATGACTAAAATAAGAAGTAGTAATAAAAAGAGACTAAAAAATTTGGACGATTTCTTGCTCATAAATGACTTTGCCTTCTTCATCGACAGGTCTGACACAATCACCGCAGTAAAGTTTGGTAAGCGGATCATAGTAGAAGTTGTGCTCTTCTAGCTGCAGGTCATCAGCTGCTTCACCTTCTTTGGGAGGTAGGCCAGTGCTAGCTCTGATCCAGTATTCTTTGCGAAAAGCGCCAGAATAGCTAGGTTTAGAGTCTTCCCAGTATAATTCTTGACCCTTAGCTTCACAGCTGGCTGCTGGGTCAGTGTCGGTATTGAAAGTTGCCACGCTAGCCTCATCATCGCCACTACTTACCATGAGCGCGCCTAGACCGGCTGAAGCTGGCATGCCGGTGAGACAAACATTGGCGATTTTGACATCGGCTGGTTTTTCTGGCCAGATTGTTTCTTGATCTTGGAGGATGAATTCCATAATGTCGTGCCAGATGGGAGCTGCCCCAGTGATGCCTGAAGCTAGGTAGCTCATCGATTTACTATCGTTATTACCAACCCAGACAATGGTTAGAAACTCTGGTGTGTAGCCAACTGTCCAGTTGTCCTTGAGATCATTGGTGGTGCCGGTTTTGGCGGAGACGATTTTATTTTTAATCAGTAATTCAGAGTTTGAACCAAAAGCAGCCAAACGAGCATTATTGTCTTGTAAAATGTGACTGGTTAAGTAAGCCGGAGCTCGATTCATTACTCTTTGTAGCTGGTTTTGCTCGGCAGCTAGCTCGTTTTCATTAAGATATTCAAGATCGGCTCGAGTTTGTTCAGGATCATATTTTTCCAGAACCTCTCCTTTGTAGTTGCTAATTTCTAAAATGCCAGTTAGAGGCACTCTAACCCCTTGGTTGGCCAAAACGCCAAAAGCTTCGGCTAGTTCAATCATTTTGACTTCACCACCACCCAGAGTAAGGGATAAACCATAATTAGCTGGATCAGTCCAAGTGTTAATGCCCATAGCTTTGGCTTGTTGCATAAATTTTTCCACCCCAATA
>CAZNOF010000030.1:0-1546 GCA_964574595.1 uncultured Pseudomonadales bacterium | reverse complement strand
GCAATGATGGCCGATTTTGTTGAGCATAAAGATGAACGACTATTGGCTGATTAAATATTTATCCAATTGAAATAATTATAAGGACGTAGTAGAATGAAGGTTTCGCTTAACTCAAGTGAAACCTTCTTTTTTGCGGTTTTAATTTGGGGAGAGTGAAGTTCTTTAACAAGACGAGAAATAGTACAAAGTCTTGCCAAGCTAACCACTTCCAAAGGGTGGCTAGCATGGGCAGGACTTGTTCATGATTCTACTTTGGAGAAAGAGGTGAACTATGTTCACAAAAGTACACAAAATCAGCGCTTTTCTTGTATTAGGGCTGGTTTTATCTTTGAGTGCCTGCAATATTGGAGCTCAAACTCCAAGTCCGGCAAACACACCGGAGATTACCTCAACGTCGACCAGTAGCCCAACCATGACAAGGGTTGGCATCTCGGCGCTAACCACTGAGGTCGTTGCCACAGCCACAGATATCCCAACGGCATTACCATCGGTGACGCCCACATCTGTATTTACCACCTACAGTTCCAATGAAGTACGTGGTCCATTTTTTAGCTGGACCTTATGGAATCTCGATGGTGAAACCGTCATCGCTGGACCGGGGTATCGTTTTGTCACCCCTGAAGTGACAGTAGATAAACCCCTGACAGTTTTTCGGTTGAGAGCAGACGAAGATGTCTCTGATGTCTGGGCAGCGGTAGCTGACCTGTTTCCAGATGACCAAATTTACTATGCTCCTCTGGAAATTTCTGGGAGCCTGCCTGGAACGGTTAAGCGAGGTCTCCCTAATGGTTGGGAATACTTCACTACACCACTGGGTACCTGGACGAATCTGACTGAGAGCCACCTTGATTGGTGGGATGCTGATTTTGTGTCTCTCAAGGGTTTACTCTTGGAAGCAGAAAAATCAAAAACTCAGCCAGCTATCATCCAACTGGAAGCTGACCAATTCGGCACTTTTATGCTGACCTGTGAAAAGGGGTCTCAGTACCCCAATATCAGGAGTGAGAAGAGAAGTGTTTTTCAGGTGTTTGTAACACCTAGAGCTGAATTCAACTTCTCCAAGCTATGCTCAGCCGGGATGGTTAATGGCAGTGGCTATATCTTTAGCTCCACCAAGGGTGATAACAATGCGGAGCGAGAAGAATGGGTGATCACCATGGCAAATGCTTATCTGGAGTTAATGTTCAGTAAGCAAGATTTAAATGGTAAACTCAGCAATCAGATTTATCTGGATAATGAAAAAGGTGGAGCATCGAACTTTGCTCGCCTGTGGATTGGGGATCAGCGGTTTGCTCCGCCAGGATTTACCCCACCGACGTTACCGTTGATTACACCATAAGAGTCATTGCCTGGTTAACAATTGAATAAAAACTGAAGGGGAGGCACAACCGTTGTTTCCCCTTCATGTTTGGTTCTCCAATGCTTAAGAAATTACAACTAACTATTTCTCGTCTTAAATCTTTTAACTTTTTTGTTAATTTCTATAAAATTAGTTTGTTTTTATCTTTACCCTTCCTTGTAGACCTCTTAAACGATATAATCTGAG
>CAZNOF010000029.1:0-1556 GCA_964574595.1 uncultured Pseudomonadales bacterium | reverse complement strand
CTAAGCATTATTATCAATTTTTATGAGCCCAGTCTATACCTATTATTTTATTCCATATTGACCTTCTTCTTTTGAAACTGACTCCTGCTTAAATTTACTAAAATAATAAGTCCATTCTACAAGTTCATCATGTAATACCAATTATACTTACAAAGCAGACCAAAAAGCATACAAGTAATGCTGAAAAGCAGTAAGTGAAATAATACGATCTATGGTTAATTGATGCGAAATAATATGCGATACTTGTTTTTGAAGTTGGTCTATGCAACTAAAATGCTGGAGGGTGAGCTGTGCTTTCACATGTTGCCACACTTTTTCAGCAGGATTAAGTTCTGGACTATAAGGCGGTAAAAAAATGAGCGCCATGTTTTGAGGCACCTGTAATGCTTTAGCATGATGCCATCCTGCATTATCTAAAAATAGAATTTTAAATTCTTGAGGGTCTACAACAGCAAGTCGATCGAGGAAATATTGAAAAACCTCCGTGTTACAGCAGGGAAACTCTAAGAGCAAATTATTACCATTAATAGGAGAAAAAGCACCGAATAGATAACGATATTCATACTGGTGTTGTTCAGGAGATAAAGGCTTCACTCCTTTAGCTGTAAGGCCTCTTCCAGAGCGGGTAAATAATCCAAAACGACTTTCATCCTGAAAATAGATGTTAAAGGATGTGTAGGCGCTTCGCCGTGGTTCAATCTGTTTTTCAATGAGTGCTGCCGTTTTTTTTAAATCGGGCTACGGCTTTTAAATCCTTTTGAACATGATCTTTTCTAGCCACCTTAAGCTTTGCGCCAAAATGACGTTGAACATACTTCACTAGGGTGATATACTTCATATGAGGTACGTATTCTTTGTTTACCCAATGCTGTAGGGCTTTATAACTGGTAAAAGCTTGTTTAGGATTTTTCAGCTTTAGTTCAATAGCTCTATGAGCTTCGGGGGTAATAGCAGATATTTTATGATTGGTTCGCTTAAAACACAGTAAGGCTTTTATGCCTTGATCAGCATACCATTTACGCCACCCCTGAGCGGTAGTAGGCGAAACACCAAGAGCTTCTCCTAAAGCTTGTTTGGTAAGTGCTTTACCTGTTTTAATAAGCATAAGCATTTGAACTCGTCCTTTCAAATGCTGGGGTTGCTTACGCAAAAGCTTTTTAAGCTCCCCAACGGGTTCTTTTATTGTTAATGATAGAGGTTTTGCCATAGGTTATTCTACAGCAAATATAAAGCCAATTTGTAAGTATAATTGGTATTAGTTGCTTACTCTAAAAGATAAATGGCTATTGAAAAAGAGAACTTTGGTAGAAACCGCCATTGACCTATGGAAGCATATAGGAGATTTATGGCATACCAGACATAGAAGTGTCGATAATGCTTTTAATAATGTGCTGGCTTGTTTAGACGCTTATCATTTTAATGACCACAAGCCTTCTAGTAAAATGTCTAAAAAACAATATTTATTACAACTCCTAAACTAATTTTAGCGTCGAACTCACGTTAAAGTATGTATAGATATGTCTCCAGCCTTTATTTCTGGTTGCTTTAATCATTTA
>CAZNOF010000028.1:0-1578 GCA_964574595.1 uncultured Pseudomonadales bacterium | reverse complement strand
CCAAAGACCCCTGGGGCGGCCACCAGCTCGGCGCCAACCTCGCCGCCGAAGGCTTCACCGTCGTCGATATTCCGCAACAGGTCCGCTACCTCAGCGACCCGATGAAAGAAATCGACGCCGTCGTCAACGCTGGCCGCTTCCACCACGACGGCAACCCTGCCTACGTCTGGATGTTAAGCAACGTCGAAGTCCAGGAAGACCGCAACGAAAACATTTTCCCGCGCAAATCGCGCCCGCAAAACAAGATCGACGCCGCCGTCGCTACCATCGTCGCCATGAACCGGGCGCTGGCAGCCGTCGAAGAATCTGGCACCTCATTCTGGGAAACGGAAACCGCGTGAAACTACTCGACCGCATCTTCGGCCGGAAAGCTGCCCAGCTCACTTACGACCAGATTGCCAGCTTGATCGATGGCGTCAGCGGTGGCGTTGTCGCTGGTGTTGCCGTCACCGACAAGACCGCGCTACAAGTCTCCACTGTCCTCGATTGCGTCCGCGTCATTGCCGACGGCGTGGCCACGCCCGATCTGCACGTCTACCGCGAGCTGGCCGATGGCACTACCGAGCGCGCTACCAACATCCCGGAATACCGGCTGCTGTCGCGCCGCCCCAACGAATGGCAGACCTCCTTCGAATGGCGCCGGCAAATGACCTTCCACGCCGCGCTCACCGGCGCGGCTCTATCGATCAAAGTGCGCGGAAACAACGGCCGCGTGCGAGAGCTCATTCCGGTCATGCCTGGCCGCTGGGATGTGCGCAAAGTATCGCGCTACGAAGTCCGCTACCGCTGCTGGGATGATTTCGGACTGATCGGTGACTTCGGAAGCGACGAAGTCTTCATCATCAACGGCATCCAGTGGGATTGGGTCGGCTCCCTTAACGCCGTCAAACTCGCTCAGTCCGCCATTGGTCTCGCCATTGCCACCGAGCGCAGCCAGGCTTCGATGCACGAAAACGGCCTGCGTGCCGGCGGCGTCTACTCCGTCGAAGGAACGCTCAACAAGGAACAACACGACCGCCTGACCGAATGGCTAAAGCAGAAGTCCGGCCCCAACAAGGCCGGCGCCCCACTGATTCTCGACCGCAACGCCAAATGGACAAGCACCGCCATGAACGGCGTCGACGCCCAGCACGTCGAAACGCGCCGACTTCAGGTCGAAGAAATATGCCGCGCCTTCAACGTCTTCCCGATCATGGTCGGACACAGCGACAAATCCGCCACTTTTGCCAGCTCCGAAGCCTTCTTTGCCGCGCACCTCAAGCACACCCTGCGCCCCTGGCACAAAGCCTGGCGCGATCGTATCGACGAAACCCTGCTCGACGGCAGCGGCCCGCTGTTCGTCAAGTTCGACACCCGCTATCTCACCGAGGGCGCCATGAAAGACCGCGCGCAATGGGCGCGAACGATGGCCGAAATGGGCATCTACACACGCAACGAGATCCGCGAAGAGGAAGGCAAAGACCCGTTGCCCGGCCTCGACGATCCGCTTACCCCGCTCAACATGAGCCCCAGCACGACGAAGGAAACCAGCGATGAACCGCCCGCAAACAATTGAAACCAAGCGTGACGAAGGCGGCC
>CAZNOF010000027.1:0-1738 GCA_964574595.1 uncultured Pseudomonadales bacterium | reverse complement strand
GCTTCGCCGCTTCTTCCGCCTTTACGTCTTTATTTTCTGCAGGTGTTTCGGCTTTTCTCTCTTCTGGCTTTTTTTCTTCGGGTTTCACGTCCGGCTTCGCCGCTTCATTAATTGGCACGGTAGCGGGGCCTTCTGCAGCAGCAGCAGAGCTTACCATACGCTCAGCAGAACGGAGTGCATCCCCTACCTTAATGGCGAGTAGCACCGCAGCAACGGCGATGGTGGCGGGTAAAACGCGGAATTTCATGCCATTCCTTGCGTGCGGCGTTGGCTCAATTTTTCAAGCAACTCTTGCTCAGCGCGCGAAGGCAGCTTGGTAGAGGTGCCGGTTTCATTGTGACGGCGAATACCGCGAAGCGCAGGGTCAGAGCTGATCCGCTGACGCGCCACTTTTTCTAAGATGTGTTCGAGTGACGCCACGACTTTGTTTTTAGACGCTTCCATCACCTGCTCTTCAATTTGTTCTTCCAGTGACTCGACCTGCTCCACGGCCATCATCTCATCAAGTTTGGATGCAGGCGCGATGCGGTCACGCTGGCGGGAGATCGCCACACCGGCTTCAATTTCATTGGCTACTTTTTCACCGCGCGCGATTAAAAACTGCAACTCATCGAGCGTTTTTTGGCCTTCAGAGAGGCGTATTTGCACCGCTTCGCCCACACGCTTGCCGGTGGATTGCAGTGCTAAAATACTGTCAGATGCGTGTTGAATCGAATCATCAAACTGCGCGAGCAATTGTGCGAGTTCGCTTTTGCCGTCTTGCAGTTGCTTAATTTTCCGGTTGAGCAACAAACAATACGCAATCGTCGCCATCAACAGCGACACCATCAGAATATCTACAATAAATCCCGCGACAAAGTTCATGCCTGTTCTTTCTGTTTGCGCTTCACGCTTTCTGAAAGCGATACGGCGATTTTATCCTCCAGACGCCCAAGTTTACCGGTCGTGAGCGCCACGTCCCCACATTTAATTACTACCTCATCATCGGGTTTGCAATCAAGTAACATCGTGGTGCCGACTTTAAAGCGCATCACATCGCCAAGCGTAATCATTTTCTCATCAAGCACTGCACTCACATCAACTTCTGCAAATTTAAGTTCTTTGCCTAAATGTTTTTCCCAAGTGCTGTCTTGACCAAATTTTTCACCCATGAACATTTGCAAGAGCAAGTCACGGATCGGCTCAAGCGTGGCATGCGGGAGCAAAATTTCGATAATGCCGCCGCGATCTTCAATATCGACACGCAAACGCACCAGAAGTGCGGCGTTGGCCGGGCGCGTGATGGTGGCAAAGCGCGGGTTGGTTTCTAAACGCTCGAACTGGAACGTGGCCGGAGAAAGTGGCTCGAATGAAACGCCCATATCCGAGAGCAATACATCCACCATGCGTTTGACAATGTCTTGTTCAATCGTAGTGTACGGCCGACCTTCAATTCGCGCCGCTTTGGCAGCGCGACGGCCACCGAGGAGCGGTTCGATCTGCCGCAGCACGGGCACCGGAGTGGACCGTCTCTGCTTCCTCCTTGCCCGGTTCGCGCAGGTGGGTGTGCAGGTCGACGAGGCCGGGGGTGACCAGGCAGCCGCCAGCGTCGAGCACCGTCGCAGCATCCAGGTCGCTACCGATCGCAGCGATCACGCCGTCGGCGACCACGACGTCGGCCCGGCGGCTGCCGGTGGCGTCGAGCACCGTCCCGCCTTTGATGACGAGCTCGGCGGTCGGGTTCTGCGAAGCGGCGCTC
>CAZNOF010000026.1:0-1899 GCA_964574595.1 uncultured Pseudomonadales bacterium | reverse complement strand
GCTAACGCGATTCGGCGGTCGAGGTGACCGCATGACAAACATCGCAGAGTCTAACCCGTTACCCCGACGACGCGTGGTCGAAGCGAAAATGCGCTACGGACGCCGCGCAACACGCTCCGTCAGTGCGAGCCGCAAACATGACTAGGGAACGATCTTGTAGTTTGATGTTCGATCAAGAACTTGCACCTGCCCGTCCCCACAACGGAGTTGACATGCGCCGCACAAAACTAGTTTCGCTCGCACTCATCGGCGGCCTCTCCACGGCCGGAATAGCGGCCGTAGCGCCCCCTGCATTCGCCGCAGCTTGTTCCGGGACGATCACGAGCAACATCACGTGTACAGCGCCCGGCACGCTCGGCAGTGGCGAAACCGTGAGCCTGCCGATCACGATCTACGGCGCTGGTGGCGGTGGCGGTGGGAACAGCGGAGAGGCACCGGGTGGCAAGGGCGCCGAAATCTCAGCGACTCTGTCTGTGCCGGCGGGTTCCTCTCTAACATTCACTCGCGGTATCGGTGGCAGCTTCTTTCGCGCCGCTGGTGGCGGTGGTAGCTCTGCCGTCACTCTTGGCAGCACATTGCTGATCGAGGCCGGTGGCGGCGGCGGATCCAGCTACGCAGGTAGCGCCAGCTCGGACACAGCGCCATTTGCAGGCGGCGACGCCGCGGCGGCAAACACGGCCGCAGGTGGGGCAGGCGCCACGGCTTGCGGTGGTCAGGGCGGCAACAGCCTCGGCACGGGCAACGGTGGAGCGGGCGGCGTCATCAGCGACTCCTGCAGCGGAACGGCTCCGTCAACAGCCGTCGCGGGCAACACGGGTGCCACTTCTGCAGCCGGTGGCGCAGGCGGTAACGGTGGATCGTCAGTTGGAACGGCACACTCCGACGGTGGCAACGGTTACTCCCCCGGCGGCGACAGCGGGAGTGATGGCGGCAGCCCTAACAACTTCGGCGGACCCGGCGGTGGCGGCGGGTACGGCGGCGGCGGTGGTGGTTCAGCCACAGTCAGTCCCGTCCAGACCTCATCAAGCATGGGCGGCGCTGGTGGCGGTGGAAGCTACGCCAACCCCACGTACACCAGTGGAGTCTCTTACCGACCAAGCACAAGCGGCACTTACGGAACATCCGGTCACGATGGCAGCGGCGGCAGCGGAGCACTCATCATCAACGGAGTCGGCCCGGTTGTGCAGACCGAAGTCAGTGCTCCCACATCGGTTACCGGAACCGGTGCCACAGTCCACAGCATGGTGAATGGGTCGGGCGTTCCGACGAACGCGACGGTTCAGTACTCGACATCGTCAACGTTCGCGACCATCGCTGGAAGCGTTACCTCGTCACCCACGCAGGTGACGGGATCGAGCAACACAAGCGTGACAACGACGCTCACGGGATTGGCAGCATGCACCACGTACTACTACCGAGTGACCGGCACTCAGGTGGAGTCGCCGCTCGCCAGCGCGGTGGGCTCGGTCGCGTCATTCACGACGTCATGCGACACGTTGCCATTGACGGTTCATGCGAAGTCGAGCGCGAAGAAGATCACGCGGACTGGATCGACAAAGGTAGTGAGTTCGGCCAGTACGTCGTCGAAGGGCCAGTTGCAGATCCGCGTCACATGCAGCATCGGTCGCACAATGCCCCGCGGCGACGTGCGTTACTGCTCCTACACCTACAACTCCAAGGGCAAGGTTGTGGTGACGACGTTCGGGTACAAGAACCTCACGGTGAAAGTGAAGATTCGAGCGGTGCCGAAGAAGAAGTACAAGGGTCAGGTCACCGCGTCGTCGTGGTGGAGCCGGACCTGGAAGGTCTAGCTCCACCAGCGCGGCTGGCGATATGGGCCGAAACCGGCTAGCTCAGGGCATCTGCCGCTGCTGGTGAGCTGTCGACCAGGAACTGCTG
>CAZNOF010000025.1:0-2069 GCA_964574595.1 uncultured Pseudomonadales bacterium | reverse complement strand
CTCATTTGGACAAAAAAACGCTAATCAAAAGGAATCAAATGGCTGGCAAACCTGGCAAAAGCGGCGGGTATCGCGCTGGCGCTGGACGAAAGCCATCTGCGCCAGTGAAAACCGAAGTTCAGCCGCCCATTGTGGACGCACTGGCGCACAAAGACCCGAAGATGTTTCTTCTGGCGCTGATGAACGACTTGGAAGCGGATGTGAAAGTGCGTGCAGACGCTGCCAAAGCACTGCTTCCGTTCGTGCACCAGAAGATGGGTGAAGGCGGCAAAAAAGACGAGCGGGCCAACGCAGCCAAGCGGGCCAGCACGGGCAAGTTCGGATCGGCTCCACCTCCGCTGAAGCTGGTCAATGGAGCCTAAGTGGGACACGAGCTGCTTGGACTGGGCCGACAGGCTCAAGGCTGGGCAGTCGATCATTCCAGCGCCGATATTCCATGAAGAAGCTGACCGTGCGCTGGCGGTGTTCAAGGAGCTGAGGATTGTCGATGCGCCTGGAAGCCCGACATTCGGGGAATCCTGCGCTCCGTGGGTGTTTGACTTCGTGCGCTGCATCTTTGGCGCTTACGACTCCACCACCGGGCGGCGACTGATAACTGAGTTCTTTTTGTGCATTCCCAAGAAGAACTCGAAAAGCACAATCGCTGCGGGCATCATGCTCACGGCGCTGATCTTGAACTGGCGGCAGTCTGCCGAGTTCGCGGTGTTGGCCCCCACGGTAGAGGTCGCAAACAACGCCTACGCACCAGCTCGGGACATGGTTCAGAAGGATGATGAACTGGATGCGTTGATGCACGTACAGACGCACATCAAGTCCATCACCCATCGCGAGAGCGGCGCAGTGCTGAAGGTACTGGCCGCAGACAGCAACACCGTAGGCGGCAAGAAGTCAGTCGGCACCTTGGTTGACGAGCTGCACCTGTTCGGCAAGGTGTCCACGGCAGAGAACATGCTGCGAGAAGCCCTCGGCGGCCTCGCATCGCGGCCTGAAGGCTTCGTGATCTACCTGACCACGCAGTCAGACGAACCCCCAGCGGGCGTGTTCAAGCAAAAACTGGACTACGCACGCGATGTGCGTGACGGCAAGATCGTTGATCCCGGCTTTGTGCCCGTGATCTTTGAGCATCCACCCGAAATGGTGGCCTCTGGCGACCATTTGAAGGTCGAGAACATGGCCATGGTGAACCCCAATCTTGGGTTTTCCGTTGACAAAGCGTTCATCGAACGTGAGTTCAAGAAGGCCGAACAGGCCGGACAGTCCTCTTTGCGCGGCTTTTTAGCCAAGCACGGCAACGTGGAAATCGGCATGAACCTGCGTTCAGACCGTTGGGCTGGCGCTGACTTCTGGGAATCACAGAATAAACACCCCGGCTTGACCCTGGATGGCCTGCTAGACCGCTGCGAAGTGGTTGACATAGGCATTGACGGTGGTGGTCTGGATGACTTGCTTGGCCTCGCTGTGGTGGGCCGTGACGCTGAGACACGCGAATGGCTCACATGGACACACGCCTGGGCACACCCCAGCGTGCTAGAGCGCCGCAAGGACATTGCCCCGCGCCTGCAAGACTTCGCCCGTGACGGCGACCTGACGCTGGTCAGGAACATCGGTGACGATGTGGCCGAGGTGGCAGACATCTGCGCTCTGTGCGAGTCCTCTGGTTTGCTCGACAAGATCGGCGTTGACCCATCCGGTTTGGGTGGTGTTATGGACGCGCTGCTGCAAGCAGACGTGCCAGAAAACAAGGTCATCGGCATCAGCCAAGGCTGGAAGATGACCGGCGCAATCAAAACGGCAGAGCGCAAGCTGGCCGAAAACGTGCTGATCCACGGTGGTCAGCCAATGATGAACTGGTGTGTTGGCAACGCGAAAGTGGAGCCAAGAGGCAACGCCGTCATCATCACCAAACAAACAGCCGGGTCGGCCAAGATCGACCCGCTCATGGCGCTTTTCAACGCAGTGACCTTGATGTCACTGAATCCTGAGGCATCAGGCCACACGCAAGCCTTTATCGAACTATGAGCCTTCTCCAACGCATCGCCGCAGTGTTCACAGGCGGCAAGGGAGAAGTG
>CAZNOF010000024.1:0-2331 GCA_964574595.1 uncultured Pseudomonadales bacterium | reverse complement strand
TTTTTAGGGTTATTTTAAGGGTATATTATTACAAGCAAAAACCGTGCCAGAAATTTTTATTGGATCGTTATTGTTAAATCCGTTAATAACTGGGCTAGGTTACCATCAAACTCCGATACTTCTACTGTACCAAAAAAGTTTGGTGCATTTTGATTTTGAACAGCGTTCCATGCAAATTGTACTTTGTTACCATCACTGGTCCAATCAGGATCAGCAAATTGGTCAGTGGCGTACAAATCATCGAAAGCTCTGCCAACGGTATTTGAAGGTCCGCCGCCATTTACTTTTGTAAAAGTGGTGTAATCAGGTGTTGAGGCAATAAAAGTTTCGTCATAAATGGTTTGTCCTGCCTGTGTTGCGCTCCACTGTGAATGGTGAATAAAGTAATATTTTCCATTGTATAAAATAGGCCTTGAGCCGGGGCCTCCGGAGTTTAAAGTGCTTCCGTACTCAATGGCTGTTATTGGGTTGGTTCCGGTCAGTGTGAACGTACCAGAAATACTGGATGATGAAGCTAATCCTAGTTCGTTAGCGCTTGTAAATGCCTCAACAAGCATATAATATGTATTCTCAATTTTTTGAATTGCACCCGTATTCTCAAACCCTTTTACTGAACCAAATCCAGAACCAGGAACGGATAGGGCCGTGGTTTCTGTGGTAAAAGTTTTACCATCCGTTGAAGTTTGGCGATATATGGATACAGGTGCGGCTGCTCCGGCCTGAATTCTATTTGAATAGAATAAATAATATACTCCAGCTTCTTTAAAAATAGTTAATCTTTGTGGGTAAGTTGTCCCTGATTTAGTTACAACAATTTCTGTTGCTGAAATTAATCCTGCTAATGTAGCGGCTTCTCGATAATAAATTTGACCTATTCCAGAGGGGTGAAATAAATCATTATACCAAATTTTGTATTTTCCATCATCAGAATCGTACAGTATTGCTGGCTCTAGGAGCGGAGTGTTATATTGTGGATTTGTGGCGTCCGCAGCAGAGATAAGGCGACCATTCCGGGCATGAATATTGGTGGCAATTAGGTAAGTATTTGCGTTAATTTTTGATCGTATGTCTTTTTGAATAAATCTTTTTTGAAAATGTTCAGCCTCAATCTGTGGAAGTCTTGGAATTAATCCGGATGAATAGTCAGTATAACGGAAATCGTTGATTTTAATATTTGTATAAAGTCCTATTGCTCCTGTTGTAGAACTACGAACGGCAGCAATTGTAAAATCAGTTCCGTGACCATCAGTATTATATTTTCTTGAACGACCAGCAAAAAGTCCATCTACATAAAAAGCAATCGCTGATTCGTTCCATATCACTGTTACGCAATGTGTACTTCCAACAGTAATATTTGTTAAGTTGATGTCGTTGGCTACGAAAGCTGCATAATTGTTAAAGTTAGCAGGGCTTACTTGGCTTGATTTCCTCACCTGAATCCTGACGTAAACAGAGCCGGAAACCTCTTGAAGATACACCGCGAGCATATCACCTAAATCCGGGAATCCAGCCCCTACCCTGTTGTATTTCTCAAATAAAGCCCACTGAGCTCCAGCTGTTGGAAGTGAAAGAGCTGTGAATGTGATACTGATTTCTCCACTTGTAGGCCAGGTATCTAATAGCGTTGGAATCAATGCTACATTGTTAGTGCCATTAAATTTTGGAGAAGACCCAGCCTGTCCATAGGCGTTTGTTGTATCCCAAACTGGAGTAGTGCCGGAAATTGATACAGTTCCACCCAGCGTTCCAGAATTAGCAAGACTGGCTCCGCTACCTTCATTTCCTCCCAGTAAATATTGAGTCGTTCCGCCATAAAGCGAAGCCTCAAAACGCTGCATGGTGTTGGTCCATGAACTTGCAGTTGTGCTACCGGGCTTGTTGTAATACATGTAAATAGTTCCGTTTGAAAATGCGGATACGTTGGTTACTTTAACATAAATAGTTGCTGAATTTCCAGCCTTATTATAAGAGGAAATCCAGTGGTTTAAAAGTGTAACACCATTTGATGTTGTGAATCTAATATCTTCTCCATTTGTCATTGAGGCCGTAAATACATCTGACTGAGATGCGGTCATTGTAATAGCTATCTGGTGTCCTGTTAATGCAACAGGGTTCCCTTGATTATTAATAACAATCTTTTTTCTAGATGTGTAACCAGAAAGGAATGGGGCAGAGCCACCAATAGAAAACCAGAATTGATTACTTTTCATTAAGCAAATCCTCCGTCAGCAGATGCTTTAAGTCTCCAAGTTGTACCGTTGAACAAAGCAACTATGGTATAATTACCTGTACCAGTAAGTGTTAGGATTTTAGAAGCAAACCTTGTTTCGG
>CAZNOF010000023.1:0-3386 GCA_964574595.1 uncultured Pseudomonadales bacterium | reverse complement strand
TGAATTTATAAAAATAAACTTAAAGCCATTCCGAAAGGGTGGCTTTTTTAATATAATAAAAATGAGTAAAGTTAATGAAATAATTTATGATGTACGTGAAGCCGTACGTCAAACTATGGATGATAGTGATATATCAGACAGATACATATTATATTTATATAATATAAAACGTTCTAAGTATTTACGTCAAGATTTAAACAACTTACAAAAAACCATTGATATTTCAATATTACAAACTCTTTGTTTGGAATTAGAAGAAGTCTCAATAAATGAATGTGGTTTAGATTTAGACTGTGAAACTATAATGAGAACTAAACAACCTTTACCTAAGTTATTAGAATTACATTTAAAACCTTCTATTATAACGGTAAAACCTACAAATAAAATATCTGTACCTTTTAATTTTATTACTAAAGAAAGAACAGTGTTTAGTAAATATTCTCCTTTTAAAGATAGTATATTTGCTTTTTTAGATACAGATAATAAAATTTATTTATATAGTCAAAATGATGCAGTAAAATTAATTAATTGTTTAACAGTTACTGCTATATTTGAAGATCCGTTAGAACTTCAAAATTATACTAATTGTTGTGGTTGTACTCCTGCTGAGAATCCTTGTTTTGATTATTTTAATAGTAAGTATCCAATTCAAGCACATCATATTGATCCTATTAGAGAAGAGATTGTTCAAAATTTAATTAGAACTATACAGATACCTCAAGATAAAACAAATAATGCAGATGATAAGTAAAAGGGTTAAAAAAGATTATGGTATGTCTGATTATTATAATTACTATTTAAAGAATAGTGATAATCCACAATCAAAATCTAAATTTAATAAAATTGTATCTGAATTTAATGAAGGAATTGTAGATTTAATTATAAATGAAAGTATTGAATTTAAACCTACAAAATTACAATTTACTTTTTGTATTAGAAAAACTAAACGTGTTCCTAAAATTAAAGAAGGTAAATTAATTAATACAACACCTATTGATTGGAAAGCAACTAATCAATTGTGGGAATCTGATAGTGAAGCTAAAGATAAAAAAATACTTTTAAGATATTTAAACAATCATACTTTTAAATATATTTTTAGAATTAAAGCTTTAAAGTTAGGTCAAAATTACAAAAATAAAAAATATTATAAATATAAACCTGCAAGAAGTTTTCAAAGATTATTAGCTAAAAGAATATTAGATAATGATTTAGATAACTTTGATGCTTATAAACTTTATTAAAATGGTAAATGGTAAAATGGTGTCTGTAGGGACAATAATATGGAAAGTTATGAGAAATCCTTTAACACAGGATATTTCATATGAACAAGCTGCTGAGTTTGCATTAGAGTTTATTAAACTTGTAAATGCACCATTATCTTATAGTGATGAAGTAAAATCTTTAAAATTAAATGAATATAAAACATATTTACCTTCAAATATAATTAACATTAGAGGTGTTAGATATACAGGTATTGATGGTTGTCAAGATCCAATTGCTATGAGATATGCTACTGATTTATATCATGTTAATGGAGATACAGAAAATACTTCAGATTGTAATAAAGAATATACTTATGTTGTACAAAATTGTGTATTAATATCTTCTAAAAAAGAAGGATATATTGATATTTCATATAAAGCAATATCTTTAGATGAGGAAGGTTTTCCTTTAATACCTGATAATGAGTCTTATAAAGTTGGATTAGAATATTTTATTTTACACAAATATCTTGAACCTCTTTGGATGATGGGTAAAATACAAGATAAAGTATTTAGTTATATTGAACAAAAAAGACATTTCTATTTAGGTCAAGCTGAAAATTCTATGAAATTACAAGGAATGGATCATTTAGAAAGTATGATGAATGCTTTAAATAGAATTATTATAAATGATCAAGCACATGAGAATTTTTATAAGAAATTTGGTGAAAAAGAATATTTAAAAAGATATCATTAATTATGAATAAAAATATAATAATGACTTATAATGGTATGAACCAAGATATAAGTCAGTCAAAATTTTCAAATCAATTTTATTTTGAAGGTAGAAATATTAGAATTTTAGCAACAGATTCTCAAAGTACTAATTCAGTAACTAATGAAAAAGGTAATTCTTTAATATTAACAATACCTCAAATTAATATTGATTTTAATAATAAAAGAATTTTATATAATTCAAACATATTAAATTATACAACAAATCAAATAAACGATATATATTCTACTCAACCAGGAGAACAATTAATAATTGGTAATGCTATTGGTAAAACAAAAACAGTTTTATTTACAACAGATAATAATGGTTTTGATTGTATATGGACATTAAATAATGATACTTTTGATTTAAAATTATTATATATTAGAAATTTAAATTTTAGTACTAACAACCCTATTCAAGCTCTTATTAATTATGAAAATAATAGAATTGAAAAAGTTTATTGGGTTGATGGTAAAAATCAAATGAGATTTTTAAATATTAATCAAAGTATTGAAAACGGTGATAATGATGAGTTAATAGATCTTGAATCAAGTTTAATTAATGTTGTAGGTGATTTTAAATTTAGTCAACCTGAATTAGTTACAAAAGAACAAGGTGGTAGTCATACTGCAGGTATGATACAATATGCATACACTTTGTATAGATTAAATGGTGCTTCTACAAAATTAAGTCCTTTAAGTACTATGATATCTTTAGATAATGGTAATCAGGGTGGTGGTAATGTTAATGATATTGTTTCAAGTTATCCTGTGATTAAAATACCTTTTATTGATACTGATTATACAAATTTAAAATTATACTCTATTAAATATACTTCATATAATGAGTTACCTGAAGTAAGATTAATTTTAGATAGAAATATTCAAGATTCTTCTGAATTAATTTATTATGATACAGGTTCTATTATAAATACAGTTTCATTAGATGAATTTTCATTTTTAGGAAGTAATATTATTTATTTACCTAAACATATTAATACTAAATTTAATATCGTTATCTTATAATTCATTAACAGATACTATTATAGGTAATAATGCTTTTGTTATAAATAACAATAATTATTTATCTGTCCCTTTAAAACATAATTGTTTAAATCAAGATTTTGATAGTTATAAGTATAAATATAATAGTAATATATTAGGAGGTACTGGAAAGTATCTAAACTGGGAATTAAAAAGAAGTAAAGTAGGAGTTGAGTCAGAAGATATTACAAAAACTCAGTCTGAAGGTAAATTTTTTAAAGACAGAGAAATATATAGATTAGGAATTCAGTTTTATAATAAAAAAGCACAAATATCTTTACCTAAATGGATTACTGATTTTAAAACTTCAGTTTTAGGAGAAAAAACAAATTTAAATGGATTTTATGCTACTTTAAAAATAAC
>CAZNOF010000022.1:0-3910 GCA_964574595.1 uncultured Pseudomonadales bacterium | reverse complement strand
TACTTATACACAAATTGGCTTTTACCAAAACCTGATTGGGAAAAACAAAGGAAAGCCCAAGAAAAACCCAAACCAAAAACAGAGAAAAATTTAGCTCAAAGAATGTATGGAGGCAGTGTCGGAAATAGACGTATTTTTTAACTAATTTGGTAAATATGTTAAAAATCAGTAATTTTGCACTTAATTTATTTTTAAACAAACGAGATGTCTAACAACACCCTTCATAGCTTTTACAATGGTATGGGTAATAGTACTATGAGTGCTTCCACCATACCTGAGCAAACCATACCCGATAAACTAAAAAGGACAGAAAAGTGGCAAAAGAAAACTATGGATTCTTTAGAGTCTATAGGTATTTCTCAGCTTGCGGATAATATGCACTTCAGAGATTTTAGAAGGATGTTAACAGGTAACTTAGTTTACTCTGATTATGGAATAGAAGACCAAAGTATTCTAAATCAAATTAGAGAATTAGGAGACAACGTTGGTATTCCAACCTTTGTAAAGCATTATGATTTTATAGGTATTATCATAAGACAGTTTATTGGAGAGTGGCTAAATCAAAAAGATAACTTTAAAGTTGATAGTATTGATGAGATTTCTGATAATGAGTTTTTACGCGAATTAAATATTCAAGCCGAAGATTTTGTTCTTGGAGAATTTGAAAGAGAGTTACAAATAAAACTTTTAAAAAAAGGAATTGACCCCGCGAAATCAAATTTTCAATCAAACGAAGAAAGACAACAGTACTTGCAAATGTTGGAGCAGGAAAAAGCTAAAGCAATTCCTGTAGAAGATAGAATAAAAACAACATCTAAAAATTTTAAAACAAAAGCGGCTGAATGGGCAGAACATACTTTAGAGCACGACCAATCTAAGTATAATATGTCCGAATTAGATGCTGAAGAGATAGAAGATTATCTTTTAACAGGCAGGTATTTTAGACACTATCATGTAGGTTATGACTATTATAAACCTGAAAGATGGCTTCCTGAAGAGACATTCTTTTCTAGGGATGTAAATATTAAATACCCTCAAGACGGAGAATACGTAGGAAGAGTTTTCTTTTTAGGAGCTTCTGATATTATTCAAAGATATGGAGCAAGTTTATCACCAAAAGATATAAAAAGCTTACAGAAACATTTTGGAGACAGCTCTTCAAATACTTCCGATAATAGAAAACCTTTTGCATCTAAAAACTTAAATAGTACCTTTTTCGGTGATACTCAAATACTTCCATTTAAAGGGTACTATGAGTACGACTTAGCTTTACAAACACAGGATGCTCTAGGAATACCTATGGGCGAAACTTTTGTAAACACACCTGAAGGAGAACAAGCAGTTCCAAGTTGGTTAAGTCCTTTTCAAAATCAAAATTACATAGCTAACAGTTACGCCTCAATGAGAAGAGAGGATATTTCTGTGAGAACAGATTTAATGCAAGTGACGGAAGCATATTGGAGGTCTTGGAAAAAAATGTGGCTTTTAAACTACACAACAAAAACAGGATATTCAGCAACAGAAATAGTTACAGATGATTTATCTCCTGAATTTATAGAAGAATATGAAATAAAAAAATCATCTAAATATGCCTTAAAAGATATTGAGGATAATTTAGAGGAGAATACAATGTATGAATTTTGGATTCCTGAAGTTTGGCACGGAGTAAAAATAAATGCAGGAAATTCTGTCTTAGGTGAAAACATCTACTTAGATATAGAACCACTACCCTATCAAGTTAAAGGAGACAGTGACACTTTTGAAGTTTTATTACCTGTAACAGGTATCATATCAGATTCGGTTGCACATAGACTAAGACCTTTTCAAGTAGGATATAACATTTGTATGAACCAAATTTGGAATCTTCTTGAAAAAGAGATTGGAATGTTTTTCTTATTTGATATTAACTACCTTCCTTCAGAATACAAAGATTATGGAGATATAGAAGAATCTTTAATGAAACTTAGAGACTTTGCTAAAGATGTAGGAATTGTCCCTATGGATACTTCAAAACAAGGAATGCAAGGTAATGTACCTCAGATGAATACTTTGATGACTCAAGATATTTCATTTGATAAACAAATTAATAGTCGCGTAAGTTTAGCAACATTCTATTACCAAAAAGCTTTAGAACAAATTGGAATTACTCCTGCAAGATTAGGACAATCAACTACGTTTGAAACAGCTACAGGAGTACAGCAAGGAGTAACAGCATCTCACGACCAAACAGCTCAAATCTTTCAAAAGATGTCTACGGCAAGAAAGAAATCAACTAATATGCATTTAGCTATTGCACAGTATTGCCAAAAAGAATTTATAGACAAAGATTTTGTATTTAGAAGTTCAGATAATGATAAGACTTTTATAAATCTTACAGACCCTGATTTTCCTTTAAGAAGATTAAATGTATTTGCTATAAATGACCCTAAGAAACGAAGAGATTTAGAAATGATGAAGCAAACCCTTCTTCAGATGAATACTTTAGGAGATATGCAAGACTATGCTGAACTTTACTCTGCTGACACAATTGTAGAACTTGTTGCCATGGGAAGAAGAAGTAGACAAGAGGCTCAACAAAGAGAACAAGAAGCAAGGCAACATGAACAAGAAATGTTGGATAAACAACTTGAAGCTCAAGCTCAAGATAAAGCTTCTCAAAGACAGTTTGAAAAGTATAAAGAAGATAAGAGAAACGAAACAGATATTAGAGTGGCATCTATTAATGCAAATGCAAAATTATTAGATAAAAACAATACTTCAGAAGATGTTTCACAAGTTCAAGAGTATTCTACTCAAATACTAAATGACTTTAAAGCTCAAGAAATTGGTGTTAAAAAAGATTTAGCGGAGAATAAAAAACAAATTGAGCAAGGAAAACTACAAAGACTAGACGAGCAATTGAAGCTTAAAACAAGAGAGTTAGACATAAAAGAAAAACAAGAAGAAACTAAAAGATTCGTAGCTGTAGTTAACCCTGATTAAGCTAACAAACTTTTAACAATAGAAAACTTTAGTTAAATATGCCCGCTATTAATAGGTGGGCGTTTAACTAATTTTGTAAATTCAAACCAAATAACTAATTTTGCAACAGAAAATGGAACAAACCAATGTAAATTTTGAGGACTTATTAAATACAATGAATTTTAATAGTCCTGAACAAGAAACACCTGAAGAAGTAGTAGACTTAACTCTACCTGAAAGTGTAGATGAAGAGGAGAAAGTAGAAGAAACTAAAGAAGAGGAAATTGTAGCTACTAAGGAAGAAGAGCCTGAAAAAGTAGATTTATCCTTAACAGAAGAAACTAATTATGATACTCTAATAAAAGAGTTAGTAGATTCAGGAGAGTGGGATTCAGATTTTGTAATTACAGATGATGAAGGTAATGACATTTTAATAACAGACTTAAAAGGAACAGATAAAGAAAAGTTTAATCTTATTAAAGACGAAATCAAATCTTTAAAAGACAAGGAGTTTAAAACTAAGTATGTTTCAGTAGACGGATTAACAGAGACTCAAAAATCTTTAATCAATATTATAAAGTCAGGAAACTTAGAAAAAGCAGAAGAGCTTTTTAAAAACCCTGCACAACTTCAAGAACCGTTTCAAGGTTATGATTATTCAAATGACACTCACAATATTAATGTATTAGCTTATCATTATAAACAACAAGGTTTCTCAGATAAGAAAATTCAATCCTTAATTAAAGTAGCTCAAGAAGATTTAACCTTGGATACAGAAGCTCAAGCAGTAGTAGAACAATATAGAGAAGGTTATAAAAACCACCTATCATCTATTGAAAAAGAGGCTGAAGAAGCTAAAAAACAAGAAGAAGAAAGTAGAAAAGTTTATAGAAAAGACTTAACTACTCAATATAAAGATGAAGGATTTCCTGAGCCTTTAGTAAAAAAA
>CAZNOF010000021.1:0-5345 GCA_964574595.1 uncultured Pseudomonadales bacterium | reverse complement strand
TCGGCAAATCACCTCAAAAAGATGCAATGGACTTTTTCAATGGATCGATGGATGAACTACGCATCTATCGCTATGCCCGACGTGGCCCACCACTGAGCAATGAAGTGGTAAATGATATGATGCAGTATTAAGTCGTAGACGGAGGAGTAGGAGCAGTGAATACACACCCAGCAACGCATTGGTCAAACTCGAGTCCGTGTTCGTCAGCGATACGACGAAGGGGACATGATTCATGATGGATAGGGGCAAAAGGAAACGTCGAATAATCAAAATGTCCTTCATCACAACTTGCCTTAATATCACGAGCATATGGCGGTACACCAACTGATCCATCTGCGGCTTTCAAAACGTTACCTGCATTAACTGATAAATTATACTTAGCAGCTAGTACCTTGGCTCCATTTAGCGCATCCGCATGTGACTCATACCCAGCTCGCAAGTTCAACACACCATGACATCGTGTTGTGTTTTCAGTTCCAGTTGATGACATATTTTATGATTATAAGAGAGAGAGAGAGAGAGAGAGAGATTGCAAGAGCAGTGTAAAAAACCTAGGTAAGAGGTATAAATATATATGAAAAGCCCGCCGCATTTGACGCGGCGGGCTTCTTATTCCTGTCATCCCGGACAAACGAAGTGCGATCCGGGATCTATGTTTGTCCTCCGAATCGGAGGGCTCGTCACTTTACGACTTTACGGACTTTATAGACTTTCGACTCATGTCCGTTTAGTACATTCCCCCCATACCACCCATTCCGCCCATGCCTCCGGCTGGTGCAGCTGGTTCAGCTTTCTTTTCAGGGATATCGGCCACCAGACACTCGGTCGTGAGCATCGTCATCGCGACTGATGCTGCATTTTGGAGTGAGCTGCGGACGACTTTGGCTGGATCGACGATCCCCTTTTTCAGGAGACTACCGAACTCGAGAGTGAGAGCATCGAATCCAAAATCAATGTCTTTTGATGCCTCCATCTTATCGAGTGCGACACCAGGCTCAAGACCGGCATTGATCGCGAGCATGCGTACTGGTTCAGCGAGCGAACTGTGAACGATGTCGATACCGACTCGCTCCTCATCAGACGTTGCCGTTTTCTTCAATTCAGCGAGTACTGATCGAGCATGCAAGAGTGCAGTTCCGCCTCCAGCAACGATACCCTCTTCAAGTGCTGCCTTGGTCGCAGCGACTGCATCGATCACACGCTCTTTCTTTTCTTTCATCTCCACTTCTGTGGCAGCTCCGACTCTGATGACAGCGACGCCACCGGTCAGTTTTGCAAGACGCTCTTGGAGCTTTTCTTTGTCGAAATCAGATGTGGTGTCCTCTATTTCACGACGGATCTGAGCGACTCGATCATCGATCTGACCTTTTTTGCCTTTGCCACCGATGATGCGAGTGTTATCTTTATCAGCCCAGACCTTGTCAGCGCGTCCACAATCTGAGACCTCAACTGACTCAAGTTTTTTACCGAGATCTTCAGTGATGAGCGTGCCTCCCGTGAGTACTGCTATGTCATGGAGCATCGCTTTGCGACGATCACCAAATCCTGGTGCTTTCACGATGAGTGTATTGAGTACACCACGCATTTTATTTACCACGAGTGTTGCGAGTGCTTCGCCTTCGACATCTTCGGCAAGGATGACAAGATTTTTGGAAACCTTGACGAACTTCTCGAGGAAAGGAAGCAAGTCAGAAATCGCGGTGATCTTTTTATCAGTGATCAAGATGTATGGATCCTCTATCTCCGCTGTCATCTTGTCAGGATTGGTCACAAAATATGGTGAGGCATATCCTCGATCAAACTCCATACCTTCTTTGTGATCAGTTTCCATGACGAGTGACTTGCCTTCTTCGACAGTTACGACACCATTTTTACCAACCTTGGCGATCGCATCTGCGATGAGCTTTCCGATCGTCGCATCTGCTGCTGAGATGGTTGCGACTGAGGCAACATCATCACCTTTGACTGGCTTTGACATTTTTTTGATTTGGGCAACGACTGCTTCGACTGCGCGCTCGATCCCATGACGCATGATCATCGGATTGGTTCCCGCGGTGATATTGCGGAGGCCAGCATTTACGATCGCTTGTGTGAGTAGCGTAGAAGTTGTCGTACCGTCTCCAGCAACATCGTTGGTTTTGGATGCGGCCTCTTTGACCATCTGGGCACCCATATTTTCAAATGGATCAGGGAGCTCAATATCTTTTGCCACCGTCACGCCATCATGGACGACTGAGGGTGCGCCCCATTTCTTTTCGAGTGCGACGTTGCGACCTCGAGGTCCGAGTGTAGTGACGACTGCACGAGCCATTTGGTTGACACCGGCTGCAAGCTTTTGTCGAGCTTCATCGCCGTATATGATTTGCTTTGCCATAGGATTAAAAATGTAATTTAATGATTAATAATTGATATTTGATTCTTTGAATATTATTTGGAACTTGGATTTTTACTTTCGACTTTACGGACTTTACGACTTTACGACTAAATGTTTTACTCCACTATCGCCATGATATCTTTTTGTTCAACGAGCAACATATCCACTCCACCGACCTTTACTTCGTTTCCTCCCCACTTCTTGTACATGACTTTTTGACCGACCTTTACGACCATCTTATTTTCGCGTCCATCATCACTCGCAAATCCCTCACCGAGCGCGACGATCTCGCCCATCTGTGGCTTTTCCTTGCCCGTATCGACGAGGAGGATGCCTGAGGCAGTTTTGGTCTCTGCTTCGGCTGGTTTGATCAGGATATATGAAAAAAGTGGCTTGATTTTGTGTGCCATAGTTAAAAAATAATTAATAATTGTTCAGTAGCAGATTTATAACATGACTGCTAATCAGTGTCAAGGAGCAACTGATGGATTTTTATATTTATACTGTCAGGACGTGCTATATCTAATTTAGTCTTTTAGTACACATTAGACTAATTCGAGTCAGATTGATATCGTCCGTCACTATCTGCTACACTTAAAATCGAACTTGTTTCAACATTGTCACACTGAGCCTGTCGAAGTGTGATCCAAATTGCGTTTGTAAATAACTATGCCCGATACTCATATTGCCCAATTGCTCACGGGACTCTCCCAAAAAGTCCAGGCAAACTCTGCTTTGCCGAGCGATCTCCAGCGCAAAGCATACGAGCAGATCTCACGTGCTGCGCTCAGTCTCCAATATGGGGGCAGTCTCAGCGCGATCGACATCACGGAAAAATACATTGACTTTATCACTCGACTGCCGTGGCAGACGCGTACTGAGGATCTGCTCGATATCCATCGTGTCAGACAGATCATGGACTCGCGACACTATGGACTCGATAAAGTGAAAAAACGAATTGAGGAGTATTTGGCCTCAGTCATCATGATCAAAAAGCAAAGCCCTGATGCATCGCTTCGCGCCCCATCACTTTTTTTCACTGGTCTCGCAGGTACAGGCAAGACGTCGTTTGCGCCGATCATCGCTGAAAGTTTGGGACGGAAGTTTTATCGCATACCTTTTGGAGGACTTGCCAATGCCCTCGACCTGCGTGGTCAAAGTAAAACGACTCCGTATGCAGGACCAGGCATCATCCTGCGCGCACTCGTCGAGTGTGGCACGCGCAATCCAGTCATCCTCCTCGATGAGATCGATCGGGCCAATCCTTCAGATCGTGCTGCGATCATGGGCGCGCTTCTTGAGATCCTTGATCCAGGTCAGAACAATCGGTTCACAGACTATTATCTTGATTATCCATTTGATCTCTCACAGGTCATGTTCGTTGCGACTGCGAATAACACCAAAGATATTTCGACTGCAGTCCTCGATCGTCTCGAAGTTGTGCAGATGCCGTCATATACCGATGAGGAAAAGATCGAGATCGGTAAAAAATACGTCATGCCCAAGATGCTCGCGCAATCGGGACTCACCACATCTCAGCTTTCGATTGACGATGCAGTCTGGCCAAGACTTGTCCGACCACTGGGATTTGAGCCAGGGATCAGATCACTTGAGCGTCTCATTGAGTCTCTCGTACGCAAGGTCACTCTCCAGATCGTCTCAGGCACGGCCACAACGGTCGTCATCAATGAAGCCAATATGAACTCCTTCGTCGACGTCACTATGTCGAGCATGACGGGATGAGCTGCTTGTAAACCTCCCCGAGCCGTTGTATACTATAAGACATACTTGTTGGCCTTCGAATGCGCCAAACAATCACTTACAACACCTACACCTATGCACATAGAAGTCTATGATGGAAATTTAGTCCCTACCAATGTACTTGATCGCCAAGTGGCGAAGACATGCAATTTTCTTGCTGCTCAGCATATTGATATCGTCTCTCCTGTCTTAGTTATTGCACACCTCTGTCCTCATCCAGGAGTGGAAGCTGGATATCACGGATATTATACAATTGGTGATAAACCCTCTCATATTGTTTCGATGCATGAACCACCAAATATTTTTTCGAGGGCTGAACCAAAATATTTTCCTTTCCATGATACGGCAGGCCCTCTTGGTCATGAGTTGATCCATGTTGTTCAAGCCGAACTAGGCAAAAGACAAAAGCCAAAAAAACATAATCCCCTGCTTGGACGCACTGGAGATGATTTTGTTCGCAAACAAATTAGTGAGGCTCAGAGTGCCGGATACAAACTCACCTTGGCAGATGTTGTATCTGATGGCGTTGCAATGTTCGCAGAAACTACATACATTATAGATTCGAAAGGAACAATTTTTGACGGTATTATGAGACGGAAAATATTAGCAGATCAACATGAAGAGATTCGAAATTCGATGAGAGTGCTGTATCCTCAGTCTGGCACGCCAACTAAAACCGATAGAGTCGAAGTAGACGGATATGCCATTGGATATCAAATGATGAGAAGGTTTGGGAAAGTGTGGTCACACGCTGATAAGAATAAGGGTAAAGATGACTATTTACTTAGTGAAATGGTGCGGTTTGATTTAAGGGAATGTCAGCACGTCCCCGTTTTGGCACGCAGAGGAGGGATTAATCCTGAGTTTTTACACTACTATTACCATCCCGAAGATCTTCCACCTGCTCCACTACGTACTTAGGCCCTCTGCATCAACCTAATCCCTCGAGTCGTTAACGCCCAAGCAGAGATAAGCTCAATTGTGGGTAAATTGACTACTATAGGGTATATATCTGAGCTCAAAAAAGGGCGAGCTTTGTATATGGTTTGATCGTGTTTACCTAAATGTAAGTCAAATCAATGTTAAATCAATTGGCTTGTCACCAAAGGATAATTATACCAAATATATCCAAAATCTCTACGAGCTATTTCACATACCTTTGTACTGTACTTTGAGCCCGAAATGTGATATACTATGGGTCCTGTCTTTA
>CAZNOF010000020.1:6610-6840 GCA_964574595.1 uncultured Pseudomonadales bacterium | reverse complement strand
CATACCGTTGACCGATAGCATTGACGTACTGTTGGGTAGACGAATCAATCCCTCGGGCACTGTAGTCAAGATTACGGGTAATACCGCGCTCTTGCTGGCCTAAGTTGTAATCCAAGCCTTTGCCGAAGAGTCCCGTAACTTGGTCAGCACCACGAAGCCGGGTATTCAACCCAGTATCCAGCCCTTTAGTGTAAAGGTTGGCTGTGGTGCCGGCTCCAGTCATCCGAGCA
>CAZNOF010000020.1:0-6600 GCA_964574595.1 uncultured Pseudomonadales bacterium | reverse complement strand
GGCTAAGTTACCGTCAAACCGTTGTCCAATAGCCTTAACATAGGAAGGAGTCGAAGCAGACAAGGCACGATCACCGAACTCCAGATTAGTACGGATACCTGCACCTTGTTGGCCTAAGTTGTAATCCAAGCCTTTGCCAAACAACCCAGTTACCTGTTCAGCACCACGAAGCCGGGTATCCAATCCAGTACGAAGCCCTGTTTGGTACAGGTCAGCAGTACGTCCAGCACCGGCCATCCGAGCACTGGTTCCTTGGTCTAAGCCAGCACGTTCAATACCAGCACCCAACTGAGCACCTTGCAGCCCATTACTAAAGGCTGTGTTTCCGATGTTAGCGCCAAGTTGAAGCTGATTAGTTCCCTGTGTAGCAATGTTCAACGGCACAGCCGCAGCACTGGCACCCTGACTAAGCAGGCCACCACGTTGAGCCAATGCCTGATCCGCTGCTGTAGCCTGTGCTTTAAGGTTACGGTCTTCCAAGGCTTTGTAGTAAGCCACCATAGCTGGGTTAGCGCCAACACCACCAATAGAAGTAGCTGGATTAAGGCTCTGGAGCCCTGTCCTGCCTCTCGCCTGCTGCTGTGCCTGGATAGCCGCCAGAGACTGTTGATCCCCAGGTGCAAAGATACCCTGCATCAGGTCATAGCGTTGCTTAGCTAAGTTGTTAACATCAATCCCATTAGCAGCACCAAAGGACGATGTAGCAGCCGCTGTAGCGGCATCAGAGATACCTTGACTACCAGAAGTAGGGGTGAACTTCCCTGCACCGTCTGTAGAGCCTACATTGGTTGTAATGTTAAACGGAGTAAACTTCCCAACATCAGCCTTTGTACGGGCTGCTAAGCCTGCATACTGACCTTCAGTCTGTGTGGCTAAGTTGTTATAGGTGTTACCTACTTGGTCACCCAACATGCCATAGCCCTGCTGATAGGTATCGGCTAAGTTGTTGTAGGTTTCACCAATCTTCATTCCAAGGTTCTCATAACCTGCTTGACCCTTAGCACCTAAGGTGTCAAACATCCCCTGTCCACGATCACCTAAAGCCTGGTATTCACCCTTAATACCATCACCTAAGACTTTATAATCCTGTGCGGCAGTGTTGCTAGCGTCTTTCAATCCAGCTAACTGTGTAGCCCCTGCTCCGATATTGAGCAGATTGTTTAGCATTCCATCACCGCCTGTGATAACACCGGCTACTTGGTCAACAATCCCACTTAATCCAGGGATGGCCTTTAGAGCCTGCAACACACTAGGCCCAGCAGTTTTAACTAAGTTAGTAATTGCAGGAGCAAGCTGAGAGATAGGCGTCCCAGCAGCCGCAGCAGCAGCGATATCGGACACTGTAGCGCCAGCACCTAACGTCATAGGACCAGCCTGCACAATCGGTGCAGCAGCGGCACCGGCTGTAGTGGCAACAGGGGCTACACCACCGGCTGTAGAGCCGCTAAAGCCTAACATACCTGTGTCAGCAGAGGCTAAGCCGCCTGCACCGGGAGCACCTCCACCTAAACCTGCAAACTCTGCCGCAGCAGCACCACCAGCAGCGACTAAGATAGTACCAACAACTTCAGGAAGATGGTTACTCAGCCAGCCGCTATCACGCTCCACAGGGCTGAACTGAATGCTGTCAGGCTGTAGATTACCCTGTGCATCAAACCTAGCAAAGTATTGACCGTACTTGCCACCAGCTAACTGAGTGTCAAAGGGCGGTGTTACAGGACCCCAATACCCGCCTTGACCGTCTGCTTGTAAGCCCTGCACATTGGCATTGCCATACGTCGGAGTCATATCTTCCCGACGAACACCGTCAGCAGAGCCCATCGGAGCATCAATAGGCTGCAATGGTCCAATGTTAACCATCTTTTGAGTTAAATATTGACGAACCTGCTCAGGCGTCATCTGAGCAAAGATAGTCCCTGCTTGTTCGGTATTAATAGCCATTGTTATCCTTAACTATATAGCATACCACGACCACCCTGCTGTAAAGGTGTCATAGCAGTTGGAGCAGCACGCCAAGCAGAAGTATCCTGCACAGTTGCGAAGTTCTGGTTAGGAGTCGGGTTCTCCATCGAGGTACCATTGTTCCATCCAAGCATCGTCGTCCCCGCTGTTGTCGGCGATGCTGTCGGAAAAGACGGTATAGCCCCACCAACCTGATTACGGATGTCCTGTAAGCCCGGTAAAGGCTGCGCAGGGGCTGCAATGCTAGGAGCAGGTGCTTGAGGGGCTGTAGTGGGCTGCAAAGCCCCCATGACCCAATTAATCCACTCAGGGCTACCTAGTTCAGGCTGTGCAGGCGGAGCAGAATAGGTTGTCTGCGGAGCCTGGCCCTGCACCGTCACTGGAGCCATCCCATAAGGATTCTGTGCAGTTAACTGTGCAGCTAATTGGTCATTCAGCATCCCATAACCACGCTGTGCTTCCGTTAAAGAAGCTTGGTAGCGAGGATCGTAGGCAGCACCAATATTGCCTTCGTTGTCCATGCTATATGTTGCTGTGGGCGGTGCCGCCGGTGTCTGAGGCGTCAGGAACCGCTCAGGGTTAGGCACAGCAAACTCATAAGCAGCTTGAGACTGTGACAACACCTGATTAGTCTGTGGATTATAGACCTGACCGCCCGGTAAGGCAATCCAGCCAGGAGGCAGAGTAACATCAGCCATTAGTAAGTCCCTCCATCAATCGTACCTGTACCACTTAAAGTACCGGACAACGAAGTAATGCCAGTTAAGGTAACAGCATCATAAGTAACCCCTGTGGAGTCCAGCTTAGAACTGATAGCAGTGGCAATGTTATTAAACTCAGTATTCAGTGCTGTACCTAAGATTCTTTTATTAGGGTCAGTCGTAATTAAGTTGTCTTTGACTGCAAAGTCTACCGTTTTAGTGTAGTTACTCATAGTGTGCTAAGTCGTCCTTTCTTAACAAACACATCAATCTGTTGAATTGAGAATGGGACTCCATATACCGGTACTTGAATACCTACTTGGAAGACTCTGCCAGAACCACTCAAGTTTTGATGAAGAGGACGGATAACGTTAGTGCTGCCGCCATACTCGCCAATTCCATACTCGGCCACATTATACTCAGCCACAGTTCCCCCTGCAGGAAAGAGTTTTTGAGTTTGGTGCGAAAGTCCTGCATAGTCTGTACCCCATAAGAAACGAATTAAGTAACCAGTGCCGCCGTATCCCATCAGTCTGAGAAACTTTAACACCTGAAGATTACTTAAATCTCCTGTGCTTAAGTGGCTGGAGACATAAGACATTTCGTATAAAGCACCATCATCTTTGTAGCTTGTGGAGGCTCTACCAATTCCGGTATCAAAGCCAAACACAAAGTCCTTATCTAATCGGTACTCCATCGAATACGGCGCAATGGACCAAGTAGTTGCCCTTGCCGCACCATCCTGTAGTCGCTGTTTAAGATCGAAACAGTAGGATTTATTAAGTGAAGGCAAACTAAGCAGATAATACCCATCTTTTTCATTGTACCCAGCAGCAATCTCATCATAGCTGCCATCAATGCTTTCAAGGCTACTAACGTCAGCTAACAACGAGTCTCTAACATTCTTGCTTAAGTCGTTTAACGGTGCAGACTTCTCAGAGATTACCCGACCAAGACTACGAATACCAGAATCAGAAAGAAACAGAATGTCACTGCCCATGTGAACCACAGAGTCTCTCGCAATACAGCCAACTCCTAAGATAATATCCGATAGAGTCATTGTTGAGGGATCATCTGCACCATCATACAAGATGATAGTTTTATCACAGAAGATCACTAACTTGTTATTGAAACTAGCTAATGCTACACCGGGCCTGACACCATCTGCATAGACTGTATGAAGGTCTAAGGAGCCAGCAGAGCCGCCTGTCCAAGCCTCACCAATCAACAAATCAGACCACTTCAGAGTTGTCTTGTCAGTTAGTGTGTCGATAGTCCAGAGACGACCATAAGCAGCTAGAACTTCATTCGCTTCTTGGACGGTCCCTGTGTACGCTCCAGCAGTATCAATGTCAACACAAGTAGAGCCATCATAGACAATTGGGCTATGTCCTCGCTGAAAGAAGTAGACTTTACTATTGAAGTTAACTGCTTTCCAGTTTGCAGCAGACCACAAAGGGCTTGAATAAATCTGTGCAGCAGTGCCGCCAGCATCAACACTATACAGGTAACCACCAGGAACAGCTAAGATGAGTTCAACATCACCGATAGAATTGATGTACTCATGTACTAAGCGTACACCGTTCTCGTTGATAAGCCCATCAGCAGCAATGAAGCGTTCCCATCCCTTACGAGCAGCTAAACGTCCTGACTGGTCAATAACTACATTGTTGGCTTCTAAGCAGAACTTAGGATCGAGACCAGTAGGGCTGTCCTGTGTGTTCAGCCCATAGAAGCCAGGAGCACCTAGGTTGATCGGGATTAAACTGGAACCCATAACGTAGCCTCTGGAATTCGTGCAGCATCTTGTGAAATAGCGTCTGCAAGGGTTTTTAAGAATAACCGTTCTTGAATCTCTGCTGCTCTTCCCTGATCTTCTCCACGTTCATTAATAGCTTTTAAATGAGCTAACTGAATCACAGGATCTTTAGGAACTAACAAGGCTGTGGAGCCTGTGCTTAAGTCTTCCTGTGGATTAATTGTGTAGAACGTCAGGGACTCAATAGCACCAGGAAGTGGGTACAGACGAACTGTTAATGTTCCCGATGTAGTGTTATTCTGTGCATAGTCATAGTGAGTAGGCGAGCCAGTCTGCACAGTTGTTAAAGCAAGTAAGTTATTGATCCATGAGTTATCAGGAAGATCAATCAAGCGCCACTTCTTAGTGGTATTAAAGGCTTCTAAGATACGTGTACGGCTATGAGAGGCTGTTAAGTCATAGTTACGCTGAGCAGCCACTGTAGGAACTGTGATTGTAGTTTTCAGACAATTCCATTGCCAAGCATCCTCTACTTCTCGTTTAGCCTCATTAACAAAGATACCAATAAGCTCAGAATAAGCTGTTTCAGTTACTGTAGTAACAGTATCTTCACGAAGACGTTTAAGGACTCCGTTAACTAATTCTAAATATGTTGCGTTAGCCATTACAGAATCCTTATGTGGGCAACAATCCAGTCCCAAGTAGCACCAAGACCAGCTAATAAGGCAATCAAAGCAGCTACTAACTTTGCAGCAGTCTTACCCTGATTCAACACACCCATTAACTCTTCAATGTGTTTAGTCTGTTCTTTGAAGTTACTTGCTAGGGTGTCATATTTCTCTTCTCTAACCGCTTGGTCAATAACTACAGCAGTGATCTTCTTATCTAATTCTTCCAGTCGATTTAATACTTCCCTAATTAGTTCATTAGCTTCGGTCATAGTCCATCTGAGACATCCCCAGGAGGAGTAGGCCACACCATGTTAGTTAAAGGATCGCTAGTTACCTTTGCAGTATCCCAATTAGCACGAAGAGTAGACCGATAGGTTGCCCAAGCAGTCTTCTTAGCACCGTTGATCGGAGCATCAGACACCTGTGTCCAGTCAGTAGCACGAAGTTCTTGACGGACTAGTTCTCTACAGGCTCGGCGTGATTCCTGTGTATCTCGTGGACTCTTTGACACCAGAGCACCAGTGTCTTTGTCGATCACGTCGTCAGGCTCGATAGCCGGGTCAGTGATCTGCACAAACCGTGGACCAGCCTGTGCAGCATCCTGTGCGGTCAATCGAGTAATGGAGATAACTTTCCCATTAGGTTTGATGAAGGCATATTTCTTAGCCATATTAATCCTTACCAAGTAATAACACGGACCCAGCCCCCACCACCAGCGCCACCAGCACCAGAAGCATTAGCGGCAGGACAACCACCTCCACCGCCACCTCCACAACCAACTCCGCCAGAACCACCAGCACCACCATTACCTGCACTACCGGCTCCACCACCACCTCCACCAGTGCCTGCTAATCGTTTGTAAGTCGATGTGGTTCCGGCTGTACCGGGATTTCCTGTGGTTCCGGACGTACCTGCTGCTGCTCCGTTTCCTACCCCTGAAGAAGTAACTCCAGAATGCCCACCGGCCTGTCCGTTCCAAGCTGTTGCACCATCCCATGCGCCACCACCACCGCCTCCAGCACCGCCAAACATTGACCCACCACCGGCAGTACCCGTTGCTGTTGTGCCCGCTCCTCCAGAACCACCACCGGAATAGGAAGAAAAAGCAGAACTTACTGAACCTCCTGCTCCACCACCAGGCAGATAATTAACCGCGCCAGTGGTTCCATAAGGGCTTCCTCCCTGGCTAGACGTACTTCCTCCTGCAACACCAACGCCTGTAATAGAGCCTCCACCACCGCCGGAATATCCTGCTGTAGTGGCAGGAGCACCGCCACCACCTCCGCCAAAGGCTTTGAGTAATTCTGCTGTTCCAAAGATTGAGGGAGACCCTGCTTGACCAACAACACCACTAGCACCTGTAACCCCCGTACCACCTGTTCCACCTGCACCGGCTGTTACAGTCTCTGTAGAGCTTAAGTCACTAGCACGGAACCATCCTGAGTTATAAGCACCACCGCCACCTCCAGGACCGCCTATACCGGCTGCATTGCTTCGTCCTGATGCT
>CAZNOF010000019.1:0-8330 GCA_964574595.1 uncultured Pseudomonadales bacterium | reverse complement strand
AGGGTCGCCTAACCCGCACACGACGAACGTGGGTGCGGAAACCTTGGACATACGGGGTGAAAGATTTTCACTTTCATTTCGCTACTCATGCCTGCATTCTCACTTCTGATCGCTCCACCAGCTCCTCACGGGCTAGCTTCACAGCACACAGAACGCTCCCTTACCACTCTATATAAAATATATAAAATCTTAGACTTCGGTTATCAATTTGAGCCTCGTTACATTTTCGGCGCGCTATTCCTCGGCTAGTGAGCTGTTACGCTTTCTTTCAAGGGTGGCTGCTTCTGAGCCGACCTCCTAGGTGTCTTTGGAATAACACTTCCTTCTCCACTAAATTGATATTAGAGACCTTAGTCGTAAGTCTGGGATGTTTCCCTTTTGCCTCCGGACCTTAGCGCCCGGATACTGAGTGCCACGGAACAATGTATGGTATTCGAAGTTTGACTAGATACGAAAGATTGCTCCTCCGATATCAGATCAGTGCTCTACCCCCACACATCTATATGACGTGACCCTATACCTAAATATATTTCAGGGAGAACCAGCTATCTCCGGGTTCGATTGGCATATTACCCCTTACCACAGCTCATCCGAGACTCTTGCAGCAGTCACCGGTGCGGACCTCTTCCCAATGTTACTTGGGATTCATCCTGGCCATGGTAAGCTCACCCGGTTTCGGGTCTATAACACAGTACTAATCGCCCTATTCAGGCTCGCTTTCACTACGCATGCGTCATGACAATGACTTATGCTTGCACTGTGCAATAACTCGCAGGCTCATTCTTCAATAGGCACGACATCACCCTTGCGGGCTCTGTCTGATTGTTAGCAAATAGTTTCAGGTACTATTTCACGGGGTCTTCAACCCTTCTTTTCACCTTTCCCTCACGGTACTCGTTCACTATCGCTCTTGTTTGGTATTTAGTCTTGGAGTGTGGTCACCCCAAATTCGGAAGGGAGTTTGCCGTCTCCCAACTTACTTAGGAATCCTCTATGGTTACCTTCAATTTAACGTACACGACTATCACGTTCTTTGGTGCCGTATTCCACCGGCTTCTGATATCGTTGGTAAATCCAATGTTGAGGTCCTATAACCCCAGAATAAATTCTGGTTTAGACTGCTCCCTGTTCGCTCGTCGCTTACTAAGGGAATCTCGTGCGATTTCTTTTCCTCAGGGTACTTAGATATTTCAGTTCTCCTGGTTTTCTCTCGATTAATAAATTAATTGAGTATCCCGCTATTAAGCGGGATGGGTTACCCCATTCGGATACTATCGGATCAAAGCTTCTTGGCAGCTCCCCGATAACTTTCGCGGTCTTGTGCGTCCTTCTTCGTCCAAACAAGTCTAGGCATCCACTATTTGCTTGAGTTTACATGATTTACGAAATTACATTTCGGCTTGAAATGTCATTTGATGCGCTGACAAAAAAATTAATAAAAATTTAAAATCAACGTTTAGATCTAATAAAAAAAATTTCTCTTCACTTGTTAAGGTACAAACAATGCTAGTTCTTCATCATTTCTGATTAGGAACTAATAGATAAAGAAAGAATTCTTCATGTATCAGTTACTAATACGATCAGCATTGTTTTAAGGTGCTGCGGTGTAAGCCGCAACGAATTATCTTGTGGACCCTAAGGGGCTCGAACCCTTGGCCTCGTCATTGCAAATGACGCGCTCTAGCCAACTGAGCTAAGGGCCCATAGAGGCACACACGATCTTTACTTGTAGTCAAACTATAAAATGTTGCGGAGGGATTCTTTTGCATGAAGCAAGAAGAATGTCGCGTTGGGGTATCGTCTCACGACGATGCTGTTTTCTCGAACAGAGATTTATATTTTAAGGCGTACCCGCCTCAATTGCAATAGGTATATTGTTAATAACATCTACCCAAACACAAACCGAAGTGCTTTAACTCCAGTACTCTGGATAATTCTTCATGAACTCTTTACGAGCTTCGCCCTTTAGATGGGGCAAAAATGGTCGGAAGGTGTCGAGTTTCTTCCAATCTTGTCGATAGACAAACAAAACTTTATTCAGATAGTGATGAATATCTTCAAAATTGGTCACGTTCTCGATGTAGAAGTACTTTTTATTGACTCGACCTGGGTCATCTGTGGCCACCCCAGAACTACTAGCACTCGATCGAGCGGTAAAGATACCCAGTTTAAAGAAGGCCTGAATCAATCCTTTACTGTAAGCACCCGTGTCCACCACCATCTCAAGAGGTAGAGACAACTCATGACGATTCCAAGGCGTTGTATAAACAAACTTAAAGAGTCGTTTAGTCGTAATGATAGCAATACTGTTCTTCCAGAGAGTCGTAATCCACCAAAACCCTATTAATAGGAAGGCTGCGCCCACGCCACCAGCCACCACATCAAAAACCACTCCAAAATTTGTACCTAAGAAGGTATCCACCAGTTGCCCAGCACCGTGTCCGGTCACAAAGATCAGACAAGCAGCAATCACAGTTCCAATCTGCCTAAGATGAAGCATTACATCCGCTTCTCTGGTCACAAACAGAATTCGTTCGTCAGATGATTGTCCTGGGAATTTATAGGAATAAGGAAATTGATATGTATCAGTAGTAAAGATGTTTGGCACAGATTTATTGTAGCATCAAGGAGCTGGCGCTGGCTCAGTGGACTTCATTTTCTCAATGGTATTGAGCTGATCTAAGAATTTCTGTTTTTGCGCTGGGCTAATTGAGTTCAGTTGTTGTAACTGTAATCGTTGAGCTGGCGTTAACGTTGGCAACTCTGAGGTTCCCTCTGAAGAAGTCATCCCGGGAGTCATCATCTTGCCAAAAGAGGCAGCAAAGGCTTCTTTTGCATCTAAAGCATCAGTTGGCTCAACAAACTGAATTGGCTCATCGAAATTATCAAAATGAGCTTTGATCAATAAGTTCACTTTATTAACATGAGATAACGCGGCTAATGGCGCAAATGAAGTTGTTTCACTCTCTTGAGCAGGCATATTGTAGACGATTGGCATTGATAACTGTCTTAAGTAAAAGCTTGATCTATCAATCCATAGTTTACCACTCACATCTCCCACTCTATCAGAATTCTTCTGCAAAACCTCTTGAATTCTACTCGTTACATCTGGTGATTGATCTGGATTCGTGGAACTTTGGATGGAGACAGCAGTATTTAAGTACTCTTGAATAGCTGTTCTTGGGAAGACTACATCGACAATGAACACATCATGACCATCTAATGTATCTGGGCGACTCTCTGAGGCTTTGGCAGATGACCATAGTTTATTCATTGCATCTTGAAGCTGGGCTTTTTGTTCTGCGGTTAAGGTTTGAGCACTGCCAGTCGCTGTTTCGGAAGTGGTTTTGTACCACTTGCCGGTAATACTGCTTAGGTCCACGTTTGGTAAAGCTGGAACTTGATTGAGCTTGAAGTAGAACGTGTTGCCAACAACCTTGGTATCAGCAGCCATGTGTAAGGTAGTACCTTGAAGAGTAAAGTCTCCAGTCAGGCTCAGTTCTTGCTTCGATTGCTCTTCTCCAGTTTTTGGCTGAAGCTGGGCTGGGCCAGTCACGGTAACTTTAAAACTTCCCTGTGGTTGATCGTCATGAAGTAAGTCTCCGCCAATTTCTGAACTGACTTGAGCGGTTTTGACTTCCTGCATGGCAGCCAAAGCTTGTCTCATGACAGCGTCGCCCGGTTTGGAGCCTGGGATCCAGCGCAAGTAGAAACGCTGGACACTGTTGCCAATCGAGTTAAACGTTCTTTGAAAAATATTCTCTGCGGCAAATGTTGACCTTGCTCCGATACTTAACACCAAGAACAAGACCGCTGCAGCAATGAATATTTTTTTCATGATTAGTTAATTTCCCCTACAAAAAGTGTATTGCCACTGTACTCGCCGGTGACGGTTACTGTTTTACCAGGAAAGTCGCTTAAGTCAATAGAATAACTATCAATTTCCAGGAGTGGTTGATTGGAAACTTGTAAGTAGTATTTACCATTCGCTTTACTGACTACACCGGTTTTAGTTGTCTTACCAACCTTATTTGTCGGAGCTGCTTCTACAGAAGCAGGAGTTGTGGTTTGTGAGGCAGGAAGTTGACGGCTACATCCAGCAAAACCCAAAGTGATGAGTAAAAAGAAAATGGCAGGCAGAAGAATACGCATAGGCTCCTTTTTCTTTCATTATATGGGGCTTAGGAGTTGCGAACAAGATCTTGCTGCAACAAGGTAGTGGAGACGGTGGGATTTTGATCTAGAACAACTTTCACTTCTCCACCGTACTTGGCTAAAATAGCTTGTTTTTCCTTTTGGTGAGCGGTATGTGACGAGACTGCCAGATATGCGGGATGAATTTCTTGAATGAGTTGGTCATGATCGGCCGGCTTGGAAAAGTCTTCAGGCAAAATAAAGGCGATGTCCACAAATGGCACATTTTGAATCGTGGCCAAACGAGTATCTTGGTTTTGAATTGGTCTTCCCTCCCCTTTCATTTTCCTGACCCGGGCATCCGACTCAATACCCACGATCAAAACATCACCCAGTTCTTTAGCTTTTTGTAAAAAATGTAGGTGTTCTTGATGAAAAAGATCGAATACGCCGGTCACCAAGGTAATGACTTTCCCCTGTTGATGCAGTTGTTCGATTTGGTTAAGTAAAGAGTTTTCCAACATAGTGTTTGGCTATTGTACCAATGCCAACGGCTTTTTTACTTCGCGCTATCGCTTTCAACCAGCCGTCTTTGACTAAAGTAGCAGTTGGTCGAGGATGGAAGAACGCAAAACCAGCTCCAACTTTTTCCGTGGTCCGATGAGATTTCATATATTGAAGCTGAAATGAATACGCCCACTTCTCGAGTAGATCAATCAGCTGAGAAGAAAGGCTGCTTGAAGCAGGCTCTTTTTTAACGAGTTTTTTCAAGTGCGGAAAAGTGGCCGGAGTTGGAGAAACGAGAAATGTCTTCACCCAGGCATTAGCGGAATAAAATCGATTCATTGTTTCCGGGTCACCTAAAATGGGCGTAGCTTGAATTACTTCATACGCCTGGTACAGATCTCTCTTTTGAGTGGTCACTTCTAAGTGATCCTCATCTAACCAGAGATTCAGACACCAGCCATGTTTTCCTTCCTCAAATCGGCGCTTCTTTCGTCCTAGAATCCAGGTCAAAAAGAGCAGTGATAGCCTACTTACCCACAGGCGGTTGGTTTTAGTAATCACCAATAGATCAATATCATCATCCGATTCGGTATTATTCATCGCCAATGAGCCAGTCACAAAAATCGCCAACACATCTGGTAACAGAAATGTCATCTGTTGCAGAAGCTGAATTTCTCGCCATTTTTTGGCAGAAAAACGGGCTCTCCGTAAACGCGTTTCTATAAGTTCAGCCCTTCCAGGCAAAGTCAAGAAATCGTCATGTGGTTCAATAGCTTTTTGTTTTTGGAGAAGAGCAATTTCTTTCTCAAACTGTGCTTGAGATACGGTTTTCCCGTCTAACGCAATCAACCTCGAGAATAGCTCTGCCTGAGTTAAAGGGTAATCAAATTGGTCGGTGTAGGCCAAAGTAAACAGAATCGCTGCGGAAACACGCGGAAATATCATCCACCGATTGTACCAGTTATTGAGCAACTGGAACGGTCGTCACGGTAATACCATATTGATTCAGAATTTGGGCTTGGCCTTGTTGAACCGTTTGCATGGTACTCAGCATGGTTGTTCCGCCGGTGCCGGATTGGTTAATGGCATCCTCAAAGTATTTAATGATGTTGTCATTAATACCGTTGTCGTGAGTTGCTGAGTTTAAGTACCAGTTTTGTGCAAATGGCGCATCACTCACGTAGGCTCCCACTAATGGATCGCTGGCCAGAGTACCTGCTAAGTCTTTTCTGGAATACACCTCACCAAATGCTCGAACTTTACTTGCATTTGAGTAGAGTTTTTGAAGGGTGGAGGCAGAACTCATGTACTTCAGGAACTCCCAAGCTTCAGTTTGATGGGTACTCTGGGCGTTCACACCCTCAGCCCAGTAACTTGCCCAAGCAACTTTATTGGCAGTTAATTGAGGGACGGCCGCCACGGCGAATTTCAGGTTTGGATTCATGGCTTGAATGTCATGAGCTCTCCAAGAAGGGGCAAACATCATGGCCACATCACCTCGGGCAAATGCTGTTGTGGAGTTTGGCAAAGTAGCGTCCCAAACTTTATCTTGTGAGACAAAACTGGTATAGAAAGCCAAAGCATCTTGAGCTGGCTGAGTCGTGACGTTCGTGGGATCAGCACCATTTTGGAGGAGCAGTAATCCTAAGATATCTGAGAAGTGATCGACGTTTGTAGTGTTACCAATTGCCAACCCTGCACGACTAATTTTTCCGGTCGTACTATCTCGCACGGTTAGTTGAGCGGCAATTCGCTTCATATCTGCCCAAGTTGTTGGAGGTTGAACATTGGCGGTATTAAGGATGTCCTGGTTGTAGTAAAGCGCTAAGCCATCGTACTCTAATGGAATACCCACATAGCCAGTTGTCCCTTTAAGCTGTTTGGCGGCAATTGGATAAAAGGTATTTTGGTACTCAGTATCTGAGTAGACGGTATTTGGCATGGTCGCCAACTCTTGCCTTAGCATGGGAACCCATGAAGCGTGATAACGGAAAATGTCAGGACCTTGCTTCTTGGAAATGGCCGTTTGCAAACGATCGTGATAGTCACGATATGATTGCTGGCTATACTCAATCTTCACATTTGGATGAGACGTTTGATAGTCGTTAATTACTTCAGTTAAGACAGCACTTGGCTCCCAAAGTCCCCAGTAGGTGACGGTGACTGGTGTTTTTGAAGTGGCTGTTCCAGAAGGAGTAGCTGTCGTTCCTGTTCCACCCAATACTTTACTGAGCACAAAACCAATAATACCTACTAACACGAGTCCACCCAATATAAATGGAAGGAATCGGAATGGTGATTTACGAATTTCAGCTGATTTTGGAGCTGACGCAGATGAAGCTGGCGCTTGTGCGGCTGGCTTTTGTGGAGCACCTGCTTGAGGAGCTGGGGTGACTGGCTTTGGAGGCATCGCGGCAGCCATCGGTCTTCCTGGTGGAGGTGGAACTGGTGTAGGAGCCGGCGGTTTAATTGAGTTTGCCGGAGCATTTAATGGCGGAAGTTGGGCTTTGTTCAAATCGCCTGAACCATATCCTGGTAACGTGGCACCTTGTTGAGGAGCCGTTGGTTTTGGCAAAGTTGGGTTGGGCAATGAGGCTGTTGTAGCTGGATTCTTTAATGGAGGTGCTTGAGGTGGCCTTGGTGGAGGCGTAGGCATTTTAGGTTGAGCAGGGGCTGCTGGTGGGACGTTTTTTGGGGCATCAGTCATAAGTATCTCTAGGGTATTTTACACCGATTGTTATTGTAATTGAAATAAGACCTTCCTGACTAGTCAGGAATTATCAGTTATATTATATGCCAGATGAAAGTTCCAATCAGACACGAATCGTCAATACCCCTTATTGAATTAAGCTTGGTGGTCATTGCGGTAGCACTTATTTTGTCAGGCCTGGGGTGGGTTTTTTATGCCAAATCGCAGTATAAAAACCGATTTTACCCAGAAGTATATATAGATAACGTACTAGTAACCGGTAAAACGCCAGACGAGGCAGAGGCCCTTTTAAAGGATCTTGATGCGCAATCGGCAAAACAACAAACAATTACGCTCCAAGCTGAGAATGTCGCCGTTAGTTCCTCAGCTGCTGATCTAAAACTGCAAAAAGACTATAAAAAAGCTATAGATCAAGCATTTTACATTGGACACCAGCCGTATTTAGGCGATGGCGTTTTGAGACTACTCTTTAATCATCCCCCGAAGCAATCATTTACTACTGAGCTGTCGGTCGATCAAACACAGCTTACATCATTCATTCAGCTGTTAAAAAAGAAAGTTGATAAAAACCCAGTTGCTCCATTCGCAAAATTAGGAGTTACCGGCAAAGTAAATACTTTATCTGTCGATGCAGGAAAAGATGGCGAAACAATTGACGAGACATCAGCAAGAGCTGGCATCATGGCCGCTTTAGAAGAGAATCAGGAAACGGTACTGTTACAAACAGCAACTGTTTCCAGCCAGCTTTCACCAAAGCAAGTTAAAACTGCTTTGAATCGCGCCACCAAGCTCGTCGGTAAAAAAGTGGTCTTCTCGGTAGATCGAATTACAGAAACGGTAAATGATCAAAAAATGATTTCCTTATTAAAACTGCCTGATGGCATTTCTGATACCGGCACATCAGAGCTCGCGGCAACTTGGAATAAAGAAATCAACCGTGAACCACAAAATGCTGTCCTATAGTATGACAAAAATACCT
>CAZNOF010000018.1:6941-11392 GCA_964574595.1 uncultured Pseudomonadales bacterium | reverse complement strand
TCGAACACCGTGCGGAAGTACGGGTTGTCGACGTACGCGTCCTGCTCGCCCTCGCGGTTGCGGCGGCACATGCGCTCGGACGCGAGCGCGAACGTCGTGTGCACGTCGACCAGCAGCGCGCACCGCTCGCGGAAGTAGCGCTCGGGCGCGGCGGTGATCGCCGTGTACTCGCCGCGGACGGCGGCGTCGATCGTGCCGCTGCGCACGTTGGCCTCGAAGAACACCCAGTCCTCGCCGATGTAGCGCTCGAACAGCAGAAAGTCGACGTCGCCGCGCTCGAGCGCGTCGTACGCGTCGTACGCGCGCAGGTGCGCCATCGCGCACTGGAAACGCCACGCGTACGCGTGCGGGTCGCGGAGGTACTTGGCGAACAGGTGCTCCGGCAGCCGCTCCGGCACGAGCCCGACGCGGTGCCCGCGCCGCTCGAGCTGCTGCGCCACGATCCGGATCGTGGTCGTCTTCCCCGCGCCGATCGCGCCCGAGAACACCGCGGCCGTCGGCGCGGCGTCGCCGCGCGCGCGCCGCGCCGCGTGTGCGCCCACCAGCGCGTCCACCAACTCTGCAATCGCGCCCCCGCCAGACACCGCCATCGCAAAAATGCTTCATTCGGCGCGCGCGGCGCGCGCGTAGGCCAGCGCGTACGGCGCCTGCGCCGGGTCGTCGGGCGCGCCGTCGGGCCGGAAGACGGCGTCGCGCGCGGCGTCGTAGAAGTAGTACCACTGCGTGTGCGCCGCCACGCACGACACGCGGCGCACGATAAAGTCCAGCGGGCCCGCCGCGCGGCCGCACGCGCGCCGGAACGCCGCGTGCCGCTCGCGCGAGCGGATGTCCTCGCGCGCCCACAGCCCCACGCCGCGTCTGCGCATTTCAGTTGTGCGCCGGCGCGGGCAGCCCGTGCGCGAACGCCACCCACCGCCGCGCCGCGGCCACGCGCGCCGGCGGCACCGTCAGCGCGAGCGTGTCGCCGCGCGGGACCAGCGCGTGCACGCCGCACGCCGCGCCGGGGGCCTGCGCGCACACGACGTGCACGCGGCGCAGCGCGTCGACCGAGCACGCGACGGCGCCAAAGTCGGCCCAGCGCGGCTTGCCGGCGCGCGCGGCGTCGGCGACCGCCGCGATGGCGCGGTCGACCGCGGCGTCGGCGGCGGCCGCGCGCCGGCGGCGCACCCACGCGACGGCCGCCGACGCCAGCCACAGCGCGAACAGCAGGACGCCGAGCCCCGAAACCAGAACCACCCCGGGCGCGTCCGCCGACATCTCTACTCGAACTCGGGCGCGAACTCGTCCTCGTCCTCGCCCGACTCGTCGGACTCGTCGACGCCCAGCTTGCCCGCGACGTAGTCGCTCGTCGACACGGCGTGCCGCGCGGCGCAGTTGACAAAGAAGACGCGCGTCGGCGCCAGCGGCGGCAGCGGCACCTTCTGCACCCACGGCAGCCGCGCGGGGTCGCGCGCGTCGGCCGCGCGCCGCACGCCGAGCAGCGCGAGCGCGCGCTGCACCGCGGGGTGGCAGTACCCGTGCGGCATCGCCTGGTCGAGGACGGCGACGGCGGCGTCGCCGGGGTCGCGCGCCAGCACGTAGCAGTCGACGGCCATGGCGTTGTAGCCGAGCACGAGCACGCAGCCCCACGGCCCCGGCCGCGCCGGCGCGGCCGGCGCGCGCGCGCCGTCCCCGAACTCGCTGTCCTCCGAGTCGGACCCGCGCGCGAGCCGCCGGCGCTTGGTCTGCGGCGCGTCCGGGTCGTCGTCGGCGCCGACCGGGTCGTCGTCGCTGTCCTCGCTGCTGTAGCAACTGTCGTCCGAGGGCGCCTCGGCCGCGCGGTCGTCGAGGAACGAGTTGGCCGAGCTGCTCGACGCCTCGTCCTGGCTATCCCCCGAGAACTCGCTCATTTTGCGTGTGAAATGCAGTGTGCGCGGCGCGCGCCGGGAAATGGACGCGGCCGGGCGCGCGCTGTACCTGCTGGCGTGGGCGGCGGCCGCCGCGGCGCACGCGGGCCTCGCGGCGTGGGCGCTGTGGATCGGCGCCGCGCGCGCGCCCGACGACGCGGCGCGCGTCGGGCTCGAGGCGCACCCCGCGGCGGCGCACTGGTTCACGCTGCACCTCGTGTGGGTCGTGCTCGGCGCCGAGGCGTTCTCGGCGGCGGCGGCGCTCGCCGCGCTCGGCGCGGGCGCGCTGCTGGCCGGCGCGGCCGCGCGCGGGATGTACGTCTTCTTCTGGGCCGAGAACACGGTCGCGTCGGCCGCGCTCGCGGTCGCGTTCCTGGCGTGGACCGGCGTCGTCGGCGCGGCGTCGCTGCTCGCGATGGCGGTCGCGACCGCGCTCGCGCCCGCGGCGCTGCTGGCGGTCGCCGAGTACGCGTGGGCCGCGGCGGCGCTGCGGCAGCCCGCGCGGTGGGACCGCTCGCACGACGCGGGCGCCGCGTGGGTCGCGCTGGCCTTTGCCGCGCTGCTCGCGGCCGCGTCGGTGGGCGTGTACGTCGAGCGCGCAATCGCGGCGACGGTCGTGCGCGGCGACGCGGGCGGGTACGCGGGGTCCGCCGCGGGCCTGCTCGCGGCCGCCGCGCTGCTGCCGGTCGCGTGGACCGCCGCGCGCCGCGCGTTCGACGGCTACTTCACGCCGGCCAAGAACCTGCGGCACGGCGCGGCGCGCGTGCTGTGCACGACGGCGCTGCGCGCCGCGGCGACCGCGGTGCTGCTCGCGGGCTTTGTGCGCCACGCGCGCGCGCCATCCGCCACCGAATGAACGTGTACATGGTTTAGTGTCTTAGCCCGGCGGCCGCGGCACGACGACGTGCGCGGTCCTGTGCCGCAGGAGCGTGGCGTGGATGCGCCACGCGCCGCGGCCGCGGTAGAGCGCGCGCAGCCGCGCCTCCGTGTCGGACACGGCGCCCGCGACCGCGTCGGCCATGCGCGCGGCCGGCACGGCCGCGTACACGCGCACCGCGTCCGGCGACGTGGGCGCCGCGCGCCACCGCACGTCGCCGCCCGCGGCGGCCGCGGCCTTCTCCGCGATCATCCGCAGCACGCACTGCGTCAGCGGCCGCGCGTCGCCCTTGTACCGCGCCGGCAGATGGACGCGCACGCGGAGGTGGTACGTGGGCCGGACGCACGCGGGCGCAGGCGCGACCCCCGTGGAACCCATTTGCAGAATGATTTTTTTCGGCGAGCGTGCACTGTTGCAACAGTGCGCGCGTTTGAAAATTAGGACATTGCACGAAATGAATTTCGAGAGGGGGTCCAATCTCTGCCACCACCGCTACAACGCGCGCCGCTGCCAGACGTGCCACACGGCCGCCCTCCCGCCGGGCCGCGGCGCGTACGCCGCCACCGTCGACGTCCTCGGCCCCGGCCGGCGCGCCGCGTACTCGCTGTCGTTCGCCGACCCCGCGGCCGCCGCCGCCGCCGCCGACGCCATCCGCGCGGGGGCGCTCGGGCGCTACGTGCGCGACGCCCCGGGTGGCGCCTTTGAGGCGCGCGTGGGCATCGCGTACTCGGCCGACAGCGTCGTGTCGCGCGCGCAATAAACCGTATTGTTGAAATGTGCATGTGCACCCGGGGCGCCCTGCGCGCGTGCCTCGACGAGTGCGGGTTCGGCAACCCCGACGGCTTCCACGCCAATGAGCACCACGACCGGCGGCGGCGGTCGTGCTGCTTCGGCGCGGCGGTGGCGTACGGCTCCATGTTCGTGTGCATGTGGGTCGCGACCACGTTTGCGCTGGCCGTCGGGCTGTGCGTGTACATCCTCGCCGTCTACGGCCCGACGGCGCTGCTGCTAATGCAATCATGATTTATTCGTGTTCGTATCTATTGCGGATCCACCAGGGGCGCGTCGCGGCGACGCCCGAAAGTCCGGACGCGGCGTCGAATTCAAATAGATACCGCCCACATCCCGATTGGACTCGGTCATTGAAATTATGGACGACGCGGCGCGGGCCGCGCTGCTGCGGCACTACCAGCAGATTGACGCGCGCATGAGCCGCACCCCGGTGCACATGACCGAACGGGAGATACGCGAGGTGTCCCACGGCCGGCTCGCGTGCCTGTTCGGCCTGTTCCTGCGGCCGGTGCCCGACGGCGCCGAGTTCCCGTGCGTGTGGAGCACGGGGTACACATACACGATCCTCACTGGCGAGTTTGGCTACCGCATCGAGTTCCCGTGCGCACAGGGCCCGCGCGCCCCGGCGGTCTACCCGTACTTTCACGGCGAGCCCGCGGACGCGCACCCCGTCCGCGGGTCCACCCACTGCGACAACGACTCGTCCGTGGCGCCGTGGCTGCGCAGCCTCGTCCGCGATTTCGGGCTGGCGATGGTCCTTCGCGCGCACCTCGTCGCCTGCACGCACACGCTCAGCCGGCAGATTCGGGTGGCCGGGCTGCCCGACGTCGGCGCGTGCGCGCTGCCGTTCCGGGTGCGCGGCGCGTGGTTCGTGCACGTCTCCGCCGCCGACGGCG
>CAZNOF010000018.1:0-6841 GCA_964574595.1 uncultured Pseudomonadales bacterium | reverse complement strand
CTGCCGTTCCGGGTGCGCGGCGCGTGGTTCGTGCACGTCTCCGCCGCCGACGGCGTGTCGGTGCCGGTGGGCGCCGACGCCGTTGGATCTATTGCGCGCCCGGACCAGCTGTCGCCGTGGACGCGCGCGCTCCTCGCGCGGCCGGACGCGCACGCACTCCTCGTGCGCATCGTGTGCGATGCGGACGGAATGGACCCGTGATTTATTCGTATCCACACCGTTTGCGGATCCACTCGAGCAGCCGCAGCGTCGTCGCGACGTCGAGGCCGCGCTTGGGCACAAGGTCGTACAACGACTCGAAGCCGTCGTAGTCGTCGATCCGGAAGTGAATGTCCACGGGAACCTCATCGATGACAAGTTTGGCGGAATTTCCAGACACGGCCGCGGCCCCGTCGCGCTCGATTGCGGAAATCAAGTCCGGGTGCATGCGGCACATGTCGTGGCGGCACATGTCGTGGTCGCAGTCAAACGGCCCGTACCCCTGGGCAACGCCAAAGCCGCCGAACCGGCAGTTGATCACTACCTTTTGCATGGCGAGCGCGTCCGCCCCGCGCTTCCGCTTTGACATCTCGACTACCACCGAGCGCGGCGCACCAAGACTTCTTCCGTTGTGCCGTGCACCGAGAATGAATATTCTCCGCGGTGCGTGCACTGTTGCAACAGAATAATTTCTTAATTTTCACTTTCGAATCGATTTTTGGAAGCGGGATGTACACGTTTGTCACCAAGAACTACGAATTGCGGGTGCGGTGTCGTCGCGGTATGGGCGCGGGCGCCGTGGCGCTCGATTCGGATGAAGTGGACAGGATCCTTGCGGCCGAGATCAAGGAAATCGATGAACAAAGGGAGCGCCAAGAGTGCTGGCGCAAGGAGGAACTATCGTACAATCGCATGCGCCAGGTGCGTTTTTTCGCGACCTTTTGCCGGCCGATCCCCGACGATGCCATGGAACACCCGCTGGAAATGTTGCAATACGACAATTTCCACGTATTGGCCGTCGGGGAGTATGGATATACGATGCAGGCGTCCGAGTTGGAATCGGGTTCCTCGTCGCGCTTGCTGTACACGGGGTGGGCATACGCGTCCAAGCACCTGGATTGGTCCATACCGTGCGAAGATGACGAAAAGGTCGCACCGTGGCTGCGCGACCTCGTCGCCGAATTCGGCGGCGAGATGGTTTTCCGCGCGTGCTTTTCTTTCCGCGGTGCCGGCCAGTCCAGCATCGACGATGTGTGCTGCAAGCACGGGCTCCCGCTGGCGAACGCGACGTTTGCCAAGGCCGCGCACGCAAAGCAGGTCGACCTGTGGGCGTTCCACGTGCACGTCGACGGCGCGACCGTGGCGATCCACCCCGACCGCGTCGAGGTCACCGAGCACGCCGAGCGGCTGACGCCGTGGTCGCGGATGGTGCTCGCGCGCCCGGACGCGCACGCCATCCTGGTGGACATTGCGCGCGTGCTGATGCAAGCCTGATCAATACACGTTTCGCATTTCGTCATGGGGATCGAGGAACGCGACGCCGCGCGCGCGCTATTTCCCCCGATGGACGCGCTCGACGCCGCCGGGCCGCTCGCGACGCCGGACGTGCTGATCGACGCGGCCGCATTCATCCGCGGCTACATGTACGCGTTCCCGACCGTGCAGCTCGCGCTCAAGATGGCGCACGGGTTCGACAGGTACCTCCGCGGCCTGTTCCCCGGCGCGCGGCGCTTCCACTTTCTGCTCGAGGGCCGCGTGCCCGCGACCAAGCACCACGAGCGCGCGCTGCGCTCGCAGGCGCGCCACGCGGCCCTGCGCAAAAAAGGCGTCGACTTTGCCGCCGACGCCGACTCGCTGCCGCCCGCGCTGCGCGACACGCTCGGCGCCGCGGGCGGCGAGTCGGTGCGCGACGCGGTCGCGCGCTACGTCGGCCGCGGCGCGGCGGCGGTCGCGGCCGACGGCGACGCGCTCGACGACGCGGTGCAGCGCGAGCTCGTGCACCAGCTGCTGCCCGAGCTCGAGCGCGTTTGCCTCGCTGCCGCGCTCGGCATGACCGGCGACGCGACCGCGCAGGTCGCCGACGGCGACGACACGCTGCCGCCGGAGGGCGAGGGCAAGGCGCTGCCGTACGCGCGCCGCCTCGGCCGCCCGTGCCTGTTCGTCGGCAACGACACGGACGTCTTCATCATCGCGCTGCTCCAGGCCCCGCGCTTCGCCGACCACCCCGACGTGTACTACTACGACATTGCGCGCACGCGCGCCGGCAAGGGCGCGCCGTACGTTGTTGACCTCGTCGCGTGCGTGCGCGCCGTGCAGCAGACACACATCCCGCCGCGCGACATTGCGCTGGCGCTGCTCATGTGCGGCAACGACTACGTGCCGTCGCCCGAGGGCACGCGCATGACGCTGTGCAAGCTCGCGCGCGCGCGCAAGCGCTGCGACGCGACGTACCTCGCGGCGTACCAGCTCGTCGCGGCCACCCGCGGCGACGCCGAGGCGCTCACCGACCTCGTGGCCACGCGCTTCGACGCCAAGGTCGCGTACACGCGCGCCGACGTCGGCGCGTACGTGCGCCGCGCGATGGTCGCCGCCGACTACTACAACGCCGACTCGCTCGCCGACGTGCCGCCCGACGCCGCGTGGCTCGCGCACGGCTGGGAGACCATGACGCGGCCGCGCGTCATCGCCGCGGATAGGTAATGGACCGAACCGCCTGTGGAAGGACACGGCAGGAAAACATGGGGTCCAAATCGGATATCCGCTCTTTGTTGGTCAATGAAGCGAGCGTGCACGGGGTCATCCGGGAATTGCATGAGTACGCAAACCTAGAAACTCTGTCAATGGAAAGCGTGGTTTTGACGGAAGATGAAATTCGCACCCTTTTCACCTCCCTGGCCGGAATGCGCGTGCATAAGCTCGTGCTGTCAAACATGGACATTGTCGATGGCAAACTGTACACCCTCCTTCCGCTCCTCGCGGAATGTTCTTTGCTACGCGAATTGGATATCTCCAATACCGATATTCGTAATCCGGACGCCATCTACGAATTGCTGCAACTGCCACTGAACTATTTGAGTTTGTCCAAAGTCGGCATCGGCGATCGCGGTGCCGAGAAAATCGCGCTGGCCATGTATCAAAACCGGACCCCGCGCATCCTGAAAATCTTCGCAAACGACCACGATATCACAGCCGTCGGCTGGGGCATGATCGGAAAGGCACTTAGGGACAACACGTCCTTGGTCGGATTGATCGCAGGTGGTTCCAAAAACGCATCCACGGTCATGACCCCCGCGATTGAACAAAACGACCGCCTCCATTTTTTCGGCATCGGTAATTACGATTTCAAGCGTCAAACGAATTACGTTACCACGCCAGGGACGTTGCGTTTTGTGTTTGAGGATGATCCAAACATATTCAAGTGGGAACATATCATACACAACCTCGAGCGACTGGTGTTTGCCCGTTTCCCGGTCGAGCGTCATGCGCCCGTGACCCAGTTGGCGCTGGACCAAAGTGCACTGTACCAAAAGGTCGCGCTCCCATCTCTGCCGGCCGCCATCCACCGAAATCTCCAGGATGCTATATCCAGGTCCCGCATGAACGCAAAAGACGAGATACTGGAACGGTGGAAGCTTGGCTCCATGTTTGTCGAGTGGGACGATGGAAATGAGTTGCTGATGAAAATCGCATATAGCGCGCACTATGAAGTCTCGTGCCTGGAAGGCGCGGACTTTGATTTGATCCCGGACGCGCGCGTGCTCTACCCGTTCCGCGACGAGATCCTGGAGCTGTCCTCGCAATGCTCCGTGACCGTGCTGGTGCACCCCGCCGACACCGAATGGCAAAGGCGACTGATCGATGCCACCGGCGTAGCCGTGCTCGTGTGCGTGCCCGATGACGCGAACATCGCGGAGTTCGAGGCGCTCACGGCCCGGTACATGACGCGGAACTACTCGGTGGCCATCATCGGCAACGTTACTTCAAAGATGATATACACCGCCGGGCGCTATCTGCCGAACGCGCGCCGCGTGTTCGGTGCACCCGACGTTGCGACCGCGATCCGGGCCGAGGATATGCGCGTGGATACCGGGGGCTACACGATCCGCGACCTGCTGGTCTACCACGAGTGCCTGGCCAGCGGCGAGATGCTGCTCACGCTCGACGACGCGGATCGCATCGCCATGCGCTGCGGCTTTGGCCCGCGCAACTGGGCGCGCGTGGCGCGCTTTCCGGGCGTGTGGACGCTCCCGGGCGTCGGCGTCGCGCCCAGCGCCGCGCGCTTTGTCGCGTACCTCGACGCATGGCTGTCGCCGAGCGGCGCGGTGCACGCCACGCCGTGGCGCGCGCGCGAGGGCGCCGCGTTTGCCGCGCGGCTGCGCGCGTTCACCGTGTCGCCGGAGCACCTGGCGAAGATCGTCCGCCAGGCAAACGAACTGGTAGACGTCTCGGTCGACGCGGTCGTCGACGCGCTGGCCGCGCTCGGCGTCGTGGTGCGCGTCGCGGGCGGCCCGCTGCTCGTCGTGCGCGGCCGCCGCCCAGACGCGCTCGCGGCGCTGCACGCGCGCCTGCTGGAGCGGCCGGCCGAGTTCGCGATGGTCGCGCCGCGCGGCGAGGCCATCGACTTTCTGCACGCGGGCACGCGCTACGCCGCGGGCGTCGCGGACGGCGCCGTGAAGATCACCGACGTCGCCGCGGACCGCCTCGCGCCGCTGGCGCTGCGCCAGGCCCTGCTGCCCGGCCCGGGGCCCGCGCGCGACGCGCCGGAGGCCAAGCGCCGCGCGCCCTGAGAATGCCGCCGGTGAGTGCAATGAATAGTTTTATGCGTCAGCACATCCCGTGCCGTTTGAACACGGCCAGGAGGACGTCCCGGGGCAACGCGCGTAGGTCGAGTTCCGCGTAATCGCGCCGGATCCTGGCCTTTTCCGCGTCGGTGGCGTGCGCGCAGGAAAGCATCGTCTCGATCATCGGCCCGTACAGCACCTTGTTGCGGTCGTCGCGGAGCAGGGCGCAGAACCCGCCGGGCGTGTCGTGGACGCACTTGAGCAGCAAGACGATGAGACATGCGTCGACCACGTGGTCGTCCAGGGCGACCGCGCCCTGTTCCCGCGGCGACATCTCGCACGCCCAGATGTACCACGGGCCGTGCACAAAAAGCCGGTTTTTCTCCAGTGCGGCACACTCGGCGTCGGTCAGCGCGTGCTCTTTGCGGATGGCGCGGATGATGCTGTCCATCGGGCCGTCGAGCGGCAGGCCCCGTGCCTGCACCATGCGGCGCAGCGCCTGGATCTCCTGCGGCAGGCGCTCCGTGACGTGTTCCCGCGCACGTTGAAAACGACCCCGCCCGCCCCGGCCATGATTGAAAATGGTATATTTATAGATGCGGCGCGCCTCAAAAGTCGTCGGGCGCGTCCTCGTGGTCGGAGCTGGACACGGCGAGCTCGATGGCGGCGGTGTCGTCCGTCCCGGGCAGCACGCGCACCTTGCGCGCGCGCTTGTGCACGATGACGAACACGGCGCCGACGGCGCCCACGAGCATCAGGAACGCGACGGCGGCGACGGCCATCGCGGCAAAGCCGATGGCGAGCCCGAGGATGACGGGGATCGACGGCGCGGCGGCCTGCACGCCCGCGGCCGCGGCCGCGCGCGCGTGCTCGACGCCGTCCGAAATGATATCCATGTGTGCACGGCGCGCCCGCCGCGCGCGGGTTTTTGCGGCGTACCGTTTATTGCGCGCCCGTACCGGCCGCCGGCGAGGGCTCGAATTAAACTGCCAGACGGCCATTCCGCCTAATGTTTCCCGCGTGGGGGTACGTGGTTCTCGGGGCGGCGGCGACGCTGTGGATCGCCGAGTGGATCTCGCGCGTGCTCGGCACGCGGTCGGTCCTCGGCGTCGCCGGCGCGGTGCTGCTCGACCCCGTGCGGTATGCGTTCTGGTGGCTCGGCGACGCGCTGCGGCGCGCGGCCGTCTGGCTCCTGCGGAACCTGCGCGTCGCGTGGGACGCCGTGTGCCGTCTGGTGCGCTTCCTCAAGTTCCGCGAGATGTACCGCGCGCTGGTCGACACGGCGCTGTTCGTTCTGACCGTGCCGATCGCGCCGGCGCAGGTCCTGCTCGGGTTCCTCGGCGCGCGCTTCCGCCACTGCGCCGATACGATCCGCGAGACGCGCCGGTTCTTTGGGCGCAAGGCCGTCTTCGGCGTGCTGCTCCTCGCGGCCGCCGCCGTGCTCGTCTACGTGTACGCCGTCCCGCGCGCGCTCGCCGGGTCGGTGCCGCGCCGCAGCGCATTCGCGTAAACCACACGCGCCGCCGGGATGCAGGGGCCGACGCATCTGGTGTGCTCGGAGAAGCACGCGGAGAATAAAAAAATATTCGTGCAGGTCATGCGGCCGATCGTGGCGGGGCGCTTCTACACCATGTGCGAACTGAACATGTTCGTGTCCCCGTCGCCCGCCGCGCCGGTCGGCCAGGGCGCGTGCGCGCCGGGCGACGTCCTGTACATCCAGCACAGCGCGTGCCGGCACGCGACGCGCTGCGTGTTAGTTACACAGGCCGCCGCCGCGCACGTGCGCGCCGTGGAGCTCGCGGGCACCGTGCAGTTCTGCCGGGCGGAGCGCGAGGACCTGTTCGTCCCCGGCGCGCGGCGCGTGTACCCGATGCTCGAGTGGCGGCCGGACGCGGCGCAGCGCGCCGGCAAGGAGCGCGTGTACACGTGGAACGGCGAGCGCGCGGCGTACCGGTACAAATACCTGGCGCTCGTCCGCTGCACCGACTTTCCGCGGCGGATATGCGAGTAAACATTTACGAAATTACGCACATGTCGCGGGCGAGCGTGTTCTACGCGCGCGGCGACGTGTTCGACACGCC
>CAZNOF010000017.1:0-14409 GCA_964574595.1 uncultured Pseudomonadales bacterium | reverse complement strand
CGGAAACCTTGACCACCGCGGCCAACCGGGCCACACTCTGCTCGACGAACACATCGCGCGGTCGGCAGATCAGGCCTGCGGACCGGGCGCGGGCCACCACCTGCATCGACAGGATGCTGTCGCCACCAAGATCGAAGAACGAATCATCGACCCCGACGCGCTCCATGCCGAGCACCTCGGCGTAGATGTCGGCCAGGATCTCCTCGACCGCGTTGGCCGGCGCCCGGTACTCACTGACGTTTCCGCCGTACTCCGGCGCCGGCAGGGCACGCTTGTGCAGTTTGCCGCTGCCGGTCAGCGGCAAAGCCTCGATTGTCATGATGGCGGCGGGAACCATGAAGGGCGGCAGGCGATCTGCGAGCGCGGCACGGACATCGGCCGGGTCGGCGGTGCCGGTGATGTAGCCGACCAACCGCTTGTCACCGGGACGATCCTCGCGGGCGATCACGGCGACCTGGCCCACTCCATCGAGGCCGGCGAGCACCGACTGGATCTCGCCCAGTTCGATGCGGTAGCCGCGGATCTTGACCTGCTCGTCGGCGCGGCCGAGGTACTCGAGTTGCCCGTCGGCGCGCCAGCGCACCAGGTCGCCGGTGCGGTACATCCGCGCTCCCGGCGCCCCGAACGGGCAGGCCACAAACCGCGAGGCCGTCAACCCCGACCGGTGCAGATAGCCCTGCCCGACACCACGCCCGGCCAGATACAGCTCGCCGACCACCCCGGCGGGGACCGGCTGCAACCACGGATCGAGGACGAACATCGCCGCCCCGGCGATAGGGGAACCGATCGGAACAATGTCATCGCCCGGGACGAGCGGGGCGCTGATCGAGGCACATACGGTGTTCTCGGTCGGGCCGTAGGCGTCGATCATGGTCCGGCCCGGCGCCGCCCACCGCTCCACCAACTCCGGCGGGCACGCCTCACCGGCGACCACCAGCGTCATCGACTCGAGGTTTTCCGGGGAGAGCATCGCCACCGAAGACGGGGTCTGCGTCAGCACGCTGACCTGCTCGTCGACCAGCAACGTGTGGAAATCTTCGGGCGAGCCCGCGACCTCTTCAGGGACGACGAGCAGGCGGCGACCACGCAGTAACGCCCCGAAGATCTCCCAGACCGAGAAGTCGAACGCATTGGAATGGCACTGGGTCCAGACCCGCCCCGGGGGCAGGCCCGCATCCAACGACTCCACGAGCCAGGTCACCGTGTAGTGGGCGATCGCGACGCCCTTGGGCCTACCGGTGGTTCCGGAGGTGTAGATCATGTACGCGAGGTTGTCCGGCGAGGTGTCCGGCAACGCCGCGGCGGGCTGGGCGTCGAGAGCGGGATCGGCGACATCGATGACGAGAAGGTCGCGTCCGTCCAACCGCGACCGCAACTCGGCCGAAGTGATCACGGCTGCCGGCGCCGCATCGGCGAGCACGAAATCCATCCGCGACGCCTCGTGCGCCGGGTCGATCGGCACATAGGCCGCCCCGGTCTTGAGCACCGCCATCATCGACACCAGGGCATCGGCGCAGCGAGGGAACAGCAGGGCCACGAAGTCGCCGGGGCCCACGCCGTGCCCGGCGAGAAGGTGCGCCAACCGGTTCGAGGTCTCGTCCAGCTCGGCGTAGGTGAGCGACTGCCCGGCGAAACGGATCGCCACCGCCTCGGGTGCACGCTGCACGTGTTCGGCGAACACCTCCGGGATGGACAACCGGGCGGGCGCGGGCTCGGTCAGTGCGGGCCGGTTGCTCCAGCCGTCGACACGGTTGTGCTCGTCGTCGAGGAGCAGGTCCAACGACGACAACGGCCGATCCGGATCGGCGGCCATCGCGATGATGATTCGCTGCAGTCGTTCCGCGAGGTCGGCGACCTCGAAGCTGGCGAACGGCTCCCCCGCGCCGGCGGTGCTGAGCAGCAACTCGTCGCCGGCGCCCATGAAGAACAGCCCGAAGTGCCCGACCGGGCCGTGGTTGGTGTACGACGCCGTCGCCTGGGCGCCACCGAACTCCAGGGTGAGCCGGGACGGGATGAAGTTGACCGCGACCCGGTTAGAGGCCTGTCGTCCACCGACACCGCCGGCTTCGAGCGTGTGCACCGGAAAACGCTGATGCTGCAGGAGTTCGCGCAGCCGGGCGTCAACGGTCTGGCAGAACTCGCCGACAGTGAGTTCCGGCGAGGCGTCCAGCACCAGCGGTGCCACGCCGGCGAGCATCGCGGGCAACGTCTTGGATTCGGCCACCACTCGCCGGCTGACCGGGAAGTCCAGCGCCACTTCGGAACTGCTGCCCGACCAGGCGCGAGCCAGCAGCGCGGTCGCCGCGGTCGAGACCGAGTACCGGCGGATACGGAGGTTCTTCGACAGTTCCTTGATCCGTCCGACGACCGACGGGTCCAACTGGACCGAGGCGGACGGGGTGTAGGCGTCATGGCCGGCGGCCGCCTCGCGGCGGCGGTGATCCAAGCCGCTTTCCGGCGGAAGGTGCCGGCTCCAGTAGGTCTGGTCGTCCTGGAAATCGCCGGACTCCGCGTAGTTGGTCTCGAGTTCGACGAGGTCGCGCAGGGAGCCGAAGTAGGCGGGCGGAATGTCCTGACCGGCGACCAGGGCCGAGTAGATGGTGGCGATGCGGCGACTCACCAGCGCCATGCCCAGGCCGTCGACGGAGATGTGATGGCCCAGCCCGAAGATGTAATACTCCTCGTCCCCGGTGCGGAACAGCGCGAACTTGACCAGCCGGCCGGTCAGCGGCAGCGGAGTGTGCTGGATCGACGAGGCCATCTCCCGCACGGTGTGCTCCGGGTCGTCCGCGTCGCGCAGGTCGTGAAAGGGCAACTCGAGATCCGAGTAGTCGACCGCCCGCTGGAAGACCTGCCCATCCCGCTCGAAGAACGTGGCACGGGCCGGTTCGGCCTCCTGCAGGGCTTGACGGACCGCCTGCTGCACGAGGTCGCGTTGAACGGGGCCGTCGATACGCACCAGCAGGCCGAGCTGCCACTCGGTGCCGGCGAGACCGCTTTCTTGCGAGAGCCAGATATCCAGCTGCCCGCGAGAAAGCGGTAGTGCCCCTTCGTCAGGTGTCATTGGTGAGCTTTCCCCACTAGGGCGTGAGCCCTAAAGATCCTGGCTCTGTGCCAACCGGTCGCGAAGACTCTTCGGCCGGATGTCAGGCCAGTTCTGCTCGATGTACTCGAGACAGGCCGCGCGGTCGGCTTCTCCGAACACCACTCGCCAGCCGTCGGGCTGGTCGGCAAAGCTCGGCCACAGGCTGTGCTGCTCTTCGTCGTTGACCAAAACGAAGAAGGTGCCACTCTCGTCATCGAACGGGTTGATGCTCACGGTTCTCCTGGCTGCTCAGGCGGACATGGCAAACAATATCGCAAAGATGGGGTCGGCCGCAGGACGGGGAGGTCATTTGTACCAGCATCGTGACGGGAGTGACATATGAGGCGATTGCTTAGGTTCGCTCGCCACGTTGCTGAATTTCATATTCAACACTGTATCACCAGTTCGATGCGGTGTCTTACATTTGCTGACGAGTTGCCCCGCCAACGTGTCTATGACTTCTGTGTGGTCTGACACTGTTTGCACCGGCGAAGACCACCAGATGTTAGCCACCACACCTCCCCTTGGCTGCTATTTTCCTGCAAGTAACTTAACTGACTGCTAACTAAACTGTCCATATCTAGTGATCACCGGCAATTCGTGCCCTTCATCGTGGATTGCTGCTGGTTTGACAGCCGCCAGCCAGCGGTCCCGACACGGGCTTGCGGGCCAGCGATCGGGCCCCGAGCCGCCTCAGGGCGCTCCGGCAACGCTCTCAGCCGTCCCGGCGAACTGTCGGCAACCCGGCTGAAGCCGGCCGTTCGCGGGCTTTGCACCTCGCCGGTAACCACCTCTGAGCGATGCCGCTTTCGGCACCCCACGACGGGCGCGAGGCGGCCTCCGGCAAACTGCACAGAGCGGTGCGTCACCGTGAAACCCTGACGCGCGCGGTCGTCCTGCTCTGAATCACAGAGAGTGGAACTTATTGAGCGGTCCGCGTATCCACCGGACCCGGCGCGTTCCAGACGATAAGCCGCTAATCGATTTTACCAGTGCTGACGGACTTTTCCCGAAGCGCGCAGGTCAGCGCGGCCGGTCAGCTGGCGTCGTGTTCGGAGTGCGGAGGTGTTCCGTGGATCGGCGAGGAGCCGACCGGCATGAACATCATGAAGACCGGAAACTTCAGCACCACGCCACCGATGGGTAGCCGCAGCCTGAACGAGATGATCTCGAGCTCCAGTCGCCGTCCCCGTTGGGTCTCCATCTCGAGGCGACCGGGCAGGTACTTGGGGCTCTTCAGCCAGTCCAGACCGCGTTCGATCGACTCGAGATTCATGGCGTCGATTGTACCGATCTGTGGCAAAGGCGAAGAAATCAGAAGGCCAGGCATCGGGGCGGGGCGTCTGCACCCCCACAAACCCAGGAGCCGGCTGAATCCCGAAGAGTCCGCACATCCGAGCCAACCCATTCACGAACGCATGGGATTCCGATGACAAGGAAACCCGGGAACCAACGAGCCCTAAGCGCATAATCCAAACGGCTAGCAAAGCCTCCGAGTTCGTCGGTTAGCGGGATGCGGCGGCTTCCGGGCTAGCCGGCCGGGTCTCCAAGGCGAGCGGAAAGACACGAAATCTGCGGGCAAAGGCCAGCGTCCGGACGACGGTAGTGTTGCCGCCATGTGGGGTTCGGTGCTGGTGCTGGCGCTTGTCACGGTGCCGGACCCGCCCCGACTACTCAGCACTTTTCTCGTTACGTCTCGGCCATACCCCGGCAGAAACCTCCTCTTCTATTACCTCGGCTGCCTGGTACTGAACTTCTGGTTCCTGCTGGTTCCGCTGACGGTACTGCACTTCCTGCCAAGCCTTGGCTCGCTTCTGCAGCGTTACGCTTCCCCGCCCGCTGCGGACGGAAGCCCCAGCCTCCAACCCATTCCGCTCGCGCTTGGTGTGCTCTCGTTGTTGATCGCGGCGCGACTCGCAATGCGCATTCGTGCGCGCCCGCGTGAGCCGAACACAGCGACGCCGACCGGTGGCACGGCTGGAGACGATCCCGCAGCACAGGCACCTGATAAGCCCAGCCCGATCTCGACCACCGTGTCACGGCTGTTGACCGTCGAGGAAGGTTCGGCGGGAGTTACGGCCGCCATCCGCCGTCTGGCCGCCCGCGTCTATGCCGCGTGGAAGGAGGGCTCGGTCTGGATTTCATTGTTCATGGGCCTAACCTACGCACCGCTCCAGGCGACCGCCGCGCTCGCCATCATCGCGACATCGGGCGCCTCGATCCTCGTCCAGCTAAGTGCTGCGATCGTGTTTGTCGCCATCATGCTTGCGATTGTGGAGATCATTCTGGTCGGTTACTTCATCGCACCGGTTCGGGCCGAAGGTGTGCTGCGGTCCGGCCACGGTTGGACGCAAATCCACAATCTCGAGGTCTTTGCAACCATTTCCGCAGTAAGCGGGGTATTTTTGGTAGCAACCGGATGTAGTCTCTTCTAGGCGCATCCAGTCTCGGCGCACACCCTGCAGGACGGAATGATCGCCGGACGTCCTCGGCCGGCCCCCCGAAGCGCAGGATCAAAGGGACCCGATTAGGGCATCGATTCAATGCTTGGGCAAACACTATGCAATACTCCTCTCGTGAGCTCCCTGGCGATCGAGGTTGTCGGCCTCACAAAGTCATTCGGAGGGGACACGTCCGCTCTGTCGGGCGTGGATTTCTCGGTTCCCGCGGGCACGGTGTGTGGCCTGCTTGGGCCAAATGGAGCCGGCAAGACGACAACCATCAACGTTCTTTCCACGCTGATCCGTCCCACTTCGGGTTACGCCAAGGTCAACGGCTATGACGTTGTCAAACAACCTGCCAAGGTGCGCCGCAGCATTGCGACGTCCGGGCAGTTCACCGCAGTAGACCAATTGCTCACCGGTCGCGAGAACCTGGTGCTTTTCGGAAGGTTGCGCGGCCTTCGCCGGCGAGAGGCGAAAGCCCGCGCCGAGGAGTTGCTCGAGCAATTCGACATGGTCGAAGCGGCGGACCGGAGGCTTAGCACTTATTCCGGGGGCATGATGCGGCGCATCGACCTCGCCACCGCACTGGTCGTGCCGCCCGAGATTCTCTACCTGGACGAGCCGACTGTCGGGCTGGATCCCCGCAGTCGGCGCGACGTGTGGTCCATGGTGAGTTCGTTGGCTCAGCAGGGCATCACCGTGCTGCTGACCACCCAGTATCTCGAAGAAGCCGACGTCATGAGCGACTCTATCGTCGTCATCGATCGGGGCAGAGTGATCGCCAGCGGCACCGCAGACGATCTCAAGCGCAAGGTGGGCGCCGGCCATTGTCAGGTCACGCCAGCCGATCCTAGCGATCTGCCGAAAGTCGCGGCCGCATTGACCGGGCTCAGTGGAATTGATGTCGACGTCGACATGAATACGGTTTCGGTACTCGCTCCCGATGGAGTGGCCACCCTAGTCGACGTGTTCCGACGAGTCGATGCACATCAAATCGAGCTCGCCGACATCTCGCTTCGCAAGCCATCACTCGACGAAGCATTCCTGCACCTCACCGAACGAACCGTCACCCCATCGTGACCGCGCTGGCCGCTCTCACCGAACGTTCAATCCAATCCTCCGCTCGCGATGGCGGATTGGTCTTCGAGACGGCGTCTCCGCTGGTGTACCTGGCCGGCTTCGGCGCTGCGCTGCACGGGCTGATCGAAACCGGCGAGATGAGCTATCAGCAGTACCTGGTACCGGGAGTTGTCGTCCAATCGATGATTTTCGTCGCATTGATGACCGCAGACCGGGCGGCACGTGACCGACAGATCCGGTTCAGCGAACGACTGCGGACGATGCCGATCACCACGTTGGCGCCGGTGGCTGCCCGCGTGGCAGCCACGCTGTTGCGGGCCGCGCTGATCTTGTCGGTCGCGCTGATCGCGGGCTATGCGTTCGGATTCCGGATGACAGGCGGTTTCGGCTACTTCGTGGCGTTTGTTGCCATGGCGTTCCTGCTGTGCCTTGCTGTCGCTCTTGGGTCGGACGCTCTGGGGTCGAGCACCAACAGTGCCCAGGGGGCGGCGTATTTGCTCTTTGTGCCGCAACTCTTGCTGTTCATGCTGTCCACCGGAATCGCCCCTGAGAAAACTTTTCCGGACTGGCTGCGACCGTTTGTCCGCAATCAGCCTGTGTCTCAGGTCGCCGAAACTCTGCGCGGCCTGGCAACCTCCCACGTAACTACGCAGAACCTTGCGGTCAGCCTGACGTGGTGTGTGGGCATGGTCCTGATCTTCGGCGCGATCACGCTGCGGCTACAGAGGCGCAGCTAGTGGGACCGCGACACGATAGGGAAGGCTCGCTGCTGGACCAGAGCCTGGTGCAAGCGGGTCGGCTGCTGACAAGGTGGCGGCGTGACCTGGCGGTGATGTTGGGATCGCTATTATTACCCATCGCTCTGCTGCTGGTCTATCAGGCGGTGTTGGGTGAGCAGGTGCGTAGGGTCACCGGAATTCCCAGCGTGTACGGCCTAGTCCCACTTTGCGCGGTGCTGTCTGCGCTGTTCGGTGCCCTGGGCGATTCGGTGGGAATCCACGTGGACCGCCAGTCAAATCTGATCGGCCGCATGTGGGTGATGCCGGTTCATCGCGCGAGCGCGCTCACCGGATTTCTGATGGCTGAAGCGGTACGCGCACTATTCGGGACGGTTCTGATCACCGCGATCGGGGTGGCCATGGGGCTGAGGTTTGCCCATGGCTGGCCCTCGGCACTGCTCTATGTCCTGGTTCCCTCGATCATGGTTGTGGGTTATGCAGCGATGATCATGGCGCTGGCCATCCGTACGAGTGGCTCTAGAGCGATGGCCTGGCTGGTGGGCGCGACTGTGTCACTCGCGTTTGTCAACCCTGGCACCACGCCGATCAACCAGTTCCCGGGTTGGCTTCAGCCATTGGTTCGCTTACAACCGATGTCGCCACCCATCGAGACGATGTGGTCGCTGGCCCACGGCGGACCACTCCTCCTGCCCGCGACGATGACTCTTGTCTGGGTGGGCGCGGAGCTGCTGGTGTTCATTCCGTTGGCTGTACGCGGCTATCGGCGGGCCGCGGAGACCGGCTCGTGGTGAAGTGTCGCCAAGGAAGGATTGACATACTTCGTACCGGGAGCTTCTGCTCATCAGGTCAGCGAAGCCAATCGGAATACGCGACATCTGACCGTTAGTCATCGCCCCCGCCATGCGGAACCGCGGAAACAAGCATCGCCAAGTATTGCCACGATAGAGAAAGGATGCTCGCAGTGGCCCGAAGTGCAAACGACGCACCCAAAGTGAGCATCGTTACGACGACCCATAACCAAGAGGCCTACGCACGCCAGGCCTTCGATAGCTTTGTCGCGCAACAGGTCGACTTTCCCGTAGAGATCATCGTCGCCGATGATGCCTCGACCGATTCCACGCCGGCGATCATCCGTGAATACGCCGAGCGCTACCCACACCTGTTCCGGCCGATCTTGAGATCCGAGAACCTAGGCCTCAACCGAAACTTGGTCGGCGCCTTGCACATTGCCCGCGGTGAGTACATCGCGCTGTGCGAGGGCGACGACTATTGGGTTGATCCGCTGAAGCTGAGCAAGCAGGTGGCGTTCCTTGACCGGAACCCGCAGACGGCGGTGTGCTTCCATCCGGTGCGGATCGTCTGGGAGGACGGCCATGCCAAGGACTCGACGTTCCCTCCCCTTTACCTACGCGGCAACCTGAGTGTCGAAGCACTCATCTTGATGAACTTCATCCAGACCAATTCGGTCATGTATCGCCGCCTCCAGCGCTACGACGACATCCCGGCTGACATCATGCCCTTGGACTGGTACTTGCACGTCCGGCATGCGGTCCACGGCGACATCGCTATGTTGCCGGAGACGATGGCCGTCTACCGCCGCCACGCCGACGGTATGTGGAACAACCAGGTGGCCGACCCTCCGAAGTTCTGGCTCACGCAGGGCCCCGGGCATGTGGCGACCTTCGATGCGATGCTCGACCTGTTCGAGGGGGACCGTGGGCGCCAAGAACTCGTTGCTGTTATGGCCGACTGGATCCTGCATCAAATCGACAAAGTTCCGGGCAAGGAGGGTCGTGCCGCACTCCAAGACGCAATTGCGGCGCATCCGCGGTTTGCGAGCTTGGCCATGCAGTACCGCTGGGAGTCGCGCGGACAGCGGCTGAAAACCTTGGGCCGTCGGCTCGCGGTTGTGGCACCGAGCCGTAAGGGACTCGTTGATATCTGGCCCCCCCGCATCAAACTGCGGCGGACGGAGGGGACCACGAGCTGAAACCCGCTGCTGGCTAAAGTTGGTCAAATGCAACGTGTCTTCGTCGGCGACGAGGCAGGTAGCCGCCGTCAGATCCATGAGCCTAAGACGCTATGGCCGGACCTGACTACTCAGTCGGCCTCGCGGAAGAAGATTCCGTCCGCCTGAAGCATTCGGCCGTTGCGGGGATCGGTGACACCCGGCTGCAGTCCCATCAGCGTAAAGCCAAGAGAGTACACATAGTCGAGCGCTTCACGGATGACCATGCCGCCCTCGTACAACGGCAGCAGAGACAGCTCAAGCTGAATACCGACTACTCGGTCATTCACCGTTGATTTACCACCCGCGAGTACTTGCTTCTCAAATCCTTGAACGTCAATCTTCAGAAAGGCGCGATCGCCCGGCTGTAGAAATTGGTGTGCCACCGTATCGAGTCGGTGGATCGGCACCTCTTCGGTCCCAACGTAATTCGCCGGAGGAAAAGCATCCTGATGGCTTTTCAACATTGGCAAGACGGAGCTGCTTAGACCCGCGTTACCAGCGACATTTATGGTGATGATCCCATCAGTTTCGCCGAGCGCACTGTGTCGGCAATCCCACAGAGGATCAGCCGATGCATTGCGTTCAAGAAGCGAAAAAGGTCCTGATTGAGGTTCGAACGAGACGATACGCCCGTTGTAACCCGCAGTACGGAGGTCAGTAGCGTATTGGCCCGCGTTCGCCCCCACATCGATGACGACATCCACTCCATGTGATTCGAGTTGTTTCACAAACTGGCGTTTCCAGCCCCGCTCAGAATAGGGAAACGACAACTCGAAAATGGTGCTACGCGCGAACGCACTGCCACGGCGGAAGAAAGCCACGGCAATACACTACACGCGCGAACACGGCCCGATTGTCACTCCCCTTCGTTTCACGCCAGAATTTTCTGGGCCGCTACGCCTTCTCCCCGAGCCGATACTCAGAAAGGCCAACCTCCAAAGAGTTTCGCGCAGAGGCCCGCGGCGAAGATGCACAGTCATCGTCTCACCGTTCTCGCGTTTGCGCGGTACCAGCCGACGGTGGCTTCGATGCCATCCCGCAGGGTAATTCGCGGTCGCCAGCCGGACTCTCGCAGGACCGACACGTCGAGCAACTTGCGTGGTGTCCCGTCTGGCTTCGCCTCGTCCCAGCGAGTTTCACCGGTGTATCCAACAGCCGCAGCAACAATTTCCGCGATCTCGGCGATGGTGTGGTCGATTCCGGTACCTACATTGACGTGATTCGGGCCATCGAATTTCTCGAGTAGGTACAGGCAAGCACTAGCCAGGTCATCGACGTGAAGCAACTCGCGCCGCGGCGTTCCAGTACCCCAGTTGGTTACCGCTGGCACTCCGCCGGATTTAGCCTCCTCGTACCTACGGATGAGTGCAGGCACCAGGTGGGAGCCCGTGGCGGAAAAGTTGTCTTCGGGCCCGTACAGGTTCGTCGGCATCGCTGAGATCCACGACAGGCCGTGCTGGCGTCTGACAGCTTGGACCTGAAGAATTCCGGCGATCTTTGCAATGGCGTACGCATCGTTAGTCGGCTCCAGCGGACCGGTGAGCAGCGCATCCTCCTTGATCGGCTGGGGGGCGAACTTCGGGTAAATGCACGATGAGCCCAGGAACAGCAGACGCGGCACCCGTGCGGCAACAGCGGCGTCCAGCAGATTGACCTGGATCTGGAGGTTCTCGGACAGAAAATCAGCGGGATGAGTGTTGTTGGCCAGGATTCCGCCGACCCGCGCGGCAGCGTCAATGATTACCTGTGGCTTCGCCCCTAGGACGAAGTCGAACGTCGCGGTTCGGTCGGTTAGATCTAGCTCACTGTGTGAGCGCACAACAACATTGGTGAACCCCTCGGCTGTGAACCTGCGTAGCAGAGCCGACCCCACCAGGCCGCGGTGCCCGGCGATATATACCCGCGACCCGCGGTCAAGAACGCCGACTGACGGGCCCATCTTGCTGCTCAGTTCCAACCCGGCAACCTCGGTTTGTCAATCCAGGATGTTCCATCGCATTCCAGTGCAGCGATGTCAGCGTCAACCATGATCCGCGCCAGCTCTGCGGTATGTATGGAGGCCTTCCAACCCAGCGATTGTGCGGCCTTGGTCGCATCACCGATCAGTGAATCCACCTCCGTGGGCCGCAGATAACGATCATCGAATTTCACATGCTTCTGCCAGTCGAGACCGGCGTGGTCGAATGCAGTCTGGGCGAACTCGCGCACGGTGTACCCGAGCCCGGTGGCAAGAACGAAATCATCGGGCTCTTCAGCTTGTAGCATCCGCCACATCCCCTCGACGTATTCCGGCGCATAGCCCCAGTCGCGTACGGCATCGAGATTACCGAGATAGAGATCTGATTGGACGCCGGCTTTGATACGGGCCACCGCGCGTGTGATCTTTCGGGTAACGAAAGTCTCTCCACGCCGGGGGGATTCATGGTTGAACAAGATGCCGTTGACTGCGAACAGTCCGTAAGCCTCGCGGTAGTTGCGAGTGGCCCAGTACGAGTACACCTTCGCGGCGCCGTATGGCGAGCGCGGATAGAACGGCGTGTCCTCGTTCTGGGGTGGCGGAGACGCACCGAACATCTCTGACGACGAAGCCTGATAGAAGCGGCAATCCACCCTGGAGAGGCGAACAGCTTCGAGCAATCGGATCGAGCCCATGCCTGTTGTGTCGCCGGTATGAACCGGCTCGTCGAAACTGACGCGCACATGCGACTGCGCGGCAAGGTTGTACACCTCGTCGGGCTCGATCGTGGTCAGCAGGGTAACCAAACGAGTGCCGTCCGTCAGGTCGCCGTAGTGCAAGAAAAGGCGCGCGTCCGTTTGATGGGGATCAACGTAGAGATGATCGATCCGCGAGGTGTTGAAGGTCGAAGCACGACGGATCAACCCATGAACCTCATACCCCTTATTCAACAAGAGCTCAGCCAGATAGGACCCATCCTGACCGGTGATCCCAGTTATCAACGCACGCTTCACTGGCTTCCTACTTCGTTCGGTCCGCGCTCGACACGACGTCCATCATCGTCATCGTCATCGTCACACAACACTCACCGGGTAACCTCACCCTGGAATCTGTGCCGCCTCATACTAAATCCCTCCACAAACTGCACACGGCCATCATCCCATGCTCACGGCTCCTAGCAAACCAACGAGCACAACCCGTTGTTCTCTCATGTGAGCGAGAGATGGTCGAAGCCCATAACGCGTGGCCAGCAAGAAATCGCTTCGAGCGTAGCCGGTCCTTTAGTCGCTTGCTAGCGAGCCAGCAACGTACTATCGTCGCGGCATTGCAATGAAAGCCATAGATGTTTGGCCGGCCGTTCCTGTCTACGACGCGGGTCTGTGCGGCGTGAACAGTTCACTTCAGCACCTTATGCCGACCTCAGGCATTGACGGTCGAATCGACTGGGGGCGGATTACTTCTTCCACTTCGACGGAGTTCCAAAGTAATAGCGCAGAAAGCAGACGTCTAAAAGGAATCATGCTCATGAGGCCACATGCCCTGGTACCGCGTCTCGGACGCAGCGTACGACCAGAGAGTGTTGAGGCCGAACTGAACGAGATCATGCCTGAGGCAGTTGATCGCGTCTTCCACGGAAAGCGCGACAGGGCGGCAGGTCAACAGTGAGGATATCATGTCGACGGTATTAGTGACCGGTGGAGCGGGCTTCCTTGGAAGCCACCTGTGTGATCGTCTAATCGCACGCGGTGACGAGGTTTTATGCGTGGATAATTTTTTTACGGGATCCAAAGAGAACGTTCGACATCTACATGGCCATCATCGTTTTGAATTGATTCGACACGATATTGTCCATCCGCTGTACGTCGAGGCTGATCTCATCTTCAATCTCGCGTGTCCAGCTTCTCCGCAGGCGTATCAGTTGAACCCGATCAAGACCATTAAAACCTCTACGGCCGGGATGATCAATGTGATGGGCCTAGCGAAACGCTGCGGAGCTCGCGTGCTGCATGCTTCGACATCAGAGGTATATGGCGACCCACAGGTCCATCCCCAAACTGAGGACTATTGGGGGCACGTGAACCCAATCGGACCGCGCAGTTGCTATGATGAAGGCAAGCGCATAGCAGAATCACTGATGGTAAATTACCATAAATCGCATGGTACGGAGATTCGAATTATCCGAATCTTCAACACGTATGGTCCACGAATGGCACCGGACGATGGTCGGGTTGTCTCTAACTTTATTATCCAAGCCTTAAAGGGTGAAGACCTGACCGTGTACGGCGATGGTCTTCAGACTCGCTCATTTTGTTACGTCGATGACATGATTGAAGGTATGTTGCGGATGATGGACCAGGATAGCCAAAGTGGTCCCGTGAACGTGGGAAATCCAGTTGAGAACACAATGCTCGAACTTGCCGACGCTGTAATTCGAGCATCGGGAAGTAAATCCAAAGTTATTCACCTGCCACTACCCAGAGATGATCCCAAAAGGCGATGCCCCGATATTTCCCTTGCGAAATCCTGGCTCGGATGGGAACCGCGGATTCCGCTAAAGGATGGACTAGCCAAGACAGTCGAATGGTATCGCAAGAAACTCGATGGGATTTTTTGAGTTACCTTTTTCCATAATATAACGATAGCCAATTCGGATCAGCGCACAGCTATCTTATTCGCCACCAGAGATAGCCGCGGGCATTCCCATACCTAATGATTGCAATTACCGCGGATACGCCAACTACTATGACGCTCGCTCAATTTAGGAAGCCGGAGGTAGTTGCGCACATGCAGACAACGGGTTGGGTTGGCTGCTCGCACCGCATATGGCGATCTTGCAGTGACCTGAGCGTGTGGGCATCGGCGAGTCAGCGTATGCTCCTAGCGTGTACATTTCGTTGAGGACTGCGAGATCGAGATTAAAAAGCGGTGAGCGTTCATACTCCCAAGAGGGGGAGGATCGGATTTTGGCGCGACTGTTTGCCGAAACTCCGCAGGCTGGCTTCTACGTGGACGTCGGCGCCCACGACCCGATGCGATTCTCCAACACATATCTCTTCTACCGTCGTGGCTGGCGGGGAGTGAATATCGATGCC
>CAZNOF010000016.1:0-24350 GCA_964574595.1 uncultured Pseudomonadales bacterium | reverse complement strand
AGCGTCGTCACATCAACCAATTCTCCCCCAATTTGCCGACTAAACTCAGCTAGCGGATAAAACGTAGCTACCACTCGTAATTTAGAGGCTGAACCAGAAGGAATAACTGATTGAGATTGTTTTAACCAAACGGAAAAGACACCAACAGCCACTAGGAAAAATAACGTCAGAAGAATTTTTTTATTCATCTCACCAATTATGGCATAGTATTTTTATAATGCAACTGAGTTGCTTCTAAAGATTATTTACCGATAACGCCAGCAGCTGAAATAGGTTGAGCTATGAATCCAAATAGAAGGTACATCAATCCACCGGAAAGAAGCAAAAATAGGAAAAAGAGGCCTAAGTTTTTCTTTACGTTTGAGGTTGAGTTCTGAGAATTGGCGCCATCAGTGCTAATAATAATCACTGTTCCAACAGCAAACCAAATTCCTGCCCTCAAAACTACTGACCAGATGCTATCTATCTGAAAAAATCCCTGAACGATCGACTGTAGATTTTCCATGGACACTACTATGAAGAAAAATGTAGCAAAAATCAAGCCGAACTGATACAATGGACAACTCAGACGCCAAGAAGCCGAGGTGCTGGAACGGTAGACAGTCCAGTCTCAAAAACTGGTGGGCCCACGCCCGTGAGGGTTCGATTCCCTCCCTCGGCACACGTTTGAAAAATACTTACGGTTCCTTCCGCACTTTTGTATAACTTAAGAACAGGCTAATTGCCAACAATACAAACAACCAAGCGCGCATCAGAATCTTTGAAAGATCTCCTCCCCCACTAATTACTCCGGCCGTTCCAACCAGAACGAGGGCGATACCAAAGTACCAGCCAACTTGTTGCTTCTTAAAGAGCAACACCGCATCTCCAAAGAATAAAATCATCATGCCAGTTAAAATAATTACCCCTGTCACCAATCTATTTTTCACATGAGGTGTAATGACGGCATTGTTAGGATCACCTAAATACGTTGGCTTAAACAGAATTCGACTTTCAAAATCGTTCACTTGCAGATCACTTGGTACTGTCCCTGCCAGCACGACACTTTTACCGTTACGAAGGACTTCAATCTCAACTTTTTTTCCGTGATTTGCCACAAGTTCATTATCTAAGGAAATGAAATTATTCGTTCGATTTTGATTGACTCTGGTTAACGAGTCACCTTTTTGAAACTTGATAGCATCTGAGATTGAAGAATCGACTGATTGAACTGTCCAATTAGTTGCCACGTAAAGTGGATTTTGAGCTGATTTTTGGAGCAAGGAAAGAATTTTGTAGCCATTCACGGCGTAACCAAAAGCAATAACAATCAATAAAAGAATTGAAACATAGCTAAAAAAACGTTTCATGGCGGCTTCTATCTGCGCGTTTCCATTCCGTAGAACTTGATACGATCGCCTTTAAAGTATAGATCAATATCACCAAGTCCACCATTCCGGTGTTTGGCAATTTTTAAGTTCACAGATTCACGAATATCATCATCTTTTCGATATAAGAACATGACCACGTCAGCGTCCTGCTCAATAGATCCAGACTCACGGAGGTCAGAAAGTTGAGGAACTTTCTCACCGCGCTGCTCAATCGCACGAGATAACTGCGCCAAAGCCAGAACTGGCACTTTCAACTCACGAGCAATATTTTTGAGTCCACCTGAGATTTCTGCCACCTCTTGCACACGATTGTCTTGCGTCCGACCCTTAGCCAGCTGCAAGTAGTCAACCACAATCATGTCGATCCCTCGCTCCGTCATTAACCGGCGAGCTTTGGTTCTCATTTCAGCAATTGAAGCACCTGGCGTATCGTCAATGTAAATATTGGCATCTGCTAACACACCCATCGCATCGGACAACTTCAAAAAGTCTTGTTGATCCAAGCGACCCGTTTTCAACTTCCAAGCATCAATATCTGCTTGAGAGACCAACAAACGGTCAACTAACTCTTCCCGACTCATTTCTAGAGAGAAAAATCCAATTTTTTTCTTGGCCACCACAGACGCATAATGCGTCATGTTCAAGGCAAAGGCTGTCTTTCCCATACCTGGACGTGCCGCCAAAATAATTAAGTTTGATCGTTGTAAGCCGGCGAGAACGCCATCTAAATCAGCAAAACCAGTTGGCACACCCCGCAAACCACCACTACTTCGTTGGAGCTCATCGATGCGTTCAAAACTTTCAGCCAAGGCGTCTTTTAATGGAATAAAAGCTTGTTGAGTTTGATTTTGGGAAATTTCAAAAATGCGTTGCTCAGCGATGTCAATCACATTCTGGGCTTCTTTTCCTTCATCAAAAGCTATCTCGGCTAATTCACCAGAGACGCGAATAACTGAACGTTTGATCGCTAAGTTTTTAACAATTTGGGCGTATTGAAGGGCATTTGCGGCAGTTGAAACGGCATTGGAAACTTCCACAATTTTGGAGGCACCACCCACGACTTGAAGCTTTCGCATCTTCTTGAGTTGGTCGGTTAAGGTAACCACGTCAATTGGTTGGCGCTTGTCGTACAGCGTCTCCATGGCCGAATACATCTCTTGGTGAGCTTCTTCGTAAAAGAATTCTGGACGCAAAATATCAGCGACGTTCACAATCGCATCTTTATCGATCATGATCGCACCCAAAACTGATTGCTCAGCATCGAGATCGTGCGGTGGAATTTTTGCTTGCATATCTTCGAGTCACTATCTACAAGTTAGTATGTGCTAACTCTGTGACTGTAGCACAACCAACGTGGTTTCTTCTGGCAATTTGTTCTTATCAACCATCAATTTTGGTTGTGGTGTGGCAGCGGAACCGTACTCTTTCAGGAAATCTTCTAATGGTTTAACATCAGCGAATAACTTACCGTGTTGAGGAGTTCTGTAGTGCATTGGTATCACATATGAAGGCTCAATTTGTTGAATAACTTTTACGGCTGTTTTTGGATCAATCGTAAAACTGCCACCAACTGGACAAATTAGGACGTCAATCGTGCCTAACTCACTCAGTTGTTCAGAAGTCAGTTCATGACCTAAATCACCCAAGTGACAAATCATTAATTCATCCATGAATAAAGTAAAAATGGTGTTTGTACCACGCTCTGCACCCAGCTTGTCATCGTGAAAAGATGGTGAACCAAAGACAGAAATACCCCCAATTTCGTACTCACCAGGATCTGTGGCAATAAATGGCTTTGGTCTTTTTGCAGTGCCTTTTACTTTTTGACTCGCGTTGTGGTCATGGTGTTGATGAGAAACTGTCACGATATCAGCCGTGGTCGATGGGAGGACTAATCCAATTGAAGAGTCATAGGGATCAGTCACAACTGTCCCATTTTTGCCTTTCAATTTAAAACATGAATGTCCAAGATACGTAATTTCCATAGTGCTTCCTCCGCATGCCTAGAATACCAAACGAACTGTCTTTTGTCATGAGGTGGTATATAATAAGGCTTCCGAATATGAAAAAAGAGGTTTTTTTCGCCATCTTTCTGGGATTGGGATTGGGTCTGATTGTCACCTACGGCATTTACACCGCTCGCAGTGCTTTCTTGAAACATCCAGATCAAATTACCGCTTCTCCTACCGCAACTCCCGCGGCTTCTCCTGCTGACTCTTCTCTCTCTTTGTTCTCACCAGACGATGAATCTATTCAATTTGACCCTGCGATAAAAGTAACTGGCACTACCTTCTTAAATGCTCATGTCATTATTTTCGTCAATAATACTTCTACTATTACCAGTGCAGATGCGACCGGAAACTTCTCTGTTGAACAAACCTTAACAGAAGGAGCTAATGTGATTACTGTCAGAGCCTTGGACGATAACGGCAATCAAGCTGAACAACGCCGAACAGTCATCTACACCACCACCAGTTTAGATGCCCCAACTGCCACTCAATCAGCTACACCATCAGCATCGCCAAAAACGAGTCCAAGTCCAACACCAAAAACATTACCTAAAGTAAGTCCTAGCCCAAGTCCGGCAGTGAAAAAATAATTATGAAACAGACGACTCTTCTCATCATCTTTTTCTTAGTCATCGGCCTGATGGTGACTCCACTCAGTTTAGCCGCCAGTCCTTCACCATCACCAAAAACATCACCGAAAGCATCTCCTTCTACCAAGCCATCTCCCACTCCATCCGCTTCTCCTACCACTGAACCAACCTCGACTCCTCAAACTCCAGAAGAGACGGCTCAGAAGTTAAAAGAGTTGATTCAAAAAGGCAAAGAGCGCGTCAAAGGTGTCATGGATCAATCCGGTGACGCACCACGTGGCTTTATTGGTGAAGTTCAGCGCGTGACAGATAAAACCGTTACCGTCAAAGGATACAAAGGCACTGAAATTCTGACTGTTAGTTCCGTTGTTACACTCACCAAAGATGGCAAAAAAGCCACCATTGATGATATTGCGATTGGTGACTGGGTTGCTGCCCTGGGCTCAACAAACAAGGACAACTTCACTTTAAAACGATTAATGATTTCTAGCACCTCACTCGCTCCCAAAACATTTGTCACCCAATTAGCTACCATTAAAACCATCACCAAAACCCAGATCACTGCTACCCCACGAAACAATCAAGGGACTGTCACCTACATTCTGAACAAGAGTACTCTTTTCCAAGATAATGAAGGCGCAAAGGTTGATGTCAAAACCATTAAACCTGACTATCAATATCTCTTCATTGGTACCCAAGATGATGCCGGTATTACATTAAGCACTGTTCGCACACTAGGAAACTAAGGCATGTCCAGAATTGGTAGATTTCAAGAAACAATTCAGCCTGATCAAGGTATTCTCCTTTCAACCGCCAACGACATCGCCTACTTTACTCACTTTGAATTTTTAGTTCCTGAAGAACGAGAAGCCTTTGTTTTCTTCACCTCAAAAAAAGCTTTCCTAATCTGCTCTGCTTTTTCTCCGACGGATGTCTCATCAGAACTGACTGTGCTACGCGGCACTTACCCTTCTTCATTAGCCAAACACATCCAAGATATTGCTCAGTCAGAGCAATTGAAACAGATTCTGTATCAAGGAAATAGTTTATTCGTTGATGAGTTAGAAACTGTTAAATCCCTCTCTTCTGACCTGCAATTTTCTGCCCTGCCACCGAAGGCAGTTTGGAATTTACGAATGGTGAAAGACGATGCGGAAATCACATCACTACGAAAAGCCTGTCAAATTGTTTCCCAATCGCTGAATACAATTGAGCAGTCTTTCAAAGTTGGCGTGACGGAGCTGCAATTAACGCAAAAACTTGCTGAGTTGTTCAACCAATATGGCGCTGATAAACTTGGTTTTCCAACAATCGTGGCTTTTGGAGCGCACGCCACCTCACCGCATCATCAACCTGACAATACCCCACTTACAAAAGAAACCTCGATTTTAATTGATTGTGGCGCCATGGTTGATGGTTACAGAAGTGACATGACCAGAACCTGGTGGTTTGGCAAAAAGCCTGATTCGGAGTTCCTAGAGATTGAAGAAATTGTCCAAGCCGCTTACGCCAAATCTTTTCAGCTCGTCCAGCACCGAGAACATACAGCAGTTATGGCTAAAGATGTCGATGCAGCTGCTCGTTCCTTTATTGCCCAAGCTGGATATGGAGAAATGTTTATTCATACCACTGGTCATGGGGTTGGACTCGACATACACGAGCCCCCATCTTTAAGTTGGGGTGATAGCACAGTGCTCAAACCAGGTATGGTCATCACCATTGAGCCGGGTATTTATCTCGACCAACAGTTTGGTTACCGATTTGAAAACACGGTGCTTATTACAGAAGACGGTGCGGTAGAATTGACGAATGACAATCCGGTTACTAACCAATAAAGATGCGGCTGAGTACCAACGCCTTCGTTTAAAATCTCTACAAGAATCTCCAGAAGCATTTCTGTCTCATCACGAAACAGAAAAAGGCTACGCGACGCAAATTTTTGCGAATCATGTGCAATGGTCATATCATCCTCCTTACTTGGGATATTTTGGGATTTTTGATAAAGAGAGATTAGTTGGCTACGTACAAGTAAGTAAAACAATGTTGGAAAAGCAGGATCATATTGTTTTTATCAATAATCTATACATCGACAGTGATTATCAACGACAAGGAGCTGCTTCCCAATTATTAGAATACGTTTTCCAACTGCTCAAAGAGCACAACGTGGCTGAACGAGCTTTTGTATCCTGTACTGCTAAAAATAAAAAAGCTTGTGCCTTCTACAAAAAACACGGTTTCCGCCGCTATGCAGTTCAAGCAAAAGTGGTGAAATGGCAAAATGAGTACGATGACGCCATCGAGTTTGTAAAAGTGTTGTAAAATAGCCTGTAACTTCACAAGTTTTTTGGGCCTGTAGCTCACTTGGTAGAGCGCTGCATTCGCATTGCAGAGGTAAGGGGTTCGATTCCCCTCAGGTCCACAGGGCTTTTTTAATGAAATTTGATTGACATTGAAAATATTTGATTTGCCCTCCTTGTTTAAGGGAGGGCAGATCGTCTTGCATAGTTTCTTGGATTACCATTGGTGATCTAAAATGACGTATTTCAACCACAAGTCATTTTTTCCCCTGAGTGCTGAGTCAGCTAATTCATCTAGCAAAGAGCTTATTGATGGGTGTGAGATCATAGTAGAATACGAATCATCACCCGTACTTCTAATACCAGTCACCGCATAGCCTGTCTGACCTATTGAATTTACACCAATGGACATTCCCAATATCCATTTCAGTGGACGATTCAAGTCTGGGTGTTCACTATATTCTTCACCGCCAACTACCATATAAACTTTGAAGCCTATTCCAAATAGCAGCTGGTTATGAATGTTTACCCGGTCTGATTTATAGCAAGATTCTTTGATCAAAAGATCAAACCTCAATGATTTGTAGGAATTGTAAAGTCCTCCACTCCACCATGATCTCGAGATAACAGTTAAGCGAGGCTTTAAGATTGAGTGTACGTATTTGAAAGCTTGCCGAACATCTTCCGAGTGTACCTCCATGTATATCTTCTTATATGAAGGAAGAGTTCTGATTAAATTCCACGCAGCTTCTTCCTCTTCTTGAGCAGCTCTTGTCTGCTCCAACTCTTTTGCTGCATTTCGCTGTTGCTCAGCTTCCGAAATAGTTCGGTCTTGTTCAGCTTCTTGCTGAACCCTCTTCATTCGTTGCTCAAAACTTTCGCTAGACATGAAATTACTCCTCAAATAAGGTACTTGGACAGTTGCGAATTGATGTGTAACATATGCAAGATGTTAATGATCTTGAAATATTTCCGCCTAACCTTATTTTAGTAAGTGGCAAATATATCTCATTAGAGCGAATTATAGGTTAAAAATGTGAAAATATCAATATTATAGGACGCAGTAAAAAACTGTGTTATAATTCAGTTTATGTTAAATTGTCCAAAACAATTTTTAGCTATCCATCATCACTCCCACGCAAACTCGGGAGTGGTTTCCTATATCTAATTCTTAAATAGACATCTATGCCACGCACTCCCGAGAAGGGAGTTTTTTTTGCCTAGATGTCGTTAGGAATTAAAGATATGTCAAATATATATGAACGGGCTGTCATTTCAGCCTTTCAACCCCAAATTGAGCAAGGCCTTAGTCAACCAGTCGCCCAATTGAAAAGTATTGAACGAAGAATGAGAAATTTATCAGAGCGTACTCAAGAGCCTAGCCCCAGCTTGGAGTCATTAATCACGTCGCTTGTATCCGGAATTGTTGTGCAAATTGGCCCTGAACAGTTCGTTGCACAGTTAACAGAGCTGGAAGATAAAGCAAAAGCTGGATTAATGAAACGCCTGGCTAGGACCGTTGATAAAAAAACCAGAAATCCTAAAACCAGTCGTGGCACTATTTGGCGTCGCAACAGCACTGTTAAAGAACGCAGAAGAATTTCTCCTGAGTGGGCATCTGGCTCAACTGCCAGAACAGAGGCTCGACGAATGAGCCGTGTTTCACTTACTCCCTACCAACTTTGGCAAACCAAACAGGAGCAAGTCAAAATCATTGAAAGACAGGAAGCCATTGAGCGAATTCGCGGCAAAAAAGAAAAGAGAAATTACAAAAAACTAGAAGAACAAGAATTCCAAAGACGCCTGGAGTTACAGCAAACACCTGAGGAACTACTCGCCACAGTATTTGTTGAAAAATTAAAAGAAATGTGTGAAAAAAACGGCATTGCTTGCGAGAACGAACTTTTTGTCCGCGTCGTTGACTCTCTCAAAAGAAACCAAGCCGTGCCAATACTTTTTATCTGGGGACCACCGTATGAGGGACAAAGTACTGATGAAAACTTGTTTGATTTCCCTACTCCAGAGGCAAAGATGAGTGACGAAATTGAAGATACTTTGAACTCTCTGAACGATATCTTGCCAATTCAGCCAATCTTGCTTTTTGCTGACACATACGGAACCGAAATAAATGGCATGGATCGAGGTGACGTGAACCAGTACTTCTCTTCTCTTCAGCAGAGATTTCTAGAACAGGCTGCCGTTCTTTCTTGGTCACAAGTCATTAATTCAAATGGTGATCGTTATGATCAGCTTAAAAGACAAATCACCGGCCAAGTAATTGTGAGTCAGGAAAATGTGGAAAATGCCAAAATAATTCAGAACAAGCTTGGGCAAAGCATCAATAATGACACGGCAGAGCAACTAGCGATTCTTTACAAAACAGAAAGACTGACTGAAGCACAGCTACTAACAGAAGGTTTCAGAATTGGAGAGGTAGAAATACGGAATATTATTAAGCTGGCAACTGCACCAAATAGGCAGCGAAATGATGAGCCGTATGAGAGAGATCTACCTCGATTTTATGTCAAAAATATGACCAGGGCTGCCTGGAACAAACCAAGGGAGAATTATGTCAAATAGTCAACAAATCAGAAAAATCATTCAAAGCGCGATTGACCTGCACGTACACATTGGTCCCGAGATCATTCCACGTAAATTTACTTCAGTTTCTCAACTTGTATCAGCTGAGACTGGGAAAATTGGCGGAATGGCTTTAAAAAATCACTTCTACCCAACCCAACCTTTCATCGCAGAAGTCGCTCGAAGTGACCGGAAAAAGTTACGGTTAATAGGTGGAATCGTTCTTAATTCCTTTCAAGGTGGTTTAAACTCAAATGCAGTTTACGCGAACTCACTCCTGTCTGAAAACTCAACAATCGTCTGGCTTCCTACGATTAGTGCCACAGAATTTTTGCAAGAAAGTGAGTTTGAAATTCCACCAGAGTGGGTGCAAACACCAAACTTTGTGAACAGAAAATCAAAGTTGCTTAGACCTGTCAAAATTGATCGCCAAATTGCTGAGGTACTTAAAATGATAAAGAGGTGCGATGCAATCTTGGCGACAGGTCACATCAGTTGGAAAGAATCCGTGAGAGTCATACAACAAGCTGTTCGGTTGGGCATCACAAAATTAATTGTGACTCACCCAATCTACGATCGAATAAGGTTTCCAATTGAGGAACAAAAGAAGCTTGCTGCCCTGGGCGCTAAAATGGAACACTGTTACTCTATGTACACAATTGATAAGATTCCCATAGAGAAAATAGCTGAGCAAATTAGGGGCGTTGGCGCAACAAACTGCATTATGAGCTCTGATGTTGGCCAGACATTTAGTCCTCCTCCTAGTGAGGCGCTCTATTTGTTTTCACAACTCCTGCTCGCAAACGGGATAACAATCTCAGAACTAGAAATGATGATGGTCAAAAATCCATCAAAATTAATTATTTAAAATACAATGTTACAATCCTAGGAAAGGATCTATGTCTTTAAATCAAACACCATCTACTCAACCACCCCAAACCTTAAAGGGTTTCCGGGATTTTTTGCCGACCGAAAAACGCAAACGCGATTTTATTGAAGCAAAAATGAAAACCGTCTTTGAACGATTTGGTTTTTCCCCGCTCGAGACACCAACCTTGGAGTATGCTTCTCTCTTGCTTGGCAAATATGGCGCTGAAGCAGATAAATTGCTCTACACGTTTGCCGATCGTGGTGACCGCCAAGTTGGCTTGCGATATGACCAAACGGTCCCTACCGCCCGAGTGCTTTCTCAATACCAAAATGAGTTGCCAAAGTTCTTTCGTCGCTACCAAATTCAGGATGTCTTCCGAGCAGATAAACCACAAAAAGGTCGCTATCGCGAATTCAAACAATGTGACTTAGATATTTACGGCACCACTTCTGCCATCGCTGATGCCGAATTATTAGCCGTCGTTTACTTCACTTTTAAGGAAATTGGCTTTGAGTCAATCGTCCTCCAAATCAACGACAGACAAACATTGATCAGTACTCTTTCGCCTTTTACTACACCCGAAGTGAACGTCTTCTCGCTCATTCAATCGATCGACAAACTGGACAAAATGACTCCTGCTGAGGTTGTAGCGGAGTTAATGGGCAAAGGCTTGAGTATGGAGCAAGCAGAGGCCGCAGTCATCACTATTGATCGCGCGGAAGCATCAGAAAATTTACAAGAAATTGTAAACACTGCTCTAGCACTTGGAGTACCAAGAGCTGCACTGAGCTTCAACCCGAAAATTGCCCGTGGTTTGGACTACTATACGGGTTTAATTTTTGAAGCCTCCGTACCCGAATATACGGTGGGTTCTATCGGTGGTGGTGGTCGATATGATAATTTGATCAAAGACCTGTCTGGCTTAGAAATGCCAGCCACCGGCTTTGCATTTGGCTTTGACCGAACCGTAGAAGCGGCCGACTCATTAGGACTCATCCCCCTCGCAGAAACTGGCACCAAAGTCTTAATGACTGTTTTTGAAACTGAAGACAACTCACTCAAATTCAAAAGCTTTGCCGCCGCCGCCGCGTTCCGCGCTGCTGGGATTGCCACTGAAGTCTATGCCGGCACAGACAAACTCGGTAAACAGTTCAAGCTCGCCGACCAAAAGAAAATTCCTTTTGTGGCTATCGTTGGTGAAACAGAAGCCGCCGAAAACAAAGTCATGCTCAAAAACATGGCGACAGGTGAACAATCGCTCGTGACAATTGAGGAAGCAGTTACTTCACTGTCACGCTCTTAGCAATGTTTCTTGGATGATCTGGATCGTGCTCCAATTTGACGGTCAAGTAATAGGCCAGTAATTGGAGTGGCACCACATTCATGATGGCACTGGTTTCACCAGATTCGGGAACTTCTAAAAACGCATCAAATACCGTTCGATTTTGCGCCGGTCCAATCCCAAAAGTAGAAGCGCCTCTGGCTTTAACTTGTTGCGCCGCGTTGATCACATCAGACAACACTTCATCTTGAGAGAAAACAACGAGTACCGGAACTCCTTGCTCCATTAAGGTAATGGCGTAGTGCTTCAGGTCGCCGGCCGGTATGGCGTGAGCATGTTTGTAGGTGCCTTCAATCAACTTGACCATTCCCTCTCTGATAACTTGAAAGTTCTGCGCTTTCGCCAGCAAGAAGATATCTTCTTTTGCTTCTAACTGCTCTACCCATTTTTGAATGTCGATTTCTGTTTGCGGAGAAATTAAGTGTTCTGACATGCAGTCCGCGAGTTTTTCCAAAGCAGACTTCCCTTCATTAAATGTGCCCGCCATGGTTTTCGCCAGCAGATATCCCCAAGCCAATTGGGCCACAAAAATTTTGGTGGACATGACACAAATTTCTGGCCCAGCACCTGCTAAAAATGAGTAATCTGCCAATCGTGTCATACTGCTACCAGGCATGTTTACATAACTAATAATTTTGACACCTTTCTCCTGGGCGAGTTCCAGAATTTCTAGCACATCAGCAGTTTCGCCACTTTGTGAAGGCGCGATCAACACATCATTTTCCTGAAAGAGTGACACGTATTCCACAGCATCAGCACCAACCAAACTGGTGACTAAAATATTGGCATACTGTCTCAAGTAGAAGGCAATTTGGGCGGCGGCAATTCCGGCTGTGCCAGACCCAATTGTGTAGACATGTGGGGCCTGTTTAATTAATTGAGCCGCTTCCTCTAGCTGTAATTTATCTTGAGCAGCAACCCGTTTCACGACCTCTGGATTCTCATGGATTTCTTTCAGCATGAATGTGTCGTAGCCATTCTTTGTGACTACTTCTTGAGCCACGTCGATTGGACGCATTTGTAACTCCACAATTGCTCCTGTTTTGACATTAAAAAGTGAGGCTCTCCCCTCTTTAATATCTACCAACTGGCCGTTTTCAATTTGGCAAATTTCCTGAACCTGGTCAGCAAATGACAGCGTGTCAGATGACAGGAAAATTTCTTCTGCCAACACATTTTGACCGAGTACCAAAGGGGAACCGTTTCGCACCGCCAGCACTTCTCCACTCTCAGTTAAAACAATAATCGTATTTCTCCCCTCAAGCTCAGAAAAAGCTTGCATAACTGCCGTTTTCATCTCTAGGGCGGTTTTCTTTTTTTCTTCAATGAGATGGACAATCACTTCTGTGTCTGTTTCAGAAATAAAGTCGTAGCCTTTTTTGAGTAGGTCATTTTTTAGCTCACTAAAATTCTGGACAATGCCGTTTTGAGCCAAAGCAAAGCTTCCATCACTCGCCATATGTGGATGAGCGTTCAGTTGGGTCACACCACCATGAGTTGCCCAGCGGGTATGACCAATTGCCACGCTAGCCGCCGGCAAATCAAGATGACTCACCTCACCAATTTTGCCAATATGCTTCTCAAACTCAATTGCCTGGTTACTTAAAACAGCCACTCCCCAGGAATCATAGCCGCGATACTCTAATCGTTTTAACCCTGCGAGGACTTTCTCGCCGGCTGGTTGCTCTGAATGTTTGTTTGATTGAACCACTGAAAAAATACCACACATAAATTCTCACTTTCTGAAAATGTTTTACAAAATAAATAGGAAAAAACAGGTTGAAGATAACCTGGTGGTGTCAGCTCAGTTTTGGACTTTTCATTGCTGAAAAGGTTTGTCTGTTCTGTAAGGAGATGCACAATCCCCAGAGAGTCCCGCAGATGCTCTCTCCGATGTCGTTCGGAGAGGTCCGATTGTTTGTGGCCATTGCCAAATTCAAACACTCTCTTCCTCGTATCCCTTTGATAAAAAGGGCCACACGCTCTCGATTTTTACTGAATAGTTGACCTCGCTTTCTGATTTGAAAAATTATACCATTCTTCTTCTTTAATCCGAAAAATGGTACCCTTAATACCGTGCCCAACCGACTCAAAATTAAACATGTCAGCCGCTGGCAAGCTTATGGTTTGCTGTTGATTAACGTGATTTTAAATGCGGTGGCTTTACCTCTGGTGAAGCCGGCTTTTGATGTGACTACTCCCTTCCGCTTTTTGTTCTATCGATTCACTTTAGCCGCCATCATTAATATTCCAATATTGTGGCATTTTTTCACCGCGCACAAACTGTCACTCAAAAAATTTGGCATGATTATTTTAATTGAGCTGCTTGGCAGTACGTTTACGCTGGGAGTGCTGTATCTTGGACTCGCCAGAACAACTTCCCTTGAGGCCAACCTGATTGCCACCGCCTCTCCAATTTTTACTATCTTGGCGGGCGTCATTTATTTGCGAGAAAAAGAAGAGCGGCACGAGTGGTTTGGATTGCTCCTGGCATTTACCGGCACACTGATGATCATTGTTTTGCCAATTTTAACTGGTAAATCGTCATTTTCTTTCATGTCATTCACTGGAAATGCCTTGATCATGTTGCAAAATATCACCGGAGCGCTTGGTTTGATTTTGGCGAAAAAATACTATAAAGAAATTCCCAAATTACTCGTCACCGGCATTGCTAGTTGGCTGGCCATGATTTGTTTTGCTGGTTTAGCTTTTTGGGAACTTGGCACAAAGCAGAGTCAGTTCATGCAAGTCATTGCTGGAGACTGGACGCACCAATCGGTCTGGTTGGCAGTTGGTTATATGTCAATTTTTGTGACTATGTTGGCTTCAACCGCCTACTTAAAAGGTCAAGAATGTATCGAAGCATCTGAAGCAAGTCTCTTCTCCTATTTGAGCCCACTCGTCTTCTTGCCCGTTTCCATTTTTGTGCTGCATGAAGGAGTCAATCCACTGCATATACTTGGTTTAGTCGTCATTTTAGTGGGCGTAGTTATTGCTGAAGTCCGAGTCCGCCGCCTGGTGAAGGTCAAACCCAAGAAAGTCTTGAAACACGTCAAAGCCAAGAATGCCTTAAAAATGAAAGCCAACTGCTAGCTTTGCTTGCCAGCCAGATCTGTGGTATAATTTCACCTCAATAAAATATGTCTCGTATCAAGCGAGATTCAAGGATTTGAAGAGCCCCAGCTGAATTGTTTTTAAGCAGTTCCCCATTCCGAACCTGGAATCACTTTTCAAAAAATGTCTATGAAACAAAATTTGCACCCAAAATGGAATCATGAAGCTGTGGTTACTTGTGCATGTGGCAATGTCTTCACAACTGGTTCTCAGCAAGACACCATTACTGTCGATATCTGCAGTGCCTGTCACCCATTCTTTACTGGTGAAATGAAGTTTGTTGACCGACAAGGTCGTGTCGATAAATTTATGCAAAAGATGTCTACTGCTTCTGCCAAACAAGCCGCTATTGCTGCTAAGAAAAAAGCTAAAGCACAAGAAACTCCAGAAGAAATTGAGATTAAAGAAGAAGTTGCTAAATCAACTTCCGATGAACCTTTAAGTTACAAACAAATTTTGCAAAATGAGCAAAATAAATTAAAGAACATCGCTAAAAACAAGGCTGAATCAGCAAAACAAGCCTAGCTATCGAATTCGAAATAAAACCAGTATGATGGATCCGTCATACTGGTTTTTTGGAACTTTACCGAACTCACCTATGTCATTCAACCCATATCAATACCAACTCGATGAACTTGCCCGCAAAATTGCTGAAAGTCAGGCCCTTCTCCAAGATCCAGAGATGGCTGAACTCGCCAAATTAGACCTGGAACAACTCGAAGCTGAGAAGAATATGCTGGAAGATGCCGCAGCAAGTATGGAGGGTGGTGACGATAGTGGAGAGCAAACGGCTGAATCCATTAGCAACTGCGTGATGGAAATTCGCCAAGGTGCTGGTGGTGATGAGGCCAAAATCTGGGCAAACGATTTACTCCGTATGTATTCCAGATTTTTTGAAACAACTACGATCAAAATGGAAATGATTGATGATCTAGTGGTCAAAGTTCGAGGTCGAATTCAACTACCAGATGGAACTGAACTCACTGCCTATGATTTACTCAAATATGAATCCGGAGTTCACCGCGTTCAGCGCGTACCAAGTACTGAAGCTGCCGGTCGTATTCACACCTCAACTGCTTCCATTGCGGTTATTCCTGAAGTCAAAAAGAATGCGGTGGAAATTAAAGATGCAGATCTTGAATGGTCGTTTATGCGTGCAGGTGGTGCTGGCGGTCAAAACGTCAACAAGGTCAACACGGCTGTTCGACTGATCCATATTCCAACTGGAATTGCCATCAGTGCTCGTCAAGAACGCAGCCAAGCTCAGAACCGAGAAATGGCTTTAACGATGCTGCGTGGTCAGTTATGGGAAATTCAAGAAGAAGAACGAATGAAAGTGCTTGGAAACGCTCGTAGCGCCATTGGCCGAGCCCAACGCTCTGAAAAAATCCGCACTTTCAACTATCCCCAAAATCGCGTCACCGATCATCGGATTAACGTCTCCTGGTATAACTTGGAATCAATCATGGAAGGCGACATTTTGAAGATGCTCCTGGAAGTTCGCGAGCATTTAAATGAGCCTACCACTGAAGCAACTGAGCCAGATCTCTCCCCTGCCGAAAATGAATAAACGTCAGCTACACTTATGGCTTACCTATGGCGTGGGTGACGCAGCCGGTTCTGCTTTAAGCTGCATTTCAATTTCTTTTTGCTGATCTTTTCTCCAATATTTTATCTTGACCTTGTCACCAATTTTCTTGCTGCCTATTAGTTTGGTAATGTCATTATCTTTCAAACTTTTGCCGTCAAAATCGGTGATGATGTCACCCTGTTGCAATCCGGCATCTGCCGCCGACGAGTTTGGAATGACTTCAATCAAGTAATCACCTTGTGGCAAGTTGTTATAAATGGCGGTCTGTTGAGAAATCGGTTGGAAACGAATTCCCAAGAACGGTCGATCAAATTTGCCGGTTTGGTCAAAGTTGGCCAAAGAGGTTTTAATCACGTTAATTGGAATCGCAAACCCAATATTTTGTCCTTGTTGTGAAACAGCAGTATTAATACCAATCACTTGACCTGCACTATCTAGAAGTGGCCCACCCGAGTTACCTGGATTAATGGCTGCATCAGTCTGAATCACGTTTTCTAATGACTCAACTGAAGAGCCAAACGAGTCCCCTGCCTCGATTCCCCGACCAAGTCCGGAAACCACGCCCGTGGTCACGGTATGTCTAAACTCACCGAGTGCGGTTCCGATCGCGATCACTGATTGACCCACTTTCAATGTCTCCGAATCTCCAAGCTTCAAGGCTGGAGCTTGCAGATCATCTACTTTGAGAATAGCCAAGTCATTAGTGGGATCTCGGTAAATATTGGTCACTTTATGCTCTTTATCGTTTCGATCATAAACAAAATATTCTGTACCATCACTGACTACGTGTTTACTCGTTACCACCAAACCTTTGTCCACTACAAAGCCCGTACCAATATCATGTTGCGTCGGCTGGGTATTTTGCGGTGGCTGAACTTGGGGCTGAGAAAATCCAAAGCCTTCAAACCCAAAAAAGCTGGGCATATTTGCTCGAACTCTCGGTTGTTGTTTGATGGAAATTGTGACCACGGAAGTTGAAGCCTGATCCGCTACATCTACCACAGACTTTTCCTCAGTTCTCAGCGGAGTTGCCACAGCCTGAGTTGAGTTCTTTGCCTGATCTGCGAGTTGAGAAATACTGTTTTTCTTAAGGAAGAAATCAATTGGCTTCACCCCAAAAACACGATCTGAAATTGCCCCAACGAAGAAGGAGACAATCACGATCAATGATAACGAAAGACCTATTAGAAATGATTTAAGAGAGTTTGACATATTCAACCTTTCTCTGCATTGAATATTACTGACTGATTCTTAAAAAAAGCTGAAATTACTTCTTCAGGACCTCATCCACCGCTTTGGAAATGACCTCGTCGGCTGGAGTTGCTGGATCATCTTTGACTTCCACGTTAACTGGAATTCCGGTGCCGGTAATCCAATCGCCTTTTGGTAACAACCATTTGGCAATCGTAACGTGCAAACCAGATCCATCAGATAATTGCATAGCATCCTGGACTGAACCTTTCCCAAATGTCTTTTCACCAATCAGTTCGGCACCCTTGTCATCTCGTAAGGCTCCGGCGGTGATTTCTGCGGCTGAAGCACTGCCACCATTGACGACGACCACGACTGGGTAGTTAGCTAATCGAGCAGTACCAACAGATTGGTAATCTTTTGAAGTAACTTTTCCTTTTTGGGTCACAATCGTACCAGATTTAATGAACTCACTAGAAACGGTGATTGCTCCGTCCAAGTAGCCCCCTGGATTATTTCGCATATCTAAGATAATGCCATCAACTTTTGGAGATTGAGAGTTAATATCTTTGATAATTCCATCCATTTCGGAATTTGTTCTCTCACCAAAGCGAGTCAAGGTAATATGAGCGACTTTTTTGCCGTTCTTTGATTCATAAGCAATTTTGGCAGATGGAACAACAATTTCGCCTCTTTCCAAAGTGACTGGGAAAGATTGATTGTTGTTGTAGTCTTTACGGAACATGGTCAAGGTAACTTTAGAACCCTTATCACCACGAATTTTATCGACAGCTTCACCTAATGACCAGCCAGTCGTATCTTTGTCAATTTTGTCGTCTTTAACGTGTAGAATCAGATCCTTTGCTTGAATCCCTGCTTTGGCAGCTGGAGAATCTGGTAATGGAGATTGAACGGCTAAAGTGTTGTCAATGTATCCCAACTCAATGCCCACTCCGTAGAAAGAACCTTGGAGGTCTTCAGCACTGCGTTTTTGATCAGTTGGTGGTAAATAAAGAGTGTATGGATCGCCTAATGATGCGGTCATGCCTTTAATGGCACCGTAAACCATTTGATCAGGTTGAATCTTGGATGGATCGACGTAGTTTTGCTCGAGAATCTGCCAGACTTCCCAGAATTTCTGAAAGTTCACATTTTGGTATTGAGTTGGTTGTTCCGTCCCAGTCATTTTAATGAGCTGTGAAGGTTGAGCTAAAAGCGTACTAACCGTACCTCTTTCTCTTACTCGGTAACCAATTGCCCCACCGAGCGTGACAAGTAACACACCAAAAATGATATTTTTTAAAACACTACTCTGGGCAAATTTCTGCATAGGTTCTCTATTCTAAATTCAAGAACTGCAAAAATCTACTGGAGCATTTAGACGGTTTGTGTGAATGGCAAGAGAGCTAAGTGACGAGCATACTTGACCTGTAAAGTTAAGTGCTTCTGTTGCTTCTGGGATAAACCAGTTTTAGCTCGAGGTAAAATGTACCCCTGCTCTGTCATGTATCGTCTCAAAGCTTTTGGATCTTTGTATGAAAAGACCAAATCTTTATTTTTCATTTTTCGAACTTTAATTTCCATCATATATTCCTCTAGTATTCCGCCTAGGCGGTATTATTTTTTATTAAAATGGGATGTCGACTTCTTCGACATCTTCAGACTCGGTCACATCTTCAACAACTTCTTCTTCAGCTGGAGCTGCGGCTTTTTTGGCGGCGGCTTTGGCTGGAGCTGGAGTTGCGGCACCTTGGTAAGGGGCTGGAGCTCCGGTTCGGGAAGTCAGGATCATCATGTTATCGATCACGATCTCCGTTGTGCGTCTATCTTGGCCTTCATTGGTTTTCCAGTCTCGGGTCTGTAATCGACCTTCAACGTAGACCTTGTCGCCTTTGTGAAGTAATTGTCCACAAAGTTCGGCTAATTTAGACCAGGCAACGATATTGTGATACTCAACTTGTTCCTGTTTTTCACCACCCTCACTTGGGGTCCAACTTCTGTTGGTGGCTAAACTGAAGCTACATACGGCCGTACTGGTTGGTGTGTAACGTACAACTGGATCCTTTGTTAAGTTTCCAATCAACATGACTTTGTTCAATGAACGTACGGACATAGTGCCTCCTAATAATTAAACAGTTTTTTCTGGACTTTCAACTTCATCCTCGGCCACTAATAATAAGTGACGCATTACTTTACTCAATAAGTAAACATCGCGCTCTAAAGCTTGAGCAATGTTACTATTGGCGTGGAAAGCCAAGTGAATGTACATAGCATCGTTGTTCTTTTTGCCATTGTGAGTAATCACGTAAGCTAAAGGTTTGCGACCCCAGTCTTCATTTCTGACCACGTCAGCTTTGTATTTTTTGAGGAGAGTTTCTACCTCAGTTCGCACTCCCGCAACTTCTGCATCGGTCATGGAACCAGGCAAGAGATAAGTTAATTCGTAAGTTCTTAGTTGAACTTTATCCATGTTTTCCTTTCAGTCTGTCCAAGATAATTGGATTCTCCCCGAGTGGGTAAGAAGGACAAACTGCAGGAATTATAGCATAAATTTCAGGTTTTGCAGTATGGATTACACTGAATTTACTGTCTCTGCTCTCTTCAATTAAGGTGAATATAGCGAATTGATGTGACACTAAGCGTTACAAAATAGATATGAGTCGGCATTTCCGTGATTCGACACATCTATTACACATATCAAAAGTATAAAAATCGCTCTACTTCAATCTATCATATGATATAATATTCAAACTCTTTTCTGAGAAAGGCTGCCTTTTTACGGGCGGTCTTTTTTCTCGCTAAGTAGCACATTAACAATTGAAGATATTTACATCATTTTTCTCAAGTATAGGACTGCCCAAATTAGCCGCAAGGATATGCTCTTTGTGACTAAGAAAGCAGTCTTATCTACACCTAGTTATTTACGCTAGTAGAAATGAGGGATGAGAAAGTGCCAAATCAGGCAAGTTTCACGGTACAGCAGGTTTACGACACCATTTTAGCGGCAGTGTCATCTGCGGTGCACGATCGAACGTTTCAACTCGCCACACTTGTGGCTTTTGGGGTGTTCTTTCTGGCATTTGCAGCGCTGCGCTATTTCATGGTGCACAAGCTCGGAAGTCAATTGATTTTGGCTTTCGTGATCGCTTTCGTGACATTCTCCTCCATTAAGGGGGATGTTAACGCCAAGATGGACGCCACTGGCCACGAACTGGCAGGTGTCGCCATCACAACGGGTGTAGACCAGGCGCGAACAGCGCAGGCTACACAATTGCAATATATCCATGCTGCGATCATTCAATACGGCACGGATACCATTACTTGCACGCAAACAGTCGACCGTCATGATGATTGCCAAAATCTGACTGGGCTTTACACCCACGAAGAAATCAACGTTCACTACACATATGACGAAACCTGCACGACCGACTCCGACGGCGATAAACACTGCACCACCACCCGCACCAAACATTGGAACGACCAATACACGCCCTATTTCGATCACATCGAACGGCGCTGGGTTGTTCCCGATACCCAAATGAAGTACCTCCACCCGGGGGTATACCAGATGGAAAATGCTGGCGGAAAGCCCAAGGTTTACTTGACTGGTTGGCGCGCACCGGCTGATGCGAAAAACCACACCTATAATGGGCGTGGCGTAGGCTGGGATTGGGGCTGGAATGAAAATGTACCAGAATTTTGGACGCGAGTTCAGAAAGCTGGCACGTCTGGTGGACCCGTGGTGGTAGCGACCTTCGTTGGTCAATACTACAACTGGGGTCTCGCCAGTGAATCCGCTCAATTCGCTGTGTATAACGGCGAATATAAACAGCTTCAAAAGCTGGCCACACTCCCCGGTCCAAACGGCGCAACCATTAACTACACCGATGCATTTGGTCGACCAGCGACGATGCACACCTTGCTGCAAAGCAAGGACGGCGACGGAGTTCCCATGGATTTCGTGCCGGTGTCGGCGATTGGTTGCGATTTGAATCCAGAGTCGCTGGGTTCACTCAATGGCCGCGCTCTCGAGTTTCAAGGACACTTTGGGATCAACAAACAAGCCAGCGCCCGCTGGTTCTTGGTGAAGAACTCAATCGTCCAAGCGCTCGGCGGACTACGTGACGCGACAGTAGCCCTCAAGGCATACATGAATGATTCGTCAGTTTGGGGCAACTTCTCGTTGCCAAAGAATCAAGTAATTTTGGCTGCAGCAGTCTCTGATGATTGTTCACAGATCGTGGGCAAAGACATGGAAACCGGTATGCCATTTGGCAATACCTTGGTCGAGCAAGACCTGCGTCTGTCAGTCCCCGCTGGGACTTCCCTGCCCCTCGATACCCAGAACTTGATCGGTACCTTTAGCGGCAACTACCAGCCTTCAACGGCCGGTACACTCAGTTACAGCTACTCGGACATGACCACCGCGGGATCAACGATCAGCGTTTTATACGCAGTCACCCCCGGTTGGACACCTCCCGATCCATCTGATCCAGCATGTTCCACTGCTCCGGCGGAGCATAAAGGGTTCATTCGCTACAAGATGTGCAACGAACAGTGGCGTGAATCGAACATACCCATCCACAAAGATGGGGCTGATCTGATTTATAACCATGCAATGGACGAAGTTGCAAACCGAATCCCGGTCTGGATTGGCTGGGCCGTCTTGATTATTTCTGTCATCCTCGCTGGTATCGTGCTATATGCCGAAAACCAGAGCAGCAGTTCCTTTCGCTAGTTTATCTAATTTGTGGAGAGTCTCAAAATGAACAAGCAGAATCGTCGTTTCGGAATTTTCGCCCTCGTGATGTTGATCGCCTTAGTGCTCACCGGCTGCGGTGGCACCCCAATGGCTGGCGCACCTCCCGGTGTCTCTGGCGTTGATGTGGCTGGCCTGCTAGCAAAAGCTGGCAAGTACTGGTCAGATGGCCATTTGAAGGAAAAGCACATTGTTGATCTGTGGCGCTTGTATGTCACCGCGGACAGTAAACTCCGTCTTGGCGTAAGCGATCTGGTGATGAACAATCAGGCTTGCTACAAAAATGTTGCAGATGCTGAAGCTCAAATCAGCGCTGCTGCTGTCAGCACGAACAACCAAACCGCAATTGCCAGCTCGCTCAATTTGAGTGGAAATGACATCAGCGGCGGCGCGGCTGTAGCAGAATGCGTTAAACTGAATCAGCAAGTTGCCGACTACGTGGTGGCAAATCGCACTGAATCACGCAATGCCTACAACAGCATGTTTGATGCGGCAACTGACTACATCAACTTTGTCAGCTCCTCTCCAGAAGTTGACTTCATGAATGACCTGATGGACACCTACTTGGACACCAATAAGGTCTACGATGAACTCAAGAAGCACGACATCGGTGTCTCGGACTGGACTTGGCTGCCAACCACCGCCTTGTTCGTCAGCACTCAGGATAAGGGTTTGTGCGATTTGTACAACTCTGACAGCTTCGTCACCACCCTGCCTAAGAGCGTTCAGCGCAAGTTCACAGGCCACTTGGACTCACTCCAAGGTCTGTATGAATCCACTTGGAACGCTGCCGCAAATGGTGGACGTGGCGAATGCCGCCTGACCCGGATGGCCGCGCTGGAATACATGACCCGTGATCTGACTTCCGCGCAGACGCAACAAAATATGATGAATGGCAATGACACTGGAGCGTTTCCGACCCTCGTTGTCACCGCCAAGCCCTCCTAAATAAAGGGCCGTCTCAACAACTAAATATCTTCAATTTCACCCCTAGGGCTGAGCCTTAGAAGTGAAGTAAAGGCGCTGGTTTAAACACCAGTGCCTTTTTTTTGCCCTTTTTTCCCCTCCTTGATCTCATAGCTTATAATCTCCTCTATAAAGTCGAATCGCTAGCAATTTAACGCCAGTGACGCTGACTTATTCTCGTCTTGTTCAGCATTCCTAGTCAGAAAGGATATCTGCAGATGAATACCAGCTCGTTAACAGCAATTAAACCGGGACTACCGCCTCACAGGTTATTTAAACCAATTGAGCGCGCAGTCATCATGTGGTTCCTCATTCTTGTAGGGATGGGACTCGGCATTTGGCTGGGGAACATCTTTGGCATGTGGAGCATTAATCGAGAAGCGTACTTGCACTCAGAAAATACGCTTGATTTTTCAGTTGGATCTCATGACTTATTCACTTTCCTAGGCTCTGATTTGAAACTAGAAGCCTCTAGCTGGAATCATTTTACGTTGGAAGGGAATGGACAGATCTACGCTCCCGAAATCCAATATCTTCCAGAGATGATTTCAGAACGGATGGCCGGCAAAAATGAGATTTATGTTCTCCGAACAGACCTTCCGCCCGGCCTTTACCATGTAATCAGCAGTGATTATAAAACAGCGGGCGAAGGCATCAAGTTTGTCTTGACCGGATCTGGGAACATCTCAGCACATGGTTTTCGCAGCAGCTATGATGCTTCTTTTGGCAAGGAAAGTTCCGACATATCAACTGTATTTGGCGGAATACTCGGCGCCTTCTTCGGTGGATTTTTAGGAACCATCATCAGTTATCGAAATATCCAAGCATACCAAGTTGAAATCGAGTAACCAAAAGGACAAGTGATCATGACCACCTTACGTGTCGACGAATCAGATCAAGAAGAGATCGGATATCCTCGCAAGAAGTTTTGGAAGGAATTTCTCACGATCATGGGCTCGGTAGTAATTATGGCGGCCATCTGTGCACTTCTCGGGAGTCTGCTTTCTCTGTGGCAAATGAATCAGCCTCTCGCCCACACTGGGAACGAGTACTTGACCTTTGAAGTTGAGTCTCGCAACATACTGGAACTCTCCGGCGAGTCAGTCAGAGTTGAGATATCCAGCCGAAACGACTTCTCGCTCTTGGGTCCAACCACAGTTACCCCACAAACGGTGAAGCCGCCGCTGGCGGCTCGCAACCCAGATCTGAATAAGCAGATGTACTTCGTGTTTGATGGTACGTTGCCACCAGGCACTTACCACGTTGTCAGCCCCGATTATTGGTCGCTCAATCAGGGCATTCAGTTTGAAATGTGGGCGCCCAGTTCAATTGTAGTCAACTTAAGCCGAACAGATTACAACTCGCCATTCGGTCAAGATAGCCGAACCAATGGTGGTTTGTTAGGCCTAGTTGGTGGAATGATCCTAGGGTTCTGCTGCGGATTCTATCTGGTAAACAAGATGAGCATCCAATAAGATCGCCTCTCGGCCGGTTTATTCGAAAAATAGATAAACTGGTCGGGAGGCCAGTTTTTTAACTCCCAATCATGAACTCAACCACATCACCTTCTTGCATGATGTATTCTTTACCTTCTTGGCGCATTTTGCCTAGTTCACGGACGTTTTTCCAACCACCGGCGCTGATGAAATCAGCATAATGAGCGATGTTGG
>CAZNOF010000015.1:263-27171 GCA_964574595.1 uncultured Pseudomonadales bacterium | reverse complement strand
TCATCTAATATATCTGTCTACGGAATGCGTCTTTAACGGAGCAAAAAAAAGTTATTTAGAAGATGAACAATCAAACCCTAAAAACTGGTATGGAGAGACAAAAGTTGCTGCAGAAAACCTAATCAGGATGTCGGGAGCAGATTGGACAATCATTCGTGCAGTTATTGCCTATCATCCTCTCGCAAAAAATACGCTCTGGCAAAAAATCATTCACGGAATAGAGACAAAGGGTGTAGTGCATATGGCTGACGACCACTTTATGACTCCAACATACCTTTCCGATATTTCATCCGTATTAGACTATTGTGTGCGATCTCGAGTAACTGGAACTTACCACGTGGCACCTTTAGCAGCCGTTACACCTTTTGAATTTGCACAAAAAATTGCGATTGCTCTGGGCTATAGTAAGGAAAGTGTTGTCCCGACTAAACTCTCTGAAATATTAGGGGAGGAACGAGCAAATTTGCGATTACAACATGCTTGCCTTAATTCTGAAAAAACACAAAAAACACTGAAAATGGTTTTTCAAAGTATTGAGGATGTCTTAAAGAACGTATGAAAATTTTACAGGCAGTACCATATTTTTATCCAGCATGGGCGTATGGTGGACCGGCAAAACTCGTTTATGATACCTGTGAGTACTATGTTTCTCAGGGTCACCATGTAACTGTTTTTACGTCGGACGCATACGATGAACATGCAAGAATGCCCCAGGAATTAAGAATACCGAAAACTGATACTCTGAGAGTCTTCTACTTCAGAAATATCTTTAACTCCTTTACTTACACATATAATATTTTTTGCTGTCCCATGCTTTTCATTCAAGCATTATGGGAGGTTCCGAAGACTGATGTAATTCATTTGCATGATTTTTACACACCTCACAATTTATGGTTGGGATTTTTGGCAACACTTTTTCATAAGCCATACTTGCTCAGTGTGCATGGTTGTTTGGAGTCTGCCAGAATTGCCCAAAGAAGTTTATTCAAGAAGGTTTTCTTAGCCATTGGTGGGAAGCTGTTACTTCAACATGCCGCTAAAGTTGTCGCAACTTCAGAAAATGAAATTGCAGCATACCTAGAATATGGAGTGAAGAAAGAAAATATCTTTTTTACTGGTCACGGAGTGAATCCAGCAGAGTTTCAATCAAAGCTCACAAAAGCCGCTGCCAGAAAATCTTGGAATCTTTCTGCAGATCAACTCGTTATTACATTCATTGGGAGAATTCACCGGATAAAGGGGCTAGATTTACTAATAAAAGCCATTCCATTAATTAAAGCCAAAAACTGCACCTTTGTGATTGGTGGATCTGATGACGGATATCTGTCAGAGCTTCAAGCGTTAATTCAAAAGACTAAAGTGAAAAATGTTGAGTTAGTTGGTACGTGTTTTGGAGAGAGAAAGGCAGATCTTTTCAAAGCCAGTGATGTATTTGTCTACCCTTCATATTCAGAAGGCTTCTCGTTAGGAATCTTGGAAGCAGCCTCAACAGGGTTGCCTCTCGTTATCACCACTGGTTGTCACTTCGAAGAAGTGCAAACTTCAGGTGGTGGGTTGGTTGTAGCGCCAAAACCAAAAGAAATTGCAGCAGCTCTCCAAAAGATGATTGCGAATCCAAAACTGAGGCAAACGTCCGGAGCTAAGATAAAAAAATTAATTAAAGAAAAATACTCAATGGAAAGTATTGGAAATAGCATGCTTGATACTTATCGATTAGTTAGTCACACATAATATGATTGCACTTTTAGTTGGGACACGACCAGAAATCATAAAAATGGCTCCAGTTATTAGAGAGCTGCAACGTCGTAAGATGCCGTTTCTCTTCATACACTCAAATCAGCACTACTCGGAAGAAATGGATGCAGTTATTTTACGAGATTTATCTTTGCCAAATCCCGATATCCATCTAAAAGTTGGATCTAGCTCTCATGCCACTCAAACAGGGAAAATCATGGTGGGAATGGAAAGTGCGTGTTTAGAATATAAGCCACAAATAGTCCTTGTTCATGGAGATACAAACACCACCTTAGCGGGTGCTCTTGCCGCGAAGAAACTGCATATTCCCGTAGCCCATATTGAAGCAGGTTTAAGAAGTTTTGATTACAATATGCCCGAAGAAATTAACCGCATTTTAACAGACCGAATTAGCGATCTTATGTTCTGTCCGACAAAAGAAGCCAAGAAGAATTTATTACATGAAGGGATCACCCGGGCATCAATTGTGATCACCGGCAATACAGTTGTGGATGCATTGAAACAAAATACTGATTTAGCCAAAAAATCTTTGATTTTGAAATCACTCAAATTAACGAAAAACAAATATGTTCTGGTTACAGCTCATCGGGCTGAGAATACAGATGATCCAAAAACCTTTTCAGCACTAATTGAACTACTCGAGCACGCTCATTCAAAAGCTAAACAGAAGTTTGTCTGGCCTATTCATCCACGTGTCCAATCTATTCTGGATAAAAGAAAAATTACTTTACCAAATTTTATTCTTCCGGTTGCACCAATGGGGTATATTGATATGCTGGCTATCATTGATAGCGCCAGCCTGGTCATGACCGACTCTGGTGGGCTGCAAGAAGAAGCGTATATCTTACATAAGCCGTTAATTACCATGAGAACATCTACAGAAAGACCAGAAACGTTGTCTGCGAATTTCATTATTGGTGTAGATTCGGTCAAGTTCGATGAAGCCTGGAGTGCTTATCAGAACAATGCAGTAAGTTGGTCCGACACGCTTGGAACAGGAAATTCTGCAAAAAAGATCGTTTCCTCGCTAAAAAAGTTTTTGGAGAATAGATAATATGAAAAAGAAAATGACCGTCACAGTTTTAGGTCTCGGATATATTGGATTACCAACAGCTATGTTAATTGCCGAAAAAGGAGTTCCAGTTTTTGGATTTGATGTTAGCCCGCAAAAGAAAGAAATTCTTAAAGCAGGAAAACTTCCTTTTGAAGAAAAAGGATTGACTGAACTTTGGGAAAAAGTAAAAGCGAAAAAAAACTTTACGATCTCAGATTCTGTAGCCAGTAGTGACTACTATATTGTCTCGGTGCCTACTCCGCAAATTGCTGGTCATGCCGATTTAAAGTATGTGAAAAAAGCTTTGGAAAGTATTGAATCAGTATTTCAGGACGGCCAAACGATCATCATAGAATCAACAATTGGACCACGGGATTGCGTTGATGAACTAATTCCTCAAATTAAAAAGTGGAAGAGAGCTTTTCACTTTGCTCATTGTCCAGAACGAGCAATTCCAGGAAACACCTTATTTGAGATGGTGCATAATGACAGAATAATTGGTGGAGACACGCCAGAGTCTGCTCAGATAGTTGCAGAACTCTATTCTAAGATTGTTAAGGGCCCTGTTCATTTAACAAACACGACCGTTGCTGCAAGCTGTAAAGTCATGGAGAACACATACCGAGCAGTGAACATTGCCCTCGCCAATGAATTTGCTCAACTCGCTGAAGAGTTGGACTTCAATGTTTGGGAAGCAATCGGTCTTGCGAATAAGCACCCCCGCGTCCAGATCCATCAACCCGGTCCTGGAGTGGGTGGACACTGCATTCCAATTGATCCATGGTATTTTGTGGGAAGCAGCAATCACGCGGTGTTAATCGAGACGGCACTGAAAAAAAACGCAGAGATGGCAAGCTATGTTGCCAAGCAAGTTAAAAAGTTGATCAAGCAAAATTCCTTGACTCAGCCAACAGTCGCAATTCTGGGTTACGCTTATAAGAAAAATGTTGATGATTTCCGCGAGACCCCTGCTGAACCGCTAAAAGTAAAAATCTCTAAAGACTTTAAAACACTCGTCACCGATCCATTTGTAAAAACTGACTTCATTGAGGACGAAAAGAAGGTTCTTAAGAATTCTCAAGTCTGGATTATTGCTACTGATCATGATCACTATAAAGAATTAGATTTATCTCAGTTTCCTCAATTAAAGTGTATTTACGATACAAGAAACTCACTCAGTTCTGCCCAGCTAGACGTGTTTAAGGGAGTGTACAAAGTGCTGGGGCGTAGAACGACATGAGAATTCTTTATATTTGCAATTACTTTCAGCCAATGAATTACGGCGAGAACGAGATAAGCTCAAATCTTATTAAGCTTGGTCACAAAGTGGTCATTCTAACCGGAGACAGATATTTTCCTTTCCCAAACTACGACCAAACTGTAGGAAATGTTTTGGGACCACGTGTTCAAAAAGTTGGCAAACAAAAGAGTGGGAAACTGATTGTGCAGCGTGAAAAGGTGTACTTTGAGTTTGCCGCCAGAAGTTTGTTCTTTGGAATAAGAGAAGCGATAGCGGAGTATAAACCAGATATTTTACTTGTCTCAGGCACCTCAACTCCTGCGGCTGTTCAGGCATCACTCTTCAAACCTAAAAATGCTCGCTTAATACTGGTAGACAGTCATCTTCCATCCGAACTTTCCCAAGGAGAACAGCTTCCAAAAAAAATCTTCTACTTTCTATTTAGACTGCTTTTTTCTGGTGTTATCTCAAAAAAGGCTGATAAGGTAATTGCTGTCCAAGAAGATACTGCAAAAATTATCCGCGACGAATATGGAATAAAGAAACCTGCCGTCATTATTTCTCATGGTACAGATAAAGAATTATTTTCTTTTTCGAGAGAAGCAAGAGCAAAGATCAGAAAGGAACTGGGTATCCCAGCTAGAGCATTTGTTATTATCACTACGGGAAAAATAATTCCGGCAAAAGGTGTGGATCTTCTTTTTAAAGCTTTCGACAAGTTGCATAAAAATCATTCTGAGATCTATTTGCTGGTAGTTGGAGATGGCCCTGAGGAGTACAAAAAAGTTTGTTATGATTCTGTCATTAAATCAAACCACTCATCAATATTTTTAGTGGGATTTAAGCCACAGCGTGTTTTGCCTCAATATTACTCAGCGGCAGATGTGGCGGTTTGGCCACTGCAAGAGTCTTTAGCGATGAATGACGCAATTAGCTGCAGTTTGCCGGTGATAGCTAATGACAAAATTGGTGTGAAGGAACGGTTTTCTAGAAACAATGCAGTTCTGTATAAACAAGGAAGTGTCGGTGACCTAGTCAAAAAGATTGAGATGTTATATAAAGACCCAGCTCGAAGAAAAAAAATGGGAAAAAATGGCAGGGAGCTTGTTGTTGAAAAAATGTCTTGGTTACAAAAAGCCAGAGAGTACATTGACTAATATGTTTAAAACAATTTCATATCTCTCCGTATATTGGACTAACTTTCTGATCATGCAAGTGTTGCTGCTGAGCTGTAAGAGATCGCATGTAGCTCTCCAGCGATACGGTGATGAGGGTGCTGCCTGGAAAGTACCCACCAAGCTGCTAAATAAGAATTCAATTTGCTACTGTGCTGGGGTGGGAGAAAATATCAGTTTTGAACAGGGCTTGTATTCAGAAGTGAAGCCAAACCTATTTCTTTTTGATCCAACACCACGTTCTGTTAAGTTCATAAAAAAACAGAAGTTACCAAAGAAGATTCAGTTTCATAATTGGGGACTTTGGTCAAAAAATAGTACACAGAAATTCTTTGCTCCTCCCTTGGAAAGTTATGTTTCACATTCAATCGTGAACCTACACAATACGAAGGAATACTTTGTAGCAGAATGCAAAAGTTTAGAGTGGATTATGAAGCAACTTGGGCACGCACGACTTGATATGTTGAAAATTGATATTGAAGGTGCTGAGTATATGGTTCTCAACCAATTGCTCAAAAGCAAAATTAGACCAACAATTCTGGCAGTCGAATTTGATCAACCTACTCCAGTCAAAAAGACATTTGCAATGATTCGTCATCTCATTGATGCGGGTTATACGTTAGCTGATCAAACAGACTGGAACTTTATATTTTTGTTTAAACAAGAAAACATATGAACTTCTCACAAATATCACTTCTATTTGAAGAATCTTTAAATGATTTTTTGGGAATGACTCATCCCGTGAAGAGTGATCGGACACATATTGAAGCCGGAATTGAGTGGTTGTGTCGAGCTCAAGATGAGAGCGGTGATAACGGTGTCTCAGCTTGGTATTCATTGATTAATGGTTGGCAACCTTCTTATATTGAGACTACTGGTTATATTATTAATACTTTTCTGGATGCCAAAAATCTATTTAAACATCTTGACCTTGAAAGGCGTGCCATTCAGATGGCAGATTTCCTGGTCGAAATGCAGCATGAATCTGGGGGCTATAGAACTGCAGTCCCGAGCAGAGCAAAAGAATCGCCTCCAACCGTATTTAACTGTGGCCAAGACTTACTGGGCATGACTGAAGTGTATGAACTTACCAAAAAGAAGAAGTATCTGAATTCTGCAGTTTTGGCAGCTGACTTTCTTCTCGATATCCAAGAAGAAGATGGAAGTTGGCTTAAGTACACATATGGCTCAATGAAGCACACCTATCATACTCGAGTAGCATGGGGCATTTTGAAGGTGTGGAAAATTACCGGAAAGAAAAAGTATTTAGATGCTGGTGTGAAAAACTTGAACTGGGCAGCTAAACAACAGCAACAGAATGGTTGGTTTAAACAGAACCATTTACCAGCTCCCAATCCATCCGTGCCGTATACGCATACCATTGCCTACGCGATTGAAGGATTCTTATGGAGTGGTCTATTACTAAATGATCGGAAGTATCTAAACATTGCAATTAGAGGAGCGTTGCCTCTTGCCGAGTATTACTTAATCAAAAATTTTTTGCCAGGAACATTCGATTCTAAATGGGGCAGTGCTGACCGGTATACCTGTCTTACAGGAGACGCTCAACTCTCTCTTGTTTGGCTAGAGCTCTATAAAATAACTGGTAACAGAACATTTTTAAGAGCCGCTAGAAGAATGCTTCGCTTCTTGAAGGGTATGCAGCCAACTGAGTTGATAGCGGATGAAAACATCCGAGGAGCCATCAAAGGAAGTTCTCCGATTTATGGAGATATTCTCCATAGAACAGGGTACTGCAGACTAGCATTCCTTAATTGGTCTACAAAGTTTTTTATTGACGCGTTACTAGTGGAGGAGCAAATTGCTGCTTCGGAAAAATAAATGACATTCCTCAAACCTTTGCATACCATCCTTACTCATCAAAATAATAAAGGTAAATTCCTCAACGCGCTTTTTGTCACTATATGGTGGAAAGTGAATCAATTATTTTTTCATTTACCGGCAATTGTCGAGATAGCACCTAATGTAAAAATCATCTGTTATCCAAACAATTCCTATGGGAGTTTTATCGTCTATGCAAAGTGGCCAGAATATGAAGAGTTGCAGTTTATTTATTCGATTTTAGAAGCGGGAGATAGTTATATCGATGTAGGTGCGCATATTGGAGATTCTAGTTTGCTTGCCGCCTCAAAAATTAAAAATGGAAAGGTGATCGCTTGCGAGCCAACACCAACTATTTTTAATGAGCTTGTTGCAAATATTCGCTTAAACAATTTTGAATCAATCATTACACCTCTCCAAGTTGCGGTGAGTAATGAAGTAGGAAGTGCGTTCTTTACTCTAGAAACTGCATCTGAAGTAAATCATCTGCGATCTTCCTTAGGGAAGGGTAAGAGTATTAAGGTTGAGACCATTACAGTAGATAAAATGATTAAAAACGCAAAATTATCCAGTCTAACCTTATTAAAAGTAGATGTAGAAGGGTTTGAACTGGAAGTTCTTCAAGGTGCAAAAAGCTCTCTAAATAAAGATAAAATAGAAATGATTCTATTTGAGGTAAACCCAGTTTCTGAACACATTACTGAAAAAGTAAAAGATATTGAGACGCTTCTTTCAAAATCGGCTTATACATTTTTCCGTTTTACGGAAGAAGGCAAACTGACTGAAATGAGTGAGCTAGTAGTCCCAGGAAAAACAATAAATTATCTAGCTGTCTCAGCTACAAGAAAGAAAAGTAGTAAGTTTAAAAAATGGCTGAAGTAATATTTAACTCTCCAACACATTCGTTAATTGCGAAAGAAATTTTAAGGTCTTCAAAAAAGCGACTCTCAATTGTGGATTATGGATGTGGTGAAGGTGAGCTTCTTCACTACCTTCCTTCAAAGCGACTCATGGACTATCGGGGATTTGAAGTCAACAAGTCTTGTATTCCTGTGGCAAAGGAAAAATGGGATAAGGAATCAAAAGCTCAGTTCACCTGGATTAATCGCAGCAAGCTTCCTAGCCTTGGGAAAAGCAATAGTGTAGATTTTGTGGTTCTCAGTGTCATTGTTCAATACTTGCCATCTGAAGATTTGAAGCATGTGCTTATTCAAGCGAAGAAGGTTTTAAAACCTGATGGCAAGATTTTAATCAGCTGTACCACGGATCATTTACTCTACACATACGTAAATATTTATAGACTATTTTTGCCACATTTTTCCGTAAACAGAAAGAAATTGTTAGGCCAAATTAAGGCAGCAAAACTCTATGTTCATTCAGCGTTTGAAAGAGGAGTTATTTTGGCACCTTTCTTTTCAAATATCTTTGTCTTTTTCTTTGATGCATTAGACAAAATCATGTTCAGAACAAAGGGAGAACTTGGTCCGGCTGGAAGATATATGAGACGGCTGTGGGCACCGTTGATAGATCGAGAATTTGCTTTGCAGGTAGATTATGGATATACCTTATTCATAGTAGCGTCAATCAAGCCTGAGCCTCATAATGCCTAGTCAGATGAAAGAACCGCAGTCGCTCACAGAAAAAGTTATTAAGGGCAGTAGTATCGTCCTCGTTTTCACATTTTTGGGTTCACCAATTGGGTACTTAATTCGAGTCTTATACTCGAACTCACTTTCCATAGAGATGTTTGGTTTGTTCTATGCAGCTTTGGCTTTTTTTACTGTGTTGTCCACATACTTAGATTTTGGGCTAGGTTTCAGTACCTCTTATTTCATTCCCAAGTTTTTGAAAAACAAAGATTTAAAGAGTGTTGCAACGATTTTTCAGTACTGTCAAATTGCCGAATCGTCTATTACCATAGTTTGCGCAATTTTGCTTTCATTCTCAGCACACTGGTTATCTGTGTATTACTTTAAGTCGCCGATGTCAGTGAACCTCGTTTATATCTTTTCAATCTACTTAGTTGCAAATAGTATATTCACGAGTTTGAACACGCTTTTTGTTGGTTACCAAAACGAGTTACTGTATTCCTCAATGCATTTTCTGAGACTGACTTTTATTTTAGTGTTCTCAGCGCTCTTTTGGTTTTTTGATATGAAAAATGTTGTTCTTTATGCAAGTACTTGGATGGCTGCAACCATTCTAGTTGTCTTGTTTTACTACCTGCTAGTTATTAAAAACTATTCATACGTTTTTCAAAAATTAAGCTGGAATTCAGCTCTTTTAAGGTCAATGGTGAGCTATGGTGTCCCAACCTTGATCACTACTTCACTTTTTACCTTTATTAGTTCAACGGACACGCTTTTTCTGACATATTTTCATGGTCTTAAGGATGTCGGGATCTACAGTGTCGTTTTCCCATTAGCCACTCTATCTGGTATGTTTTTAACTCCAATTAATGCATTAATTCTGCCTTTAATCTCACACTTAATGGAAGGTGAAGAGAAAAAGATTGTTCATCTCATTCATAGTATTTTAAAGTTAGTTCCGTTTATTGGTCTGTACTTTGGTCTGTTCATCGCCTTATTCCCTACGTCAATTGCCACTGCTCTGTTTGGACTAAAGTGGAGTGGTCTTGTTGAGACTCCTTTAGTCATCTTTTCGTTGGGTTTTATACTGTCGCCACTGTCTAACTTCTTAGTCATTATCTTAAGTGGTATGGGGAGAACCACAGAGCGTTTGAGATTATCTGTTTTTGTCGCTATTCTAAATATTATTCTTTGTTTAATTTTGATTCCATTGTTTGGGGTGGTTGGTGCCGTCATTGCCAACACTATCGTGTATTTTGTCTCGGTTATTTTGTTTACAAAAGCGATTGGAAAATTCTTTACTCTCAGTTACTCATTTGGATTTTATTTAAAGTTAGCTGCTTTTGCTGGGGGAGTGCTAACAATCGTAAAGCTAATCTCATTTCAGCCTGTGGGGCTTATTCAAATCTTCATAACAGGTTTGCTTTATACAACTCTTTTTGTCGTTTTTGGATTGACCCAGTCAGTCTTAGATGAGAACACGAAAAAATTGCTTCTTAAGAAATTGGTTAATCGTACTTAGCAAATACTTTTTGGGGTGTGTCGTCCATCATCAATTTACCTTCTTCAATAAGCAATGCTCGATCACAAAAGCCTTCAACAGCTTTTCTTGCGTGACTAACGAAAACAATTGTCTTGTCATGTTTCTTTTTCATCTCAGTCAAAAAGGAAAGACATTTTTCTTGAAACGCTTCATCGCCTACGGCAAGAACCTCATCGATCAAAAGAATTGGGGCATCAATATGAATAGCGACAGCAAAAGCCAGCCTCATCTGCATTCCAGTTGAATATTTCTTGATTGGGACATGAATAAATTTTTCGAGTTCACTAAACTCAATGATACTTTGAACTTTTTGTTCAATCTCTATTTTATGCATTCCCAAAATAGCAGCATTTAAGAAGATATTTTCAAAACCGGAAAGCTCATGGTGAAACCCAGCGCCTAACTCAATAATTGGAGCCACTCTGCCATTGATGCTGACCTTACCTTGGGAAGGATAGGTTACTCCGGCTATTAGTTTTAGAATTGTTGATTTACCGGCGCCATTCTTTCCAACAATTCCTACAGTTTCTCCTTCGTTGATCACAAAGTTAAGATCACTCAATGCTTTATATTTTTTAGAAAGTGGTCTTCGAAATAAAATGCTGGGGATAAGTTCTTTAAAAGTTCTATCCTCTTGCAACATGTATTGTTTAGTAACGTGGCTGAATTCAATGATTGGTGTCATACAATATCCGCAAAATATTTTTCACTTCTCTTAAATAAGGAGTAGCCGATCATAAAAACTGCTATGGAAATAAATGCTGACCAGCCAATGATTGTCCACTCAAATGGATACCCAAAGAGTGAGCTTCGATAGCCCTCGATGATGCCAACCGTAGGATTCAATTTGTAGAGCCAAACATATTTACCCGGTACGAGTGAGAGTGGATACACAATTGGTGTCATATACATCCAAAGCATTAAAAGCAAATTGGTGAGGTACTGAATATCTCTGTAGAAAAGATTAAACGCTGAAAAGATCAGCGAAATTCCCGTAGTTAGAAGGAGTTGAATGAGAAAAATAGGAATAACGTAGATGACTGAGAAAGAAATAGGTACTCTGAGAACAATGACGAGTCCAGTGAAAAGCAAAGCCGAAAATCCGAAGTCTACTATTTTCGCTAGAACTGAGGCGTATGGAATAACCTCTCTCGGAAACGCAACTTTTTTCAGAAGTGTTGAGTTATCAACTAGAGATTGGGTGGCTGATGTAATTGAAGATTGAAAAAGCGTCCAAGGCAGTAACGCCGCATAAAGGAAGACAATATATGGAATATTGTTTGTTGGAAAGTGAAAAACAATAGAAAAGACAAATGAGTACACTAACAGTTGAGCAAATGGGTTTAGCAACACCCAAGCGTACCCCACAAATGATTGTTTATATCGTGCTTTGATCTCTCTTAATGTAAGTTGATAAAGCAAGTATTTATACGAAGTAAATGGAAGGAGGAAATCTTTGAACATTCGAAACTAAGTATACAGCATTATTGTGTTTTCTTCTCCTGTCCCAAGAAATATATTGCTAAGTAACTGCTACTGCACAGAATCAGCAGGTCCACCAATACGAATTCCCAAATCAAGCGGGTAGGTCTATCCCAGTAATAGAAATTTTTAATCCACCAGTAATCCAGAGTTCTTTCATTTACTCTGGCGCGGGTTTGCCAAAATGCCCACTCATCGTTCACAATTTTACCCGAGTAAACATAGGGAATTTCGCTGGTAGCCACCCCGAGATTCGACATATCTGGATAGTCTAAAGAGCCTAAATTGACTGGTGAGTCATTGATCTTCATATTTCGAATGTAAATGACCTGAGGATTGATTAGCTTTTTGGGGTATGTGGCTTCCAAACTTATCACGTTGCGGTTTTTTAGTAGCTTGGGATCGACAGTTATCTGAAAAGATTGAACTTCCTGCGACTTCACAGTGAATTGTTTAACCGGCACATCATTAATCTTAAGTGCGATTTGCGCGGATTGTCCAACTTCAATCACATCAGGAACATTTGCGATATCCATCTGCAGAGCCGCTTCCTTGCCGCTGGTGATAAATGAAATGTAGCCAGAGTTTCTAAATCCACGGAAAGTACCGACTGACGTTTTATAGGGAGGATCGAATCCATCAAAAAATCTGACTTGATATGATCCACGATTAATTGTCTTGGGCAAGTCAATTGATACCTTCACGAATTGCTTGGAGAGGGTGAGAAGCGGTGTGTATCGAGGGATAAAGCTGGCATATTCGTAAACCAAAATCTCTGTTTTTCCCAAGAAGAAATTATACGGCAGATCAATATATTGAAGTAAATAGGATGTGCTTACTCCGACAAGCTGTATCCACGCTCCAAAGATAAAAAGAGGAAGAACGATAAAACGTCTTTGTAGCTTTTTTAGCGACTGAATAATGTGGAAAACAATGATCATCCACAGTGGCAGCAACGGGGCAATGTATCTTGCTCCCCAATTCATACCACCGTGCCAAATTGGTTGCTGTATTCCGAGCTTTGTAATAGAAGCAGAGCCCAATACGTATAAGTAACAAAAGGTTAAGAGTATTGCGGCAGTCAACTCAGGGCGAACATTCTTTCTGATCTTATGCCAAAATAGCGGAATTAAAATGAGTGGTGGTGTGTAAAGAAAAATGCTTTTCCCGGGACTGAATAAGTATCCCCAAGCGCCCTCGAAGAGTATTTTAGGAGAAACCTTTACCGTAATTAAAATTAAGTGAAGAAAGGAACTTTTCAAAAATGTCAGTGCTCCAATTGCCGCAACAAATCCAATGAATCCCAGTAAAAGTGTAATTCTCCTTTGCCTTGGAGTTTCATATATTAAAAGGTAAATTCCCAAAGGAAGTATTGTTAATGTAAATGTTTCGTTATAAGAAATAGCCAGACATCCAAACGAAAGTGCAGCAAATAAAAGATATTTCCATTGTTGTGTTGAGCCGAATCGGCGAATCGAGAAAAAACAAAAGGTCATAAAGGTGATAAACATCATGTGAGCAAAACTAAATTTGGTTAAAGGCAGCAAGCTTGTTGTCAGGAGCGTCAGGAGTGAAATGATAATGGATGATTTTTCAGAAAACCCCAGCTCTCTGGTGTACAAAAGAAAAATGACAGCAAATGCAGCTCCATAAAAGGCATTTGTGAAGCTGGCAAACAGATGAAATGACCAATCATGTTCCAAAGGGAAATGCTGTGGCGGAGCCACATGGTAGGCTCGGTGAATGAGGTCAGAAATAGCTACGGCAGGCACAAGTGAAAATGAGTAGCCTAAGCTCCCAGGCGCTCGCCATACTCCATCTTTTCCCTTTTCAGAGTTCATATGGACGTTTAAATCAGGATATTCATCGGGAGCGGCGGAAATTTGATGGTGGTAATAAATATTGCGTGCTACACTAGCATACAACCAGCCATCTTCTGAATCGAGATTACCGGAGGAAATAAAGGTCAAAAAGCTGAAAACAGCTACAAAAAAGCACAATAGAAATGAAAAAGTGATCTTCCGTTGTGACATAGTTGTATATGATACACGATAATCGAAATTTGCCATTAGTCTCCATTATTATTGTCAATTTTAATGGCCATCTCCTCTTAGACGCTTGTTTGTCCTCATTACTTGAACTTGATTACCCTCAGAAAAAGCTTGAAGTTATCTTGGTTGATAACAACTCCAGCGATGACTCAGTACCATTTGTTAAAAAGCACTTCCCGTGGGTCAAGCTCGTCCAGAATACTGAGAACCAAGGCTTCAGTGGAGGGAATATTGCAGGATATAACGAGGCAAAAGGTAAGTATATTATTTTATTAAACTCCGATGTTACTGTGGATAAGAACTGGTTGGCTGCTCTAGTGGAGGAGGCGAAAGATCCAAAAGTGGGCATCATTTCCTCCAGGCTTCGTTATGCTGTCCCATTTGTTGAGTTGCTTATTGAATCAAGCTCCGTTCCAAGGTCGAAGGTATTCAAAACAATAGATCATTCGCCAATTGGCGTCATGATTGAAGAAGTACAGTGTGAATCAGAATCCCTTTCTGAATCTGTTTATTACAAAAAGGGTTTCTACGAAAAGCAAACCGGTGAAATTTGTACTAGAAGAACCATGGGGGATGCCCTGGTATTATTGCCTTTTGTCCTGAATCGTAAAAATAATACCTACTTACTGACGTTACATGGTCTTGAGTCTACTGAAGCAGTGACGATCTCTGTAAATTTAATCATTAATGGTGTGACACTGCGGAGCTTAGAACTGAAGCCTCATGAAACTGTCCAAGTTGAACTTAAGGTTGAAGAGCTAATTGCTAAAAAAGATTTTAGATGGCTCATTCAAAATGCTGGGAATGCAATTTTGCATAGTGGTTATGGAAAGGATCGCGGAAGTGTTGTGGTCTTGAAAGAAAAAGAACAAAAAGAGTTCTACGAAGAAGAATCTGAATACTTTTTACAGGGGGCAGAGCTTTTGTCTGCCTGTGGAGCTAGTTGCTTAATTAAACGAGAAGTCATTGATCATGTGGGCTTTTTGGATGGAAATTTTTTTATGTACTATGAAGACGTGGAGCTATGTATTCGGGCATGGAGAGCTGGTTGGAAAATTGTGTATGCTCCCAAATCGATTGGCTACCACAAACATAGAGCCACAACGGGAAATAACGAGTCTGCTTTTTTCTTAAACTTGGTGGAAAGAAACCATATTGCCCTTTTAGTAACTCATTTTCCGATCATAACTGTGATTCACGAAACAGTTCTTTTCTTTCTTAGGTTTGGAATTACGATGCTGAAGTTCTTCGTTTTCAAATTTAAAGACAATGAAGTTCGTACAGAAATTTGGAGAAGAAAGTATGAAGGGCGATCCGCAGCGATGAAATTTGTTTTGAGTTCATGGTATCGACTTTTACAGAACCGCTTTAAGATGAATAAGTATTGGCCAATTGATTACAAAGAGTTGAAGAGAATGTCCTATTAATATGAAAACAAACAAAACAGCAGCAATTTACGACCGATGGCTGGCCACTCTTGGAGGTGGTGAGCAAGTTGCTTTTGCGTATGCTGAGACACTTAGAGATCTAGGTTATAAAACTTCCATGTTAACCCACAGTGTCATCGATACTCAGAAAGCGGAAAATAAAATGGGTGTCAATCTCAAAGAGATTGAGATAATTGTCCTTCCTCAAATGTCCACTCAACAACTTTCTGAATACACAGAAAAGTACGATATATTTATCAATACCTCATATCTAGATTACTTCCCAAACAGAAGTAAATCTGGAATACTTTCAATTTTCTTTCCCAGTCAAATTTTTCTAACTCCATATGAGTATATTAAGCGGGCAGTAGTCCTGCCATCATTTTCTCATTTTTTTATTTATCCCTCACACTTTGAAGGATTCAAGTTTGATGAGTACAAAAACAGAACAATTTATAAGTGGATGAGTAAACAGTCCAGCATTATTTTTAATAAAAATGTTCGCAATTTTTCAATCACCCTTTTCTGCAGGACAATGGCTATCTCGCTCATCGACCAAATGACATTTACTCTAGATGGTGAAAAAGTTGAACCAGTTAAGAAGAATTTGCATGATAAAACGAATAGAGTCACATTTACATTTCAAGTTGAAAATAACGCACACAAACGCTTTACGATTCACTTACCAGAGTCTCAATATGCTCAGGATGTTGCCTTAGTTAAATTAACCATCAACAACATTCGTTTTGTTTTATATAACCTGTTCAAAACGTATTTCCCAAAATGGGAGATGCGGTTACATGGGGGTCCGGGTGTCACTAAGCTATCTGACCTGAATTCATATCAAAAAATTGTCACCATCTCTGGATTCAGTCAAAAGTGGATTCGTAAATATTGGGGGTTAGATAGCCAGATACTTTTCCCTCCGGTAAATGTGAAGAATTTCTTAACAGATTCAAAAAAGAAAAATTGGATCACTCATGTGGGCAGGTTCTTTGTAACGGGACATAATAAAAAACAGTTAGATCTAATTAAAGCATTTAGAACACTTGCTGACAGTAAAAATCTGAAAAATTGGGAGCTCCATTTTGTAGGAAGTGTGGCAGACGGAGAGAAACATCAGCAGTATTTTGAGCAATGCAAATATTACGCAGAGGGGTATCCTATTTTCTTCCACACTGATGTTCCATTTAGCGAATTAAAAAATATTTTAGCTCAAAGTAAGATCTACTGGCATGCCACCGGCTTAAATGAAGACGAGAATAGATCTCCAATCTTGTTTGAACATTTTGGGATTACCACAGTTGAGTCAATGGCTTCAGGTTGTGTTCCAGTCGTGATCAATGCCGGGGGACAGAAAGAAATTGTGACAAAAGAAAGTGGATTCCTTTGGAATTCGATTCCTGAATTAATTGAAAATACCTATGAGTTAACTCAAGATGCAAAACTCCTTCAAAATATGAAGAGGTCAGCAATTGAGAGAGCTAAGTACTTTGATCGCTCAGAATTCAAAAAACGATTTCAAAAAATTATTGATGAAACATTATCAAAATAATTGAGGTGTCCTTGAAAAATCTGTTTTTCAAAAGCTGTGTCTACCTTCTAGAGAACCTTTCATTCTTTTTCTTTTTAGGAATCCTTCTGCTGCTTCTTGCTCGGAATCCATTCTCCAACCGTACTTTAATTGCGACCATGGATCCATTTCCAGATAGTATTCATTACACGAATTCAGCGTTCAGTTTGTTGAAGGGAAAGGGTTATGTGGTTGAGAGAGAGGGAAGAAGTATTACCCCTGACGTTCCGCCACTTTATCCACTCGTTCTTCTACCATTTTTTGCTATTTTTAATGATGTTCGAGCATTTTACTTTGCGAATACTTTGTTAGTGGTCTTTTCATACTGTCTCTTTTACAGACTTGTTAAAAAACTCTTTAACCATCAACGAGTTCAGTTTCTTGTGCTAGCAAGTTTTGTCTGTTGCTTGCCACTGACTTGGTATGCCACGCTGGCAATGGCAGAGAATCTAATTTTGCTGCTTTTTTTAGCAGCTCTAAATCTTCTTTTAGAGGAAGTCACTTGGAAACACTCCGTACTTATGAGCTTACTATGCGTGGCATTTTACGCCACAAAGTTTGCGAGTGTACCACTGTTGGTTTCGTTTACGACTTTATTTCTCTACAAAACTTGGTTTGAAGTGAACAAAAAGCTGAGATTAAAAAAAACTCTTTTCTTTCTGTTTTGTATTGGTACCTTAATGACAGTCTTTGAGATTTTTGAGTATGTCCTAAAGGGAACAGGTATCATTACTCAAATTATTCCTCTATTTTTGAGCGTCTTTTTTAAGAAGAGCGCTGAGGGTTCCGTTGCTGAAGTAACACAACAGAATGTGTTCTTCTCAACTGTCTTTATCAAAAATAATCTGTTTCAATATTTGAACTGGATGCTAGGTGGAAAATTAATCATATTATGGAATAGTACTCAAATTTTGCGACCAACTTGGGCGATTCCAGCATTTGTCGGTTTATTCATCGGGCTTACCAGAAAAAAGTGGAGACTCTTGTCAGCTTCATTACTAGTGAGCTTAGTCTCAGTGCTTCTTTTCATGATGAGTTTTTATACGACTGATGGCAGATATTTTTATACGGCGATTCCGACTCTGTTTCTCGGACTTGGGTTTGCTTTGACAGTTGGACTAGATTTCTTGAATGATCACACTTCACCAATAACTACCTTAGGTATCTCTTTTTGTTTTTTCTTGCTCTTCTTTATCCCAAATATCATTCCTCTGAAAAATACGATCATGCTCAACCTTCGTCATGCTGAAACACCTTGGACATACATTTCGGTTATACGAATGAACGACTTCATAAAAAAGCAGAAAACGATTTATCCTGAAGCCGTAACGCCGGTGGTTATAACACCCCTGTCTCCCTACTATGTTGATTTTTTCAAAACAGAAAAAATGACCTTGCTTCCGTTAAGTATGAATCAAGAAGCGAGAACAGATCAGAGGAAAGTTTGGGGAGATTATGATTATAAGCACCTGCATCAAGTGTACTCTGACTTTCTAAAGCAACATGTGCCAGTATATTTTGCAAGTTATGGAATAGGTAATGATAAGGACATGCAACAGACTAGAGATCAACTAAAGGATGATTTTGTGCTGACAGAAGTGGACAGTGGTTGCATAAATGTCTGCAATATTTACCAGCTGAATCTGAAGCGGGAATAGTTGTGCTATCATCAATGAATGTCCTGGCAAATATTAGCGATTATCTCCATTGTTTCCTCTGCAGTAGTTGTCTTGCTTCAGCGTGTGCTCATGAAGCATGAGGAGAGTAATGCTGAAGCATCAGCTATCATCTTCCAATTTGGTCTAGGTATATTTGCGCTGATTGCGGCGCTATTATTGAACAGGTTTTCGCTTCCTCCTTTTTTATCACATCATGAACTCATTCCTCTTTATGTCGCTGTGACTTTGTTGTGGTCTGGATTTTCACTTTTTAGCTTTAAAACGAGTCAAAAAATAGGAGCCAGCGAAAGTACCATTCTTAACGCATCAAATTCAATTATTACTATCTTTTTAAGTATCTTGTTTTTAGGGGAGGTACTAAAACTTACTACGATTCTTGGGACACTGCTCATTCTGATTGCAATTTGGTTAGTTAATAGCGAGAAACTATCGTTTAAGTCTAGAGAGGGTGTGATTTACGCCCTGATATCCGCATCATGTGCAGGAGTGGCGATTGTGCTAGATGCAGTGATTTTAAAATCGTATGATGCGTATTCATATTTAGCCGTCATGTCCTTCCTTCCTGGGTTAGTACTCATGTGTATCTTTCCGAAGCAACTTACGAAAATTCCCAAAATGCTGAAACCAAAAAAATTCTTATTTATGGCACTTTTTTGCTTTATATACACCATTCAATCAGCGAGCTACTACCTAGCTTATCAGGGTGGAGCACCCATGTCTCAACTCACTCCATTAAGTAAGTCATACATTGTTTTAACTATCGTGTTGGCCGTGATCTTTCTTAACGAAAAATCCAACTTGGGCAAAAAGATCATCGCTGCAATATTAGTAAGTGTTGGTGCAATTCTGTTAAGCTAAAGAAAGCGACAGGTCAAAGGTAAATAGTTCTGATTTGAATTACTGACTATTCAGAGTCTTCAACAGAAATCCCATTTCCAGAAACAGAAATCTCACTGGATGGAGTGAGAACATACCATTCGTCAATAGAGTGTGGATGAGAAATTTTAATTAAAATATTTTTGTTAAAACAAATAACTTCTTCGTTATTTAAAAAAGTGATTTCTTTTAAAGTGAGTTGTTGTAGTTTGGAAATTAACTGATCTACCAATTTTAAGTCTGAATCATCACAAAAAATTATTTTTTCACCCTCAAACACACACCATTTTGAACTGGAAAGGCTAATTGTGTACTCACCTTGTTTGGGATCAGTTCTGTTCTTATTTGGTAACTTTTTACCGAGCTCCAAGAAAACTGTTGAGCCTCCGCCGCGCCAAGCTCTCCAACACAGCTGACCGGTTAGTTGATTGAAAATCTTGGTATTTTTCATGAGAGTGATCATATCATTTTGATATAAAAACATACAAAAAGAACTGCCATACAGCAGTCCTTTTAAAAGTGGAGATGAGGGGTTTCGAGCCCCTGTCCGCAACGGCATCACTAGCATCACCTACAGACATATCTCATTCTTGTTATTGAAAAAGTGGAAAATGAACAAGCCAGCCTTTTTCAAGCCATTTCAATTTCTTAAACGTAACCGAAATGAGAGTCACGTTTGACACACTGACTGAGTTTACACCCACAGCTCACCGCCAGTGAGAATGGGGCTGTGAATGTCTAATTAAGCGTATAAAACGTTTAATTGAGATGTTGCAGTAAATGCAGAAGCGAGACTATCGACTTTCGTCAAAAGACTTTTTCCGGCATTACTTACAACGCTGTCAAGTTTATTGGCAGTTGAATTTTGATTGATGTTTTAACTCTGGAATCAAAGAGTGTCTGCAGATGTTAATGAGCGCATCACGTCAAAACGATACATCCCCGTGATCTGTATATTATAGGGTATTTTACCTCTTTTTTCAAGCCTAAGAGCCATGCGCAATGGTCACTCCAAACACTGCTTTTGCCCCATGTTCTTTCAATATTTTGGCACACTCGTTGAGCGTTGTTCCAGTGGTACAAACGTCATCAATCAACATGATCCTTTTTCCAACGACAAGATTTGAATGAGCAGCGTACGCAAAAATATCCTGTAAATTTGTCATCCGCTGAGACTTCAACTTAAGTGAAGCTTGAGACGCGGTGAGCTTTGTTCTGACGAGTAACGAATGGTATGGTTGTTGGCAAAACTTCGATAACCGTTTGGCAATAATTTCTGATTGGTTATAGCCCCGCTCATACTGTCTCATTGGATGGAGTGGCACAGAAGTAATCAAATCAGTATTAGGTAGGAAAGTTGTGAAGTACAAAAAGTCCGCTAAGTAGAGACCGACTTCTTTGGCATGTTTATATTTCAAGTAGTGCAGAACTGAGCCAATTACGCGATCATACTCAACGGCTGAAGTGACACTCTCTAGGAAAAGCTGATCCTTTTTCAAGATATCTAACGAAACAGGAAACACATAAAAATGCAGTAGCTCATAACAATCGGCGCAAAGATACGGACCGAACTGATGGCAATGGCAGCAAAAGCTTGGGAAAAGGAATTCACCAATTAGTTGAAAAAGAGAAGATCTCACAGGAGATTTTAAACTGTCAAAGTGACAAAAAACGTTGTGCTTCAAGTGTATGTGGTGGCCGATACAGGGCTCGAACCTGTGACCTCACGAATGTGAATCGTGCGCTCTAACCAACTGAGCTAAACGGCCACTTGAGGAATACTAGTATATCATGCCAATGCTCATCCAAGTTGATATTTCTCTATGACTTGCTGAAAATCTTGACTCGAGTTGCACTGGTAGATTTCTTGTCTAATTTTAGCGGCATTTTCAATATCGTGGATATACCAACCCAAATGCTTTCTCATAGGGAGAAAATTATATTTCTCATCATGACTATAGGTTTGCTCGAAAAGCTGGCTATGTTCAAGTGCTATTTTCATCAGTTCATTGAACGGAGGATGTTGATCTTGAGGCAGGAATACAAAGGGATTTCCCATGGTGGCTCTTCCCAGTAAAACACCATCGAGCTTGAACTCCGCGATTTTTTGATGAGCAGCGTCTAGCGTTGCCACATCGCCATTACCTAATAACAGTGTTTTTGTCTGATGAGCGAGTTCAGCGGCTTCACCAATCAGTTCCCAGTTCGCTTTGCCGCCATACTGCTGTTTCAGGGTCCTACCATGAACGGCAATTGCGGCTGGTTCCATCTCCAAGAGGTTTGAGATCCAATCGTGCACAACTGGCATGTCATAACCAACTCGAGTTTTGACAGAGACCGGAATAGGTCGCTTGACCTTTGCGGCTTCTGGCAAAGCTTCAGCTCTTTTTTCTACTTCCGTTGCAATTTCTTTGACTATATCTGGACAGTCTCTGACTGTTTTTCCATCAAGCCAATCTTGAATGCCGGCCTTGGTTTCTTTGATAATTTCTTGAGCTAATTCAGGGGTCTTTATGAGAGCCGCACCTGCTCCAGAATGGGCAACATTTTTAGCAGGGCAACCCATGTTAATATCAACACCGTCGAATCCTAATTGGCAAAGAATCAAGGCTGTCTGGCGAAAGAATTTAGGAGTGGTACCGTAGATTTGGCCAATGACGGGTCGCTCAATTTCACCGTACAAGAAGTCTTTCATGAGCTGCTTAGCACCATGGCAAACACCCTCTACACTCGTAAATTCTGTGTAAACAATTCCTGGTTTGCCATATTTTTTCGTAATCTCGCGAAACGGAAAATCAGTCACTCCGTCCATTGGCGAAAGACCTAAAATTGGCTTAGCTAGTGTGTCCCAAAATCCTGAACTCATCTGGAAATTATAACATTGAGTTGCTTTGACAAGTCTTCCAGGTCATTCCGCAGTGTCAAAATCAAATCTGAAGTCAGAACATCCGAGTAGTTGTTAAGTAAAAAGTCAAAGAAAAGCAGGTATCGCTCCTGCCGAACTCTACCAGAAAATTCTGCCAAGTGAGCAATCTCGTAAAGTTTGTTCCATGCGGAGTAGGAAGAAAACGCTAGAAGTGATTTTCCGATCTCTAGATCTTGTCGCAGAGTACTGAAAGATATCACTTTTTCTGCTTTGCTTGAGCTATCTTTGGCATAGTGCAGCAGAAAATACTTTGGTTCAGTATTTAAAAATGTTTTTTGTGAGAGGTCGGTGCTGTTTCCTTGCCGATCATACGCAAAAATAGAGATGGGGAAGACATTTGGGAGAGTGGAAGTTATTTCCAGCACATACGTTTGGTCAATTGGCTTGGGCAAGACGTGTGTGACGAGTGACCGTGAACGTTGTCCTGACTGAGCTTCCTGACCAGTAAATTCCTGAATATTCTCGATTGTTTCATCAAATTCAGTGACTGGTTCACCAGCTTCAGAAAGGAGTCGCATTTTCACACCAGGAGGGTTGGCAACCAGTAAGTAGCTTAAGTCAGTATAACTGGGAGTAAATGTTTCAATAGCTTTAGGTGGCTGCTGATACTCACTAAACTTTGTGTATGAGAAGGCCGGATCTTTCACGAGTAGATCTTGCTCGTCTGGTGTGACGCCATCTGCCACCAGAAAGTGACCATCAATTTTCAAGATCACTGGCTGCTGTGCCTCAATTTGTGTTTTAGCGATGGAGAGATCATTAAAAAACCGCCTAAATTCAAGTTTGGGTGTTCCATATCTAGAATGAATCAAGCGGGTGAGGCGAGTGACGGCAAGCCAGTTTAAATTCCCTTCACCAATGTAGCCATCCACCTGTGACTTTAGCCAATTATTTAAACTGTCAGGGTTGAGATATGTGCCATCTGGTAAAAAGTTTATGTTGTAATACCTCAGAATCATGACCATTGAAGTCAGGCTGCAACCCCAACGCCCAATGCTCGGATTTTTAGCCCAAGTACTTGCCGAGTCATACTCTTGATTCTGCCACTGAGAATCAGTTTGCATAATCTTAGGTATGTTCAGATCAATTCCTGGGTCAAGTGATCTGACCACAATATTATCAAAAAATGTAACTGACCTAGGAACAGTGCCATTGCTTGCTTCAAAACCAACCGTCTTAAATCCAGGAATAGTATGTGGGTAATCATTGATATCCAAGATAAGCTGGTTATCAATTTTGAGGATAAATCTACTGTCGTCTTTAACGGTGATGGTGAAATGGTACTTCTGTCTGGGATTAAACCAATACCGAAGGCTATTTTCTACTACTCGGTACTCTCCCTTGACGCTAGTGTGCAGAATCACAATTGCATCGAACAGCTGAAAGCCGTACCAAGTTTTAGGATCCTGCCACTGGAATATAAATCCTCTGTCAGCGTAGGTGGTTTCACTCATAGTTATATCAAAGTCGTACTGATAGTTATGAATCTGTGAGAGATCTAACTGTTTGGGAATAATATCCGTGATACAGCTTGGCCCATCTGAGACGAAGCCTAGCTGCCCGTTTAGTATCTGCCAGTTGGCAGCCACACCATTATTCATGCAAGGTAGTGACGTATTTGCCCACTGTTGGTTTCTCTCAACTTGCCAGTTATGAAGAGAATCCTCATTGAAATTGTCTTGGAACAAAATGCCTGTGGCATGCGCATTTGTTGGTGAGAGCAACCAAAATCCCAAGGCAATGATAGTAATTTTCCAGACTTTCATATATTCTCCAAACAGCAAAGATATACAATCTAATCAGTTGAACAGGACATGAAGCGTATGAAAGTAGTTTTTCTTGCCAGAAGATACTTACCAGATATTGGTGGTGTTGAAGTTCATATTCAAAAGCTGGTTAAAGCATTGGGGCCAGAGTACAAAGTGACGGTGATCGCCGAGCAAGATAATTCGGAGCTTTCGCTTAAAGATACCATCGAGGGTGTCAACGTTTTGCGAATTCCTTTGCCAAATTATCAAACGAATAAATGGGCAATTTGGTTCTGGTGGGCAAAGCACTTAAATTTGCTTTTTTCCGCTGATGTGATTCATATTCATGATGTGTTTTTTTGGATCCTACCCTTTCGTTGGTTGATGTTTTGGAAGCCTGTCTTTATGACCTTCCATGGATATGAAGGTACTCAAAATCCCACTTGGAAGCAGATTATGTGGCACCAAATTGCTGAAGTAAGTACCAGTGGAAATCTTTGCATCGGTGGATTTCACGAAAAGTGGTACGGGGTGACTCCGGATGAAATTTCGTTTGGCGCTGTCGAACCAATGCCTGAGAAAAAAATTGAAGCCTCTTTCATATTTGATAAAAAAGTAAAAAAGAAAATCTGTTTTGTAGGCAGATTAGCTGCTGATACGGGGATTTTAGTTTATCTTGAAGCGTTGCGAATTTTGCAATCTAAGTACTCAATTGAGCTCGATATTTTTGGTGACGGTCCTGAAAAAAAATTGGCAGAAGAGTACGTTGCTAAGTATGATCTCCATGTTTCATTTCACGGCTTTGTTGATCACGAAAAAATTCGTTGGCAAAAATATGATATTGCATTCGTTTCTCGATACTTGGCAATTTTGGAAAGTTTCTCAGCAGGAGTTCCAGTCATTGCTCAATATAATGTGGATATTAAACGTGACTATCTTGAGCTTACACCATTTAAAAGCTGGATAATTACTGCGCATACTACGCAACAAATTGTCGATGGTTTTGAGACACTGCTTCATATTGGAAACATGGAATTTACTCGCTCAGCAAAAGAGTGGGCAGATGAGCAAACTTGGCAAGAAATGGCTGAAAAGTATCTGACTTTATGGCAAAAGAAATGAATTACAAATTACTTTTTATCAATCAAACGCTAGATGTGGGTGGAGCTGAAGTTTTTCATACTGATTTATTAAGTGCTCTGCAAAAACAATCGGTATCTGTTTCTGCACACGTCACGGAACCTCGCTATCTGCGCATGTTGCAGGATAGAAAAATCCGTTCAGAAAAAATTCCGGTAATTCTTGATTTGGTTGGCAACTGGAAAGGACTAGTCAAAGGCATCATTTTCTTTCCTCGAGCACTGATCTATTACAGAAATCTCGTTGCTCAGCACAAAGATTCAGATCTGATTTTGTTAAGCAGTTTTACGGAGAAGTTTTTTGTTTCACCGCTGGCTGCCAAATACAAAATTCCTGTTGTTTGGATTGAGTTCGGACCGGTTCATCCGCTTTTAAAAAAGTTTTATGGCTTACCAGGACTGCTGTACGCGGCAGTCTCTTCAATTCCTAAGGTTGTCATTGTGCCAAGTCAAAATACTTTTAGGGAGTTAGCGCAACATCATAATATTGCGGCAGAGAAAATGCTGGTCATTCCGTGTGGCAGGGCAATAACGGATGAAGAAGTTCGTGAGTTGCAAAAAATATCCGTACAGCCTCACTCAATTATTTGTGTCTCAAGACTAGAAGAGGGCAAAGGTCAAGATTTGTTGTTAGCTGCATTTAAGTTGGTCAAACAAAAGTACCAGGACGCTGCGCTTTTCATCACTGGAGAAAGCAGCTGGAGTACTGCACTAAAAAAGCTTGCTGAAAAGTTAGAAATTGCGCCATCCGTCACCTTCTTAGGACGAGTGCCAAGTTCGCTCGAATGGATGTCAAAATGTCAGGTGTGTGTCTTCCCATCAGTTTGGGAGTTAGAGGGATTTGGGTTGGTGATGATAGAAGCAATGGCTCTTGGAAAGCCAATTGTTGCCTTTCATGTAGGTCCCGCCCCGGAAATTATAGTGGCTGATCAAAATGGCTTTTTGGCGGAAAAGGGGAATGTTCAAGATCTTGCTAAACAGTTGATGCTTGCCCTAGAAAATTCGCCAAAAAATAAGAAGCTTGGTCAACAAGCAGAAAAGGATTTCTTTGAGCGATATCAAATTGAGAAGGTCGCTACTTTATACAATAATTGTTTTATACATATAATGAGTAATTCCAAAAAATATGACAAATAAAAAAGTCACGATTGTAGTAACGGTGTTAAATGAGGAAAAGACAATTAAGGCCTTATTAAAAGCTTTAGCTGAGCAGTCGCATCCCTTCGATGAGCTGATCATTACAGATGGTGGTTCAATTGATAAAACTGCAGTCATCGTTTCCGATTTTCAAATGGCGCATCCGGATTTTAGCATCCGATTTATAGAAGTAAGTGGAAACAGAAGTGTTGGTAGAAATACGGGTATTGCTGAGTCTAGCTCAGACATTATTGCCATTACAGATGCTGGGTGCGTACCACATAATGATTGGTTAGCTGAGTTGCTAGTAAAATATCAACCTGAATCTGTAGTAGCAGGGTACTATGATGCTAAACCAAAGAATGGCTTTGAAGAAGCAGTGGTGCCATACGTGCTAGTCATGCCTGACAAGGTGAATCCAGACACATTTCTGCCTGCTACACGTTCCATGCTGATTGAGAAATCAACTTGGGAAAAAGTTGGTGGCTTTACGGAATCTCTCAACTGGAATGAGGATTATGAATTTGCGCATAAACTGCTTAAACAAAAGGTCAAAATTATTTTTGCTGAAAAAGCAGTTGTCAGCTGGGTGCCTCGGCAGAATTTAGCTCAATTCTGGAAGATGATCTGGCACTTTGCTCAGGGTGATGCACAGGCCAGGATTTGGCGGCC
>CAZNOF010000015.1:0-253 GCA_964574595.1 uncultured Pseudomonadales bacterium | reverse complement strand
TTCTTACGATACCTCTTGCTCGTAGGAATCGCCGGAATCCTTTACTCATTTGGTTATACGTTTGCGTTAGGAATCATTTTACTGACAGGGTTTTTAGGGTACTGCGGTTGGGCAATTAGTAAAAATCAAAAGTACGTTCCTCATGGAAAATTATGGTTGCCAATTCTGCAGTTTTCCGCTGATTTGGCTGTTATGACAGGGACTTTAGCTGGTTTAGTGAATTAAAGTAGCTTATCAAGTATAATATCCCTTC
>CAZNOF010000014.1:0-28950 GCA_964574595.1 uncultured Pseudomonadales bacterium | reverse complement strand
AAGGCATGGAGGTTCAAGTCCTCTCCTGGGCACATGTGAGTTAATGGCCGCTTAGCTCAGTTGGTTAGAGCATTCGGTTGACATCGGAAGGGTCGGGGGTTCGAATCCCTCAGCGGCCACTGCGAATTTAAAATAATCGGTTATAATAGATGATTCAGGCCAAGCTAGCCAAGTCGGTCACGGCGCGTGTCTGAAAAACACGAAATTCAGGTTCGATTCCTGAGCTTGGCACATAACGCGTTGTGAAGTTATTTGCCCATGAATTGGCGAAACATCAAGCCGGCAAAGTTAAACAGCCATTTAATTGCCTCATAAATGCCAATTGTGATCTTTTGCAGAATATTTTGGACAGTTTGACTGCTTTGGTTGTTGACGTCGTATTGGTTATAGATTGATGACATAAATATATTATAATATAGATTCTCTCGTCATGAGAGACCGAATGCGAGAATAGCTCAGTTGGCTAGAGCGCCTCCTTGCCAAGGAGGAGGTCGCGGGTTCGAGTCCCGTTTCTCGCTCAAGATGTAATCTAGGTTACTTGAGTCCCATAATATTTCATTTTCCTCTTTTTAGGTGTATACTATTTGCTTCGGTAAATGGGTTTGTTGTGGGATTCTCGTCCTAGCGACTTGAGTCTCTTTTCATTCCCAGAACCTTAACATTCACGTGTCCTCGCTTGAGGACCTTAGTAGAAAAGTCAGAATGAGACAATGATAACCAAGATCACAATTGACTCGGCTAAACCTGTTGGTGGCAAGAAGGCTAAAGTTCTGTCCATCATCGGTTGCATCCTCGCTTTCGTCGGTGTTCCACTGGTAGTGATGGGGTTCTTTAATGTCGTCCCACCAATTTGGATGGGTGTCGGCGTTTTGCTTCTGATCGGCCTGTGGATCGACATTGGCATTATGAAAAATATTGTCCGTGCCGAAAAATCGAAAAATAAATAAAGATGAGTTAAAAACTCATACGTGTATTGTGTAAATGCCCCTATTGATGGGGCATTTTTGTATTGATTTATCCAACAAATGATATAATACGAGTTATGGTAGAGAAATAACTCTGGTGTTGTGGTCTTGGCGACTTCATCACTTCCTTATTTCGCAGCTTAACATACGCATACTTTGAAAGAAGGTTAGAATGAAACAAAATTCTTCCGTTTCGAGTACTGAACCAATTCCACCTCTGATCGTTTTGAAAAACATTCGTCGGTGGATGAACATTAGCAGCGTCTTCATTGGTTTGGGATTGCTGCTTATTATGGCGGTGATGTATCTCCCCTTAGGAGAATACGAACACCTTTTTGAATGGCTCATCATGGGATGCTTTTTTCTGATTGCTTCCTGCTCAGGAATTGCATCGGTCTACCGCGGCTTCCTTGAAAAACAGGAAAAAGAAGAACTTCAACAGAAGGGTAAAAAACGATGACCGTCTCGAAAGTTGATTTTCCCGCTATCGATCAAGCTTTGGCCATGGCCAAGCAAGAAACAGACCAGCTGAAGTTTTTCTCGGTCATGACTGTTCTGCTCTTTGTGGCAGCTTTCGCCTTTGGTACTTCGCTTCAAGCACTGGCACTCTTTCTTCTCTTCATGAGCTTTGTGTCAGCAACTGTCGTGGTTCATTTTGTTTGGTCGGCGAGCAGCGCTGTTCGCGCCATTCAAATTGAACGAAATCTGCAAATTCACCAGCAGGAGCAACAAAACTAAGCTATGTGTATGGATTCCCTCCGTCGTGGGGGGTATCTCTAAGAAATGAATGAGTTCATTTTTTAGAAATACTATCTCGCATTAAAATCATTTGTTTCTCAGAATAGACACCCTTATTGTTGTTGTACGTGACGCTGTACTGCTTCGCTGGATTTAAAATTTGAAAGTACTCTTTGCCTGTCTGTTTCTCACCTGCTAAAAGTCTGCGATCTTGCATAGCACCTCTGTCCATCCACTTGTCACCAACTAGTCGATTGCCAGTATCTTCATCCATAAACTGGACTCCGCCAACATTGGTATAGCACGTCGCTTTATCTGCTGTACAGTTTTTGTCTGCCGTAAATGTAACGGTTACTTCTAATTCATTCACCCCATTTTCAGTAGTCACGTCAACTTGATTTACTACCATATTTATCCCACCTACAGTCAACATTGGAGTTGGTGTATTTGCCGATGTGGCAATGATGCTTGGTCCATTTGTAACAGGTGTTGGAGCATATGTTTCCGGCACGAACTTCTCTGCTGGTTCATTCATTGGCTGCACTGTTGGTTCAACAGTTGGCTCAGCATATGGTTTTTGTGGCGTGGTGTATGTGTCGTATGGGTTTGGATTTCGAGCTGCTCGCAACTTCAGTTCACTGCGTACTTTAAATGAAACTCCTAGAGTGATTAAGGCAAGGATAAGCAAACCGCCGCAAGCCATGGCATAGATTTTTTTTGATGCAGGTTGTTTTTCAATTCGCACTTCATACAGGTAGTAGATGAAAATAGAGCCACAGACTAAGAAAGTCAGTAAAAGTTGCAAGCCGAAGTTGGCAGTGAAAGCATCATTGAGTGCTGTGTTGATTGCGGAAATGGTTTGAACTAAAAGAATAACAAACGTGATAATCAAAGTGATGTAGTTTAAAAACTTTTTGCTATTAGATTTTTTCAATACTGGTTGTTCTGCATATTTTTTATTTGTCCAATAAAACAGACCAATAAAGACTGGAGCAGCAACGATCAAAGTTGCGATTGAACCATTGATGATGGAGTCGCCGATCAACTGATAGAGTGAGTCCATTTTATTTGGCACCCATGTATTCAAGGCAATACTCCAAATTGAAAATATTGAACCAGCAAAGAAGCCTAACGCGATAAACGCTAGAACAGTTTGAAACGAAGTCCACATCGTCTCTTCATGTGAGGTGACAGGTGTTACGGGCGATTGAGGAGTAAGAATTGGCTGGGGTTGTGTTTGTTCCATTCAGTCATTATTCTCGATAAGTTTCTGCCGGTCAATACGCTATAATTTTGCTATATGACATCATTTCAGTTTTTCTTTTTGGTTGGTTTTTCTATGTTAAACGCAGTTTTATTGACGAAAGCCTTATACGAATGCAAAAGCTGCAAGAATGCCTTTGGGTTAACTCGTCCACTTTTCTTTATTGGTGCCTTTGTTTGGGCAGATGTAACCGTGTTCAGTACTTTTTGGATACTGGTTTCTTTGGCCAGTGTCCTGCTAGCCAGCTGGAACTTATTCTTGTTAATTACTTCACTCTTTTGGGTAGTCAGGAGTTTGGGCGAGATGATTTATTGGTTTAATCAACAGTTCTCTTCTCTTAATCGCAATCCGGTTGAAACGTTACCACTAAAATCAATTTTCCATAATGATTCCATTTGGTTTGTTCATCAAATTTTTTGGCAATGTGTGATGGTGATCGCGTTAGTATCTTCGATTTATTTTGCGGCGGCTTGGCTTCACTAAAGCAGCCAGCTCTTTTTGAGGCAGATGAAGTTTTCGTTTAACTACAAACAAAGCAAAAATTGAGAAGCCAGCAATCACCCAGCCCCAAATTCCAAATACTCGCTGTGTGCCAATTTTCTCCGACAAGACACCATTCACAATAGGGCCAATGACGTAAGAAATACTCGCCATAATCGCAGTTAGTCCCACGATATCATTACTGGTATTTTTGCCTCTTGAGACGAAATCTTCAAATACGGCTTCAAGTTCTGGATAAACCAGTGCCAATCCCATAGAGCCAAAAAAAGTGGTAGCCAATATTAACTCTACTGAATGCACAAAACTCATCGCAATCAGACCGATGCCAGCTACAATTCCTGCCACAAACGCCGCTCGCTTCTTTCCATATGGTCTGGCAAAAAAGCCAGTTAGAACGCCGAAAATAAGACTGGGCACAGTATACATGGCAATAAAAAGTCCACCCCAATGCGAAAGACCTTGGAGATCTTCTGCAAAGACCGGACCGATTGAGAAGAAAGCTGAATCAATGGCTTGATAAATACCCATTAAGATTAAAATTGGCCAAATGACTTTGCCGCAAGCAATCCAAATTTTGAACTCCTGAACAAAGCCGTGTCCATGTTCTTTCTTAGTTGGTGCTGTCACCACCTTTGGTTGTTTGCCATTGATAAACAGGAATAAAAAGATGGCTGTGCTAAACATGATCAGAGCGAAAAAGAGCGGGTAACTCTCATTCACATCAAATAAATAGGAAGCTGCAATTGGCCCAACCACCCAAGCGATATTACGGACTGTCGCCAGCATGCCCCAAGCCCAAACGAAGTTCTTTGGTTGAATGATCTGATGAATGGTGTGGTAATTTGAAAAAACCATCGCTTCAAAATAAACACCCCAGACCACCATCCCAAATACGAATGATGGAATACTTTGGTAAAGGATAAATGAAATGGGAAAAAAGACGGAAAATGCCAACATGATTTTGACAAAGAACCGCGGCTTTTTGTTGCCGAACAATTTGGCAAAGGTGAAGTCCATGATGGTGCCGGCCATTGAAGAAGTGGACAGAATAATTCCCATCTGTGCGGCGCCTAATTTGTGTTCCATAATAACTGGAGCGATAAAACTCATACTGGCATCACCCAGCGTGAAGAAGAAAACCATAATCGCAAAAATAAAAAAACCATTCGTTAAGAGTTTTGTTGGTTGAGGCGAAGAATGAAGCACTGCTTAACTATGCAGAAAAATGGTATCACTTGTCAAGTTTAGGAGCCATGTGTCGTTATGAAAAAGAAATTACTTAAGTTAATTCATTCTGTTGGACCAGGCTTTATTACCGGTGCTTCTGACGACGATCCATCTGGAATTGCTACCTATGCGCAAACTGGCGCCATGTTTGGTTACCAGCAACTTTGGACTGCTCTGTTTGCATTTCCGTTCATGACCTTTGTGCAAGAGATGTGTGGCAGAATTGGTTTGGTAACTGGCAGAGGTTTGGCGCAAGTTATTCGTGAGCACTATAAAAAATCTGTATTGGTTGTGATCGTGAGTTTGCTGGTGGTGGCCAATACAATTAATGTTGGTGCTGACTTAGGTGCAATGGCAGCGGCCACGCATTTATTAATGGGCGGTGACTTTATTTGGTGGTTATTGGGAATTACCTTTTTGTCAGTGGTAACACAAATCGCGGTGCCCTATCCTTCGTACGCGCGCATTCTCAAATACTTAACGTTGTCACTTTTTGCGTATGTGATTAGTGCCTTTGTAGTGAAACAAGATTGGCGACAAATTGGTTTAGCTACTGTACTCCCCTACATCTCATTGTCAAAAGATTACATCATGAATGTGGTTGCCATTTTGGGAACTACTATTTCTCCATACTTGTTCTTTTGGCAAGCCGATGAAGAAGTGGAAGAGGAAGTTGAACATCATCGGATTAAAGAAGCTGGCAAAGGCAAACCAATTATTAAAAAAGGTGATATTGGCCAAATGCGAGCCGACACGGTAATTGGCATGTTATTTTCGCAACTAGTCATGTTCTTTATTATCATCACCACTGCGGCTACACTTCATTTGCAGGGTATTACCAATGTCACCACTGCTGATCAAGCGGCTCAAGCATTACGGCCAATCGCAGGTCAATTTACATTCCTGATCTTCTCACTGGGTATTTTAGGTACTGGTTTCTTAGCCGTGCCAATTCTAGCGGGGTCTGCTGCGTACGCTTTAGGTGAAGCGTTTAAATTAAAAGTTGGCTTAAGTAAAACGTTCAAACAAGCGCCAAGTTTTTATTTGATTATTGCTGCCTTAGTATTGCTTGGGATGTGTGTCAATTTCTTGCCAATTCCCCCATTCCAACTCTTGTACTACACGGCCGTGATTAACGGTCTAATTGCTCCGCCATTAATGATCATGATTTTGGCCATCGCCAACAATAAAAAAATTATGGGAAAACACACCAATTCGTTCATCTCGAATATTTTTGGAATACTGATCACGGTAGTAATGAGCGTCGCCGGAATTGCGGTGCTATTTAGCATGTTTAGCAGATGAGGTTGCGACCGGAGTGGCAGACGGTGTGGCAGTGGCTGAAGACGTGGCAAGTGGTGATGCAGAAGCATCTGGAGACGGTGACAGTTTTGGCTCAATCACCGATGTAGAAACAGGTTGAATTTTTTCCGGCGTAATCATGTCGGTACAGCCAGCAAACACACATGCAGCGCCCAAAACAGATAGCAAAAAAAATATTCTTTTCATACCTAGTTAAATTTTACAAAACATCGCTGATGGCACGAGCCATTCGCGGCCATCCTTTTGAAGCAGAGCATCAGATTCTGTAGGTCCTAATGTTCCTGGTTTATAGATAATTGGTCTGACTTTTGCTTCTACTAACGGATCGATGAATGCCCACTGTGCTTCCACTTCTTCTGCATCGTTGAAGAAGGTTTGGTTTCCTGCCAACGCGTCATCGATGAGCGTCTCATACGGATTCAGCAGACGCTCCGATAAACTCTTATAACAGAACTCCATATCGGCAGCTTGAAGGGCGTTGTTCTCACTTGGCTTTTTCGAAACAAAGCGCATGGCAATACCTTCATCAGGTTGAATTCTAAAGATCAAGACATTGGAAACTTCTGGTGAATCAAAATGTTGGAAGAGTTGATTGACTGGTTTCTTAAAAACCACTGAGATTTCTGCCATTGTTCTATCCATCATTTTTCCGGCTCGCAAGTAAATTGGCACGCCTTTAAATCGGTCAGTTGTGACTTCGGTTTTCAATGCAAAGAAGGTATCTGTGACTGATTCTGGATTGACGTTTGCTTCCTGCAAGTAGCCTTCGTATTGACCCAAAACTAAGGATGATGGATCAGCTTTGAGATGACTCAACACTTTCATCCGCTCTGCAGTGACTGCTGCATTGGTCATCTCACATGGTGCATCCATGGTGACGAGAGTTAGCATTTGGAGTAAGTGATTTTGACCAACATCTTTTAACGTGCCGACGTTATCAAAGTACATGCCCCGTTGACCGATGCCAAACGTTTCTGAAGAAGTTATTTGGATATGATCAACATACTCTTTGTTAAAAATAGGTTCAAAAATACTGTTGCCAAATCGGAAGTACAAAATGTTTTGGAGCGTTTCTTTGCCCAAGTAATGATCCAATCGATAGACTTGCTCTTCAGTAAAGTAATTGGCCATCAACTTATTCAATTCGTGCGCTGAAGAGAGATCGTTGCCAATTGGTTTTTCTACCAGTACTCTCACCCAACCCCGATCATTTTTGTTTAAGCCGGCAATCTTCAATTGTTCGAAAATATGCTGGTACAAACTAGGATAGGTAGCTAAGTAAAAAATGGTATTGGGATGAATGGCATCCGCTAATAGCATCTTTTTGAGCGATTGATACAAGGCTGGTTCATTGACGTCGCCGCTAATGTAACGGAGACTCTTATGCAATTTGCTTAAGACTGTTGGATCGATTGTTACCTCACTTTTAGCGGCGTACTCCGTAATGACTGAATCAATATATTGGCAAAAGCCAGCATGATCAAATGGTTTGCGACCAATTCCAATTATCAGTGAGTTGTCAGCTAATTTGCCGTGACTAAACAGATCGTACAGGGCCGGAATAATTTTCAGTCTGGCTAAGTTGCCGGTCACACCATAAATGATCAAGTTTGAGCTATGTTGCATGTCACCTATAATACACTACTCTTTCTGAATATTGTCTGTATGGCGGATGAAGAACTCGGTGCCATCGCAGTCGAGCTGTACTGTAGCCAAGTTTTTGATTTTAATTTTCTCTAGTTGTTCTCGATTTATCCAGCCTAAGTGGAGAAGGAGTACCCGAATAATGCCACTGTGAGTCACAATAAGCACATTTCTGTCTGGATACGCATGAGCTGTTTGACGAAGAAATGTCAGGAGTCTGGTGATGACTTCTTCATCACTCTCCACTTCACCATCAATTTTCAATGAGGCTTTTTGTTCTTCTGTTAAATCGGCCAACATTTCTCTCAGTCGCTGCTTGTAAATCTTCACATGTTGGCCTTCATACTTGCCAAAATTGCGCTCTCTCAGGTACTCATTGGTTTTGACGACCAGATTATGCTCCATGGCGATAATTTCTGCTGTTCTTTTGGCTCTTAGGAGGTCAGAAGAGAATGCGTCCGCAAACTCAATACGCTGAAAGGCTTTGGCGGACTCGTAAGCTTGCTTTAGACCTTCCTCAGTGAGCGGCGAATCAGTTTTTCCTTGTAGTAGCCGGAGTTTGTTCCATTCCGTTTCCCCGTGGCGGACGATATAGAAGGTAGTCATAGAGATGAAGTATACCGCACGGTGGCTTGAAGGAGCAAAATTACTTGGTTCTTCTTTGGAAGACTTAGGGTTTTGGTACAATTTCTACACAAAAAATGTATCACTTCCTACTTTGATACACTGGTATGACTTGAGTAAACGAATCATCACTAATCAAGAGACGCCAGTGTGTATTTTTTTAAACTGATACACTTTTTGCGCAAAGTTTGTATCAAAACACTAAGAGGGTCGTATTTACTTGCACCAGCACAAATTCCCCGCTATTCTTAAACCATGACAGGACGGACCCATGATTTAGGAGCATTCACAGCATTGGTGATCGTGGTAATGGCACTCCCGCAGATGCCACAAATGTCTTTAATAACGGCATTCGTGGCTTTTGGTGCCAACTTTATGGGTGGCCTCTTCCCAGACATTGATCAAACGACGAGTGATTTCTGGGACAATTTTAGATGGGGTCACGTCATCTCCAAAATCATCTGTCCTATTCTGGGTGGACACCGGAATATGTCTCACTCCATCATTGGGCTTGGCGTGGTTGGCTTCTTGTCTCATTTGTTCTTGCAGCTATGCGCCACCATCATCTTGATTGATATGAATATTGTGTGGGCTGCCTTCATGATTGGGGTGATTTCCCATTATGTGTTAGATACGTTCACCAGAGAGGGCATGCCATTATTTTGGCCTTTGAAGCATAAAGTAGGCATTCCACCATGGAAGTCGCTTCGGATGGAAGCAGGTGGCTTTTGGGAACGGTTTATTGTCTTTCCGGGGCTGCTGATTTTGTCAGCTTACCTGATGTACCATAATCAGGGGAAAATGTTGGCCTTCCTTCACCAGTATATTCGCTAATTATTACGTATTCCTTACGTCCTGATGGTTCCTTTTTCCGGCTGCTTGCGCTAGAATGCACAAAAAGGTTCTTCTCTCCGCATTTAACAATATCTTGATATGAAAACAAAAAAAGTAGCTATCCTCATTCCCTGTCACAACGAAGAAAAAGGGATTGGGAAAGTTATTGACAGCATTCCAGTCGAAAAATTAAAGCACCTTGGGTATATTCCCCAAATCATTGTGGTGGATAACAACAGTACTGATAAAACAGTTCAAGTGGCCAAACAACACGGTGCCATTATTCTTTCAGAGATCAAAAAAGGCAAAGGTAACGCCATTAAAAAGGGCTTTCTGTCGTTGGACAAAGACGTTGATTTTGTGGTCATGTTGGATGGAGACAGTACCTATAAAGGTCATGAGATTCCTCGTGTTTTAGAGCCGCTGCAAAGTAATTTTTGTGATGTGGTGGTTGGTTCAAGACTTGGTGGCAAGATGAAGCACCACTCTTTAAAGTTAACAAATCGAATTGCCAACTGGATTTACACCTTCTTAGTCAGACAAATTTATCGCGCCAATATCACTGATGTGTTGAGTGGTTTCTTTGCTTGGAAAAAAGAAGTGACTGATGATTTAGCGATTCATATTGAATCCACAGGTTTTTCCGTAGAGATGGATATGATCACTAAGAGTGTCCGATTGGGTTACTCTGTGTGTTCCGTGCCGATTACCTACGACATTCGAGAAGGTGAAAGTAAAGTTCAAGCCTTTAAAGATGGTATGAAGATTATGGCGGTGCTTGGGATTAATTTGATTTGGCACCCTCATAAAAAATATTCAAAGAGAACAAAATTGATGTCGTATTTGAAGTTGAAGATGCCGTTCTTAAATTCCTTCATGGCTTGAAGTGTGAGAGAATGAAGTAGTACGAGTGCTTCTCTGCCGAAAGTTTGTTTTTATCCTATGCAAAAAATTGTAAAAAAAACAATGAGTTTTTCACAACTCACATCATTCCTTAAAAGAATTCATGATGACCCATTATATAGAAATTCAATCTGGCTCATGGGAGGATCCTTTACAATGGCTGGTATCGGTTTTTTATACTGGATTGTTGCGAGTAAGTTTTATTCGCCAACACAAGTCGGATTGGCAGCAACATTCTTCTCAGTCGCCTCATTAATAAATGGCTTTGCTACCTTGGGTTTTAACACAACGCTTCTCAGGTATTTACCAAATTCAAAAGCAAAAGATAGAGAAATAAATACTTCATTTACTGTAGTTGCCACAGCAGCATTCTTTATTGGACTAACCTACCTTTTAACTTTACCTATTTTGACAAATAAGCTTGTATTTATCGAAGGTTCAATACCCCTGATTATTTTAATAATATTCTTTTTTCCTTTAAATACTGTCAATGCGATCACAGATAGTGTGTTTACTGCTCTTAGAGAGGCAGAGTGGGTATTTGTAAGTAATTTTGTGCAAAGTATATCGAAGCTTGTTGCTCTAATTACACTTTCGTCGCTAGGTGTTTGGGGTATTATTGGATCAAATATTTTCGGTGTCGTTGTTGCCGTCGGACTGTGTTTACTAATTATCATCTTAAGATATCATGTTCACTTTAGACTAAGCATAAATAACTCTGTATTAAAGGAAGTTAGAAAATATGCTTTTGGTAACTACGTATCTGGAATTATTGGGGCTCTACCCTCTTTGCTGCTACCACTAATTATTACAAGCAGGATTTCTCCAGAGCAGACAGCATATTTTTATATGCCAAATATGATTGGAGGGTTGTTAGGGATTATTCCATCTACAATTTCACGATCCTACTTTACTGAACGCTCACATTCTGAAAAACCTGTTCAAAAGCGTAACCCAATTATTTTAACGTTTTCTATTTTGTTGCCTTTTGTTTTACTGCTAGTACTCTTTGGAAAAAAATTACTTTCACTTTTTGGACATAATTACTCTATTAATGGTTACAATTATTTGGTTCTCGTCTCAATATCAGTCTTAATTTCTGTTATAAATTATTTTTTGGGAACAGACTTACTGGTAGATCACAAGATGAAGTCATTTACACTTATTGCTAGCGCGGGATCACTAATTTATATTTTAGGTGCACTACTGCTTACATCAAAAGGAATAATAGGAATTGGAATTGCTTCTATTGCAAGTCAATTAGTATCCTTCATTTTATTGCAATACTTTATAAATATATCTTCAAGAACTACTAGTAAAAGGGTCTAAAGAACTTTGTTTTATAGTTAATTTTTTCATTTCGTTTCTTAATGGGATGTGCAGGGTTACCGCCAACGACCGAAAAGCGCTTGACGTCCCTTGTTACCACTGACCCTGCTGCGACTACTGCCCCTTCAGCTATTGTTACCCCCGGTAGAACTGTAACATTACTGGCTATCCATACATGATCTTCTATGACTACTGGCTTATGAATTAAAGTGAAATCTGGATTGTTATAGTCGTGCCCAGCTGTGTATATAGAAACGTACCTTCCAATATTAACGTTATTTCCAATCTTGAGTTTCCCTCTTCCATCGAGATAACAGTGTTGGTTTATAGCGCAATTATCACCAAGAATTATTTTCTTGGGTTCTCTAATTTCTGTGTAAAGAGAAATACTTGTGTTGTTCCCAAGATGAATACCACTAATGTTTTTGTAATAGAATAACCTGAAGCTGTGTAGCGGGATTAGATTCACAAACTGATTCTCAAACCAATTTGAAAAGCATCTTGCTGCAATTATTATGTTTTCAAGAAATATTATTCTTTTCATATTCGTGAGGTGAATCCTGGTAGAAGTGCTTTAAAAATAGCAATTGTGGATGAGTACCTTTTCTGTTTCAAACTTAAAAGAGTTTGAAATATAATGAACTTTCCTAAATAGAAATACGAAATTAGCCCGAACTTTTTTTTCAGGTATGTTCGTGTAAAGAAGATCGTATTTCTCACTATTAAGAAAGTTTTCCTCTTGTTTCCTTCACCACCTGTAGATCTTGATACTTTGTGCCATACAATTGAAGAAGGAACAATGAGAACATCATAACCATTGTCTCTTGCCTTCAAATTAAACTCTACGTCTTCTACATATGACCCGTATAGCTCATTTAAAAGGCTAGTTTTAGAGAGTATTTCCGTTTTGAATAACATACTGCAGCCACTTACATAATCTACTGGTTTTTCAACACTAAACTCATTATCAATTTCCAATTGGCTTATGTTATGGAAAAACCCATTATTTAAATCGAATTTACCACCTGCAAACCATAACATCTTATTTGAGTTAAAGTAATAAATTTTTGAACCGACAATTCCAACAGTGTTATTGGAATTGAGGGACTTTACCAGCGCTGTAAGGAAGTTTTCCTCCACGATTGTGTCATTATTTAACAAAAGTATATTTTCGTAGTTATCGTGAAGAGCTGCTAATATTCCTTTATTCACGGCTGGTGCAAACCCTTCATTCTTTTTATTTGAAATCAAAGAAACCGATGGAAATCTATTTTGGATAACTGATAATGTCTTATCAGTTGAGTTGTTATCTACTAGAAAAATCCCGAAATTGGAGTAGTTTATTTTGAGTAAGGAATCTAAACACTCTACTGTGTCTGCGACTCCATTCCATGTGACTATGATAATTGCTACTTTTGGGGAATTCATAAAAGAGATTGAAACAGTGTTTCGGTTTTTTTTGCGATTGTACTCATACTAAAAGTCGCTGAATATTTTACAGCATTGTTTGATTTTTCTGATAACGCATCTTCTTGAATTGCTGATAACATTGCTGTCTCAAGAGAGCTGTTCTTAGCGGGATCATAAAAGTACCCAACTGTTTCAGGATACTCTGTGAAGGGGCCTATTTTGGGAGCAACAATAGGTTTTCCATAGCTTAGTGAATGAAGAGCTGTACTGCTGGTTGTAACCTTTTTATATGGCAATACAGTCACATTAGAAGCAGATATGTAATTCGAAAGAGTAGACTCTGATTGATACTTGAGGTCGGTAATAATGCTGTTGCTTGCATACTTCATTAATTCTGAAGGAAAGTGGTCATCTTTATTTTCTCCAGCAATTAAGAGTATAGCATTTGGATGAACATTCTTTACTTTGGTGAATACTGAAAGTAATTCACTGACCCCCTTATACTCCCTGATAAGTCCAAAAAAAAGAAAAACGAAACTATCATCGGCAATTTTTAAACTTTGCCTTGCTTCATGCTGTGACGGAATTAAGTTAGAGGCGAGATTTGTTTTGGATGCAATTGGAATTATTGTCGTTTTACTTGTTCCTATTCGTAGTCTTTTCATTTCTTCTACTGTGCTTTTTGAGTGAACAATAATCTTAGAACATGCATTTGCTAAGAATCTGGTCAATTCAATGTCATTAGGAAATGTTGTTTCATGGGGAAGTACATTATGAACTGTCCAGACCAATCTGTAACCCAAAATATTCATAAGAGAAAGGAAAAGGAAAAAATACTGTTCAGAGAATTTTCTAGATATGGTACCCGTTCTCGAGATTGAAAAGGCAAAGAGCCAATGTAAGTGAATTATTTTATAGCCAAGTAATCTAAAAAATATTAGTTCAAAGGGAAGTAAAATAAAGTTCAATGTTCTAGAGAGTGTTAGTTCACCTAGGTATCTCACAGTAATGTTATTTCCCATAGCTCCGTAGAGTGATTCCTGATATGGATTGCTATCTTTGGGAAGAACAAGTAACTTAATTTTCATCTGTAAATTTTACTAACTGAATTGCTATAAATAAGGTTCTTTTGGTCAACAAAGTCGATTGGAAAGCTATATCTGATTATCTGGTTTTTGTATTGTGAGAAGACAACGCCGAAATTACTTCCTGCGTTTCCAGCAATAACGTAGTTTTCAGTGCCGATTACAGGTGGGTTTATATATAGCTGAATGTAACTATATTTCATGGTTGAATACGCTTTTAACCGGAGTGCTGTATACCTATCTATATTTATTTGAGCAGAACTATCAGTATTTGCATCCAACCAATTTAGGCTTTGTACTTCTCCTTTTTTTGTGTAGTACTGAAGGTATTGTTCGCCGTTATTATCTAACATTATATTTTTAGATCCATAAATATAGTGGTCAGCTAAACCAGTTGTCTGAAGAAGATATGCCGCAAGTAGAACAGTTACTGGGATTACAATTAAAGATTTTTTAATTCTCGAAATTGGATTAATAAATCCAATTGCAAATAATGGTGCCAAAAGGATAAGCATTTGTTGGAGGATTCGTTCTAAATTATAACTTATTGATACTGATGGAATAACTATTGATGCTAGTACTATTCCCAGCATGGCTAGAGAAATTGCAACAGAGTCAAGATTGTCGTTAGCACGAATTTTCTCTAATAGTAGGTATAAAAATCCAATTAGAATTGATACTCTGAATATCCAGGGAACGATAACGTGGAAGAATATAGAAATTGGCTTCTTTGAAGCTGATTGATCCAAGTGATCTACTACTACCGGAGAAATAGCGTATCTTTCAAAATACTCTCTATTTTCTGAAAAAGAAATACTCTCATCAGAGTATCTTTTGACAACACTTGCATTATCGGTCTTTTGATAAAAAACTTCTTTCACCATAGTTGATTTATCTTCGAGAGTAAAACTTTTATCGATATTTTTTTGAACTTGCGACAGTGCGTATGAAAGCCCTCTGGTAGTATTTGTAATAAGTGTATTCCAAAAAAATGTAGACAAGAGCAATATAATTAGAACTGGGATGCTCAGCACTGTCTTTTGCCTTTTCTTAAAGACTGGTTTAGATAAAAGCAATAAACCCTTTGCTATGAAAAAAATAGCAATTGTCATATATGTTGTGGAGTAGTGAGAAACCACAAGACTTAACGAGAATAAGACAAACAATATTTTTCTATGATTAAGACTTAAGTCCTTCCTCAAAATCAAATCAACCAAGAACGAGAAGAAGAAAAAGCCTAGCCCTTGACGTAGGAGAGCTGGGAGCTGATTGAAGAATTGAGACTGAATCAAAAAAGCAAATGAGCCAACATATGCAATTTTCTTATTTGTGAATCTAGTCCCAATTCTATAAACCTGAACTGGTATTAATGCAATCACAAATGGAAGAATGATTCTAAATATTATTAATCCATCTAGTTTAGTTAGATTGTGAATAATTGTTGGTAGAATTGTTATGCTTAAGCAAGCGTTATAGGGATCTTTAAAAAAGCTCATGTCCCAAAGGTTATGTAAACTTGTGAGCTTAAAGACCAGAAATTCCTGGTGAATATCCCATCCAATCAGGAAGTTGCTTCTCAAGCTAATTGCAAAAATAAGAGAGAGTGCTGCTGAATACAAGGAGAGTATAAATGATGTTTTCGCAACGTTTTTCTTTCCGAAAGTTAGGATAAACAGTAAAATAATTAAAAATATTGACAGAATTGAAACGAAGTTTCCTTTAGAATTATTTAAAAATATCGTTCCAGCTACAGCGAGTAGTGGGTTTAAAATGGAGAGTATGAGAAGAAATAGAGAATAATGATCAAATTGAAGTAACCTTTTCAGTTCAATATAACTTTTGATAATCAAAGGAATAATTACTAAGTACAAAGGCCAAGTAAATCGAATGCTCAAAGGATCTTTGATCCCAAATTTTTGTAGCAGAGTGTTAACAGCCAGACCATAAAACATGATTGAAAGTAAAACATAGCCAATTAAATATTCGAACTCTATTTTTTGGATGTAATTTACAAATCTTTTCATACTTTATCTTTGAATGTTCGCTATCTCTAGTATAACTCCCCAGCCATAAACAATATGTTTTGCAACTATACCAATAGGATTTGGCTCTTTGATGTTCTTGAGAACTAATAAAACGAATAGTAGTAAGTATGGTGGATAAACTATTGAAATTGGTAATCCTAATATTAGTAATGGATAAATGACGACTGGAGAATCACTTGAAAACAGGTTTTTCCATCTTGTTGCTCGGTGTTTAATTAGCAATCTTGCTCGAGCTCTCCCATACAATATTGTCCTTTTAATTTGTTTCTGGTCTCCCCAATCATGAGTTAAAAATGCCGTAGGCTGATATTTTATCTTGAGGCCGCTATCAATAGATCTCCAGCTAAAATCTACGTCCGACCCATATTCTAGTTGTTCATCAAAACTTCCTACTACCGAAAAAACTGATCGTTTAATAGCTAAGTTAATTGTCGGCGCTTCCGAGACATATTTGCTTTGTTTAAGTTTCTCATGAGCAAGATCATTCAGCGTCTTTCCACCTGCTGACCCAGTTCTTCCCATGACAATCACTTCGCTCCCATGAATAATTGGCTTTGTAATCTCTTCTAACCAATGCTCCTCAGGCACGCAACTAGCGTCCAAGAAGACTATTATGTCTCCAGTGGCTTGCTTTACTCCTACGTTCCTTTGCTGAGGGATAGTATACCGCTTGCCCTTTGGGTCATAATTTATCCAGTTCAGTGGAAAATCATGAATAATTTTAGGATATTTAATCGTCGAACGGTCCACTACAATGACCTCAAATTTCCCATCATATTGTTGTTTATTTAATGCTTCTAGTGTGTCTACTATTCCTAAGTCATTTTTCAAGATAATTATTATTGAGATAGTCATAGTGCCTTTAGAGTAAGTAGTATGGTAATGTTGGCTCCAGTTTCTTGGATGAGCTGAAGGTATGGAAAGGTTAAGAACCTAACATCAAGTTCCTTTATGAATCTAAATATCCACCAGGGATAAAGAAGTAGTGGAATTGCTATTAACATGTAAGGTGAATGAATGAGCAGAAGCAGAGAAATGATAAATACTAGCGGGTTTGGAAATATTGAAGGAAACTTATGATATTTCTTGTAGAAGGAAATTTTAGAGTCTCTCCTTAAAAAATCACGTTTGATTGATTCCCAGAAAGTCAGATTTTGAAAGTGAGTTACTTTCGCATTTATTGCCAAGATGATTCTCTCATCAGGATATGACTTTAATAATCTAATTGACAAATCGTTGTCTTCTGATGAATTACGTAGTGAGTTGTCCCATCCTCCAATTTGTTTTAGCCGTTTGACTTTATATGAGGCACATGCGGCTGGAACATCGACTAACTCCACTTTATCCTTGTAGTGTTTTCTTGTTTTGTCCCAAGGTGCATTCTTGTAATACCATATAAAACGCGAAAAAATACTTGTCTTAGTCGTATTTTCTTTTGGTACGGCAACACCATACCAAATGGAGGAAAAATACTTATCAACCATTGAAGAATTTGTAGGGAGGATGAGATCTGCTGCCACACCCATTACTTTTTCTGATCCGTAAGCATCTTCTACTGTCTGAAGGAATCTTGGATTGATTGTGCAGTCATCATCTAGGCAAACCAGGTACTTTCCTCTAGCAACATTCAATCCATCATTCCTTGATTCTGCAATTCCCATATTATTTGGGTGAGAGACCAACTTTATATTGTACTTCTTCAATACATCGTCAGTACTATCAGTTGATCCATCATTAACAACAATTACTTCAAATTTTTCTTGATTATAAGTCTGTTCAAATACAGACAGTAATGTTTTTTCAATTGTTTGACAACCGTTGTATGTACAGATTACGATTGAAAATGTTATTGAATCATCTCTCATATTTTTTTCATGCTCCAAAGTAAACGCAAACTAGAAAGCCGGCCAATCATATATGCTGCCACCATAAGTGAATTAATTATCACTGCTCCGAAATAGTTAAGTGATTTCAAGGGCAGGTATGTAAATTTAGTTCTCAAGTGAAGTACTGAAACTAGTATGCAAAAAAGAAATGGAAACAAAATGAAAACGGGTGACGAAATTAAACCAATAATAGAAAAGAGCAATACAATTGCAAATCCAAAAAAAGTTAAATCAGGCAGTCTAATTTTGTTAAACCTTGCCAAAAGACGATTTGACCCAATACCTTGTTCGTATAACCAAGTAAGGGACGATTTAAATGATTTATACTCATTGTGTTTACATATCAAATTTTGAATGGATTTTGTCTTGAAACCGGCATTTTCTAGTTTCCAAGATAAGTCAACGTCCTCTCCATCTCTCATTGTTGAATCGTATCCGACCGAGTTAAGTACGGTGCTTCTAAAAAACCCGTTGTTTCCAGTAATTGAAGTAGTGTGTTTAATGTCTTTTGGAGTTAAGTTAAATACTCTGTATACGTAGCAAACGTCACCATCTGGAATAGCAATGCCTCCTACAGCATCATAAGTTTTAATCTCAGCTTCGCATGTTTTTAACCAATCGCTGGGAAGAATTACGTCCGCATCGATGAATGCTACATATTTCCCACTTGCTAACAGAACACCGTTTCTTCGAGAGAATCCTCTCCCCATGTTTTTTTCATTATTTATCAATTTGATATTATTATGGTTGCTTGAGAACTGTTTAACTACTGAAGCAGTACTATCTGTACTAGCATCGTTAATTACAATTATTTCGTAATTCTCTAATCCTTCCTGATTTAGAATGCTTTTTAAGCTTGAAAGTATAGCTTTCTCTTCATTGAAGGCGATCATTATAAATGAATATTTCATAGTTTGAATTTAAGCGACTTAAAAAAATTATTTCAAAATGGCACAGGTTCTTGATGGTGGGGTTCCAAATATTTTTTTCACTAGTGCTGTAGCATTTTTTTGTAAGCCATTGACAGTAATTCCTACGACTGATTGAGCTGGTAGAGATACCCAGATGGATTTGCCAGAAGTATTTTGTTGAAGTTCTAAGATGCATGGAATTTTACCATCTTCTGTGGAGCTCGCTGCGTAGATTTTAACTGTATCCCAGTCATTAGCTGCTAGCATATTTAATGGAACTGATACTGATTGATCAAAATTTGAATCGTTTACAATTGCAACACCTTTCTGATTGGCACTATTTTGAAAAGCTGTCATAGCTAGAGATGGAGGTTCAGATGTCAAAAATATCTTACTTTCCCCAGAACCCAGACCTAGTGACTTTGAGAGCAACTGCCAGGTTTTACCTTGAGGCAAGAGATACGGTTGCTTGTTATTATCGAGCCTATAAAAGCCAAATGCGCTAGCCACTGTGTCTTTCTGAGTTGGGTCATTTACGTTCATTCTAAAATAATTCGCTCCTGCTAATCCTTCATTTAGAAAGCCAACTAATTTTTTTCCCGTAAAAGCAATTGCTAAATTTGTTGATTCGTAGGGATTTGCTTTATTCTCTGGAGAGTAATTCCACTCTGTCAGGTAAAGAGGTAAGTTGCCTTTTCCAAGTTTTTTCATGACGTCCAAATAATACATATTTGAGGGTTCAGGAATGTGATAGTTATGATAACTAACAGCTGTTATAGTTTGTGCCGTTTTTGGTGATGAGAGCAATTCAAGAGCAACTGATGTGTCCATGGGTGTATGGCCAACTACGGAAATAAAATTCATTTTTTTTCCGTCATTAATTTCGCTATCAACCTCATTTATTGCTTGTGTTGCATTTATATAAAGGTCTTTATATGCTTCTGCGCGAGTTCTGTACGGGCTATTTGTGAGTACGAGAAAATTAGAATATGTCGGTTCATTCCATACTTCCATCATGTCTATATATGGTCTATGTATTTTATAAAGCTTTTTTACAATATCACGATAGACAGTCCAATCTTTTGGAACTCCATGCTCTGTGCCTGAATAAGTTAACCAAGCTGGAGAATATGAGAGAATAGCGATTGTTTTCATTCCTCTCTTCTGAGCATTCTGAAAGGACCTATTTACGGTCGAAATATTATTCCAACCTTGAGTCCAGTTCCAGTTAACTGGATTTTGAACGTTGTTGACATTGTTTCTGTAATCATCTAGAGAAATCTTGGTAGGTAGCTCTGTTTCTATCCAGAAGTCTCTTCGAATTGATGTAACTCCTACTGAAGCTAGAAGATCCCATGCTTTTTGATCATTCACATCAGGATTGCTTGCTCCACCAAATACCAGTGGTGACCCAACAGCAATTTGCGTTGAAAAGTCAACATTTAAACTTATTGGAGAAGTACTCGCACCTAGTACATTACTTGGAGCATGTAAAATCTGGCCTAGAAATTCTTTTTGAGCATCATAAGATCTTTTAATATAGATAGAAGCTATTAGAAGGGTAAGTAAGAATAGAATAGAAAAGACTCGAAGGATGGGGAATCTTAGTTTTTTTCTAGATATTTTGTCAGCCTTATTTGTCATCTTACTGCTCATTCTACTTGATTTAAAAGCGTATTGCTTACTCAGTTTTGTTAACAAATAATCCCAGTCAAATTCTGCAAATAAAATCAAAGGTAACTCAGCATTAAATTTGTTTCTTGAGAGATGAATTGAAGTGGCCAGTTCTTTTGAATTCAGTTTAATGACTTTTCCATTTTTTTTCGTAATTAAGTTTTTTGCAGCATTATCTGGATGATTAGTCGTTATTACAGGTAATCCACAAGCATTTGCTTCTAAAACGACCATTCCGAAACCTTCTCGGGTAGAAGGAAGTACGAAAACTTTCGAGCTTTTCATCAGTGCGTATAAATCAGATATCTCTTCTTCAAATGGCATTAAAATAACGTTTTTCATTAAATTAAGGTTTTCTATTTGACTTGATAATTTTTCTTTTTCTGGTCCATCACCAATTAACAAGCACTTTATATTTGGAAAAGTTTTTTTGACCTCGGCAATAGCATCAATTAGAACATTCAAATTCTTATGACTCAAAAACCTGCCTGCATAAATCACATCAGATTTTGTTTTTGATGCTTTAACTGATTGAATTTTTTGAAAATCAATCCCATTTGGAATTGTAATAATTGGTTTGGCAAAGCCCATTTTCATTAATTTATCGGTTGTTAACGGAGAAACAGAAACAATTTCATCAGGAAAAAGTAAGCTTATTTTTTCAATTAATCCTGCGATTGTTCCCTTGAAAGTGCCAAGATACTCTTTCCAGTACTTCATTCCCCACACTTCATGCCATGTGCCAATCATTTTCTTACCCTTTAACCAGCAAACAATTCGCATTGAATACAGAGGGAAAAAAGGCATGTGATCTACGTCAGCCACATCAAATTTTGCTGTAATCAATTTGAAACAAGCTAACCCAAAAATGATTCCTTCTTTTATAGATCGGCGGGGTCCGTCATATAACGGGATTAGTGGACAAATACCATGTAAGTGAACACCATTCTCAATTCTATCTGCTTTCCCGCTCCACCATTTCATGCAGTAAATATGGACATCAAATCCTTGCTTTGCTAAACGAGTACTTATCTCATAAAGACGTGTTTCTTTCCCCCCTTTGTTGTATGGGTAAATAGCATCAGATATAAAAGCAATAGTTTTTTGATTGATCATCTGGGTACAGCACTGGGTGTCGCATATGCTGATGTACTAGCAATGATATTCACCCAGAAATAAATCTTTTGATTTTTGTTCAGTAAATTTACAACAATTTTTTCTCGTTCAGTTCCTAAACGAGGAAATGTTGGATTAACAGAAATCGTTTTTGATTCGTCATGCTTCAATGTAATCGTGGTGTTAAACAGGGCACTAGTGTTAGCTGGTACTGCTTCGTCTTCAGCATACACTTCAATTGGATAGTCTATAGTTTTATATTCCAGATTGTGCACAGTAAACGCAAACTCATGTTGTGAGTTTGCAGTTGCTTCTTTGGGAAGCGTTAAATGGTTTTCTAAATACAGCTCAGTGAATGTTTCTGGCTTAGGTGTCAACGCATCAGCTATTTGACTTCTATGTGTAAAAATTGCTATTCCAAGTACAATCAGCAATAAAAGAATTCCTGCTTGAAAGCCGTTCTGAATTGACTTTTTCACATCTGGATGACTAAAAAACGACATGAGCTATTGTAACAGTTGAAGATCAACTTTTCTTCTGGAATGTTGTCCACACCCGCGTATAAAATGCCAGAAAATACACAATAAACAGGATCATCCCCGCATAGGTGTGAAACAGCTTAATTGCCACCTCTGGGGACCAGAGAACGCCAATTACCACCAGCAGGTAGACTCGGAAAATGTTGATTAAATATAACCCAAATGCCAGTGGCAAGAATGCGCCGACCGCTTTCAGAAAGTTCACCTGCCGCCACTCACTCACCCACAACATCAGATACAAGACCGTGAACATGAATAATGAATCAAGACCTGAACAGGCTTGCGCTACTTCAATGCCAAACTTTTGGACATGTAGCGTATAAGGCGGCGTGACACGCGTTACAAACGTCAGCGACAGTAAAAAGGTGACAGCTTTCAGCACACCACTTGAGAAAATTGGCCAGAGCTTCCACATCTCAAAAATACCTACGTATAAAAAAGGCAGCAGAATCGCACAAATCATCACTTCTTTTTTAAAAGTGTGGACGGTGCGATAAATCGTTCTCAAACCAAAAGATCCCACCAACGTCAACCCCCCAGCTGCCCAGAGTGTGCCATGTGTTAAGAAAAACCAGCCAATTGAGGCATCTGGTAAATCCAGCAGTTTATTGGCACTCAGGAAAAAGATCATTACCCAAAGAGGAACAAGCGTCAGCAGTAAGGCATCGGTTTTTTGTTTTGGATAAACTTTCACCAGTTTGGCTTTTTGCCGAACCAGGAGTAAGAAGAACACTAAAAGGAGCAAAATTAATTTACCGATATTGCCGTAAATCCAGAAGCCAGCGCCGTATAGTAAATCGGTCCCAATAATCCAAGAACCGGTCATGCCAGAAACAATTATAAACAGCACAAAAAACAGAATGGTCCGTTTATAGAGCTGGCTGAGGCTGCTGTCTTCCATAAAAAGTGTATCTATTGGAGAGTTTATATGATCAAGCGTTTTTTAGCGATTACCATGGCACCCGTACTGACCAAGAAAGTGATTGGTCCAGTTACACTGCCAAATTCTGGAGCTGACACGACACATTCGTCATCGTCCCGATGCTTGTCATCATCACATCCGTGTTCATGCTCATCGTCGTCATCATCATGATCGTTATCGTCGTGTTTTTTGTGATCATCTCTGTGTCTGAAACGATTGAAGTCGTCGCGACGGTCTTTGAAAAACCTGTTGAATGATTCACTAAATGAGTTGTGGCGATCGTTGTCGTCTTTTCCGTTATTAGCAGAGACAGGTGAAACCGTAAAGAGGAATAAAGCAATCAAAATAGATAAAATAAGAGTCTTCTTCATTAAACGCATAATACATGCAACGAACTATATTGTGAAGAAGAGATTTTTCAGCGGAGGTCAGTAATTAACTTGACGCATTTCATTTCTTGGACGATTTTGGCGGGTATGGCGGAGATATGTGCATGTTCGGAGTACGCCCACTTTAAAGCTTCTCGCTTCTCTGCTCCGGAAACAAAAAATATTGATAAATCAACCTTTTTCAAAAATGTGAGAGTGGTGGTAATTCGGAGTGGATACTGATTTTTTCTGCCGGCATCGTATGAAGTGACCAAGCAGTCAGGATCATTAAACATGGTCTCAAATAAGGCTGGATTTTCAGGGAAAGGCATAATTCCGGCGGTGTGACCATCTGGCCCCATACCTTGAGTGATTAAAATTCTGCCATGTGGATACTTGCGGCGCCAGAGCTTCAAATCCAGCTCAAATCTGGCAGCAACTTCTTCCGGCAACTCCCCTTTTTCAACTCTCGTGTCAATAAAAACGGCACCTGTATTCACCGCTTCTTTAAATAATTTCGTCTGCATGAACTGGCTAAAATTATTGACATGAGGATCATCGCTATACCGCTCATCTAACACACCCAGCGTTAAATCTGAGCCAAGTTGAGTGAGCACTTCCAAATCAATCAATTCCAAAATCTTTAGGGCCGAGCCGCCAGAAACTAAAAAGAGAATCGGCGTTTTTTTGGCATTCCATTCTTTCAAGGCTGTATTGATGTGTTGTGCTGCAATTTCAATCATGTTTCCCATTCTGTGTGAAATGCACCTGCTTTATCAGTTCGTTCGTAAGTATGTGCGCCAAAGAAATCACGTTGCGCTTGGATCAGACTGGTGGCCAACGCGTCAGTTCGGTAGGCGTTAAAGTACCCTAAAGCAGAAGTGAAGCCGGGCATGGTTAAGTCACTATCAATCCCGGCTAAGACTGCTTTTTTCCAGCTTGGATATCTGGTCATAAGCTCTTTGGTGAAGAATGGTTCGGTGAGTAAGTTGGCCGTTGGTTGAGTGGTATTAAAGGCAGCCATAATTTGATTCAAGAGTTCAGCTCGGATAATGCAGCCACCACGCCAGATAGCAGAAATCTGGCCAAAGTGGAGTTGCCAGTTGTACATTTTCGCCGCGGCTTGCATTAAGGCAAAACCTTGGGCGTAAGAAATCACTTTGGAGGCGTATAAAGCATCTTCCAATGAGGTAATCATGGTTTCTTTTTGCATAAATGTTGGAGCGGCCGGGACCTGCAAAACTTTGGCTGCTTCAGTGCGTTCTGCCCGCAGGGTACTGATAAAGCGCATGTTCACGGCTTCAATCATGGTGGGCACTGACACGCCTAAATCTAAGGCAGTTTGAGCCACCCATTTACCAGTGCCTTTTTGACCTGCCGCGTCTGAAATGTGGTCGACCAGAAAGTGAATGCCATCTTCATCTTTTTTGCGCAGAACTTTAGCAGTGATCTCAATCAAATAGGACTTCAAGACACCTTCATTCCATTTTTCAAAAGTCGTGACCATCTCTTCTTGAGACATGCCCAAGGTTTTTTTGAGGAAGGAATAACTTTCAGAGATGAGTTGTAAATCTGCGTACTCAATACCGTTGTGAACCATCTTCACAAAGTGACCTGAGCCCCCTTGACCAATCCAGGTACAACAGGGTTCATTGTTTGGTCCTACTTTGGCCGATATTGCTTCAAAGAGTGGTTTTAAAGTAGGCCAAGCTGCTTCACTGCCACCAGGCATCAAAGCAGGACCTTTGAGAGCACCTTCTTCTCCACCGGACACACCGCAGCCCACAAATAACTTGCCAGCCGCTTCCACTTTAGTGACTCGGCGATTGGTATCGAGAAAATGTGAGTTGCCGCCATCAATCAAAATATCTCCAGCCGCGGTTAAAGGTAACAGTTGGTCGATCATCTCATCCACTGGGTCACCAGCCTTAACCATAATTAACATTTTGCGAGGTGTGGCCAAAGATTCTACAAATGCTTCAAGCGTTTGAGCTGGCAAAAAGTTTTTGCCGGCTTGTGCAGTGGCAAAGGCGTCTGTTTTATCTGTCGATCGATTAAAAACAGCGACGGTATTACCATGACTTTCAAAATTTCTAGCTAAGTTTGCTCCCATGACTGAGAGACCAATCACTCCAATATCGGCTTGTTGCATGAGGCCAGTCTAGCTCAATGGACAATCAGGATCAAGGAAGAGATCTGTGTGCTGTTCAGATGCAAAAACACCCCGAGGGTATCGAGGTGTTTCTGTTACTGCTAAGGCTACTTTCTATTCAAAGACTTCCCAGTGGACGGCATCGGGTGCAATGATGAGTGTTTTGGGGTTCTGTGTCACAATTTTCACATACGATAAGACATGCAAGTGGGCTGCTTCAAGTTGTCTGCGCCGCTGCATGATTTGTGGGCTATCATAGTCGGATTCATGGCACAGCATGTACGTATTGTATTGGCTGGCCAGGGTTGTCCAATAAACTAGACAGCCAGCGTTATTGCTGCCGATACCCAGCTGCAAGCCGCTTTCAAAAAGTAACGCATCAGAGCTGACTTCAATTTCTGGGTTCAAGGTGATCCGACCACGGGCGATTCGAAGGATATCTACCAGATCTGGGTAGATCCGACGGATTTCTTGCTCGATTTGTTTAACCACGTCCCGGAAAAACAGCTTGGCTTCAGCATGGCCAAATTCTGGCCAAAGTTCCTGCTCTAGTTCGATAGCGGTGATTGGCAGGCCTTTGTTATGAATATCCAAACCTAGCTGGCAACTACGTTCAAAGATATGGATCGCCTGTTCTTGGAGAATGAAGTCATTCCCAAACAGCTCGGTCGTTCCTGCAAAAAAGCCGCGATCACCTAACGTATACAAACGAATATCAACGAACATTTTTCCATCCTAATGTCTAATGTGGATTGAGATAATGAGAAAGTAGATTTTAAGTTGCGATTGTGTGCGAAAGGTCTCCCGTTTTAGGAGTTTCCGATTCAATCCCGTCCGTGAGTAACAGAGGTGTATATTCTATCAAGAAAACGGGGTAAATGTAAGTATTATAGGCTAATTGATGAGATACAAAAACAACCCCATGATGAGGTTGTTTTCTGTTACGTTCAGGCTAAATTTTCTTCTAGACGGCGATGGGTTCTTCTTCTGTTATGCCCTTTTTCATCCGGAGCAGGCCGCAATCGAGAGTTTGGCGCATGGCTTCGAGACTGGCCCGTCGATTGAGAACCCAAGGGTCGGCCGAACCGAAATTGAGAAAAACCGCGGTGTACATTCGTCTGGCAGCTTGCCACTTTGCCAAGACATTGTGGTTCGCCACAGCTACTGAGTAAGCCGCCTCAAAATGAGGTACATCGTAGTACACCTCATAGAAGTCACTAATGACCAATTTCCCATTCTCGTGGACTACTAATGGTGCATCTTCGGGGATTTCGAGACTTGGAGACGCCAACATCGCGTAAGATCGAACTGTTCGGGACACGTCCCTCATGCCAATCTGGAACTGATTGTTCCAAACGACATTTGTAGGGTCGTCTGGCCACAACGCCTCGAATAAATTATCGGTGGTTGGGCACAATGTTTGGCCCCATTTTCCATCGACGAATCGTGGGGTGCATCTGTCGACGATCAGCAAGAACAAACTCAGGTCGAATGGATACTTCCACTCAATATGGTGGATGTTTTCCACCGTAATGTGTGGGTAGCCGAACCCGTGAACACGAATAACGGCCTTGCGGGTTCCGGATTGGCGATGCAAATTGCTATTCACTTAAACGCTCCTAATGCATTGAATTTTCTACACGTCTGGATTCAGCCGCTGAGAAAAAAGACTACTCGAGTATACGAGCAGCCCGCTTTCTAGGCGGCTGAAATAGAATTAGCCTGTTAAGGTGCATCTTGGTGCGAAATGACTCCGGTAATCGGAAATTCCAAACTGGAAGATACTTCTGTATGTAACAGAGCTGTATAGTATAGCAAAAATAGCTGGATAAAGGAAGTATTATGGGATGCCTGGTGAGATGAGTAACAAGAGTGATAAAACTCACCTAAAACCAAAAACAGCCCCGGGTGGGGCTGTGTTTGTTACAACGATTAGGCATGATGCTAAGCACTTGTTTTTGTACGTTGAAGTAACATGATGCGAGTGAGCGCGTAGCTGTGGAACGAAGCAAGTTCAGACCGGCGAGATCTCACGACAAGTGGTTCATTCGCGTAGTCATCATGGCCAAGATATGGCCCCTTGTACAATTCAACAACTTTATTCCACTCTGAAATCTCAATTTCATGATCTGGATGTGCTGCTTCATTATATGCAGATTCCAGATCAAGTGTGTCGACTTTGATCTGCAATTTGTCAGAAAGCATCCAGCCACCAAGTGCATGGACTAGAATACCGTCGGGAAAGAGACGGTCAAAGTTTTCATTTGGCAGAGCATTCTTAAAATGGTTATTTAGCTCTTTGATCAATTGTTCGAGCATGGCTCTTTGATCATCAATTTCTTCGATATGACCCCAGTGGTCACCCAATATGATGCTCTCAGGAAGAGATGCCATCTCGTGCAATACTAGGCCTTGCAAGCTTGCGTTTTCAGCAAAGTAAATCATAAACTCACGTAAACGCTTGCTCTCGTTAAAGAGCTTGTTTCCGTTGAGTGATACGGTACTTCTGCTGAGAGCTTTAACTACGAGTGAGAACTGCTTCACAATGGTTACTCCGTAATCCGATAGATGTAGATAATTGATTAGTTAGTGTTTAGCGACTTATTCAGCCGCAAAGAAAAGAAACTACATCAAGTAATCCGCTTTCTTTGCGACTGATAAATCATGCCTGTTAAGGTGCATCTGTCTATTAAAAAGACCTCGGTTGCCGAGGGTTTTAGCGCAACAGATCCATCTCTGTGTAACAGAGGCCTATATCATACCAAAAAAAGGCGGATCTGTGAAGTATTATAGGACTTTTGCCCGATGTGTAGCGGTAGAGCTACAAAAACACCCCGAGGTTAATCAGGGTGCTTCTGTTACGACAGGGCTAAAAATGCGTGGTGGGAGTTATGTCACGACAAAGTGACGTTCATACTCAGCGCGAAGCAAGCTGCCCATATAAAAGGCAACCAGCATGTCCTCGGATTTCCCAGCGTTAATTTCACGCTGGATGATATCGATCCGGCGTTTGGCTTGACGGAGCATCACTTGGAGTTCCTTGCGGCGATCATCGATGAATGGTGGCTCGTTGCCGAGGAGATGATTCATTTGCATGAAATCTCCAAAATTCAGATCAAGAACTCTCTGCCACTTCTTGAGGCGGTAGTAATTCTCATCGACGATTGCTTCGTCAAATGCGGCCTCAAAATTGAGACTGGCTGCGCTGACTTGGATATCGGGATGAAGCATATATCGCCCGTCATTCAGGACAAAGATGCTGTCTTGTTCATCAACATATTCAGCAATTTCTTGGTTGATGGCCAGAATCTCAGACCGGAGTTGAAAAACGTCGTCCCCTACATCAGAGTAGGGAAACAATTCGGCTGCCAGTGTGTCTTCAAACACCTGGTGACCCCGATTATGGAGGTCCCGCCCAAGTTGGCAGGTCCGGAGAACCAGCTGAATAGCTTTTGCAAGCCGTGCTGGATTCTTAAGGAACATAGGTACG
>CAZNOF010000013.1:0-29173 GCA_964574595.1 uncultured Pseudomonadales bacterium | reverse complement strand
AAAATAAGATGCCCCGCTCACATGCAGCGGGGCTCTTTTGACTAGTAGTTAACGACTTCGCAGCTCATCCATCTTTGCAAGTACAACTTGCGCAGCTGTGAAAATCGGGCTACTAGCCAACATGCCGATCAAAATGGCCGGCACCCTTGGAACTTTATAGCCCCTCAGGCAAGCAACCATTACTAGCCACGCCATAAGACCAATGGCCTGCGTAGCTACATTTCTTCGAAACGGAAAGTTCACCACTTTGGGTTTTCCTTCTAGTTAAATAGCAAGATTGCTTGGGGCGATTATATCAAGAAGTAACTGATAAATCAATGTTATAGGCTCTTTATTATCTTCCTCCAGCGCGGTAATCTGTAGTTCGTATATATTTATTAAATGCCTAAACAGGTCACCACGAAGCAAAAAGGAAATCTCATGCAAAAACTTGAACTCGGCACCTACCAACATTACAAAGGTATGAAATATCTGGTTCTGGGAATTGCCAAGCACAGTGAAACCAAAGAGGATCTGGTGGTATACGTGACTCTTTACGATAACGATATGGCGAATCTCTGGGTCAGACCACTGAAAATGTTTTTAGAAAATGTGACTATTGATGGCAAAGAAGTGCCAAGATTTAAGAAGATTTAAATTACTTATTCCGGCATGATCAGTTTTTTTACGGTCCAGATTTGCTTGTACTGACCTTTGAACTCACCTCTACCCAGGAATGTTTGTGGGTAGTAACGGCTATCATATTGTGTTGGTTCAAGATTGCTATCAAGTGACCGATCAAACACAATAAAATTGTTGTCTTGGGTCCAGGTATCCGCAAAATACGTCTTACTCAAAACTCGATACTCACCTGTGTAATACTCACCCACTTTTTCGCCATTTTCGCGATAGAAATCAAGCGCCTCAATGCTGAAACTGCAGCGCAACATGCACTCTCGTTTGATCCTGAACTTCATATAGTATTTGTTATTTGGTGAATAAAATTTTTGGTTGTAGAAGTCATTCCCAGTTATGTCAGCGCTGACTGCCCCCCATTTAGCTTGTGGGACGAGATAGTAACTGTCATTCATTTGAGAAATTATTTTTTCGTCAGTTTTTGAATTCACCAAGACGATTTTTCCGGTGGGAACTTGTTTCTGATAGTCAAATTCTTTTGCCAACACCAAGGTATTCATTGACCATCCATAATTCCAGACATCTCCCTCATCCACCATGCTGATTTTCCCCGACTCTAGGTTGAGTAGATATGTTCGAGAAGGCCTGACTTGTAAGTCATAAAACATGAGCGATTTACTATCTGGCGATAGTGCAATTCGGCCATAACTATCAGCTAACCCTCCTCTAAAACTTTCAAAACCATCATAGGTAATTGATTGCTGTAGCAGAGTTTCTACTGGCAAGGTACTTCTGCCAGAATAGATGGCAATTCGTCGATACAGTGTGGAAGCCATCAAAAAAAAGACAAAAAGTGTCAATAAGAATGACAGGAATTTATGCGATTGTAGGAAGTCTTTTGTAATCATCCGATTTGATCTTATTTTAGCACTCGGAATGGTATACTTAGGATATGAATAACCTGGCAACCCAAACCCTCGTGGCACAATTAACAGCAGCTCATTCAGCGCTTGAGCAAACCATGGATGGCGTGACTGATGAAGTCGCCCATTTCCAACCAGTTGGCACGGCCAATCCAATTGCTGGCACTTACGCACATTTGATCTTTTCTGAAGACATGTTCATCCACATGTTTTTGAAAAAGGATCAGCCCTTAATGGAAACAACTTTTAAGGATAAAACCGGCGCCAGTGAAGTTCAGCCAAATGACTGGGTTGAGGCTTATCCAAAATGGTTACGATCGGTAAAAGTGGATGTCAAACAGCTCCGCGAGTACGCCAAAGCCGTCTATGCAGATTCTGAAACATACATCGCTTCTCTCTCAGATGAAGATTTGGAAAAAGATGTAGATATGAGTTCTTTTGGAATGGGTAACAGAAAAGTCTATGACTTCATTGCCAACATGGTTACTGGTCACATTTTCTCGATCATGGGTGAAATTGCTGTCCTCAAAGGACTTCAGGGCTTAAAAGGCTATCCTTTTTAAGTAAAAATCCCCAGTCCGTTAGACGGACTAGGGATTTAATCAAATCAGCAACTGTGTACTAAGCTTTGTCGCTTTTGGGAGCAATTGCTCGCTCAATTACCTTAGTGGCTGCTTTCACAACCTCCAGGGTAGCGACGAATTCACGGATTTCGATTAAACTCTTGCCTTCTCCTTGAAGGATGAGGAGAGTTTTTCGAGTGTGAGTCTGGCGTTGCCCGTCCCAGACCCACCATCCGAGAGGGATGTCTCCCTCTGCTGAGACCTCTGTGAGGTTCACGCTTTTACCAATCAAGTCTTTTCGCGTAGCCAGATATTTCCCAGTACGCGTGTCAATTAATGTAACCAACTTTGAGGCTCCTTTAGAATAGTTCACAACCCAAATATTATACTTCAAACTTGAGGAAAAGTCAATTATTATAGGACTATTTTGACAAACTCGTCAAATGTTTCTCGCCAATTTTGCCTTGGCGGAAAACGGCTTCACACTCGGCGGCAAGGACACCCCGAACGACTTCAAACTGGAACTTGGGTTGTTGAAAGAACTCTGGCAGATGGGCCCTCAGATCAAGACAGCCACTGTTATCCAGATTAATACCAGTCACGACTTTGCCAATTTTCATCAGGACGATAGCGCCAAAACACATTGGACATGGTTCATACGTTGAGTACAGCGTGGCTTTGCCTTTGGCATCTTCCAAGATCTGGCGAGCATCAACTAGTACCTTCAACTCGGCGTGAGCCAGCCTATTGCCCTCGGTGTAGCCAGTGTTGTGCGCCTTACTGACAATTTTCCCGTCTACAACTAAAACGCAGCCAATCGGCCAATTTCCCTCTTCCCCACCCAATTTAGCCTCTTTGATAGCTTCTAACATGAAAATTTCGTCTTGTGTCATAATTCCAATCCATTCTTTTTCATAATATCAGTTGGTAAAACAGCATATTTGGCACCATAATCTAAGAAAAATTGCTGAGCCTTGGCTAATTCCTCGGCAAAACCCGTAGGTAACTCGATCGGATAGACACCGTCCGGCTCATCATTTTCAATTCGCAGATTCTGCTTTCGTTGGAGTAAATAAAATTCTTTGACAGTCTTATCAGTTCCATCAAAATCTTCCCAATTAACTGGCCGAGCCGCAAAAAACGCCAGCGGACTAATCTCAATCCCTAACTCTTTAGCAGTTTGCTGCAGAAATTCCATCTCTGCTCGCATGGCTTGCGGATGCGCCTCAAAATATGGAAAGAACAATTTCTTCCGGTGAATCAAAGGTGAAACCACAGTAATTTCGCCTGTATCTATCACGTCGTACTTGTCTAGTTTGCCAGTCTGGATCGCATCTCGGTAGACACCCTTGCCTTCTCGGCCATCGATAATATTTTCCAAAACCGTCATTTCAAATCGCTCATGAAAATCCGTAGCAATCCAATCGATTGATTCCGAAGCAATACCCGCCAGCATCTCTTCCGCTGCCTCGTCCGCTATATATGTCACGTACTTGGTAACTTCATCGTCACTCCAAAATGCCTTGAGCTTTTGGTAAGCCTCGTTCTGTGCAACAACTCGCTTCATCTCCTCCATTTTGGAAGGCTGCACTTCTTGCTGTTCATGATGTTTGAGAGGCTCATTCATGTACTGAATATACCATTTTGGAGGGAGGGAGATGACAATAAATAAAAATCCCCAGCTCAGAGTTTGAGCCAGGGATTACAAACTCGTGCATGAAGTGCTGCTATTTAAGTCAGTCCCTCTTCGAGAATAGCGATCAACCTGTCCAGCAAGTAATCTGGAATTTTACGAGGTCGCGCTTTATTCTTTCTTTGACGCGCCCGCACGAGAGCGGCCAAAAAGCGAACTAAGCCGTAGTTATGCGCTACGATCTTGTCCGCCAAGTCGTCCCAACTAATTCCAATTTGAATAGGTTCTTCCTTGTTCAAATGGTCGTAGTCAGAACGATATTCAGAATCGTCGATTCCCATGAGCAAAATCCTTTTCGGATATTGGACAAGACGGGCATTTTATCAAAAATGGAATGATTTATCAATTGAAATAAGTGGAAAACCGAAATCTTAAAGAGTTATTCTGAAATTTTGTATCCCTTTTTCCAACGTGGAGCAAAGCCAGCCATAAACGCAAAAATATGTGCTTTGATTGGACTTTCCCCTCGAGCAATAATTGCCGCAATCATGGCTTTTTTAAATTCGTTCACATCATTTCCAACATATTTCAACTTGCCATCGCTGTAGCAATAGGTACAAAACTTCTCGTGTTCACGATTCTCCCCTTTCGGATCCTTCTTGAAAGGCATTAAACAACTATCACAGTTGCCCTCGAGAGTTGTTTTCATATTAAAGAAAGTATATCAAATTTTTTGCATGCAAGCTCTGCTTTCAGCAGTTATTTAATCAAAAAAAAAGCCCAGTTTTACGTCTCGGGCTCCGACGGTGGGCTAAGCAGCAATCTGATCAAGATCAAACAGCGTTAGCTCAAAATTTTCTTCGGGGTCAGGCTTCAACACATAAAATTGCTGAACGACCCCCTTATTTTTCCAATACGGAATGGTTTTCTGCCAAGCATTAATCGCCTGCGCGGCTTGTTCCATTCCCAGATCGCTGGCCAGAATAATGGTGGGGACGAAACGCTTCCCAGCCAAACAGCTGTCGAGCATTGCCGGAGACATCACACTAATCGTCTCCAACGCCTGCTCTCGCATCAACTTCGCTAGGAACGCACGTTCCTTGTCGTCTTTGATGATGCTGTTACTCGGCACGATCAAGTTCCACGAATCTTGTTTCTTGACCAAGATAATTGTCCTTTTACAACTCTTAAAAAGATGTCGGAATTATAGCTCTTTTTCGAGGAAAAGTCAATTATTATAGGATTTGTCTTGAGAAATTTCTACATACAAGTGAGTTCGTCTGCAACAGCACTACAGGAAAATACCTGGCTTACTTTTTTGAGGCTGCCATCAATCTTATAGATATTCTCTCCACCAGCGTTGCCATCGCCACCTCCACAAGCAACATACCACTGAAGGCCATTCGTAAACTGTAAGGATTTGGTACAGGTGAAATATGCTATGCCTGGATTAGGGACACTCGCCCACTCGGTAAATGTCTCACCGTTCAACGCGCCAAAGAAAGCTGTCGTTCCTGAACCGCCTCCACCTCTTTGCTCCTCATACTCAAAAAGGTTCAGGCCGGTGCTGGTCTTGCAACTCATAAAAGCGCTTACTGATTTTCCTGATTTAACAAGTGCCGCAACTTTATTTAGCAAATCTTGATCTGCAAGTTGAGTGGCTGCACCTTTTTCATCATATGAAAAATACGTCCCACCTCCACCATCACCACCTACAAGGTATTGAGGTGAGCATTTGAGACCGATTAATTTACTCTCATCAATACTTGTCAGTTGCTGAGGATATGGTTTGTCTCTAAACCAATTCCCGGATGGATTAAATAACCGCTTTTCAAAGCTGTCCGCCATAGGTTGAGTTGTCGTGACTGGAGATGCTACAACTGGCAATGGCGAAGGTGAAGATTCAACTACTAACTCTTGCGTTTTAACTGGAGCTGGAACGACACTTTTGGCTCCCAAATAGTAACCAACTCCTCCCATTACACATGCCAAGACCAACCCGCCCAGAATTAAAGGAAGCGTCATGTTTTTATTCGTTTGAGGAAGTGTAGGTTGCTGAGAATCTTGAGGTGTTGAGACAGGAATGTCAGTTTGTGTAGGTTGAGTGTTTTCCATGAATTAACTATCTCATGAATTTACGAGGACTGGTAGACGATGTCAGAACCTATTTGGACAACTCCAGACTTTCAACACTTAATTCGCTGAAAGAATCCACCACCCTATCGGCCAACTTCAATTCGTTTCTATCATGAGTTGTCGTAATTCCAACGATAAACATGCCCGCTGATTTTGCAGATTTGATTCCAGATAGAGAGTCCTCAATTGCAACGCAGTCTCCAGGCAATACATTGATTTTTTTTGCTGCTTTGAGATAAATTTCAGGATCAGGTTTACTTTTCTCGATATCTTCAGCAGTTACAATGCCTTTAAAATAAGGCCGAATATTCAAGGTGTCTAATACAAAGTTGGTATATGGAATCCGAGCACTTGTCGCAATTGCAGTCGGAATTTCATGTTTTTGCAGATCATTGAGAAAATCTAATAAACCATCAGTGAGCTCTATTTGTGATTTATAAAGGTCGATAGCAATTTTGACCCGTTCATTTAAATACGGCTCCAGCTCGTCATCTGTTAAATTTCTTTGGAACAAATAATTGAAAGTATCTTTTTCGGTATGCCCAAATACATGATGCTTGAACTGATCTTCAGTGAGTTTAAAGCCATATTTTTGAGAAATTTTACGCCAGGACTCTTGGTGAATCCGCTCGTCATTCACAATCACACCATTCATATCAAAGATGAATGCTTTTTTCATAGTGAAAGTATATCTCAAGTTTTAAATCGTTTGCACGTCTGGAAGGAATCGAACCTTCGTCAAGGGTTTTGGAGACCCCTATTCTACCGCTGAACTACAGACGTACGTACTCCACCTCGACTAGCCAATGCCCCGCTCGAGATGTTGTAGGCTATTATAGCCTAGCTCCTCAATCTTGAGCAATTCAATTTGGTGTTCTCCTGGGTATTTTGCTATAGTGAATAGATCACTTAAGGACAGAATTTATGCCTCCCCTGCTCGAAAAAAAACTTGCTAAAACCTACGAACTTGATAGAAAAAGATTGATAGAAACGCAAATTCCTATTTTAACTGTGGCGGGAACATTTCGCGAAGATCTCAAAAAAATGTACGGCATTACCCACAATAATACGGATACCGATATTGTCTTGTCTCGAGCGCATTTTTCGATGGCACTGGGTGCTGCTACTCAAGCTTGGGGTGACAAGATGGATCCCAAGAAAGCTTGGATGGTCGATCCAACTAATTTTGTATCAGAAAAAAATTGGCGAAATGTCCAGATCACCGAGTTTGTCGGTAAAACATTGGCTCGCCACTCTCTCCTCAAGATATTGAAAGATTTTGTCGATAAGTTTGGCCGCGGCAAGTTGCCAATCTTGAACAGTATTACCCCACCACTCTTGTATTTAACCGAGAAAGTGGAAAAACCAATTTTGTCATTTCATATTGTGGCCGGAAACATTTTGGCTGGCGAAGGTAAAAAAGTCGTGCAAGTTGTCACCGATCCACACGTGCGTCCAGAATATGCCTTGCATGCAAATCTCAAAAATACCAAGTATTGTGTCTTTGACGAGCAAACAAAATTGGAATTTTTAGAAGTTGCGGCTCTCCAAAAAATTTCTGTTCATCCTGATAAAATTGTGGTGACTGGTCCACCAGTTGACCCGCGCGTTCTCAGAGCCAGAAACAAGAAAACCGCCTGGAGAAATGGCCCATTAAAGATTTGTATTACCACCGGTGGATTAGGCACAAATAAGCCGGAAATTCGCCAAATGTTGATTCAGTTATTACCACAGCTGCGTCGTCGACCAAGTGCCTTTCAGTTGATTGTCTACGCCGGCACCCAAAAAGACATTGCCGAGATGGTCAAAGAATTAGCCAAGGCGGAACACATTAAAATTGGCGAGAATCACGATCACTCAGCCGTCTTACGGCTTCTCTACCACCCACAAATTCTGGACGCCAATGAGCTGTTAATTCACCATGCGTTCCCTTGGGCACATGGCTTTATCTCAAAACCGTCTGGAGACATGGCGTACGATGCCGTGGCTGCTGGCTGCTTCTTACTAACGTTAAAGGAATGGGGTGTTTGGGAAGAACGAATTCGCGAAATTTTTGAACAAAAAGAGATTGCCCGCCGAGCAGAAGTTGATCACATCGTGGAACAACTTCAAGCGCTGACCTCTGCCCCGACTGGCAGTAGTTGGGTCGAGCACGCTATGAATCGAGCCTTTGGCATCGAAAAACTCTTCCTACTGGGAAATAAAAAGATACTCGAGGTTGTCAGAGATTTTTCAAAAGAATAAATAAAAATTAATTTATTTAAGCTTCTTGGAAACAGTGTGCACTGTGTGTTTTTGACAAACACTGCAGTATTTTTTCAATGGAAATGAACCGACACCTTCGGTTTGTTTCTTGAGGGTTTCGTTGTTTTTGTTGAATTCGGTGATGTAACCAAAAGCGTTACAGACACTACATTTGAGACCGACTGATTGTCGTGGTCCTTTTTTCTTTTTTGCCATAAATTCCTTAGCTTAATATGCGGAAGTCAAGGTGTGTAGTATACACAATCTTTCTCAATCTCGCTAGATTGAGTCTTATGTGGCTTTCGACCTTTGCCGTTTGAAATATTGATAGGTTCCCTTGCGGTCATGGTATGTTGTGTAGGCAATGGCCAAAAGAATCTCTTTGATGGCGGTCAATCGACTTGCCAAACTGGCTTTCACCTCTGGATTAACGGCTGTTTTCAGTGTGCCTAACGCCAAATCGAGGATTCGATCTCGGTTAAACTGACGCTCTGCATTGTCAACTTCAGTCTGGATACCTTGAGCTGATTCCGCCAAATTGCCGCTCAACTTGCCATGCCGATATAAAATAACCGCCTTGGCGGACTGCTCTGCTGGCGTCAATTGGTTTGGCTCTCCAGATTCTTTTTCTGCCAGTTTTTCCAGCTGGCTCTCGAGAATTAAGCCTGCCTCATCTGGCTCGCCCAAAATTTGATGTGTCTTGGCAGAAGCTTGATCAAATTCACCTTGCCAGTAGACTTCTCCACCATGAACGGTGACTGGAGGAAGGTGTTCTACATCCAAACTATCTAAGAGAACTTGGCTATTTTTAATCAAGATATGTCCGGCGGCTGGGTTGCCATCCCCCAGGCTAGCATTGTAATCAACGTGGTAAATCAGGCGTAACCCGAGCACAGCGATACTCAAGAATTCTTCTACGGACATGTAGCCGTAGTTCTCGACCATCGTTACCCAGACATCTTCAGTTTCCTGATCTCCTATCTTTGCTTCGGCACGCTGCCTGGCGTAATCCTGGAGAATCTTTGGATCTGTCAAATAGACCAACCACTTCATATAGGCATCAAAAATCTCACCATTTTTATCTTGGCCGATGAGAGCATTGATTTGAGTCAAAACGCCGCGAATTTCTTCTGGCAATTCATGCTCGTAGTAGTGCTTGAGTTGTTCTTTGTCTGTTGGGTCAATCATGTTTGAGTTTAAAAGCCGCTTTTGGGCAAGTAAGCAGGGTGCCAGGTGAAAGATTCGAACCTTCGAAGGCTTGCGCCAACAGATTTACAGTCTGTCCTCGTTGACCACTTGAGTAACCTGGCAATATGGAGGGATTATATCAACAATCCCTTGAGTCTGCACCTTTGAATTGTAGAACCAGTGAGATCAAGACGCCACTCACCAACTCGGCGAACTGCAAAAACCAGAAAATTGGTGGAAAGGTTTGAATCAAGACGGAGTCCTCTGGAAAGGCAAAGTTCCCTTGAGGAAAGAGTAATTTGTGAAACAACTCAAAGAACGTTGAGAAGAAAATGCCCATCACTAGGCAAGCTAAAAAGAGAGAGACAGTAGAAGTGATCAAAAATTTTCGTGACAGCACCCGAAATCGAAAGAACTTAAAAAGCAAAATAATTGCGATCAGTCCAAATAAATAGAAATAGACGAATAAAACATGAACATCTCTCAAATGTTGCACCTCATTTTGGATAAATTTTGTACTCTGCTGAGAATCGAAAATTACGATATTTAAAGCATCGAGTACATTTTGTTTTAAAATTGAGGACATGAAAAGTGGCGATGACAAGGTGAAAGCAATGCTTTGATTCAACCAGATTGTTGGAGGCAGGATCAGCAGATTGATGATCAAAAAAGCACTCGCATAAATTCGCAAAAAAAGGCTTAAAACATTCAAAAGGAAGTTTTTCATAGATTGTTACTCTTCCCCATTAAGTTACAGCAATTTTCTGTTAAAATACAGCTCACGCCTTCTTAGCTCAGTTGGTAGAGCAGCTGTCTTGTAAACAGCAGGTCTAGGGTTCGAGTCCCTAAGAAGGCTCGGCATGATTAATGAATACGGCTAGAGCCATTCTAATTCTAGAATCACGATTGAAAACCCTCACCGGGTGATTGTCATCCCCGGCTCTCGAGAACACACCACAAATACCGATTTTGAAACTGGTGACATTCACATCCGCAAGGCAGACAACATCCCTCTTCCAAATACTTGGGATAAAATCCCCGCGATTCATCGAGGCAGACACATATTTCCAAAGAGCTCTGAAGATTTGCTCTTTGCAGTTGAACTGCCTTTATACCGAGCCGCTCGGCTCCTCTACGACGCGGGTATTAAAACGACTGAAAGCAATGCTCACTTTGAACCTGGGACAACTGAAACAAAAATCGTTCTTGGTATCGACTGGAACAGTTTAAACGCACCTCAAAAAAGGTATGCGCTTGAGCTTTGTGAACAGGAACCAGATAAATGGAAACACTACACTGCCGCAGAGCACGCCGATGAGTACGAGTCCCTTTACCTAGAGTGGCAAATTCAAAAGGATGCAGTTACGCCACAAGCGGTAAAAGCCTATGTTGATTACCGAGTTCAAAATTTAGTAAATAAAATCGAGATTAAAGTTCCCCAGAAGAACTAAACTCTTTCCATCTTGGCTAGCTACCCAGATATTTTTTGACCACTTCCAGCGTCTTCCTCGCCCCTACAATTCTTTCGTGCCCAACCACGTCTATCTTGATGTTTTTAGCGCCCTCAATTGTTAAATGTCGGTTGGGAATGACGTGATTGTCTAGTTGCGCATACAGATTGATGATCTTGGCATTTTCAGCCTTTGGCGCTTTCAGACCTCGAATCAATTTTGATTCTGGCGACAGCTCGTTCAAATTGAATAGCTTCAGAAAAGCTAAGACTGTGCCGCCATATGGGGTGGCCAGATTAAAAATCTGTTTAATTTTAGGTGAATATTTGGGATCGTGGAGCAGCATGGTTGAGATTACGCCACCTTTACTGTGGCAAATGAAGACGATGTCAGAAAGTTTGTGTTCCTCGGTAAAGACTTTAATGCACTTCACAGATTCATCCAAGCTAGCCAAGTTGTTTCCCAAGTCTTCAACGACGAGAACTTTATATCCTAAGCTGTTGACGAAATCAGCGACTGGTCTCAAGAAAATCCAGGTTTCACCAAACCCGGGAATCAGTACAACCGTACCTTTAGTACCGTGTTGCCAAGCTTGAGGTGGTTTTTTCAGAAAGAGAGCCAGGAACTGGTTCTTGAGAATGATGAAATATTCTATGGAGAAGTCTACGAAAAGACGAAAGTACTTCATGAGCCCTTGTCGGGATTCGAACCCGATACCTCATTCTTACCAAGAATGCGCTCTGCCAATTGAGCTACAAGGGCAATAGAATCAGAAGAGTGATTCTAACATTCTTCGTAAGAGTTTCAAAATACCGATTTATCACTCCTTAAAACTCCCGCATGAGATTTGCTTTTTTCCCCTTCAAAGAGAAAGTGGGTAGAACACCAATTACACCACGGTGTAACTGAATACTCATAACCCTAAAGCAAAGTATTGAGGAAAAATATTCTCACGCAGGAATTTTAAGGAGCGACTTCTTCAGTTCAAACTATCCTTAGCCTACTCCCCCAACCTGAAATTAGGCTTTAGATGTACTTTCGATTGCCTCAACCCAACCTTTAATTTTGCTACCGTATTTTTCGTTTTCCATCACAAACTTCAAGTGTGCGTGGAAGTAATTCTCTGGATCGCCAGTGGTTAACCACTCACCTTTAGTGTGAACCACAGAAACTTTTTGGGTTTTAGCAATTTGGGTAATAGCATCAACAGTCCACAACTCGCCGTCTTTACCGGTGCGGGTTGGATCTAAGAACTCAAAGACTGTTGGTTTAACTAAGTAGCGACCATAAGAAGCTAAAAGAGATGGAGATTGGCCAATTTCTGGTTTCTCAATAATGTTGTCTAATGTATCTGTCGTACCCTCTTTCAGAGAGATGATGCCGTATTTATCAACAACATCTGGACTTACTTCTTGAGCCATGATGATACCGGCGACCGTTGGATCTTGTTCATAAGCATCAACCATGGTCTTTGCATCACCTGGATTGCCGTAAACCATATCATCACTGTAAAGGACTAAGAAAGCTTCCTCGTTCTCGACAAATTTTTTGGCTGAAGCAACTGGAGAACCGTTGCCATATGGCATACTTGGATCTTGTTCAATCACCACAATTTTTGGAAAGTCTAAAATGTGTTGGACTGGCTCGTAGCGATCTTCTTTCCCTTGGGATGAGAGTTGTTTACGAATTCTGTTGACACTGTTGTTGAAGTAGTCCATGTAAATTGGCACACCTTCTGGAGTCGCGACGATGATGATTTCTTGAATACCAGCTGCCACACACTCTTCTACGACATACTGCATGATTGGTTTGTTGCCTAATGGCAACATGGCTTTTGGAATTGTCTTGGTGATTGGCAAGTATCTGCTAGCAAAACCGGCATCGGTTATAATCGCTTTTTTGACTCTTTGATCAGACATTCAGCTCCTTCTTATTTCCCTTTTGGGCTGAGAATACAGGCTGCCCAAACAGTTGTCAAACTTGACAAAAAAATAGAATTGATAAGACAGTATTTTACAATATTTTCATCAGAGAGATAGTATATCTATTTGACTATTCCACTAGCTCAATTTTTCATTGTATAGTGGATGGGTATATTGAAGGTATTGTTATGAAAAAGAAAGTCGACGAGAAAGGGATTATCTATCTTGAGCAACCTCAGATCCCCACTCTTTCTCTTGTCATTTCACTCTTTTCGCTGCTGTTAATTTCCCTTGGCACACTGAGTATTTTTGCAATCCAAAAACCATTGCAAGAATCACAAACAATTACCTCAAAAGCGGCTGTTCAAAATGGACCAGTTATTGTCACCAGTGACCACTCACCTGACCAACTATCTACGCATCAAATTAATAAGGTAGATCTCCTCATTAATACCAGTGGTATTCAAACCCAAGGTGTTACCTTAGTTTTCAATGTAGTAACAGCCACAACAGATGTGATTAATGTCGAAACACTTGGCAGTGCCAACTTGAAGGCTAAATCACAAGAAGTGCAAAAAACGAGTGATGGCTTTTTAGTCAAAGTAGTGGCGGTCCCAACGGGAACAGCTCCGTTTAGTAGTACTTCGGCTACTCGCTTTTTACGAATTACCTTTAATCCACAAAGCGCCGGCTTATTTCGCCTAGCTTTTGATGAAGACTACTCTCATGTGTATCTCTCCACAAAAAGCCAGGAGCTTCTCGGAAAGATTCCGCAAATGGATTACAGTATCGTAGCTGATGCAGGTAACTCATGTAACCACACCTGTAGTACAAATGATGACTGTGCAGTTAACTTACGCTGTTACAACGGTGCTTGCCGATCTGCCACCAACTTAAGTAGTGATTCATGCCAAACAACCACAGTAGTTACCCAGGTAGGCTGTAACCAAGGCTGCGCCACTTCTAGTCAATGTGCCAATGGCAATACCTGTTTTGAAAATCGCTGCCGAGCCCCAGGAAACCCTGATAGTACCGTCTGTGCCAACGTGACGTATGTTACCTATAACACTATTACTAAAGCGTGTAATGCTTCTTGTTCGTCTAATAAGGAGTGCGCTGTCAACTTACGCTGTTACAACGGTGCTTGCCGATTAGCTACCAACCCAAGTAGTACCAGCTGTACACCAAGTAACGTGCCCGTTGTCTCATCAATCTATGCCACTCCAGCACCTACCCCAACACCAACTCCAGTTCCTGCCAAAGGTGAAGAAGTGGTTCCTCCATTAACCTCACCATCTCCACTGGTGGCCACGGCTCAACCCTCAGCCACACCATTTGAGTGGCCAACTCCAGTTCCAGCCAGTGAAGCCGGTGCCATCACTACCCCTTCACCGACTCCAACTGCTACTCCTACTCCAGCAGCCAGTCCTTCTTTCTTAGATCAACTGAGAGCTCAAGCCTTCTTACAGAATATTTCTTTCCCATTAATCGCTGTCGTAGCTGGGGTCTTACTTTTGATCATTTCACTGCTTCTCTTACTGACCCGTCATAAGAGAACACCAAAGAACCCACCCTCCGGATCCGCTTCTAGATTAGCTACCGCTAACTTAGAAAAGCAGCCGACAAAACAAGAACAATCACTTGAAGAACGAATTGCTGAATTACGAGCCGCTCAAAAAGCCCCAGCAGCAGAACCAGCTATGCCTGTCAAAGTTTTAGAGACCAAGCCAAAGAGTGAACCGGCTCCAAAGAAGGTTATCCCTCCAGTAGAAATTGAGATTACTCCCGACGTAATTACGCCAGAGTTGATTAACGGCAAACCAGAAGAGCCTGCTGCTCCTGAAGCTCCAGCGCCAGTTAAACCAGTCCAGAAACCAACTCCTAAACCAGAAGTAAAAGCCGAGGTTAAACCCGAGAAAGAGACCATTGTAGTGCCTCCTTCTACCCTAACCTTGCAAACCCCGGTCGAATCTGCCGCACCAACAGCTCAAGGTTCTTCAAGTATGATGGATCGATTGAAATATAAAGGTGTAATGGATAAAATGCCAAATCCAGCAGAGCCTGATCAAGGAAACAAATAGCTTCTGACATTTGCTCTCTTGGTAAAATGGCGTTGTGCTGTTACAATATCCCTCTAATGTCGGCACCTGCTACAAAATTGCCATACCTTCGTTACTTTACAGAAGTTCGAGAAGAACTCAGTAAAGTTACCTGGCCAAATCGGCAACAAACTATACAAAAAACAGTGCTCGTCATCGTATCGAGTGTGGCTGTGGGTACATATATCGGATTATTAGATTTTGTATTTACTCGACTAACCACATTAATTTTAAAATAGGTAATTTATGACAGACGTACAACAAGTACTTACAACAGACGATCAAAACAACATGGTCGTGCCTCCAGTTCCTGAAGTTCAGGAAGTGCGCGTTTCTTCAGCTAATCACGTGTTTATCTCTGAAGCTGAGAATCCAAAAGCTCGCTGGTACGTCGTTCACACCTACTCTGGTCACGAGAACAAAGTAGCTGAGACCTTAAAACAACGTGCTCAAACCTTAAACTTAACTCAACAAATTTTAGAAGTCTTAATTCCAGTTCAAGAGAAGATTCAAATCAAACGTGGTCAACGAAAGACGATCAACGAAAAGATCTTCCCAGGCTACATGCTCGTCAAATTAGAGTTAACTGATGATGCTTGGTTAGCAGTTCGCACCACCCAAGGTGTGACCGGTTTTGTGGGTATTGGCAACAAACCAACCCCATTACCAAAACATGAAGTGCAAGCTATCCAGAAATACATGAAGATGGGCAATCCTCAATACAAGGCAGACTACGTCGAAGGCGAAGCCGTCAAAATTGTGGATGGACCTTTCAACGACTTCTTGGGTACTGTCAAATCAATTGATGAAGGTAAAGGCAAAGTTGAAGTCTTGGTCTCTATCTTCGGTCGCGAGACCCCAGTTGAGTTGGACTTCTTGCAAGTTTCAAAGGTCTAACAACACCTTGTGCTATAATAAGCACTCTCCTCACCTCGGGAGCCTAAAATTGAGGGAGCAGGTTTACGGAAACACTGCGAAAGATGGTTTAACTCCCCTTTTGTGTGTTTCCCCAAATAATAAAATAGAGATTACTTATCGCAACTAGCGAGGATATATATGGCAAAAAAGATTATTAACGTCTTAAAACTGAACTTACCAGCCGGTGTGGCTAATCCAGCACCTCCAGTGGGACCTATCTTAGGTCAAGCTGGTATCAACATGATGGACTTCTTGAAGCAATACAACGCTAAGACTCAAGATAAAAAAGGTCAAATCATTCCAGCAGAAATTACGATCTTCGAAGACCGTTCTTTCAAATTTGAATTAAAGTTACCTCCAGTTTCTGCCATGATTATGCAGAAATTAAAAATCAAAGCTGGTAGTAAAACTCCAGGCACTGCTCCTGCAGGCAAGTTAACTCAAGCTCAAGTCAAAGAAATTGCTACTGAAAAATTACCAGACTTAAACTGTACTGATCTGGAAGCTGCTATGCGCACTGTCGCTGGCACTGCCCGAAGTATGGGAGTAGAAGTCGTTTAATTCAAACGTACAGAAAGAAGAATATATGGGAAGTAAACAACGCAATTCAGAACCAGTATCATCCACCGACGAAATCAAAATCGTGGCCGCTCCAGACGCAGCTCCAGTTGAAGGTGCCGAAGTGAACGCAGATGGTGCCGATTTAACTCAACCAGCTCCAGAGAAACCAAAAAAAGCTCACATGAGAAGTAGTAAGTACCGAGTGGTCCGTGCTCAAGTCGACAAGACGAAGCTTTACGAACCAGCCGTGGCAATCGACTTAATCAAAAAGCTCTCTTACACCAAGTTTGATGGCATGATCACCGCTCACGCTGTGGTCAAAGAAGATGGTATGACCGCTTCTTTAACTCTCCCTCACTCTACTGGTAAGAGTATCCGAGTCGCTATCGTTGATGACCAATTATTAAAAGACATCGCTGAAGGTAAAATTGAGTTTGACGCTTTAATCGCTGCTCCTCAATTCATGCCAAAGTTAGCTCGTTTTGCTCCAGTCTTAGGTCCAAAAGGCTTAATGCCAAACCCAAAGAACGGTACTTTAACTGCAAACCCAGAAGCTGCCAAGAAAAAATTGGAAGCTGGTACCACCACCATCAAAACTGAGAAAAAAGCTCCACTCTTCCATGTTCAAATTGGAAAAGTGTCTATGCCAACTAAAGAACTCGCCGCAAACTTAGAAGCTGTGATCAAAGTATTGAGTCTCAAATTAGAGCGAATCACTATTGCCGCAACCATGAGTCCAGGCGTAAAAGTGAACCCAGAAGTTCGAAAATAACTTCTTTTAATTGAAATGTGAAAGCGTCAGGGCAACCTGGCGCTTTTTGTTTTATACTTGGTGGATGGTTAACATTGATCACGAAATTTCGCCCCAACCAACTAATCCCAAAAGCAAAGAATGGACTTCTTTTTTAAAGAAGGTGAACTACCCGCTTTCTGACGCGCTCACCAGGGAAATTAAAGAGCTGAGAGAAACAGATCCACTCAGTGGCAACATTGTTGAACTAGCATGTGGCCTGCATCCTTCAAGTGATGCCTTTATAAAAGGCAAAGGGCATCGATTGCTTATTGATTTTGCTGATATCAGTGAAGAGTTTGCTGGCGAACCGGATACAACCTTTGTGCAAGCAGATCTCACCGAATTTGAGTCTTTTCATAATCCAGATCATCCATATATGAAAGCCCTCCAGGGCATGGGTGGCAAATTCAACTTCATGGTGATTGGCTCCGGACTCAACTACTTTGACTGGAAAAGTGCCTTACCGATCCTGCTTCAAGATATGAATAAAGGTGGCAGAGTCTTTATATATACGGGGATCTTTGCGGAGAGAAGAGAAAGCGTGGTTGATAATCTAGTAGATCATGAGCATAAACCGCAAAGCCCTGAAGAAATTGCACTGTTTTTCCAGAACTTGGGCTATGAGATTGTCAAGAAAAAATCTCGAGACGCTTGGGGCCAAATCGAGACGCTGATCATTGCCAAGAAGCCAGTCTAACTTCAACCACACTCCCCTTCCCTACTCGGGTTTTAAACTTGATTTGGCCATGGAATTGGCGTTCGATTATTTTTCTACACAAAGCTAAACCAATCCCTTTGCCTCCCAGCGCTTTCTTTAGAGAAAAACCTTCTTCAAACAGATGCGGCAAAGCAAATGTTGGGACTCCCCTGCCCCAGTCTTGGACGAGGACTTTTGCACCATCTTTTTCGTCTTTTTTGAGTGTTATTTTGACCCTCAATTTCCGCTCCAAAGCCTCATTTCCGTAGGACTCTATCGCATTTGATAAGATATTCATGAAGACCTGGGTCATGGCCGTTTTAGAGCCATATACTTCCAAATTAGTGGTTTTATTTACCAATTGCGGCTCAAATTTTGGCCATTTTCTCTTTAAAATCGCCACAACTGTCTCAATCACCACCAAAAGCACAAATTTTTCAGAATCGTATGAAGCGGTTGTTGAGTCAGCCGCCCGTAAAACATGAGACACATAGTCAAGCGACTGCAATGAGAACGCCAGCTCTTGAATCAACTCCCCTGGAGAAATTTGCTGACTATTTTGCCTGAGATACTCGAGTGTTAAGTTCACCGCCGTCAAGGAGTTATTGATTTCGTGCAAAATTTGAACTGGTTCCATTGTTGAGATTATAAAAATGATTATGAAAAAATGATGAAATGCTCTATAAACGAAAAGTCCTCTCCCCCAGCAATTGCCAAGGAAGAGGCGCTCTTCTGAATCGAATGTTGTCTAGCCGCTTGGCTCGGGGTAAAGACCTTGAAACAAGGCCATCATCCAAGTCAGCAGCGCGTAGGTCTCGTCATCCAGCATCGAGTAGAAATTGATGAATGACTCCACAAAGTCAGGATTGTTGACAATGTAGGCCCACAATGCATGAATTGTCCACGCCAGCGTCGGTCTAAGGTACATCAGGTGATACACCTCAAAATCCGGCTCAATACGCTCCACCATCTTCCGGATTTTCTGATTCATCTCTCGGTAGAGCTGGATGGCTTGCACCGGATCAGCCATTTGCAATGCCGTAGCACTGGCCAAAATAATGACGACTTCACGGACCAGTTCTTTGTGAAGAGGTGTGGCATGCACCACATCTCGCGATTTGTTGCCCAACTTAAGCTGTAGCTGATCATAGATCTGCTTCATCTCGTTGAACATGATTTTGTCCGGAACGTATGGACTTGTTAAAGTAGCCAATTTCAAACTCCTCATAGTTTTTGTAAACAAACTTGGCGATTCAGACTCGAGTATTATACATCGTCATATCTTGTGGTATAATTCCCTCTGTTCCATAGACAGCGCGTCTTTCGCCTTACAACGAATATAAACCACGCCGAGGAGAAAACTTCACTAAAGAGCCTGATTTTCATCAAGCTTTTCCCTGATCCCTCTCTCAATCTTGGTTCAATCATTACTAACGTTACCCTCGAGTATTTAGTGCTCGAAAAATTTGAAGGAGGTGAACACTACGCCCAGTCAAAAAAATCAAACTCAACTCGAAATGTTGACTGAAAAAGCCAAACGGGCTAAATCAATTGTGGTTGCTGACTATTCCGGAACTTCCGTGAAGGAACAAGTAACTCTCCGCTCTGCTATTAGAAAAGCAGGTGGTGAAGTTGTAGTCGCTAAGAACACCTTAATTGATCTGGCAGTTGGTAAAGGTAAGTTGACCGAATCATTACAAGGCATGAACGCAGCCGTGTTCGCCTATGATGATGCAGTCGCTCCCGTAAAAGCACTGTTTGAATTCCAAAAGAAAAGTGAAAAACTCACTATCAAACAAGGTTTTATGGACAACAACGTCTTATCAACAGATGAAGTTGTTTCTCTGAGTAAATTACCAAGCAAAGCAGAGTTAATTGCCAAATTACTGTACCTGTTGAAATCACCAGGATCAGGATTGGTGAACGTCTTAAATGCTGGACCACGCAACTTGGTTTACGCCTTGAATGCAGTCAAAGAGAAAAAGAATTAATAAATTATTTATAAAGGAATAAAACATATGGCAGATATTACAAAAATAGTTGATAGTGTTAAAGAATTAACACTCATGGAAGTTTCTGAGCTCGTTAAAGCATTAGAAACTGAATTTGGTGTTTCAGCAGCAGCTCCAATGATGGCCGCCGGCGTCGCCGCCGCTCCAGCAGAAGCAGCTGAAGAGAAAACAGAGTTTGACGTTATCTTAAAAGATGGCGGAGCAAACAAAATCGGTGCTATTAAAGCCGTCCGAACTTTGAAACCAGACTTAGGTTTGGCCGAAGCTAAAGCTTTCGTAGAATCAGCTCCAAAAGCTGTGTTAGAGAAAGTGAAAAAAGAAGACGCTGACAAAGCCAAAAAGACTTTGGAAGAAGCCGGTTGTGTTGTTGAAGTTAAATAATTTTAACCCAATCAAGTTAGCCTGAGGGCTAAACAGAAACCCGCTCATGTAGAAATACAGGGCGGGTTTTTTGTGGCCCCCTACTCTGAGACCAGATTAGGTTCTAATAATGTTTATAATTGGGCAATTTGATCGGCAATGTCACCAAATGAGTCTCCGTATCGAGCCTTCATCTGATCAGCGTAATCAAGCACGTCCACGAGCAAATCATCTGCTTCCATCCAAAACTCATGTTGGTGATAGATAAGTGCTAGCTGAAGGTAAACCGCCACCTGCTCTTTGGCACCTTCGACCGTGTTCACCTTAATGTTCACGTCTCCTGCCAGATCTCGATACAGTAAAACCAGTTCATCCAACGCGGTAATCGTATCTGCTTTTTCCATATCTACTCTAGCCTGCTGCATGGCCGGTGACTCAACGATTCCTAACTGATTAATGAGAGCCTGCATCTCTTGTCGAGTTTGAGCCTCAGCTTCTTCATCTGTGAGAGAGATCTCTTCCGTCACTAGTAGATCCTCTTCATCATCGCTTTCAGGGCTACTACTGTAGTCACCGCGGTAGTGTGGGTCAAAGGGGTTTTGGCGTTCTTGGTTGTTCATATGCCGATAGTATACTCCCACATCGAGTAAATCGGTGTTTATTCAAAACTTCTTCATGTTGAAATATTCTAGGCCTAAATTGTGGATAAAGTAATTGAGTCATCCAGATTGGAGAATTGAAAAACGAAACTTTGCCGAACCCAATTGTGTATAAATAACAGATGTACTCACTCTCGAATTGTGGTCTCAAAATCGGCTTTTTAAAGTTGCGTAGCTATACTTTATCCTCTTTTTTATGAAAATAATAGTCATTAATTTGTTATAAATAAAACAGATCAATATATACAAATTGATATCAAAATAGAAATTATATTTGCAATTGAAATCAGATATTTTTCCTATTTAATTCTTCGATCACCACATTTCAGTGACTATAGACGTTACCCCATCAAACTCCCCCTTGACCCACTTTATTTTAGTCTGCTACTGTGAATGTATTAATGTTCGTCTTTGATGATGTTACGCAATATAAAAGGAGTCGCATGACTGACCAAACTCACAACCCAAACTTTTTAAACGATGATGATCCAAAAAAAACTGGACGAGTGGATGATGCTCGTAAATTAGATGTCAACAACCTGCCAGACCTTTTGACTGTCCGCGAAGTTGCAGACTTACTACGAGTCTCTCCTTTGACCATCAAGCGCTGGGGCAAACGCGGCAAATTGCCAGCAATCAGAATTAACTCCCGCGGAGACCGCCGATACAAGAAAGAAGCCGTTTTATGGCTCTTGGGCATGAATGCAGGCGAAGAAGAAGCTGGCGAGTAGTTAATTCTCAAATACTTTTAGGTAAACAGGATTTTCAGACTTTCTTTAACAGTCATTCCCATAAAGGATATAAGGCGGAGTTGTCGTTTCCAACGGGTCGGTTCCTGAATCAATCTAAATAACCATTCAAATCCCAATTTTTGCCAAAGTGACGGAGCTCGTTTTAACTTGCCAGTCAGTACATCAAAACTGCCACCTACTGCCATGGCTAATTTGACACCCTCTTGTTGCAGCAATCCCAAATGATCCAAAATCCAGGACTCTTGATCTGGAGCTCCAAATGCCACAAACACGATTGCTGGTTTTACTTTTCGTAACACTAATCGAAGTTTTCGTTCATCTTCAGCTGAGGCAAAGCCGAGTGATTGATAACCAGTAAACCAGGCGACTTCTCTATTTTGAATAGATAACTGAGCATAATCTTCTTTGGTTGATTTACCTTGATGGTACCCTCGCCCGCCAACAAGTAAAACGGAATCATCTTTATATCGTTGCAACAAATCTTCGACCACTTGCACGCCGGCAATTCGCTCTGGGATAGCCTCAAATGATTTTCCCCGGAGTTTGCCGACCATTGAAAAAATCCGACTCGCCTTCACGACGCCAATCCCATCCGGCAATAACAAGTCAGCTCTACGCAGATTCTTTAAGAAGGAAGGTTCTTGCTTGGACATCACGATTTGTTCTGGGTTGGGAGTAAAAACGATCAGCGGTGGAACCACGCCGACTCTGACGCGGCGACTCAGCTCCTCATTTAGCTTTTCAAGTAACGAAGCCTTACCTGCAGAATAAAAAGATAATCCAAAAACATTAGCCATTTTGATAACTTTCGTGTTTATAGCCTACACTTTGCCTAAATAAATCTAAGTTCTGTAATACTTGGCTGATTCCTTTAATCACCACCAAGTCTGGTTCATCTACCACTGAGATCGGCACACCAATTCTGTTCACTAAGTAGGTGTCCAATCCCGTCAGCTGGGCCATCCCACCAGTTAATAATATGCCTTTATCCACCACATCGGAAGTCAGTTCTGGTGGCACCTGCTCAAAAACTTTCTTGATCAAAGTCACATACTTCTCGAGAATTGGCTCCAGAACTTTGTGAAACTGAATACTGGAAACGAGTACCTCTTTTGGCACACCAGTCGTCAAGTCTTGACCTTGAATCGGCAGTTCCTTTTCAATTGGAATGGCCGAAATTAATTTCTGCTTTATCAGTTCCACCATCTTGGTGCCCACAGAGAAACTATATTCCTGTTTCAGAACACGTTGAATCACCAGATCTAGATAGTTACCCGCTTTGGGCGAACTCTCTGTTAAAACCAGCGAGCCCAGTGACACAATTCCTGTCTCGACTAAACCCGCACCAAACTGCATTAGAAAACTTCCAGATGCATCGGCCACTGGTAATCCAGCTCCAATCGCAGCTGCAAGTAACTGGTCAATAAAGTTCACTTCTCGGACACCCAAACGAAACAGCACTTCCGTCAATGCTAATTTTTCTGACTCAGTAATTGCTGATGGGACACTGACTAATAAAATTGGCCGAAAGAAAAAAGAGGTTTTAATAATTTTTTGAAAAAAGACCCGCAACATGGCTTCTAGTAAATCCGCATCAACGATCACACCTTGCTGCAAGGGAAAGTGAACGACCACTTGTTGCTGCAAGCGACCTTGCATCTCTTTGGCTTCTTTGCCCACGGCAATGACTTTGTTGGTCCGTTGATCTACTGCCAGACAAGCAGGCTCGTTCACCACAATTCCTTCTGGGTAACTCCAGATTCGGATGCTGCTGCTGCCTAAATCGATACCGATTTTTTTGGTTAAGCTAGATAATGAAGGTATATTCATATGGCACTGACTCTGACGTTGCAGTAATGATACAATATTCTAGTGAAACGAAAGATTAATACTCGCGTCCTTTATACATTTCTGTCTGCCCTAATTGTCATACTAGGGTCAATTGTGGCGATTCGCTTTGCACAAGGATACTTCAGACACGGAATTCAACAAGGGACAGGTCTGCTCGCTGCCAACTCATTTCCTCAAGGAGCTGAAGTCTATGTAGACGGGAAACTCGTCTCAGCGACTGACAACACTATCTACCTAGACCCTGGTTCTTATCAAGTAGAAATTCGGCGCGATGGATACACCCCTTGGCAGAAAAAACTCCTGCTAGAAAATGAATTAGTGACTCAGACGAATGCTCAGTTATTTAAACAAGCTCCTGGTTTAACTCCTTTAACGTTCATTGACGTTAAGAACATCTCTACTTCACCAGACGGTGAGAAAATTCTTTTCTACACCGCATCTGCTTCTAGTGCTACCAAAGATGGTCTCTATTTGCTCGACATGAACAACAATGTGTTGAGAAGTCAGCGCGATGCTCGCCAAATTTCTGATGAAGCTGCAGGCATTGACTTAAACACTGCTAACTTCACCTGGAGTCCAGATAATTCTCAGGTTATTTTATCTTCAAACGGTCACGAACTACTGCTCGATGTGAGTAAGAAAAACACGTTAGCTACCATGAAAGATATTGGTTTTGAAAAGAAACAATTACTGAGTGAGTGGGAAAACCAGCTGTATGTCAGAGAAAGACAGTTCTTAGCCAAGTTTCCAGAGGAAGTTTTAAAGATTGCTAGTACTGCTGCACAGAACGTGTACCTCTCTCCAGACAAAACAAAGATTATGTACACCGCTACTGCCTCTGCAGTTTTGCCAGAAAACATTGGACCAACTCCTCCATCCAGAAACTCACAGCCAGAATCTCGTACATTGCAGCCAGGGAGAACCTATGTGTACGACCGCGAAGAAGATCGCAACTTCTTAATTGACGTCCAACCTGCAGCCACAACTTCTGCTCACAAAGTCTTATTAGCCAACGACTTGTCCAGCAGAGATGCCAAGAACTTAGATGCTTCACCCAGTGCATTTCAACGTCTCCAAGCCTCTACATCGGCCCAAATTGCCCGTAACTTTGCCAGTTACTACTCTTCACTGTACAGCACCGGAACTCAGTGGTTTCCAGACTCTAAACACATTATTTATGTTGAACAAAATAGAATCTTCATCATGGAGTATGACAACACCAACAACACTCCAATTTACTCTGGTCCATTCTCAAACAACTTTGTGTATCCATGGCCAGATGGCAGTCGACTTATTATCCTAACAACATTCAGTGCTACCACTCCGCCCAACTTGTACGCAGTAGAACTGAAATAATCGGGGCGTAGATCATCGGTAGATCGCTCGGTTCGGGACCGAGAGGCAGTGGGTTCAATTCCCATCGCCCCGACAAGCTTTTCCTGCATGACACTTTTTCCCAACTTTTCGAAGCTCTTCCTTTTAGCCTATAACATTGACTTGTCCAGCTTTTAGGACTACAATTCCCGATTGGTTCTCTTCTACTTTGCCTCGAGAGACAGCGCTTTTTCATGGCTAAGTAGATGCAGACCAAGTTCTTTAACATCATTTCTTTTTTTTACTTCTAAAGGCGGCTACTCTCCTCATCTTTTACAGGTGATGAGTGCAACCGTCTCTAGAAGAAGCGGTCCTGTAAGCGAAGTTTGTATATTTTAAGTGAGGTGGAGGAAATGAAAGGCTTTCGTTTTTTTACCGTAAACAACGGTCATGTAACTCCCGGTATTTTGATTCAAGGGATTGATGTCGTAGATAGATATATCCCTGCATTAACTCTGGGGAAGCATGACCTGATTCGGCATGTGCCAATCAAGATCAGCGAAGCTCAAGAGCAACAACTCGCTAAGGATCGAACGTTGCTTATTGATCAGGGCAACGCCGTCCTAACAAATCATGACAGCAACGCGATTGTGTTGACTGCGACTGAGGGCCCCGTCTCAGAAGAAAAGGTCGTCGTTCTCTTCCAAGGGAACATCGTTGTGCTTAGCGGAGACGATCCAGAAGGTCGAATGACCCCTTTCCCGGGAGAGATAATTTCCCACACCAACACTGAGTTGTTGGCAGTGATTCCCCAAAATCACTGGTTCAAAGCTAGTTACTCTCGAGCAACGCCGCAGGGAAATCTTACCCATTATTTCAAATATGTGGGATCAAGGTTATTCTCGCTCACCTATGAGCAGAAAAGCGATTTTCAAATCCTTTTTGAAGCAGAAGCTCAGGCAATTCGCCAACTCGCCTACTCGTAGGCACCAGACAACGTTAACTAACAGAATGCTAGAAAAAGAAATGATCGACAAAGAAAAACCCCGTATTGTGCTTGCACGTATGGGGTTTTTTGACGCGTAAATAGGTCAAAATGGTATAATATGCATATCGTCAAACAGTTTTGCGGAGGCAAAACATCATGGGCCCAAAATTGGACCTCCCGTTCTTTAATTTACCCACGCACGGAATTCTAACTAACGATCAGATCGAGCTGGTGATGGATGACTTACCTACTCAGTTCACCTTTTTGGATAACGAGTGGCGCAAAGAAGCCATGAAACTCTTGCTGCGACCCCTTTCCGAAGGCGGCAAAGCAAGACTCACCGAAGTAGATCTGGCTAAACTGAATTTCCGGTCAGATAGCCAAGTTGTCATTAAAGCACAACTGGATAATCTTCATGCGTGGTGGGAAAACAAACGGGTGTTGCGCGATGATAAGGCGGCCGTGATTGGATGGATGCTCAGCGTGATGCTGACAGCAGTCCCCAATTTCGACTAACTTTGACTTTCGGGGAGGGTTACTCAGCCCTCCCCACCCCAACAATTTTTTTCAAAAGTTGATGCAAAAAAGGAGGGGTCTCCCCCTCCCTTGTCCTGTAATTGCCAGATCAGATTCATAAGCTACTGGGAAAGCAGCACCCGACTCATAACTGGCAATTGCGAATCCACTTGGCAACGAACTGCTACGGTTTTATTGACGTACTTGTCACCTGACACCGAGCTGACGGAGAGGTTGGCAACCGCTTCCATCAGGACTTGCTGCCAGCGCTCTAGTAAGCTTTCCCGCTCCAAAACCGGCAGAAAGCAGACAATTTCAATGTCCGGATGCTGGGTCTCATTGTGTCGGCGCTTCTTGATGAGCAATTCCGTACATTCAACTATCCTAGGATGCAGAAAAAACAGATTGCATGTCACATCTGTTAACCGGGTCATTAAGATTTCCCAGCCCGCATCTGTGAACTTATCTGACATCTCTGGCGACCAACGGACCTCGATACGAAAAGGATTTGGCATGTTCATTACTCCAAAATATAGTGGATCACTGTTAAGCTGCGCAGTTAGCAATGTGGCAATGAAATTCGCGAAGAAAGAGATTCACATGGCTAAGCAGCAAGCAATTATATCAATCGCAAGCAAATGTCTTATAATTCTCTTCTGATCATATCCGAGTCCTCATAGTTCAACGGATAGAACGAGGGTTTCCTAAACCCTAAATCCAGGTTCGATTCCCGGTGAGGACACAGAAAAAAACATTTTCATGAGATAATCCCCCTTAACTTGAGGCACTTCCAACATCGTTCTTTAACATGCCTCAGCCGCTCAACTCGTCAGAAATCTCCAACTTGCTTGGAGTCTCGTCTGGCTGCATTGAGCTCACTGCTTCTAAAAATCAACTGTCAGCTAACCAATAAGTGAAAGGAAGGTCAAATGGTCGCAATTGTATCTGTAGGCACATCTCTGCTCTTGCTCATCCTCAAAGCAGCACTGGACACTCTAGGAATAGATAGTTCAAGTTTGCAACCGGAAAGAGCGTTGTTTGTGATCGCTGGGCTGGGCTATTTTTTTTGGCGCGGCACGGTCATTCTGGATTCACTTGGTGAACTAGGTGGTTTCACCGAAGAGTATGTGAAGGAGCACGCCACATCTTTGAATCTGCTGGCACTCGGCGGAATCGCCTCTTGGTTTGGCTTTGTGGCCGCACCAACACTGGTACTTCTTGGCTACCCTATCTGGGGAATAATTACCTACGTCGTGATGGTTGTCCTGTCGATGATTTTTGAAGCAGTACTGCTGCTTAAGACAAAATCCACTTTCAAGGAGGCTCTCAATGTCCTCTTTGTGCTTTTTTAAAGTGAGAGTTGAGCCTTAGACAGTAGTCTGGAAGAAAGAAGGGAGGGGTTCGCCCCTCCCGGATTTTGAAAATAAAAAAGGTGGGGTTTTATAAGTGTCCCCTGCACTACCCTTCTCCGAGATCGAGATTTAGATTGCAATGCCTGCCTGTTCGGCAAACTCCTTCAAGAGTGCGATGTTGAGCTCGGCACCTTCCGGAAGTTGCGAAATTTGGTACAAAAGGTGCTGTGCATTCTGTCCGTATGAACGACCAATTTCGTTTAACTCATCTTCATTCACCTCGCCGAGTGACCCCGCGGTAGTGAATTGATCAGTAAACATCTTTACCATCGCAGGATCCTCTGGCTCTAAGCCAGCCTGCAACTGTTGAGAAATACCAGCTGAGACCAGATACAACAAAAACAGATTTGTCGTGCTAGTCACCATTTTGGCTTTTAAATCTTCGGCCATGAGTCTTGCTCCTTTACGTTCTCAAGGAGTCGGGCATGGGGATTATATCAAACGTCAGTAAAAGGATTGATTTGTGGGAAAGAAAGGATGAGGCTTTTTTAAGTGAGCCTCAACACTACCCTTCTCCGAGAATGAAAGTTAGGAAAAGATGCCGAATGACTCGGCAATGGTACTGATCCCAGCGGCATCCAAATCTGGATTTACCGCGAGTTGAGCATTTACCTCTTTCGCAAACAGCACGCCTAAGTCTCCATAGCCATACTGCATGATGAGCCATTGCTCAGCGTCCATCGTTTTGAGAACATCGAGCAGGTCATCGTCACAGAGCATTTCCAGCGTCCCATCCATCTGCTCGGGGACATCTGGGAAATACCCAGCCTCGAGCTGTTGAAGCAAGGCCGACAACATCAAAAGTAAAAACTCAGCGTTGCGCTTGGCCTTTCGGGCCGCTTCGATACGTTGTTCTGCTGTAAAAGGTGCGTTCATTGCGTTTACTCCCTTGTGATTGTGGTGACAAAAGGAGTCGGGCACTGAGTATTATACCAAATTGAGAGTATTAAGATTGATTGATGAGGAAAAATTATCAAATAGCTGTGAAAAACCCCGGTCGAAACCAGGGTTTTCATCCAGAAAGTCTCACTTATTCTAATCTTTCCAGATCTTCAGAACGTTATGTCCCGAGATCAGTGTGCGATGCCGTAACGACGCCGATAAACCTTGTGACCGCCCATTTGCCGCAGGTCATGAATCGTTTGCAGATTCTTTGCCAGCTGGACACAATCCGGCTCTTTGCACTTTCCCCCATTGCATGGGGTAAGCTTGCTGAAGAGCGAGTGTTCCTGCTTCGGTATGGGCTGGAACAGTTTTACACCCGGCATCAATCCGTGCAGTGCGCTTGTAATATCCAAGATTAAATCTCCCTCGGAAATATTCCGAACTTATATGGACGTGAGTATTTTATAAATACATATCAGATATGTACATAATGTAATTTAGATTACAAATATGATATACTTACAAAAATACCTACATAGCGGTATTACTTACTTTCCCCTGGTCTTCACTTTAGCGTATAATCTGTTTTTATCTGGTACTTCGTCAGGCTCCCATAGTTTAATGGATAAAACAGAAGTTTCCGAAATTTCCGATGAGGGTTCGATTCCCCCTGGGAGCACA
>CAZNOF010000012.1:6702-37451 GCA_964574595.1 uncultured Pseudomonadales bacterium | reverse complement strand
CGGACGTTTTTCCAACCACCGGCGCTGATGAAATCAGCATAATGAGCGATGTTGGCTTTGATAAATTTTTTCATGAAATCGGTATGAATTTCCCCGGCAGCTTCAACCGCAGTGGCACCTTTGCGGACAGTCCATGCTCGGACTTCTTTTTCACCTGCTGTCAAGAAACTTTGCAGACCTAACGTTTGATAGGCAGAAAAAATTAAGCGAGACAATCCACTTTGTTTCAATCCTAAATCTTCCAAAAACATGGCTTGGTCTTCTTCACTTAAACTAGAAAGTTCACTTTCAATTTTGGCAGAGATAATAATCACTTGATCTGGTTTAACGGCTAATTCAGCGGCAAATTGCTTTTGTAATTCGTCCTGTTTTTTTACATCTCCCTCACTAACATTGACCGCAAATAATTCTGGCTTGGCGGTTAAAAGTGACAGTTCTTTAGCGACTAATTTCTCGTCATCATTAGCAATCACTGAGTGAATCATCTTGCCTTCATTTAATGCTTTCAAGAATTTTTCAACTGTCGTCCAGCGTTTTGCTTCAATTGGAGTTGGGCTACCTTTTGGTTGTTTTTGCTTTTCTAATGTCGATAAATCGGCTAATTGTAGCTCGGTGCGGATAATGTCCAAATCAGTCTTTGGATCAACACTGCCCTCTCGGATAATGTCTGGATCGGCAAAGCCACGGAGAACATGACAAATCGCCATAGTTTCGCGAATGTGTGATAAAAATTGATTGCCCAATCCCTCACCTTTACTGGCGCCTTTCACTAGGCCAGCCACATCCACAAACTCCACCACTGCAGGAACTAACTTGGTTGAGTGCACGACTTCAGCTAAGGCTGCCAAACGCTCGTCTGGGACCGGCACCATGCCCACATTCGGCTCGATTGTTGCGAATGGATAATTAGCGGCTAACGCCACTTGTTGCTTTAATAAAGCGTTAAACAGCGTGGACTTGCCCACATTTGGTAAACCGACGATTGCGATGGAGAGATTCATATGAGGTGGATTATATCCTGGATTCCTCTTTTTGGTTGCCTCTGAAATGGTAAACAAATTTAAAGACCTCCACCACAAAAAACATGATTATGGATAATCCAATCGCAACCAGCCAATATGTGAATCCTAGCTGGCTCAGACCAAAAAACTGACGTGATTGCGCTGTTACGAACGGCAAGACTTGGAGACCAAAACCGGCAACAACTGCAATCACTAGCCACTTATTCTCAAACAAGTGGTTCTTCCAGAATGGCACAGTCAACGCTCTTACAGAAAAGACATACGCCAAAGAGTTTAAGCCTAAAGTAATAAATGCCATGGAACGAGCCAAAATAATATCGCCCGTCATTTCGTACACAAACGCAAACGAAGCCAATGCTAGCAATCCAGCCAGGGTACTCACCACACCGATCAATATCACCATCCATTTATTGACCAACTTTTCCTGAGGAGATCTTGGTGCTTCCTGCATCATACCTTTTCGAAGGGGGTCGATAGTGAGCGTCAAATTGGGAAATCCATCTGAAACTAAGTTAATCCATAAAATCTGTACTGCCGTCAACGCTAGAGGGAACCCAAGTAACATACTTCCCAAAATGACAATGATTTCCGCAAACGCGTCGCTCATGAGATACAGTATGATTTTGCGAATGTTTTCAAAAATTCCTCTGCCCTCTTCAATTGCCGCCACAATGGTGGAAAAGTTAGAATCAAGAATTACTAAATCGGCTGATTCTTTTGCCACATCTGTAGCCCCTCCAACGGCAATTCCAATATCTGCGGAATGAAGAGCTGGAGCATCGTTGACACCATCTCCCATCATAGCTACGACTTCCCCATTATGTTTCAGCGCTTCCACAATCATTAATTTCTGGCTGGGTGTTGTTCTAGCAAACAATCTGACAGAACGAACTTTTTTCGCTAGCTCTTCAACTGACAAATCTTTTACTTCCTCACCAGTAATCACCTGTTCTTTTGTCAGAGAAATATCAAGTTGCTCTAAAATAAATTGCGATGTTTTGGCATAGTCGCCGGTAATGACAATTGTCCGAATTCCGGCTCCTTGAGCAGCAAACAGAGCTTCTTTCACACCACTGCGAATCGGATCGGAAAAAGCTAATAAACCAACCCATGTTAAATCCTTCTTGCCATCAGAGTTTTTGAGCTCATTCTTTTCTTTGGAGACATCTTGATAAGCTAATCCGATCAATCGCTTTCCTTGTTTCGTCAACTCTTCGATCGAATTTTCTACAGCAAGTTTTTCCTGACGAGTTAGCTTTGCCCAGCTCAGCACCACTTCAGGAGCGCCATTTACAAACAGTCGATTTTTCTGATTTGACAATTCATTGAGACTCATGAAACATCGTGATTCTGATGAAAATGGAATGCTATCCAGTCGCTTGTTTTGGGAAACGAAATCTGGAAGAACTTTCTTTCCCCAAGCATAGGCGGCTATTACGATTGGATCATCTAAATCATTGGCAACTAATACCTGTTCTGCTAATAGTTTTTCTTCACCTACTGCCTTGACCACTTCCATTTTACCTTCTGTCAGAGTTCCTGTTTTGTCTACACAAATAACAGTTACCCCACCTAAAGTTTCTGCCGCAGATAGCTTACGGACGAGTCCTTTTCTCCTGAGAATTTTTTGCATGCCAATTGCTAATACAACTGTGAGCGAAATGATTAAACCTTCAGGGATACTTGAAACAGCAAGTGCCACCGAGGTGACAAATACTTCTGTAAAACTGAACTGTCTGAATACGCCAATTGAAAAAACACAGCTAATTAAGATTGCCACCACGATTAAAAGCTGCTTACTAAATTTCTGAAGTTGTCTTTGCAAAGGAGTATCTTCTTCTGTTTCCTGGATCTGCGCTGCTATGGCGCCCATCTTGGTCTGAGCACCAATCGTTTCTACTTTGAAAACTGCTTGACCGACTGCCACAGTTGTTCCCATGTAGACTTCCGATGTAACTTCTTTCCGAACAGAGACACTTTCTCCAGTTAAAATTGACTCATCAACAAAGAATCGGTTTACTTCGACAGCGACTCCATCTGCAGGAATTTTCACCCCCTCATTTAAAATAACTAAATCACCTGGCACGAGTTCAGTTGTATTGACTGTTTGCCGTTTTCCATCTCTCACAACCGTAGTGGTATTTGCAACATAATGTCTTAAGGCATATAAAGCGTCTGAAGCTTTTCTTTCTTGAATAAACCCTAACAGACTGTTCACCCCAACTGCTAAAAGAATGATAATTGCATCAGAAAAATGACCAATTGCTAACGTGACCATCCCAGCAATTAAAAGAATGTAAATCAAGGGGCTTTTTAATTGAGCTATAAATAGGGAAAAATTACTCTGTTTGGCTTTTTCAGGAAGTATGTTTTCGCCAAATTGGCGTTTCTTAACGTCCACTTCACTGGAGGAAAGTCCTTGTAGTTCTGAAATCATGGATATTCCTCCGACCATAAAAAGATTAGAATGATTTTAGGGGAACGGCTACGTGAAGTTAAGTACTAGATAATACGAAATTCATTTGATGCACAGAAAAACAAAGAAGCACCATTATAAATTCAAAAATCTTACTGTTCTGGGAATGGGAATTTTGCTCGCGATTCTCCTTTATCAATTTGAAGCATTTCATCGATTCTTGCTTTCCATTGGCTCGCTTGGCTATATTGGCGCGTTTCTAGGTGGCATTTTGCTCGTCTCTTCTTTTACAGTTGCTCCGGGTGCAGTGATTCTGCTCATTTTAGTGGAAAAACTCAATCCCTGGGAGATCGCCCTTCTTGGCGGTTTAGGTGGCGTTGTGGGTGATTTTGTCATCTTTAAATTCGTTAAGGATGATCTGGTTCAAGAAGTAAAACCTCTATTCGATAAATTTGGCGGAAAACATCTTGCAACTCTTTTGCATTCTAAATATTTTAGCTGGTCTTTACCTGTGATTGGCGCTTTACTCATTGCATCACCCCTTCCAGATGAGATTGGGGTAAGTATTATGGGAATCTCAAAAATGCCAACCTGGAAGTTCCTTTTGCTTTCTTTTGTCTTAGACTTTATCGGCGTTTTTGCTATTGTCTCTGCATCTACTTTTCTGAAACCATAATCGAGAAAACGAGAACTACAAAAAAACGGCCCCTCCAGTTGCTTGGCCGTCTTTTTCTGAAAGATCAGACAAGCCCCGAGAGGGGCGATTACGAAAAACTTAACTAGGTCAGGAACTCTGAGAACTCTTCATGCTTCCACCAATCTCCCTGTGCCCCGATTTCGGGCGGCAAAGAGGTTGGCAGTGGGTCAGCATTGAGATGAGGCACCTTATTCTCAGCGATCTCAGTCATTGAGTAAGCCCGCAGTGCCACGATCGGCAGGCGGATATCATCAAGGACTTCGATTAAGCGATGGCTCATCAGCTCTCGACCGCCCACGGTGACGACCCGGTAACCATTCAAGGACCAAAATACCTTAATCGGCGAGACCGGTAGGCTAATGTTCTTAAAGTAGAACATCAACTTAGTCAGCACGATGGCTTCGTGATACGAGCCGGCCATGTAGTTCCGTGGCAAACCGAATTCAATCAAGCAGTCTTGGCACACGTGCTGCTGAGTGATGTCGACTTCAGAACCATCAAGGTCAAGCGCGTGACCATTGCTGCACCACACTGTGACAAACGGCTGACGGGCGCCGGCATAAAGATGCCCCGCCTTCAGCAAAGCATTATTCGTGGTGGAATCAAGGTTCTGCGCGTGTTTAACCACAAACGTTTCGCCGTCGCCTTCAATACGAACGATAACACCGCTCTGAGGCTGGTAGGACAATTTTTCAATAGCGCCCAGCGGTACCAGACACCACTTCTCACCAAAAAGGTCAGTGACCATCTGGTAGACATTGGGAGTACCAAGCTTGTACTCGATAACGTACTCCGTCGGCTCCCACTGATCGCCAAGATAATAAGCCACAAACCCAGCCGGCGCTGGCATTGCCCCAAAACGACTTAGGAACAACCGATTCGTGAACGTGGTCAAATTGAAATGCTTCATGCTGTTTCTACCTCTTGTGAAACTAGTTAAGATTTTAAGGGACTGTTAACGGGGGCGCTGTTAAAACGCTCGTTAACGAAATACCAGGCATATTATACGGTAAATCAATGAATAATCAATATTATAGGATTAATGTTTATTACCTTCTAAAACAGAAAACCCCACCATCACTGGTAGGGTTCTCTCTTTAAACATTTCTGATGTCATGTGTTCGTTGTTCGATCAACAGCCGCAGTTCTTCTCAAAATCACGCTGCCGCTTCTGCCGATTAGTTTCGTGTACGATCGCGGCCTCATCTGCCGTCAGAACAATTTTCTCCCACAGCCCTAAGCCAGTAGAATCCATATCATTAGGCAACCGAGCAGCTAACCCACGAGTTTGCAGTTCGTAGGCCTCAATCCGATTGGAGGCTGGAGAAGAAATTGGCCGTACTTTGGTGTGATGAGGTAGATCGGTGTGGGACGAACTCATGATTCCCATCAGCAGCGTTTTACTGAAACTGATCCGCATTTTCGGCTCGCGTAGCTTCAGGGTTACCTTCTTGGGATCTTCGCCGGACTTGCGAACAAAAGCGAATGCTCCGTCGGGAAATTCAACTTCAGTTTCACCAAGAACGACAGAGGTGATACTGACCCCAAGAGCAAAGGGATGATCATGATCAATTTCAATTTGCACCGAGGTGTCTGAGATGCGGATAATGGCGATTTGGCAGTCGAATTCAAGCTGAACTGGGACTGCTTCATCCAGCATGATATCCAGAAACATATTGTCACCGATGATGCCCCGTTTGATGTCTATCTTACCGGAGCCCACTTCCTGCGGAATATTGTTGTATTCCGCCCAGAGGGCACGAAAGATCAGGTCAAACTTGGGATTGTCATCCACCTGAACAATTGCACCTAAAAAAGATCTTGGGTACGTCATTGCGACTTTCTCCTTCACAACTAGTTGGACAATTCAGAAATTAAAGAGCGTGAACAAAATAGATATCGCCAAATGTTGACGATGTAACATCAATGGGCAAAAAAATACTTCATTCGGCAAGCATTATAACAAAGTGAAAAATGGCAAAAAAACGGCCCCTCCAGCTTGGCCGTCTTTTTTTGAAAGATGATCAAGCCCTGAGGGGCGAAATACGAAAAAACTTAACTAACGGCTACCAGTGGAAGATCGTAGGGAGCAATATCGTCCACATCGGACCGTTCTTACGAGCGGCTGCCTGCTTGGCAACTGCGTAGGTGACCTTCAGCTGATGCTCTACTGTATCTTTTTCAAGTTGTGACCCATCCCATTCGGCGAAGTTGGAGGTGATATTATCACCAAACACCAACGGAGTTGAGGAATGGAACCCATCGCAATCCACACCTACTACAGACAAGAAAGTGGCCTTGTAGATGTTACGCCCAAGCTTATTGAAAAACGCCAGATCGCTGAGAGCAAACTGATTGATAGCGTCGACCGGGACACTCATCAACCTGAAGGTCGAAAGCAAATCTTTACCTTCACCGTGGAACTGAGGACATGTTTTGTTCTTGATTTTGTAGTATCCTTGTATACTCAGTCTTACCGTCACAGGAAAGACAGTTTTACCCATACCCTCAAGCCAAAGCTGAAGCTTTGCTAAAAAGTGGGCTTCATCCTGAGTACCGGCTAATTGAACTTCTTGCCCCATTTCTTTACACCGCGGGCACTTCATTTCCATCAGGTCCGAGATTGGACCTTCATAAGTAACATGATGTCCACGGTAGCAGTACAGATCGATTATTCCGTTCATCACAAATTTCTCCATATGAACATAGATTGCATTGGTCGATAGTTAAGATCTTAAGGAACTGTTAACGGCTGCGCTGTTTAAAAACGCACGTTAACGATTTACCAGGCATATTATACGGCTAATAGTGAGAAAATCAATGTTATAGGATAATTTTGACATGAAAAAACCCGCAGTTGTATGCGGGCTTTTCCCTATTCAGACTGAGCCGATATCTTCTCCTAGTGAGAGATTGCAGCATTTGTCAAAAGATCTAGATTCTAATTTCCGCCAGTCGTTTGTTCTACTACACCGAGCAACTGGGGCTCAAAATGATATTTGAGCAAGACATCGAGCTGATTATTCAGCGACGGCAGCCCATTAGGATACTGAGGCATCATGACGTTGATACTCAAGCTGGTGATGTACGGCGGATTTGCGGGTAATCCGGCGAACGGGCCGTAGAGGTCCATCAAGGTACGAGCTAATGCCCACTGCTGAGCAAACTGCATTCGGCCGTGTGCTTCATTCACCCACGCCATTTCCGAATTGCCATCAGCGTAGTCTAGAAGGTACTTCTTCAGACAGTCGAGAAGGGGCTCACCCATCCAACCTGCACCATAGCCTAGAGCTTTCCACCAACCAAAGTATGAGTCATCATCTCTGGAAAACAGTTCATAGACCCCCACAGGGGCACCGAACATCCAACCGCTTTCATCAGCGCCTAAAGAGCGATCCATCACCACGTTCATTGGAGCTTTGCGAGGAAAGTGCAGGTCATTCGGGAGCGACAATGTGGCAATGGTATTGCTACCAATCCAAACTTTGTGCTGGGCAGGAACAACGGACTCTCCTTCTGCTGTGGGCGGTTGGTACCAATCATTATTTGCCCAAAAAACGGGCAATCCTTTGAGCAAACGTTCTTGCCCATCTTCCCACGATATAGTGTGGACAGCGATATTGAGACCAGGAAACTTTTCCATTTCAATTCACCTCATATAAATTAGGAAACGAGATCTTGTTAAGGGACAAGTTCGCATTATATCAAACGCAATCGAAAAAAAGAGAAATTTACTTGCTCCACCCGACCGCACGAAAGCGATCGACAAAGCCAAGTCGTTTGTAAAATTCGTATGGATAATTACCTTCTTCAGTTCCTAAGAAATGATAGGTATTCCCTGCTTCAACAGATTTCCTGACGCAAAAAAGGGTGGCCAATTTACCAAACCCCTCTCCCCTGACAGATTTGAGAGAACCCACATTTGAGATATAGCCTAATTCATGAAAGGTGGTCAATGAAGCAACGGCTACCGGTTGATCATTTTTATAGACCAAAAAATACTGCAGCCTATCAGACCCGTGGTTTTGCATCCAACCATCTTTTGCAGTTTCTAAGTACTCGCCTAATTCACCATAGGGATTCTGCGGATCATTTTTTTGAAAGCACATATTCATTGTATCTAGAAAAATGTTCAGTTCAGCTTGATTGGTAACTTTTTTAACTTGGTCAAACTTGCGCTCATCAATCTGCTGGCCATCATGAAACATCCAACAATCTTCAAAAGATTTGGAGTATTTTTTTCGAGACAAAAACTCTTTCAGTTTGTCTAACCGTGAAGTATTTTCAAAATAGAAGGTCGCTTGACGATCGCGTTCCAGAAAAAGTTGCTCTGCTTGCGCCAATTGAATATCACTTAACATATCGTCCACTAACAGATTATTGAAATAATTTGATGTATCTTTTCGACTAAAAGTCAGCAAACCCCAGCCTAAATCTTTTAGTTCATCAAGAATAATTCCATATTGGAGGTGATCGAGTTGAGTTAAGAAATCAAATGCACTTTGCATGACTTACCTGCATTTTACTCTGGAAGTTGGAATTCACCTAATTTAGTTGAAAATTGGTGAAGATGACATGACAATGGCACCCACGGTTTTACCTGCGGCATCTTTTAATGGTACGACTGTTTGTTGGAGACCATATTTGTAATCACTGCTCGTTTCAATAAAGGAACGTTCTTGACCATCAGCGATGGTTTTGGTAACTTCGTTATCCTTATCTTCACTAAACTTCTTGCCAACATTCGCCGGAATTGTATCTGCCAGAATCATTTTATTTTGATCCATCACCACTAAATCACGATGGGTCTTTTGACTAAAACTCATGACATAGGCTTGGAGCTCTTTTGATTGAGTGTACAAAGGAGCGTTCGCTGGAAACTGACCAACGGTCATGGCAATCACCGAAGCATCTTCTGTTGAGTTCATCATTCTTTTGTCATCTGAGGAATGGAGCGTTTGAATGGCATACATGTTCCAAGATCGCTTCATCAAAAAGTATTTCAGGGTCATTAATCCCAACGACAAGAGAAATAAAGCTATCAGAGCAACCAAGATTTGATTAACGCTGGTTGTTGAGCGAGAAGAAGACTTAGCAGGTGATTTAGAAGATGTTTTGGGCATCCTTTAATTAAGCCTGTTTTATCTCGATCTGTCAAGATCAATCTCACCACCAAACACTTTGATCTCGTTGTGGGCCTGTCGTCATCATCCAAACTTTGACTCCCAGCTCTCTCTCCAAAAATTCAACATATGCCTTGGCTTCAGTTGGCACACTTCTCTTGCTTTTAGCCTGTTGAATCGCCGACTGATCCCATGGTTTGAATGTCGTGTAATGTGGCTTGACTGTATTCAGAAATTCTTGGTCTGGCCTGTACTCTACTTTTTTTCCAGCCACGGTATAGTGGGTACAAACTTGAATTGGTGTTTTGGGATAGACCAAATCCATATGCGTCAGCACCATGTGAGTTAATCGGCCAACTTGAGCGTAAAATTTCAAAGCAGGAATATCGATATAGGCAATGCCTCTTGGTCGTTTGGTGGTCGCTCCATACTCATGAGCATCTTCACGAATTTGATTCGCCAATTTTTCATCCATGGTAGTTGGTAAAACTCTACTTCCTACACTGGACATGTATGTTGCCTTCATCACACCAGCTCTAATGGCAATTTGATCTGGGTCTACGACTCCTTCTGTTGAAGCAAAAATTCCATCAATCGTACAATCAGACGCGGTTACATCTGGGTAGACCCCCCATCGCCAATCAAGTCCAATGGCTTGGGCTTTTTCAAAGACGAACGTCACATCAGGATCTGCCCAAGCTTTGGTTAATAGTTGTGAAACATTTTTAATGTATTCTTCCAGCTCAGCGGCCTGTTTTTTGAGACGAGCTGAAAATTCTTTGATTGAGCCAACTTGAATTTTCTCACCAAGCAAAGTTGGTACTTCTGAAGTCGCTAACTTACCACCCAGACCAGTCACCAAAGCATCATAGAGTTTGTAATGACTTTCAATTTTCTGCTGATCAAAGTTTTTCAAATCACGCAGTCGTAACGGATGACGTAATAAAATATCAGCATAGGCTGGAGAAATTCCTCGACCAGTGGAACCTTTGCCACCAGACTCCCACATTTTTAAGGTTGACTCAAATGCGCGGTGTGTATCCAAGGACAAAACTGCCATTTCATCGATAATTAATTGAGCTGGAATCTTACCACCAGTCGCTTCTTTCACCTGTGACATTTCTGTTAATAAATCTCCAGGATGAATAACCATGCCTTTGCCTAAAATCATTGTCGATTTTTTGCTAAACACGCCAGAAAGAAGCTGATGCAGGGCGACTCGTTTGCCATTCGAAAATTCTACCGTATGACCAGCATTTGCGCCGCCATTATCTCGGTAAATAAAGACTTTTCCGCCACCTTCTTTTTGAACGGCATTGTTGACAACTTCATCAATAATTCGACCTTTCCCTTCATCTCCAAATGCACCACCACAAAAAGCAAAACTATTTTTTCGAGCTGACATTGTCACTCCTTTTTAGTTGATATAAACCTAGATCAATAATTGTCTGGACGGCACCGAGATATGATTCTGGTGTGAGTTGCAGTAACTTCTCCTTCGTGCCCGCTGACACATCCAACGTTTGAACAAAGTCGATAATTTTTTCTTTTGTCACTGTCTGACCTTGCGAAAATGTCTTGAGTTTTTCGTAAGCTTGCTGGTCACCTTCAGTTCGGAGAACTGTCTGAATGCCTTCTGTTACAACTTCCCAATGTGTCACCAGTTCTGATCTTACTTTGGCTTCATTAACGGTAACTTTTTGGAGTCCCTTCAGGCAAGAATCGTATGCTAATTGGCAATGACCCAGAGCCGTTCCAAAACTTCTTTTGACAGTACTATCTGATAAATCTCTTTGAAGACGAGAAACCGCTAACTTCTGAACAAAGTGACTGAACAAGCTATTGGCGAGTCCCAAATTGCCTTCGCAGTTTTCGAAATCAATAGGGTTAATTTTTTGAGGCATGGTGGATGAACCAACTTGACCTTTTTCAACACTCTGCACAAAGTAACCATCGCTAATATAGCGCCACATATCTTGGGAAAAATCTAACAAGATCCCGTTGGCAAGTTGCAGCAGTTGAAAGTATTTTAGGTACGATTCTGGAGCAACTATTTGAGTGGTAAAGAGGTTTGGTTCAATGCCTAACGAGTGCAAAAAGTTTTGACTAATCTCTAGCCAGTTTATTTTTTCAAATGCTGCTTGGTGCGCTGTAAAATTGCCAATGGCCCCGGATAATTTTGCTTCAAATGTGATCTGGCGTAGTTCACTAATCACCTTCTTCAAACGAATGGCGAAGACTAGCAACTCCTTCCCTACGGTAGTCGGGACGGCCGGTTGACCATGCGTTCTTGCCAACATTGGAATTGATCGATTTTCTTCAATCATCTTTGTCAGTTGAGCCAGCAGTTTTTCAAGTGCTGGCAAGATGACGTGCTGATTTGCTGTTTGCAAACACAAGGCATACGCCACCGAGTTGGTGTCTTCACTCGTTAGACCAAAATGAATCCACTCCTCGCCTAAAATTCCCGCTTCGTGCAATTTTTCTCTGACGTAGTACTCTACTGCTTTGACGTCATGTTTGGTGGTTTTTTCAAAGTTCTTAATTTTTTCTGCTTCGGCAAGATCAAAATTCGAGCAGATTTTTTCTAGTTCTGTTTTTTGGACTGAGGAGAGTTGCGGAGCAATCTTTTGCTCACTCAAAAAAATAAAGTAGCGAACTTCAGTCACAACACGATTTCGCATCAATCCGTACTCAGAAAAAATGTGGGCGAGTTCAACCAACCTGTTTTGGTAACGACCGTCTAATGGTGAGAGGGCAGCCAATGGATTGGCTTGGGTCATAAATGGATCATAGCAAAAATCTTACAAAAAAGGAGACCTCATTTTTGAGGCCTCCTCTCTCTTCAGTTCAAAACTGATTACTGAATGTTGCCACAAGCAGTGTAACTATTTACATCTGCAGCTGATTTATGAACATTCACAGATAATCTTGGTGCAGCTTTAAGCAACTCTTCCATGCTGACATTCAAGGTGGTGGTTGATTTACCATTCACCACATTGGTTAATGGATACTTGACCGTGCCCGGTGTTGGACATGATCCTTCATGAATGTGTGCTGGTTGAGCGGCGGTAAAGTTGCCACCAGTTAAGGCTAAAACCACAGTGGTTTTTCCATCTTTGGTTGAAGTTAAAGTGGCTGTACCAGATTGGTTTGAGTCATTTTGCATATCTAAGGTCACCTTCATACTGCCATCTGGTAAGGTTGTTGCGACTTTAATCTTTGCTTCTGGGCTGGGAGAGGCTTCAGGAGACATCATTGGCGATGCGACTGGAGTGGCGTTGTAGTCACTTTGCGTCATTGCTTCTGGAGTTGCAGTTGGCTCCACCGTCGTAGTTGTGGTTGTACTGCAACCAGCAAATAAGACAGTAGCGGCTCCAAGTGCGAGTAGTTTTTTCATAGACTCCTTCTGTAATTAATACTTGTCAGAGCATACGCCACACATGTAAAGAACTCGCGAGGATTGTGTAAGAGAATGTTAAGTTATTGTAATAGCTCTGGATGCTTTTCCAAAAATTCCACGTCATGTTTTGTCACTTCAGATAAATCTAGTTTCTTTGCTTCTTCAATTGAGTACCAACCAATCTCGGCACTTTTTTCTGGCTCATTAATCATTGGCGTACCGCTGACAATTTCGCAGATGTAGGTTGGCGAGACCCAATGTTGCCCTTCAGCAGGCAAAATATGATCGCAAACTTGCAACAGCTTAACGACCTTGACCACAATCCCAAACTCTTCTTGCGTCTCTCGAATAATGGCTTGTTCCAGTGTTTCACCAAACTCAACTTTGCCTCCCGGAATTTCCCACTTCCCCTTCTCATTGCGAGCTTTTGGGCCTCGCTTTGACACAAAAAACTTTCCTTTTCCATTGAAAATCAGGGCACCCACACCTACTCCAATAAAATCTTTTCCGGGGGTTAATGAGTTTGTTTGCATGACACTCCGCATTATATATGATATCTTGACGTACTGTGTCAGATTCCGAATTTTCCACTCCCATGATGCTCCAGTATCTTGAAGTAAAAAAGCAATATGCTGACTGCTTATTGTGGTTCCGGTTGGGCGATTTTTATGAAATGTTTTTGGAAGATGCCAAAATTGGTTCGCGCATTTTAGGCATTGTTTTAACCAGCCGTGCTAGAGGCAAGGATGGTCGAATTCCGATGGCCGGAATTCCCTACCATGCTGCAGATGCGTATTTATCCAAATTAATTAAAGCTGGTTATAAAGTAGCCATTTGTGAGCAGCTTAGCGAACCGGATGGCAGAACATTAGTCCAGCGAGAGGTGATCAGAATTGTCACTCCCGGAACGGTGCTCGACGAGAAAAGTTTAGAGCGCAAACAACACAACTATATCGTGAGTGTATATGTAGCAAATCAGGTGGTCGGCATTGCCGCCACAGATCTTTCTACTGGCGATTTGCACGCCAACGAATTCTCCATCACCGCAGACAGATCATTTGATCAAATTATTGAGCAGGTCTTCACCCAGCTGCAACCCAGTGAGTGCATCGTGGCGGCCAATCAGCATCAGCAGTTTAAAGAGCAAAAAGTGTTTAAACGGTTTCCACACACTGCCGTCTTTGCTTTTGAAGGCTGGAACGAATGGACCATTAAACCTGCTAAAACAATTCAAAAATATTTTCAAAGTAAAAGCGCCACCAAATCAGTTATCTCTCAACTTGTTTCTGCGGAAATAGCCACTGCAGCACTCCTTGGCTACTTACAACACACCCAAAAAATGGTGGTCACCCATCTGCATACTATTCAACTTCTGCTTTCCGAAAAATACTTAAAAATGGATCGATCCACTATGGAAAATTTGGAGCTGTTCAGACCACTCACAGAGCGTCAGCAAGTTGGCAGTTTGTTGGATGTCATTGACCACACCAGAACGGCCATGGGTGGCCGATTATTGCGACAGTGGTTGCTCCAACCATTAATTGATAAAAATGCCATCGAAAAAAGATTGGCCACTGTCAGTTTTTTCTTGACCCAGACGCACGCCAGAGCATCCCTGATTGATTTCCTCAGCGAGTTAAATGATATCGAACGCATTATTTCGCGATTAAGCGCTGGACTCGGAAATCCCAAAGATTTGAAATCACTCGAACATAGTTTGGAGTTGGCAATTTCCATTAAAGAGCTACTTTCACCACAAGAAATATCTGGCGTCTCTCTACCACCACTGCTCACAGAACTGCTGGAAAAAATAAATGCAGAGCTTCAGCAGTTGATCGACCAACTGCATTCCACCATCGTGGCAGATCCTCCATTTGATCCTAAGCAAGGCTACCTAATTCAACCTGGAATTAACACGGAGCTAGATGCCTTGCGGTCAGTGATTGAGAAAAGTCGGGACTGGATTGCAGAACTAGAAATCAAAGAAAAAGAACGCAGCGGCATCTCGTCACTTAAAATTAAGTTTAATCAGGTCTTTGGTTTTTATATTGAAATTAGTAACTCCAATCTTCACTTAGCTCCCGCTGATTACACCCGGAAACAAACCTTAGTCAATGCTGAGCGATTCATTACGCCTGAGTTAAAAAAACATGAAGAAGTGATTCTGCAAGCTGAAGAAAAAATGAATCAAATTGAGTATCACCTTTTTATGGAACTCGTTCAAAATGTTCTCTCGCAAGTCAAAATCATCCAGGCCGTCGCGGCATCATTAGCTGAGATCGATTGTTTAGCCAATCTTGGCGAGTTAGCTGAAAATCAAAAGTATACCCAACCAAAAATTTCTGAAGACGGAGAAATTGAGCTACATGGCTCTCGTCACCCAGTTGTTGAACAACTCGTCGAAACACACCGCTTTGTCCCAAACGACGTGATGCTTAATAGTCGTGACCAGCAACTGCTGCTCTTAACTGGCCCAAATATGGCTGGTAAATCAGTCTTGATGAGGCAGGTAGCCTTAATCGTTTTGATGGCACATATTGGCAGTTTTGTCCCGGCCAAATCAGCTAAAATTAGCTTGACTGATCAAATATTTGTTAGAAGTGGCGCTGCCGATATGATTTCAGCCGGCCTCTCTACTTTCATGGTGGAGATGGTGGAAACCGCCTACATTTTACGTCATGCGACCGCTGACAGTTTAATTGTGATGGACGAAATTGGCCGAGGAACCAGCACCTATGATGGGATTAGTATTGCTTGGGCAGTCGCAGAGCAAATCGTCAACTGTGATGAGCGCGGTCCCAAAACCCTCTTTGCCACACACTATCATGAACTCCAAGCACTAGCAGAAGAGTGTCCTCAAAAAATTCATAATTACCACATGGCCATTGCCGAACATGAGCAAAAACCAGTCTTTTTATACCAGCTCCAAAAAGGTGGCGCCTCTCACAGTTTTGGGATTGCCGTGGCAGAACTGGCAGGTGTCCCCGACTCCGTGATTCTGAGAGCTAAAACCCTGCTTGGTGAGTTGGAACATCGCCACCAATCTGTTTCTTCAATTGATGCTGAACTGAAACAGTTATCCGTGGAACAACTCACACCAATTGAAGCACTCAATGTCTTAGCGAGACTCAAGAAAAAAGTTGACGCATGACCAGAACCAGACCCACCATCCATCCGCTCTCACCCGCCGTTATCTCAGCAATTGCGGCAGGTGAGGTAATTGAACGGCCAGCAGTGGTTGTCAAAGAGTTAATTGAAAATGCAATCGATGCAAATGCTAGCCAAATTGAGATTGAAATCAGCGATGAATCAGCACACAAAATTCGGGTGACAGATAATGGCGCGGGCATGTCTGAGGTTGACGTGCCAATTGCCGTGCAGCGACATACCACCAGCAAACTCCAAACAGTTGACCAGTTAAGCAGTATTTCTACACTGGGATTTCGCGGTGAGGCGCTGGCCAGTATTGCCAATGTCAGTTCTTTGCTGATTCATACTCGCCAGATCAGTTCTGAGGTTGGGACTGAGTTTTTGTCTCGTCATGGGCAGATAATTAGCAATAAACCAATTGGACTGCCAGTAGGGACGACCATGATTGTGGAGGACTTATTTGGTCAGTTGCCTGCTCGGAAGAAATTTCTCAAAAAGCCGGCGACCGAATTTAAAACGATCACCGAATATGTGGTTCACAGTGCCCTGAGTCATCCAGAGATTCGTTTTCTTTTTCTACACAATGGCAAAACTGTTTTTCATTTTCCCAGCAGTTCCCTTGCCCAGCGAGTTAGTCGAGTGCTTGGAGAGCAAACCCAAGCCAAATTACTACCAATTGATGCGCAAGAGAATGAGTTTCGTCTAACTGGTTTTATTGGCACGCCACAGTTGGCTCGCCGAGCAGCACAGAAGCAGTATCTGTTTATTAATCATCGTCCAATTTCCGCCCAGGTCTTAAAAAATTGGATCAAAGAAAGTTATGGCGCATTGATCGAGCCTCGCAGTGAGCCATTCTTCATGCTTTTTTTAGAGCTGCCTCCCCAATCGATTGATATCAACGTTCACCCGCGAAAAGAAATTGTTCGCTTTTTTGATGAAGCGCAAGTCAAAACATTTATTCAGCAAGCGGTCAAAAAAACCTTGCAACAATCAGATTTAACGTACCAATATCAAGGCATTCCAATGACAACTTGGCAGGTGCACGATCACGAGAGTTCAGGCTCAGAAGCTGAGTCACAAAATGAAGTGACTGCCATGACGAGAAAAGCTTCATCGGCCACTGAATCTGTCCTTCATCAGCTAGTAGATCCCTGGAAAGTATCCACCGAGAAACCAACTATCTTGCAGCTGGAGTACACCTATTTAGTCACAATTACCAAACAAGGCGTAATTTTGGTCGATCAACACGCGGCTCACGAACGCATTTTATACAACCAGTTTCTAGCGGCTTTAGAGAAGGAGCAAGAACATCCAAAGGTGCATGAGCTATCGCCTGCTTACATCTTGAAACTGCCCGTCACCGAAAGTCAGGTGCTTTTCGAAAATTTGGAAACATTGGCTGGAATTGGCTTTGAAATCGACGAATTTGGCCCTCAAACATTTAAAGTAAACGCCGTTCCGCAAATATTGGCTGACCGGAAAATTGATCAGTTACTCAACGAAATTATCGGCGACTTAATCGAGCACGGCGCCGTTAAGGGCGTGGACTCTGTTGCCAAGCGGACGGTGGCCTATGTCGCCTGCAGGAGCGCCATCCAGGCAGGAGAAGTCTTAACCGAGTCTCAACGGCGGCTTCTTCTCGAGAAGCTAGCAGAAACCACTGATAGTTTCACCTGTCCCCATGGTCGGCCAACAACTATTACTTTTTCGATTTCTGATCTGGAAAAGCTGTTTAAAAGACGGTAGATTAATCCTTTCAAAATCTTTTCACTTAGTCCTATAATAGTTGATTTTCGACCCATTTTTTGATAAAATACGATCAATCGTGCTTTTCTGTCCTGATTTTACATTGGGAACAGAATTCTCGAGGTTCTTTAACAGTTTGTTACAGATTCATTTAGGGAATTCAGCCTGCGTTTGGCCGTTTTTTGGTCAGTTTTGGCGTGGTTTGACTTCCCTGAGTGAATCAAGAAAACATTCAGGAAATTTTAACAGCACCTACTCGATCAATTGAAAGGTTATAGACATCGTGAAGAAGTTACTGACAATTACCCTCGTTAGCCTTTTGGTCATTTTTGCTTTGGGCCTGATTGGCGCTTCGCGTGTTCTTTCTCAAGATGCATCTCAGCCTACCCCAACCCCGACGCTCGAAGAAGATATCCGTGTACCAAACACATTACATCCCACCTTCTTGCCCGATGGGCGGATTGGCTATGTTTCGGATGCCACTGGCTACTTTCAGATTTATGTGACGGAGAAAGATTTAAGCCGTCCTCAGCGCCTGATCAAGTTTCCGGGCAACATGCTCAATCCCACGTGGTCACACGATGGGACAAAAGTATTGTTTACCTCTGAACGCACTGGACAGTTCGTCATTTACTTGATGGACGCTGATGGATCAGGAGTGCCATCGCCAATTTTGATTGGCTCTCGCCCATCATGGTCACCGGACGATAAGCAGATTGCTTACATGAATACTGTCTCGCGCAATCAAGACATCTTCGTGGCTGATGCCGACGGAACTCATATTCGTCAGATTACCGAAAATAATTTTGATGATATCAGTCCGATTTGGTCACCAGACGGGACGATGTTGGCATATACGCGCAAAGCATCTGACACAGAACCGGGTACTGAAATCTTCGAAACCCCAGTTAGTGACTCAACTGCTGAGCTTCAGGTCACCAACTTGGAAATGTTCATTTTTCAAATTCGCTGGTCCCCAGATGGCAAATCGATCATTTTCGCCGGCGGGAAGCCAAATAGCCTGATGAACATTTTCATTTTGGACTCGGACCAAACACTCCACCAAGTCACGGATGACCACAACGACAACCAAAGTCCCGACTGGTCTCCAGACGGGAAGATGATTGTTTACACGTCGCACTTCTGGAGCCAACTGAATACCGTCCTAGTGACTGAAGCTGGCTTTTGATCTTTCCTCGAATTATCCGCGTAACAAACTGCTACCGCAGGGTCTCGCCTCACGGCGAGACCTCTGCATCCCCTTCTCCATTTACTCATCAGCTACACTTTGACTTTTTGTCTCAAAAACCGTAAAAGAAAGTAATAAATATTACTGACCGGACAGTTACGTCCTATCCAGGAATGTTTGCTCTTTAACAGTTTGTTACATCCCCTACATTCAGGGAGTTAAAACCAGGTTTGGCACATTTTTTCGGTCTCTAAACATGGTTTGAATCCCCTGAGTGTAAGGAGCATTCAGGATGCAATTTTATCGGTGATCTGAACGGTTTTTCGTAGTTCTCAGCCAGTTTCTGTCCATCGAGTTTTGGAGGAAGTTTCATGAACGGTCCCCCTAAGAGGAAGTTTTTGGCCTTGCTGCTACTCGTGGTCATCTGCTCGGTAATGGCGATGATGGTCACTCCAGTGGCAGCGAAAGAACAGGCGGTTGATCCCACCCCAACTTCCGGTGGTGTGGTCATTCTCACCTTTAGTTGGCAATCGCAGTTCGCTTCTGGTATGAACGCGCCGTTAGCCCACGTGCCGGGCAATCGTGTTCAGCTGGATCTCGGTCGTAATCTGGTGGTAGTTGCTTACGTCGCGCCTACGAATTGGTTACCGGACTTGGTGACTTATGGCGACGGCGAAGCTGGTATGGTGCTTTCAACAAATGGTGCGGCAAATCAACACTTCACTGGAGGTAGCTTGTCGCTATACTCCCCGGTGACGATTTCAGCCGGCACTATTCAAGCAAACCAATTCACCACCGGTGCTTTGAGCGCAAATGCAGACTCGCCTATGTCATTGCGTTTTTCGTTCAGCACCACCACTATCGGCGATCAACACTTCAAATCTATCGAACTATCCCCCGGCGTGAATTTCGTTGCCACAGGGTAGCCCAAATTGATCCAGACAATGCATGATTCGTAACAGACTGCGCCGGGGTCCCACTTGTAGTGGGATCCCGGACAGTATTTCATTTCCCATTACTTTTTGCGGTTTTTGAGAGCTTTTTTGACTTCAGCCAATTCTCGCTCAATTTGAGCAATTTTCTCTTCAAGTTCATCACTCTCAGCAGTTTGTTCTGCCATGAAGTAACTGACTGGCTTATACGTTAATTTACTAATTTCTCGGAGGGTCAAAATGGTTGGCATAACTCGGCCAACCTCATAGGTACTTACTGCTTTGTCAGTTACGTTCAGTTTTTTCGCCAACTCCTTTTGAGACAATCCCACGGACTTTCTGGCAAATTTAATGCGGTGTCCCATGGTAGATTTCTTTTTTGCAATTGACATGTGGTCTCAACTCTGTAGAATTTTTTCTATTATCAATAGATTTTTATGACTAAATTAACGCGAATTTTTGTTATCGAACCAGACACAAAAGTGATACATCCGTATGACTTCTTCTCTCAATTGTATCCTAATACTATAGAGTTAATCAGGTACCAGTCACTAAATCAAGCAGAAATAGATCTTCAACCACTCTCTCCGTCATTAGTCTTGCTCAGTTCGAGTTTTTCGCCTGCAAAGTCAGTAGAGTTTTTGGAGCATTTTAAAAATACATTCGTTGATCAATTAATTCCATTAATTCTGGTAGTAGATTTATCAAAACCAATACCAAACTTGTTGGGACGCATTGGGGCAATAAAGTGGGTATTCTGCACACGCTCTCAGATAAAAATGAGGTTCAGGCTACTTTGCAGCGGTTACAACTTGACCTAACGTAACGTCATCCGTTACATCGTACCCTTGTTCCAATATTTTGGTTCGTAATTCGTCAGCCAATTGCCAATTTTTGGCTTTTCTAGCCGCATCCCGCTCAGTGAGCAGTTTTTGAAGTTCCGGAGCTAATTCACTTTGTTTAACGGTCTGATTTTGTGGAGCAACAGCTTCCGCTACAACTTTACGTAATCCCAATCCTAGGACTTCGTCAAACTCAATAATTAAGTCATATTTGTCAGGTCCTGGAATGTTTGACTTCATGACTTCCCAAATAATCGAAACCGCTTCAGGCGTTTTTAAATCATCTTCCATCAACTCAAAAAATCGCTGCCGATACTCGTCTACTTTTGCCAATTTTTCAGGACTTAAAACTGTGCGTTCGTGCTCGGCTTTGGCTTGGCGCATTTGACCAACTAACCGTTCCCAACTTTTCTGCATCCCTTCCAAATTTTCCCAAGTAAAGTTCATCTCTGATCGGTAATGAGAAGTTAAGAACAACAAGCGCAAGGCTTGCGGACTTAAGTTTTTTTTCAAGACATCATCAATTGTAAAAAAGTTGCCTAAGGATTTACTCATCTTGGTTTTATCAACAAACAAATGATTGTGATGCACCCAGTATTTTACAAATGGCACTTTGCCAGTGGCCGCTTCTGCTTGAGCAATCTCGTTGGTGTGGTGAACCGGAATATGATCAATTCCCCCGGTGTGCAAATCAAACTGCTCACCTAAATACTCGATTGCCATGGCTGAACACTCAATATGCCAACCAGGGAAACTTTTCTCGGCCCAAGGACTTGGCCAGGACATAGCTCGGTTTTCACCTGGTCTTTCAAATTTCCACAAAGCAAAATCCGTTGGGTTTCTCTTCCCTGCCACACTCTCCACTCGAGCACCTTCCTGCAAATTTTTGAGATCTAAACGAGCTAACTTGCCATAGTCAGCAACTTTTGAGGTATCAAAATAGACACCATCTCCCTCAATCACATACGCAAAACCTTTTTTCTCGAGCGTTTTTACCATCTCTAGTTGGGCAGGAATGTGATCAGTCGCTCTGCAACTCACATCTGGTCGCAAATTCCCCATCAGATCCATTGATCGGAAAAAGTAGTCTTCAAATTCTTTGGCAATATCCCAAACGGTTTTGTTGTACTTTTTAGCACCTTTTTCTAACTTATCTTCACCAGTATCTGCGTCTGAACTCAAGTGACCTACATCAGTCACGTTTTGCACAAACTTTACTTCATATCCTGCATGTCTCAGGGTTCTGACCAGCACATCATCCATGGTGTATTTTCGCAAATGGCCTAAGTGTGTGTAATCGTAGACAGTTAATCCACACGCATACATGCCGACTTGCTTGCCCTCTCGAGGGACAAATGCTTCAATTGATCGAGACATGGTGTTATAGAGTTTCATAAGTCCTTATTCTACCCTGCACTGCTCATTTTCTTACGGTCATCTTGGAGTTTGTTGGTAGTACGTTGTTTATTTGAGTTACCTTCAGAACCTGCGCCGCTCGTTCTGCCGGCGGGGATTGGTAAATCATTACTTTGATTAGCCATTTCTTGTTGTCTCTTTTGCTCTTCTTCTTGCTCCCGCTGTTGTTTTTCCATCTGCTCGCGCTGCATTTTCTTCTGAACGTAAGCTTGGTCTTCCGCGGAAAGTCGCTGATAGTTTTCAAACATTTGCTTTTTCTTGGCTTTTTCTTCTGGGGAATCTGAATCTTTTATCCCTAAAATGTGTTGCATGTAATCAGGCAACAGTTCGAGCAATCCTTGCCCCACACCTTGTGCTAAATACGCAGCTTCTTGTTGAGGTCCGGCAATTGGTCTGGGAGGTTGTTTGGCATTGCCTGAGGATGCAGCTCCAGGGCCAGACTTACCTCCAGGTAATTGACCACCTGCTTGCTGCATCAGCTCAGACATGTCCATATCACCAGGAGAAAATGAACCAGGAACCGAGCCTGGTGGTGGAGATGTGGGTTGATTCGCCATACGTTACAGTTTAGTGTGGCCGATTTGATGGATTTCCATGCCACTCATTTCCGATTTATATGCTTCTTCTTTTTGAGTTGCTTCTTGTTCCTGATCGGCTTTGGCTTTCTCTTGAGGAGAAAACTGAACTTGCTTGAGTGCTGCCAATTCATTGGCAATTTTTTGCTCGTCCTCTGCCTTTTTGCGGGCAGCTTCAGCTTCTCGAATTGCCTTCTCTTCCTCTTCCTTTTTCTTGGCTTCTTCCTCTGACTTGGCTTGAGCGTCATTCAGAATTTGGTCGAGCAGTTCTAATGGACTTTTACCGTCTATCGCTGCTTTAGCAGGATCTGCTGGGGCATCTGTCGTAGTCGAGTCCGAAGCAGGAGCGGCTGAATCTGCTGGAACTGGATCAGTAACGGTCGGTGCCGCAGGGGCTACCGGGTCAACAGGAACAACTGGCTGGACTTGATCGGTCATAGCTTAAACATACTTGATTGGGCAACGAGTCTCAAGAGACAAAAGCTCAATATGATTCAACTGGCACAACTTGCACTTTGGCTCGTCGTAACAATTGCTTTTCTTTCGCCTTGTTCAACTGCAACATGGTTCGGTCGGCGGCAGTAGCAATAGCTTGGTACATATCCCTCGCTCGTTCTCTGACCACAATATCTTTTCCCGGAACAGAGATGAGAAATTGGGCCGTGGCGGCTTGCATATCATTTTTCTTTTTCTTTACAATTTCAAGGAAGACGACGACTTGTTCAATTTTTCGGCCGGAGCGATTGAATTTCCTAGCCTGTTTTGCCGCGAAGTCTCGCAGAGCCTGCGTTACTGTCATGGTTTTGGATTGAACAATCACGTTCATATTCCTCCTCCCCTGGAAAATTTCCAGGCTAAAAATATAAAAAAAAGCCCTATGCTTCAAAAGAAACATATGGCTCTGCAAACGATGTGAACTCGATCTTTCACTAGAGCAAACTATAGCAAATCCTTCCTCAAGAAGCAAGAAAACAAAGGGAATAAAAGTGGTACAAAGTACTGCAAAATTTTGAAGAGAAATTAAACGGCTCGTCGACCTTCTAAAGCGCGTGCCAAAGTCACGCCATCGGCGTACTCAATGTCGGCACCAATTGGCAAACCATGCCCAATTCGAGTCATTTTTAATGTCTGACCATTGGTAGCTTCTTGGCGAATCAGTTCAGCAATATATAAAGCAGTGGCTTCACCTTCCATAGTTGGATTAGTCGCCAGAATTAATTCGTCTACTCCATCTAATCGCTTTAAAATATCATGCAAGTAGAGTTGATCAGGACCAATATTATTCAATGGCGCAATTGAGCCATGCAGAATGTGATATTTGCCATTAAAGGTACCTGATCGTTCAATCGCCAAGACATCCAGTGGCTGCTCTACAACGCATAAAACGGACGTATCGCGAGTGGCGTCACCGCAAATATCACACGGATCACTCTCCGCCACATTGTGACATTCTGAACACATGACCGTATCTTTTTTGAGAGCAACTAATTTATCTGCGAAATCCTTCAATTCACCCTCTGGATTATGCAGTAAGTAAAACACCAACCGTTGCGCCGACTTTGGTCCCACGCCCGGTAAACGTTCGAACTTCTCGATTAGCTGGCGGACTGCTCTTGGCAATTTAGTCATGTTGGTGATAGTAACAGGTTCGGGTTCTAGTTGTCGATTAGAAAAAAATTACGCTAGAATAAGAAAATATGATAAAAGAATTTACTACGGGTGAAATAACACAACGACTCCTGAAAAAGCAGCAAGGATGTGAGGTACCAACTGATCCAGCTGTGGAGAGGATTGCTTCTGAGATTTATGCTGCAGCTCGAGAGGAGGACGGAATTATTCGCTACTTCAGCAATTGTGAAACAAGTTTTGCTACATTAGGTGTTGATGCGTTCGACGCAGTGTCACATCTTGATGAGATAAAAGAACAGATACTTGATCTAATCGAACAGCGACTTGCACACAATTCAGCTGTCTCTTTTGACGACTTAATTGGTTACGCACTAGCAATTCACCAACTCAAATTGGAAATGTTTAAACCCAGGCTTCATTAATAAAATAAAAGCCCAGCTTTTATTACTGTTGTGTTTCTCTTCGCTGACGAACTACTTGAGCAGCTCTCTCTAATTGGTTATGTCTTTTAATCATCTTGTTGGCCATATCTAACACTTGTTGATCCTGCTGATTAAGACGTTGCTTCCTCTCCTTTGCTTGGTAATCAGCAATCATTTGTTTAACACGATCCATCTGGTCATGAATCTCACCTTTTTGGTAGGCTGCTTCTAAATCTCTTAATGTCTGAATTGCTTCAAAGTTTGCATTATCTAATTTAACGTTCCGATTTGCTTCTAGGAAAGTACGAAGTGCTTCTTCTAAATCATTTGCTTCGCCTAACTCTGGAAAAATTTTCGCCATTTCCGCGAGAGTTACTTTTTGTTTTTCTGATTTTGGTTGACCTGCATTTACTTCGTTCATGTTCCTCCAATAAGTATTACTTCGGCTCTTTAATATTCATTCACAGTAACGAATATCACGAACTTAGTCAAGTTGTAATTGAATAAAACACGAAAGGCTGAGGTTGATTATTCACCCACTGAGTAGCGGACGAATCGGTTGACGACGAATTTTTCGCCGATCTTGCCACTTAAACTCTTCACGAGTTCTTCGATGGTTTGATCAGGATTTTTGATAAATTCTTGTTTCAATAACTCTTCAACATTCTCAGGAGCCATAGAGGCAACTTGCATCGCCACTCCACGAGCCATTTCCTGGAATTCAGGATTTCTGGCCACGAAGTCGGTCTCGCACAAGATTTCTACCATAGCAGCAATTTTGTTGTTGTTATGAGAATAAACGGCTACATAACCTTCTTTGGTTTCGCGATCAGCTTTTTTCTCAGCTTTGGCTAAACCTCGTTGGCGGACCCATTCACGGGCCTTTTCCATGTCTCCATTTGATTCTTCTAATGCTTTTTTGCAATCCATCATGCCGGCGCCAGTTTCCTCGCGTAAGGCCTTGATATCTGCTGCTGTGTAATTTGCCATAATATGACTCCTGAAAACGATCTTATTTACTAATTCTGCCAGCTTCGTAACCAGAGACAACTGCGTTTACGATGTATGAAATACTGCGAACAGCATCGTCATTGGCTGGAACTGGGATGTCAATGGAATCTGGGTTTGAGTTACTATCGATCAAAGCCATGATTGGCACACCAACTTTACTGGCTTCTAATACTGCCACTTTTTCACGACCTGGGTCAATGATAAAAATAGCATCTGGTCTACCCTTTAAGTCAGAAATACCACCGAAGAAGCGCTCTAATCTACCTCTCTCTTTGTCTAATAAGACTCTTTCCAATTTAGTGTATTTATCGAATTTGCCTTCTTTTAAGCCTTTTTCGATATCTAACATTCTGCGGAGAGATTTTTGTACCTGTTCCCAGTTTGTTAATAATCCACCCAACCAGCGAGAAGTAATCGTCATGACGTGTTTGCCAGCAGTGGCTTCTTTAATCACATCACGAGCTTGTTTCTTGGTACCCACGATCACTAAGTTTTTGTTTTTTCGACCTAAATCGAAAGCAAAGTTGTAAGCGAGTTGAAGTTGTTTGGCAGTTTTTTCCAAGTCAAAAATGTGGACGCCATCTTTTTCAGCGTAGATCCATTTAGCCATTTTTGGATGCCATTTTCGTGCTTGGTGACCAAAATGAGAGCCTGCCTCGAGGAGTTCTCGTAAATCAAATTCTGGAGCCTGTTGTGGCAATGACGTAATGTCAATCATGTTTTCCTTTACCCTTTTGGTCGATTTTTCGCCTGCAGGGGTTCATATGTCTAGCTGTCAAATTCGGAAATGAAGAACAGCTGACACGCTACTACAAATAAATATTGAGGAATTATAACATAATTTCAGATCTGAGCAACTCGTTGAATCTGGAGACTAGCCAATCTCGGTATTCTTGAAAATTTTCAGAAGCTTCTTCTGCCCACCCAACATCAATCGTTTCTGATGCGAGTTCAGCAAACAAAGGGTGTTTCTTTTTGAGATAATTGTAAAGTTTTATTTTGTGATCTTCTCTAGGTTGAAATACGATCTTCAAAGAGATTGCTTCTAAAATTCTACTCTCGATTTTCCCATCTAAATAATCTCGCAGCATATTCGTATACACAATAAAAAATTGGTGCGCTGATATTTTTTCTTGATTTAAATTGAATTCATCAAAATAAGCCTTTAAAACACCTTTTGAATCAAGCGTGTTATAGTCCAAGGGAAATGTGAGATTTTGGTATTTTTCTTTAAGTACTGACATATTTTCCAATTATAAACTCTGATTTGACAGCAAGGGATATTTGGCCTCTCATGACCACTTCCAAAACATAACAGTGCTCGCCACGGTAAACTACCGTATCAGGGTTATCATAAACCGTGTGATACACAGCATCGCCATCTAGAGTTACACCCTTGTAGGTCTGATGAGCACCGTTAACATGCCTGACACTTTCTCGTGACAGGTCTTTTTCATCTACCAGATCACAAAGAAAATAAGTTGTCACGCAAAAGTGACACAGTTGCGATCATAGATATGCATACTCGCAAGTCAGCTCATCTCCCCTCATTGATTAGTTATAGGCCACATTTTCACATTAAACCTGGTATAATACCTTTTAGTTTGCTGAATCAGACCTTTAAAATCATTCTACTCATAGTAGTACTGGAGAAATATCTTGATTAAGTATTCGGACTACCACAGTGTAGTCAATTGGACTCTCTGTCAGAGATTGATAGATATTGAAGAACGGTATCAAAAATGGCTAGACCAAGGCGCACCATCAAAGTTGCCTCCCTACGGTCGAGCTAATCGACTTGAGCAGCATTTTATTAGTCAGGAATACCTTGAAGAAAAACATGCTGTTCTCAAGCTGATGAAGGAACACCGAGTAACCGGCCAAGCTCAAGCAACCATGTTAGAGCCCTACTCCGTGCTCGGACTCAAAAAGGGTGCCTCTGCAAAACAAATCGCAGATGCATATAAACAACTTGGCTCTAAAGCAGCTGAGTCAGTACTGGAATGGCGTGCAGCTATGAAAAAACTGCAACTGAGCGGTGGACCAATTGATAAGGGTATCTATCTGAAGCACTACATGGATCACATGTTGGCGCTAGAAGAAGATCACCTCAAAGTAATCGAGGCGGCGTATAAAACGTTGTCAGCCCAAAAGCCCTATGATCCCAACTCCCTTTGGGAGAAATGCAAAGCAGTTGGAAATTTTGTCTGGAACTGGTTCTGGTCATCTTAGCAAACACACATTGAAGAAAGACTGATGATGCATCGCACTCGAAAAGAAAGCGCGCTTGCTAGATCAAGTGAGCTTCATTGAAAAACCGGACTTAGATCCGGTTTTTTATTAGCTTCACCGCATTTTCCAACAAACAAATGACGGTCATTGGCCCAACCCCACCAGGCACGGGCGTTAAAAAGGCGGCTTTTTCGCGAACGGTGTCTTGTTCAACATCAGACTTAGGCTCCCCTACATCAATCACCACGCAACCATCCTTGACCAATTCGCCAGTCACTAAAGCTGGACGGCCAGTGGCCGTAATAATCACGTCAGCGTCAAATAAATTTTGGCCGGAAGTGATGCGTTCTTTTAACTCTTTGGTACCAATCATCTCCACTTGTTTCCCTTGATTTTGGAGTTCGTAAAAAAGTGGCTTACCCAGAATGTCCGATTTACCAAGAATAATGTACTTGGACTCCAGATCCAGTTCGACAGATTCTTTTGCAATTTTCAGAATTTCTAAAACAGCTTGGGCTGTAGCCGGCATGGCCTTACCTTCTTCTCGCCAGGTACCTACTCTAACCGCCTCCAAGGTATCTGGATGTAGGCCATCCACATCTTTATCTAAGTCAATGTGGGAGACAAGGGTTGACCACCAAGCTTGGAACTCCTCTGGGGTTTTGCCAGTCACTTCCATCCATTTTGAACGAAGCGGCTTTTGAATGATTATTCCAGTGATGGAAAAATCCTCAGACAGTTTTTCGAGTTGCGGGAAAAGGAGCTCCGGATCCATCTTCATGGAAAAAGGATAAGCCTGATACTCAATTCCAACTCGAGTGGCCGCTTCTTGCTTCAAACGGGTATACAGCTGGCTACCAGCATCTTCTGTAAAAAGGATGGCAGCAATGCGCAAAAAGTTGCCCTGATCTTTTAGTTCAGAAACGCGTTTTGCCAGAACAGTTTCTCTCTGGCTAGCAGATTGGTACCCATCAAATAAAATCATGTTTATGCCTCTCCGACTAATTTTTTGAGTCGGTTCATATTCTCGATATCTGGACCTTCTTTTTCTTCTCCCGGCACTTCTAAAATCAGGGTTTTATCTTTAATCAACGGATGATTCAAAAAATGTTTCAATTCAAATTGATCAATTTCCCCTTCACCTAAGTTGGCGTGGCGGTCACGACCTGATGCAAATGGATCTCTTGAGTCATTTACGTGCACGCATTCCAAGGTACTGGCTAAATCTAGACGCTCCATCTCAGCAATGGCACTTTTCACTTCCTGGCCTTTGATGGCTTCTGCTGTAGGAACATTTCCTGGCTCACCTAAATAATAGGCTCCAGCAAAGCCGTGACAGGTATCAAAACACCATCCTAGTTGGTCAGATTTGACGGTATCTAACAACCAGCGGACTTCATCAAAAGTGCCACCAATTTTGCCATTCTGACTAGCCGCATTCTCAATGAGAAAATGTGATTCCACTGGACTGGCTTCAATCACTTCAGCAATTTTTTCAGCGACTTGTTCCTTAACCGCATCCCAACCCCGACCTTGGTGACTGCCCACGTGGACCACAATTCCTTGACCTTTGATGCGCGCATTAAATGCCATATCAAATTTCAATAAATTGACAGATTTTTGAACCTGCTCGGGATTTTCTGAAGCCAAATTAAGCAAATAGATCGAGTGAGTAATGATTGATTTAACGCCCAATTCTTTTTGTTTTGAAAACACTTTGTCCGCATCAATTGATTCTAGTTTAGGACGTGCCCAAACCCGAGGACTGCCCGAAAAGATTTGAACGGCATTGCCACCAATGGCGGCTGCTCGCTCTACGGCTTTATCAACGCCACCCGCTGCTGAAACGTGTCCACCTAGTAGTCTGTGCATAGATTCCTCCGGTCGATAGATTATAAACTAGGTACCACAATCGGAAACTGCAAACACAGTTCTTTGACTTCTTTTCTGATTTTTAAGAGTTTTGGATTGACGAGGGCATCTGCTTTAAATTTCTTTAAAAAGGCGCCTCGTTCTTTTTTCTCTTTTGGCATTTCCGCCCCGTGAACTTCATCAATTACATCGGCAATCCAGTTGCCAATTTTTTCCATTTCGGCTTCTTTCATTCCCCTACTTGTCACCAGCGGCGTACCTAAGCGAACACCGGAAGGATAGAATGGTGAGGATGGCTCGGTTGGCACTGTGTTTTTATTGGCGTAAATTCCCGCCACGTCCATAGCAAATGCCACTTGAGTGCCTAATCCATAGCCTTTGTCAGATAAATCGATAATTAACAAATGCGTTTCCGTGCCTCCACCAACCAGCTGAACTTTGCGCTGTAACAACGTCTCAGCCAATTTTTGGGCATTTTTGCGAATTTGCTGACCGTAGGTTTTGAAAGCTGGTTGTGCGGCTTCTTTGGCAGCAATGGCAATTGCAGCCGTGGTGGCATTGTGTGGGCCACCTTGGAGTCCTGGGAAAACTGCTTGATCAATTTTCTTGCCTAAGTCTGGATCACGTTTCAGACCTCTTTCAGTGACTAAAATCATGGCTCCTCGTGGACCTCGAAAAGTCTTGTGTGTCGTGGACATGACCACATCTGCATGAGGAATTGGAGAAGGATGTTCTCCTGCTACTACTAATCCAGTGATATGAGAAATATCTGCCACGAGCCAGGCGCCCACTTCGTCTGCAATATCGCGAAACTTGGCAAAATCCAAAATGAATGGATACGCCGTGTTCCCTGCAATAATCACTTTAGGCATACACTCCAAGGCCAGTTTTCGCAGCTCTTCAAAATCAATTTTGGCATCTGGCTTGACGCCATACTGCACTGACTTGAAAAATCGGCCGGAGAAAGTTACATCTGGATGACCATGTGTTAAGTGACCTCCCATCGTTAGTTTTAAGCCCATCATCGTATCGCCAGGTTGCATCAGAGCAAACTCAATGGCGGAATTGGCGG
>CAZNOF010000012.1:0-6692 GCA_964574595.1 uncultured Pseudomonadales bacterium | reverse complement strand
GAGCCAGAATATGGCTGAACATTAACGTGGGGCACCCCGAATAATTTCTTAATTCTGTCTTGTGCCAACACTTCAATCTGGTCAATAACTTGATTACCCTCGTAATATCTTCTATTTGGATACCCTTCTGAATATTTGTTGGATAAGCAGCTGGAAAGTACCTCCGCCACTTCTGCCGAAACAATATTTTCAGATGGAATTAAGCCAATCATTTCCTGCTGTCGCTGCTGTTCTTGAGCAATCAGCTCGTTAATTTGATCTGTCATTGAATACCTCCAAGGTAAAGTAAGTGTCCTTCCGGACAAATGTAAAAGTTAAAAATACAAAGATACGATCTTATCGTACAACAAAAAAAACCTAGACCAACAGGAAGTTAGGAAGCGGTGGAGAAACTAGTGAGAAAACCGAAGTGTGATTTAATCATGTGGGTATGATCCCCTATCCTGATCAAAAAATCAATGCGTGTTCTTCATAAAGTTTCCGTTAGCCGACTCTTTCCGAACAGAGCGGGTACCTCTGTGCTGAAGTTCCTGAACTGTCCTGGTGTTCTGGAAAATACTCACCCCAATTTCGCCTTGGATAAGATCCAGCAGCGGTTGGAGCATAGTTGGTAATTTGCCCGGCACAAAAGTTATTTCAATTCTTCGGCTCTCACCTTCCGTGAACTCAACTCTGCCAAAAGGGCTCAACCTACCAGCCATGGCTCGCATTCTGTCTGAGGCTTCTCCACCATAATAGACAAATACCTTACCTTTGGCATCATCCACAAACACCGAGTATCCCCCAGGATTTTCAATATTCCCAGCTAACTTTCCTACGGCACCTATTCCACTCGCGCCCAGAATTATAGTCACGCCAATCGCATCACTTGCCCCACCTTCCACAATAATCGGTACAGAGATTTTGCCTCTCATTTCGTAAAGAAGTTGTGGCCAATCAATCGTCAAATTTCCCACCACACCAGTAATACACCTACCTCCTCCGCCAATCCCAATGTAAATGGCATTCGCTCCCGCATCTTCCAAGGCTTTCGCTTGATCTGCATCAACAGCCTGGCCAGCGAATATCTCAATTGGCTGCCATTTCTTTTCTTGCTCCATCGCTCTCAATGCCCGAAGAGTTTTAAGCGGGCCATTCCCTGGCTCAGGAGAGTAAATTCGAAAAGTCCTGACACCTGCCTCATAGAGAGCTTCAGCTCGTTTGATAGCTTTTTTCTCATTGGCCTCAATCACACCCACCACGTTATGATTCCAAAAGTCCAGCAGTTTCGCCTTCTGAGGTTCAGTTTTCCCTACTAAGACCGGACTCATTTTGTTCCATTCAAATACTTTCTTCGCTAAATCGACTTGTCTTTGAGTATCGGCAAAAAAACCATCTCTTGGTAACGGCGCCAAACTGTGAGCCTGTGCTAAAGTGGAGATAGCCATGGCTGAGCCAAATGCATCTGGATTTGCTCCACCCACAATAATACTTCTTGCCTGCATTCGACCTCTATATTGAGTGTTCCTGGCACCTTTTCTGCCATAGTTTACAAACGGCCCTTCTCGGAAACGATCTGTTCTGCTTGATCTATCAGCGTCTGCTCCTTGTGTCACTAAAGCTAAGTCTTGGATAGTAATCGACTTGCCTTCTGCTTTGGCTTCTTTAAAAATTTTGTTGAAAACGCCATATCCTTTTTTGGGTGGATGAAAAGGTATTTCTGATTGATCAAATAAATTGGCTAATCTTTCAGGATGGTTAAACAACTCCAAATAATAAATCCAAGCAATTAAGGTCATCTCTACGTACTCTTCAGGGTACCGATCAACCCGTGGCTCTGAGGTTGGTGGAACTTGCTTGAGCATAAGCGGTGGTGCCGCTTTGATGTCGCCTTCATAACCTGTTCTTACCAGACCTTGGTTGGGGTACGACTCGTGCTTGGGAAGGGTTTTCAAACCCACCTTTCCATTGCTGGCAGGAGAAATTTCACTGACTTTACTCATCCAGTTTAATTCATACATCATCCAGTTCCACCAAGAAGTGTTGTTTTCTTCATCAATAATATAATTTTTCAGAAAGTTCACTTTTGCCTGAATATAGTCAGGAATGTCGGAGGTTGTTCCAAGGTCACGAAAAAATTGTTCAAAGGGAGGGATTTGTTCTGCAAATTCCAAACTCATAGGTCTAATTTCTGGACAGAAAATGTAAAGCCAATTACCCAATACTACAACAAAAAAGTGGGAATGAAAGTGGATTATTTTTGAGGTACGGGTACGGCAATTTCAATACCGGCCGCACCTGGATTAAGAACTGTTCCAGAATGGACGACCGCCTGACGCATCAATTCGATATTGGCTTGATCAGACAAGTTGACCATTAAACGTGGCTCAGGAAAATCTGGAGTTCTATTGGCATTTGGAACGTTAAAAACATAACTTTCACCATCTTGGTAAATTGGCACGGGCACAAAAGTTGTGGGTTCTACCTCGTCCTCTTCTGCCCCTTCAGAAAAATGAAGTACGATCACAGAAAAAAGCGCAACTATTTCCAAAGACACCAGAAATGCAAAAAACTCCTTAAGTGTTGTCTTGTGGGGCAAATTTTCATGAACTTTTTGTTCGGAGTTTAAAACAGTATAAGAATGTTTATTTTTTCGGTGGATTTTGAGAACGAGTTCGTGATTCACATTACTGATTATAAGGCATTTGTCTAGCTCTGCTATTAGGCAGCTTCTTTTCTCAACCATTTCATGACTCGGTGCATGGGCAATTTACGATAATCGACGTGCATGTTAATTGTGTCAACGTACTCGCGCTCTTCATCAGCATCTTTATATTCTTTTCTGACTCGATCAGCCATCTCTTTACTAAGCATGGTTTTTTTGACAATTAATTGATAAGCCAAGTCATAACTAATATCTCTTTTTTTGTCACTCCCCTCTGTCCACATTTGCAGTTGCACTTTCTTTTGCTTGGCAAGTTCAATTAACTTCACCAGCGGTGAGGCAGTTAAATCTTTATGTCTTTCAAGTAATTTGGGCTTTAATCTTGGGTAATCGCCACTAATAATCACTTCTTCTGTCGAAGACAAACGAGCATTGCCGTTCTTCTTAGGTGTAGCAATACCTAAGGAAAGCTTCCACGTAGAGTTAAATGAATCAGGATACATGCCTAACATGTACATGATCATGGCGTCATTAAAATCTTGGGCACCATGTAGAGTATCTCTAATTTCTGGCGGGCGATGCACAACCACCCCATCTTTACTCCAAACCACATCTGATGCCAAGATTTGCTCGTAAGTAAATCCTAACTGATAAGCGAGTTGGTGAACTCGCATTAGTTTAAATAAGACTGGGACGATTGGTGACTCTGATTCAGGTTCTTTAATCAAATTGCCGTATTGATCTTCACCCTCAGGGTTATAGCCCACCGCTTCATTTCTTTTTCTACTCAATCCAAGTGCTTTAGCAGTCGTGTTGATAGTCTCATCTTTATGTGAGGCGACGACGGTATGAAATCTGTTTAATTCAATTTGCGAAGGCATTTTGGTTTAAACAGAGAATAAAAGAGTTTCGGAGGTATAAAAAAACACCCGTATTCTTTCGACTCTGCTTGGTTTCCATCCCGATTTCTCGGAACTGTTGTGTCTTGGGAGCGAAAGCATTTGAGTGCTATCGCAACATGTTGTTACTAATGTTGACTATTATATAAAAAATAAGAGCCGTTTGCAACTTTAAAATACATATTGGTGTTGTACTTGAATTCACTAAAAAGTGGATATAATTGTCCGAATGAAAAATCCTGAAGAGCTCCCTTACAGACCTAGGATTCTGATTTCTGGGGAATCCGCTGGTACTGGCGCCAGTACTACTTCCAAATTGTTAGCAGAGCATCTCTCAAAACCTGACTCACCCTTCCCAACTATTTCTGGCGGTCCCGTCAGAAGAGGCATCAGTAATCGCTTTCGTCTCTTTCAAAATGAACATCTTGGGATGAGCACTGATACCCAGTATCAACAGTTTTTGACGATCTACGAGAAAGCATATCAAGAACGCGGTTTGGCCGGCGCTATCGAGCTCCTAAAAACAGGCATCGAAGAAGGTGCTAAAGGTGACGTTTTAGGCTATTTTCTTGATTACTTAAAAGAACGATACGAAAAAACAAAGGAATACGATAAAGTTTGGGACTACATAACTGATGAACGAACTTTGGTAAATGCATTGAAAAGTCCGGGTTTTGTCTGGGAATCAAAACTGGCAATATTGGCTTTAAAAATTGATCAACTCAAAAAAATTACGCAATTTGAACCAACCTTGAGTCACCCATACATGGGCGTACTGCTGAAACTTGATCCTGCTGTTGCCGCTCAGCGGATTGGCCAACGAGAAAATAGAGTTGTCAGTATTGATGAAGTTCTTAAAAGAAAGTCAGAAGACTTTGATAGATTTAATCGACTCTATACTATTGGAAACAAACCAGTTGAACATTCAGATTTGGCAGAACATGCTGAGCTGCAAGTGAATACTGAGTTCAATACTCCTTCTGAAGTCTCGGTCCAGATATTAATAGCCTATCTAGATAAACTGCATTCACTCTCACAAGAGAAACATGTCTTGGCAGTTCCAGCTATGAATGACTTGTATCAAGCACTTGTCGCAATCAGAGGCAAACAGTTCGTAATGAATAAGCCAGATCAATCACCACTCAGTAAATCTGGCGATTGATGATAAACACTACTCCTTGAGTTTCAGTTTTCCATCAGCCGTAATCTCTTCAATTCGAATCAGCGAAAAGATGTCCACCCCTGTTTCTTGTTTGACTCTTTCAATCCCTTTTTGCCAGACCTTATCAAACAAGACCGCCAACCCCACCACTTCTATGCCTGCGGCTTGAAGCGCCTGAATGGCTGCCACCGCAGTGTCTCCGTGAGCTACTACATCATCGACCAGCAAAACACGCATGCCTTTTTTGATGAACCCAATATGACTTTGAATATCATCTCTGCCAGTAGTGAAAGAACGATTGGAGTAACTAATCACATCTTCCCAGGCACCGGGAATAACTGAGGATCGTTTAGAGGGTAAGATCGTTTTCACTCGCAGCATCTCGCCCAACACAGAAACGAGTCTTGAACCGGCATCTGGCAGTCCGACTATAGCGTCAATATGTGTATCGTGATGGTACTTCTCTGCCCAGCAGCGAGACGCAAACTCCAATACATCTGGATCAATGCTTAAATTAAATTCTTTGACAACTACGTAACCCTTTTCGATATCTTTGACAAACGCCGAATCCAGAAACTTTTGTCGAAGAAAGGATAGTTTGGCATCAGTAGTCATAAAGTTCCTTGAGTGTTTATAAGTCTAATTTTTTTTGAACAATTTTCCAAATTTGCTTGGTAATTTTTTCCATAGTCTGCTCACCGTTAATGACTTGCCATCGGCCGGTTGTGTCGGCATTCGCCAGGGATAAATATGCTTCTCTGACTTGTTGATGAAAATCTTTCTTCTCCATATCCAGCCGATTCATATCACCCATATCTTCACGACGTTTCAAACCCACATCTACTGGAACATCAAGTAGAAATGTGATGTCTGGATAGGTGTCATGAGTGGAAATTGTATTTAGTTGTTCAATTAGTTCTTGACCAAATTTACGGACAATGCCTTGATAGACAACGGAGGAATCTCTTGTTCTATCCATCAAAATAATTTTACCTGCTTCTAAAGCTGGTAAGACAACCTCATGGTAAATTTGTGCTCGAGATGCTTGAAACAAAAGAACTTCTGTGGTGAAAGCAATTCCAGTATTTTTACTTGATAAAACAACTTCTCGTATTTGTTCGGCAATCACAGAACCACCAGGTTCCCGCACGGAGATCACATCTTTTTTCAGATCTAAGAGATGCTTCATTAAAATTGCGCTTTGGGTACTCTTTCCACCACCTTCTCCACCTTCAAAGCTAATAATAAATCCTTTTGACATGTGACCTTTCTGATGCAGTAGAACTGTATCAGCTTGCTTCCACTTTGGGAAGCAAATGAGATATGGTTTCTAAAACTAATAACATGCCGTCATCGGTCCGCCAGTCAATTTTTCCCGAGTCTAAAACGACGTGTGGGACTTCTTGTTTTGCGGCAAGCACTTCTTTCCAGTAGTTCACTTGACTTTGCCAGTACTCAATTGGTGTGGACTTCTCTTCTGGTCTACCCCGCTCGTCCATGTGTTCAACCAACACGCCAACATCTTCCAACTGAGTTGTCGCTACCGTGGCAACTAAGAAAAAATCCGGAAGCACAATCTGCGCTAAACACTCGTCGTAACGCTGTTTGTAGAGTTGATACTGTGCCTCAGAAAGATTGCCCTGCTTCCTGAGGAGCTCAGCGTACATTAAATGTCCTTGAATCGGAACATCCCAAATGACCAACCCATTTTTCAGACTTTCTTTGGCTGCCATGGCCTGCTCAAAAGCCGCATTTAGAAAAAATAATTCCGATTGGAAAACTGCCTCAGATCCTTTCACCCCACTGTGAAGATCTTCGTAAAACTGAGTAAAAAATGGATTGTCTTGGGGTTTTTCTTGGTAGACAGTAGCTTGGAGGACTCTTCCTAGCGTCTCAGCCAGTGTGGTTTTTCCCGCCCCTGTTGGACCCACTATACCAATCAATCGATTCTCTGAAGTAAGCATTTACGCTGCCTTACTGTTGGGCA
>CAZNOF010000011.1:0-41807 GCA_964574595.1 uncultured Pseudomonadales bacterium | reverse complement strand
TCGTTAACTACTAGTCAAAAGAGCCCCGCTGCATGTGAGCGGGGCATCTTATTTTTATATGAATTACGAACAACAAAATCACAATCATCTTCTCCAAGAGACTCTTAGCAAAATAAAGGCAGAGCCGAAATTTATCGCTAAAACGTATAGTCAATATAATGCTGGGTATATTGGCGATGGTTCATTTGGCTATTTGCGACCGAAAGATCTTGAGATATCAACTCAAGAAGCCGCTGTGATTGAGTTGGGAAGAAAAGCTCTAGAAGTTTGTGGCCAGTTCAATTTGGTGGGTGTGGGTGAGATGGTTGGTTTCGGACTGACAAAAGTAGCGGCAGCTTTTGAAGCAGAAATTTTGGCCGGAAAAGCACAGGTTGTCGTCACGAACTTTGAAAATAGTTTTTTAATTGAGCCAGCCATTGCCGAGGCGCGTCGTCGTCTCAAAATATTTGGTTCAGTGGCAAATTATCGTCTGATGAGAAATCTTGCCAAACCAGCTTCACCAGATATGACATTACTTGGAGAAAATAAACCAATCTTGCAGTCAGCAGCAGAAATTGATTTCTTAGATGCTTATCACCATCTTGTTCAATATGTTTCTGGAGTAGATGTTCACGATTTGAGGAAAGCTCTAGATCAAGTTAGTCCAGATTTTAGAGCCAATGTCGTTCACGAAAATATGGGTGGTTTTACGCATTGTTACAATCGACAACAGGTGTTGGGCGTTATGCCACATGTTTTATCACCGGTGTTTGGATTTGTAGTCACGACTACAAACATTGACTCGGGAGACTACCTGGTTGGCCGAGAAGAGATGACTAATCAAGGTTTTGTGAAGAGGCAGCATGCGCTAAATGGCCTGGGTTACAAAGTGTATTCAAACTATCAAACGAAGTAAGTCATCACCAAAAATACAACTACTCCCACCACACCTCCGGCAACCATATCTATCAAGTCGTGACCACTTAAGTCTTTCAGTAATTTACTTTCCATTTTGCCCATATTTGGTTGCAAAATTTCCAGCAAAGCATTGAATCGTTTGCGCTGCATGTATATTTCAAATAACCAGAGAATAGTGAACAGTGTCATGACGTAAAACAGGGGAGATGCTGTCCCTTGAGTTTGAGCAATCATCAAGCAAGATGCTGTCAGCACGGCAGTATGTGTACTCGGCACGCCTGAGGCAAATAAGTAAACATGATACGCATGTTTTTTAGACAGTTTGCGTTCGTTGTAAGTGCTAAAGAGGAACTTTAAACTTTGCGATGCTAACCAAGTAAAAAAGAGGAGCAGGAACGTGTGTAAGACCATTTCTTTATTAGATGACAAATTACGCAAAGTGTTAAGAGGGAGATTATCACCAGGCTAAAAGAGCCTATAACTATTGACTTTTGCACCGTAATATCGTATAATATTCGGGCTCCTCATAAAGAGGGGCTTTAACCGCTCCTTAATATCTGTCACGAGGTGACAAAATGTCTCAGAAATCGAAGTTCTCGTATTTCACGTCTCGTTGGTCTCGTCAGGTAACTTTTGATAAGTTGCCAAAATGGGTCAAGCGTCAGCTCGAAATCGAGCAGATGCGTGACTTTTGGACAGCGTATGAACACACAGACTTAAAGTGTCTGAAGTTCGGGGCTCAAAAATACTTGATACCCATGTACGCGTCAGAAGCAGAGATAGATTCAGAAGGTGTTCATTATGGTGATGTTACCCAAGTTCAGTTAATTCTGATCGATGGGGGCAAAACTACTTGGCTTTATGCATCTTGCGATGAAAAGATCACGTCGTACTACTTCTCAAGAAGCGGTAAAACGTTGATTGTTCATCTCTATGATTGGTCTGAAAGACGATCAAGAGTAGCGATACTCGATGCCAGAGGCGAAGACTGCACCGAACCATATCGTGGTTACCGGTTCTATTAGTTTAGTTAGGTTCAAGAAATTGTTCTAGCAGTGTTAGTTAGATAGATAGAGAAAATGATATTGGCTTTTGCTAATTCATCAGGTTTTTAGGGACAATGTTGCACTCAAATGACAGTTAACCAACGCAAGTTGGTCTAGTGAAGGATACATGAATCATGTACGTGAGCTTTAGCGCTCAAATAGCAGTTTCAGTAATTGCGGAATCATAACCCTCGGAGTCTACGGACAACGAGGGTTTTTTACTTTTAAAATCATTTTTTTGCGCCTGATATAATACTTTTTATCGTCCAGGTATCTTGATGGAGTAACAAGATGCTAAAAATTGCGATTGAGGTGGTGGAAGTAGAGGGCAGACCCAACGATCGGCAGTACGTAATGCCGGAAGGTATGCTAGTTCTTCAAGGTAATCTCTCAGCAGACTCAGCGCGAGCTGAGTTTTTTGAAGATCTTGAACAGGGAAACCCTGTGCCGGGATTACTTGCTCACAAACTCTTTGCCATACCGTCTGTGCAGAAGGTTGTCATGGAGCAAGATTCTTTCACCATCGTTCTTGCGCCAAATCATGGCAATGTTGACGAACGGGTACTCCAAGCTATTCGTAGTGTGATTGCTTCAACAGTCGTCGTAGAGGCTGCTGAAAAAGTTTCGGCCTAAGGAATTTTCTTTTTGTCCAAGACTCTCACCTGCGAACCTGTAGTTTGTGTGGGGTAGGATGAAAATCCTGCCTCACACAGTTCAATTAAATTTCAATGCTACAATAACGATGTGACCCCAACCCCCAGTCATATTCAAAAAGTGTATCTGATACTAATGCTGCTAAGTACCTTAGCGGCCTCTTTTATATGGGGAATAAATACTCTTTTTCTGTTAGACGCTGGATTGACTAACTCTCAAGCATTTTTAGCAAATACGTTTTTTACTATTGGGCAAGTCATATTTGAAGTTCCCACCGGTATCGTGGCAGATATCAGTGGTAGAAGAACGTCTTATTTATTAGGGACAGTCACTTTGGCCACCTCTACTTTGTTGTATCTATTTGCCTGGTCGATTCATGCGCCTATGCTGCTATGGGGAATCTCTTCGATGTTGCTAGGCCTTGGGTTTACGTTCTTTTCCGGAGCAACGGAAGCATGGTTAGTTGATGCCCTGAAATTTGCTGGCTATGAGGGTGCGCTCGAGCCAGTATTTGCTAAAGCCCAGATGGTGACAGGAGTAGCAATGCTGGTGGGATCTGTGGCAGGTGGAGTAGTAGCTCAAGCCACGAACTTAGGCGTGCCGTACATTTTGCGGGCAGTGCTATTACTTATTACCTTTGTGGTGGCTTTTGTGTTTATGAGAGATTGGGGATTCAAGCCAACAAAAAGCGTGAACATTGGCAAAGATATCCGGCAACTCTTTACGAGTTCATTTGAGTTTAGCTGGCATCGTCCTGCAATTAGATGGATGATGATCGCCGGCCCATTTATTTCAGGTGTGGGTTTCTACGTCTTTTATGCATTGCAGCCGTTCTTACTCAACCTGTATGGAGACAAAAAAGCATATGCCATTGCTGGAGTTGCGGCCGCAATTGTGGCCGCTTCTCAAATTGTGGGAAGTCTACTCGTGCCGTATTTGAAGCAGTTTTTCAAGTTTAGGACTTCAGTTTTTCTTGTAGCCACGATTTGCGTTTCTGTGCTCCTTGTTCTTATCGGAGTCATTTCTCAATTTTGGATTGCAATAGGGTTGTTGTGTTTGTGGGGATTACTGGGTGCCATGATTACGCCTGTTCGACAAGCTTATTTAAACATGCTTATTCCGTCTGAGAAAAGAGCTACTGTTTTATCATTCGATTCTTTAGTCAGTTCAAGCGGTGGTGCGGTCATTCAGCCAGGGTTGGGGGGAGTAGCAGATTTCTCTGGTTATGGAAAATCATTCTTAGTAGGTGCGGTGATTCAAGGAATTTCTTTACCGTTCATTTACTTTGCAAAAAGAACAAAGGCTTCTGCAGATAAGTTGTAGTAGCTTGCTATACTAAGCATATGTCTTCATCACAAAGTACCGTCGATTTTCTATCTGATCAATTAGCGGATGCGGGGAAAATTACCAGCCGAAAAATGTTTGGCGAGTATGCCATTTACTGCAATAAAAAAGTCGTGGCCTTTGTTTGCGATGATCAGCTTTTTGTCAAACCCACAGAAAAGGGTAGATCCTTCATCAAAAAAGTAGTTGAGAAGCCGGCATATCCTGGTTCAAAAATGTATTTTTGGATTTCAGATGAACACTGGGATGACAGTGACTGGATGAGTGAGTTGATTAAGCTGACAGCGCAAGAAGTACCCGAACCTAAACCAAAAAAACTCAAATAATTTCTCTGGATGAGCTTGATTTCATTCCTTGACTCTGTAACCTAATTCACAGTATCGTTAGAGCTGCATGTCGCAGACTTCTTCGCTGACCCATCACTTCAAAAACATCTTCTTATTTACCGGTATGTCAGTGGCCGCCTTTGCCATCTTGGGATTTATGGCATTGCAAGGTAACAGAAGCACCGATAACCGCTCGCAAGCCTCTGAAGAGACTTCTGGGTTTGTCCGCGCTGACGGCACACAATTTCAACTTGGCTCTAAACAATTTAAATTCATTGGATTTAACTTATTTGATGCTGCGGGCAGCGTAGGCCCTTATTCTTGTGTGCAAACAAATGGCTGGTGGACCAAGTTTTCTAATGGCGAGTTGAACACTGCTTTCAAGACGATGAAGACCGAAACTGGAGCCACCGTGTTGCGATTCTGGGCATTTCAGAAATACACCAAAGGTGGCACAGATTTTTCCGGCATTGATAATGTGATTCAGTTGGCCAAAATAAATGGCTTTAAAGTGCTGCCAGTCTTAGAAGATGGACCTGGCTACTGTACTGAACCAGGTGGTGGTGGAAATGGTCATCAAGCTAAATGGCAATATCAAGGTGATACCTGGTACACAGATGGGTACAAAGTTGTAAATCCAGGCAACACCTTGTCCTATCGTGATTATGTCAAAACGATTGTGACTCGTTACAAAGATGAGCCAACGATTTTTGCTTGGATGCTGACGAATGAGGCAGATACTAGTAAAAAAGTGACGGTAAACGGCAAAGCTCAGTCGGCGTTAGTCGGCTTTGCGACTGATATGGGAAACGTGGTCAAAGCCGCTGATCCAAATCATTTGTTAACAGTTGGTACACAAAGTAACGGTGCCTCTGGAGCCACTGGTCAGGACTTTTTGGACGTGTATGGAATTAGTACCATCGATTTTGCAGATGCTCATGATTGGGGATATTGGGGTGGAGAGACACAGTCTTTGCCAGGAGCCGCTCAGAACACCGATGGTTCTGTGGTGATGCCAAATCCGCTTTCTGCTGATTGTCTAAAAACATATCAGGGGAAAATTGGCTGTTCTTTGGCCCAAGCCACTCAAATTTTAAAGAAACCAATGATTTTTAGTGAGTCTGGAGTTTCCGCGACTGATGCTTCTTCAAGACAGAGAAGAGCCGAATTAATGAACAATAAAATGAAAGCTTTTTTTGAGAATCAGGGAGCTGGATATATCTATTGGCAATGGAATAAAGTGTTAGATGGAGAACATTTTGATGTGCAGGCAAACACCAATGATCCACTTTTGCCAACTATGAAAAAATATGCTGGATTGCCAATTTTGCCTTTAGATCAAGTAATTTCAATATCACCAATTCCAACTATTTTGCCAACAGTTTTACCGTCTTTGAAACCAACACTTGTGCCAACACCAGTGGCAACTATAAAGCCAACCCCAGTCCCAAGCCCAACCCCAATCCAAATTTCACCTCGTCCAAGTAGTGGTCCGTATTTGAACGGAGCAGAGATGATACTCAAATCTGGAACAGGCAAGATTATTAATGATGCCGCGGCAACGTCAAAACAAGGGTTGCTTATGGAGAGTAATGGATCTGCGACTGGTTATGTCCAAGGCCCGATTTCCAAGCTTACGCTCAGTCTCAAACCAGGGAAGTGCAGTGGTTCACCACATGTAAATGTTAAATTGAACGGACAGTATGTTTTGGATAAAAATCTCGATGCCGATGGCTACCAAAATTACGAAATAACGAATCTAGCTCGCTTTAAACTGGGTCAAAAAGCGTATCCAATTGAAATTATTTTCAATAACGATTCCACGCTGAATGGCTGTAGTAAAAGCGTGACGATTGATCGCGTTTCCGTCAATTGATCATTCAGCGCAATTCTGATTGACCTATAACACTTTTTTCTCTTTTTTTTGATATAATATGCCTCTAATTGAGCTGTCTTTTTTGCCGTTTTTTATAATCTGAAAAATGGGCGATAGATAGCGCACTTTAACAGCATAATGAAGATTTACTTTTTGTTTCAGGTCGGTCTAGAAAGTGTGGTGATTTCATCATGCTTTCTTTCTGACCTGAAAACAACATATCCAATCAAATTGAGGAAGAGAAGGTAACACAAGATCATGCAGAAACGATTGAATCGTGAGGAACAGCTCGAGCGAGAAGCTCGGGCACTCAAGCGGAAGATGCTGTTTAAGCGTTTTCAAGTTATCGTGACGGTTATTTTATTGGTGACGCTGGTTGTATCGTTCTCTGTCTGGAGTTCGATGCAAAAACCAGCTAAGCCCACCCAAATTTCGCCGATTGATATGGCAAATATGACCCGCACCCTTTTGGGGCAGCCGTTGTTGCCAACGATCACCGGCACCCTTAGTCAGGATGAAAAAATCCAGACGCTGAATGGGCCAACTCCGACCATCACCCCCACTCGGACTCCCGGTCCAACTTGGACTCGCGGTCCTACGTGGACTCCCGGTCCATCAAATACGCCCGGCCCTACTTGGACTGCGAAGCCGACAAACACTCCCGGTCCTACCAATACTCCGGGACCAACGTGGACGACGGACCCGTCAAAGGTGCCGAATGCCACAAGGTACTTTAACGACTTCAATGCCACGCTGGCGGCTGCAGGGCGAATCACAATGACCCCACAGACCCCAATCGCCATGGAAATGACAGCCTTGTACAAGACCGCTCAGTGGATTGGTCGCTACCCACGCGTCACGCCGACGGCGGTTCCTAAGTAAGCGTAAATCTCTCATTATGCAAACGAGCTCTTCGCACCCTTATGTGGGGGAAGGGCTCTATGCCTGAGCGCGTCACTGACCAACTCATCCCAAGAGTAGGGTGGCTCGCTGAGACATATTGATGTGGTTATAACTACAAGGAATGCCTAATAATTTCCTTTAAAATAGGCCGAATTACCTTCATTGACCAAGCTCTTCTGTTTTAATACGCAACAAATATGTATAGAAAGTGATAGGCTTATATGTTATTATATAGGCTATATGGCAGTAGACAGACGCGATGGTCACCAACCAACTCAAGAAGAAGTCAACTTTAAAGCTGGCTCCAAAGACGTTCATGAGCAACCAGTTGTGAATGAAAACGGTCTCAACAGACTGCAACAACTCGCAATTGAGTACGGTATTCCTGCAGCAATTCTTACAGGTGCTGTAATTGCAGTGGCTCACAATCTTCACATTGGTGGCTAATTTTATTCCAACCTAGAACCTAACTTGTTTTTTTAGTGAGTATTTTGGTGGTTATTCAGTCGAATTATTTAACGTGTTTAAACGTATTTAATCGGCGAAATCAACTTCCAGTGGTTTGTGTTCTTCAGGCTTGAAGTTTGGATTCTTAATTTCTGCCACAACTTCTTTGTGAATTTCTAGAATGATCTCACCTTTATTTTGTTGGAAGATGTTCATCATCTGTTCCACCGTCTTTTCACCTTTAGTACCCCAACCAGTATCGTTTCTCTCGGCAAAAGCACGAATTTTCAACCATAACAGGGCGCCAAAGTGGTAGTCAATGTAGGCAGGGGATAACAAGAATTTTGGATCCATTTCATTGGTTAACATGCCGTACACACCGGAGAAAAGCTCGTTATACAAGATAATTGTATAGATATACGGGGCAATGACTTGGGCACCAGCAATCGGTCCATTTTCTATGCCCACACCCACACCTTTGGAGACAATGTTTAATAAAATGTACAACATGGCAAATGGGAAGGACTGTTGGTAAATGATGTCGAATTGATCGTATTTACTCAAGCGCTGAATAAATCTGAGGGTCAGAATGTTTTCTCGGATCCAAGATTTATTCCAGCGGAGTTGCTGATTGAGGAATGTCTTCCAATCAATTGGGGAGTCTGTTTCTACGGCACTGTCCGGACAGAAAAGGGATTCAAACCCATATTTCAAGAACAAGGTTGTTAAGTGACGATCGTCTCCGTAAGTAGAGCGGATGCCGCCGCTTTGTTCTTGGTAGTACCACTCTTCAAGGATACTGGCCAGAGCATCTGCTTCCATCTGAACGTATGGCCCGGAGGCACAAGTAACCTGTTCTTTTTGCGCTGCTCGCTCTCGGAAAAAGGCGTGCCTGTAGCGCTGATAAGTCATTTCTGTTAACAAATTGACGCTTCTGTTTCTTACCCGAACATCTCCCGTAGTACATGCGGCTTTTGGATGTTTCTTCAGTAAGATGGTGGAGTTCAAAACAGCAAATGGATCACGGATTTCTGTGTCACTATCAATGTTGATGATGTAGTCGTGACGGAAGTCCGGGAGAGCTGATAGATCCATGTTGCCTAAAGCAAATTTCAACTTTTCTGGGTCAACATTTGGATACTTCGCTTTCAAATCTTCTAAGTAGGATTTACCGAGTGACATGGCAAAACCCATCGCCATAGCCTCACGTTTGCCACGAGCAGCTTGAGTCATTAAGGTAATCGTACAGTCATTTCTGCCTGGTAAACTGTTTAAGTTATCAACTAATTCTTGGAATTCTGTGTAGGAAGCCTGTTTTTCAGTGGCATTGTGCCCACCTTGCCAGCCTTCGACAGGATCAGAGTAAGGATCGTTTGGATTGTCGTTGTAAACGACATAGACATTTTTGACTGGATAAATTTGATCTTTAGCAGAAATCAGTAAGCGTTTCATTTCAGACAAACTGGTTTGATAGGTTGGAACAACGATAGCGACGGCAGGAACTTCACTGCCAAAATTTTGCTCTACCATTTTGGTACCTAAAGTGTTGATGTACATCTGGCGATTAATGTAATTTTCATCACCTTCTTTAGCACCAATAATCTCATTTAGCTCACTCAAAATAGAGGGTTCTTTTTTGACTTTTAATTTGTCAGCATATTTGCGGTGAACGGAATTCTTTTTCTTTTCTTTTGGTTCGTCCATTAAACCCATGGTTTTTTGGAACGGATCCCAGTTGTTTGACTTACCGGTGGCTTTATCGACACGATTAAACAATTTTTTAATTCGTGGATCATCAACTGTGCCATCAGGGTCAACCAAATCCTTGAATGCTTTACCGTACTCTGTGCGGATTTCTCCTCGAGTTTGTTGTAGCCATTCTTCAGCCCGTTCCATTTGCAGTACTGTGCGGGTAACGGTCACTACACCATATAAAGACAGAAAAATGTCAATTTGGCTCAACATTTCTGGTAAATGGATACCAATGTTATTAGTAAAGCCGTAGGCAGTCAGAATTGCCAACATGAACGTTAAGATAATAAACCAGCGGTCCTTAATTTCTTTCGCAACATTCACTTTTTTCTCTTTGGAAGCCTGGAGTTTCTCAGCTTGTGCCTCTCGGAACCAAGCTGGAATTTTTGATTCCTTTACCACGTTCCCAAAGTCGGTTATGTCGTACTGACCGGCAGGAATAACCTGTTGAGAAAAATATTGCAAAAAGAAGTCACGTACATCTGGTGGAGTAGAGGTCAGAATGGGAATTTCAGTAATGCCACGTTGTTGTAAATAATTGACGATCAGATTTTTGTCAATTTCTTGGGCGTTGAGAATTTTGTCCAAAATTGCCAAGTCGGTTTCACCTAATTTAGAGAGAACTTCTCTTGATTCCTGGCGTAAAGTTGATTTTTCCTCAGAAGATTTGTCTCCGTCTTGTGCCATTAATCGAATTGCCCAGGCGGCCGCTTCTGAGAGAGGAATGTCGCCAAGCTCAGATTCATCACTTACTGCTCCAGTCCGCAAGAATTCTTTTCCCTGGGAGATTCTGGATTTTCGCTCTTTAGATGGCATAAAAGGTCTTATGTATAGCTATTAATTGGTTCATTAAGGGCAGGCTTTTAATGATACACGATTATATTAATGCGTAACTGATATGTAAAGAGTGTGTTTGTACTATTTAGAGAAATTGGTTGGTTTGAAAGCCTATTTCTCTTCGTATTTTGTATGGTTTTCGTTCGTATTGAGGCTTCAATTTAGATTACATTTTGACTATATTTATATGTGATGCAAAGGAAGAGTTCCCCAACAAGAGTTTTGGCCGTTTTTGCTGTGGCTGCGGTGGCTTTCTGGATGCTTCCAACTGTTTCGCCTGTTTATGCCAGCGGTTTCGGTGATACTTTTTCCAACATTCGCAGCTCAATCAGTAATTTTTTCTACCCAATTGTACGACCCTGGTTACAAACGGCTCCTGTAGTTCAACCTTCGGTGAACAATATCCTGCAGAATACCTCACCATACTTGCCAGTCAGTAAGGCGCAGCTTGACCCCATTGTAAAAGAAATTCTGGCCAACTATCCATTGCCGACCTCAACAACCCAGACACTGATTAAGAGGATTACCGAGCAGCCGATTTATAACTCCACCACAAATACGACCAATGAGGTAACCCAGACAATTGTCGACAACATGAACTTCGCGGATGTGGGAATCAATCGGCTCTTATTTCTAGATGGCAGTAACTCCTTGCGACCACTTGATTACGGGACTGCTGGTCAGGTGCTTCAATCAAACGGCGATGGCCACATTCCTTCTTGGGTAAGCGGATCTGTAGGAGGAGTTGTTGACTGGGCAAATCCGGGAACACTCGGCTCATCAGTTCCAAACACCGCTGCGTTTACGACTTTATCGGTTGCCTATAGTGGTGACAGTGGTTCGACATATGGACATGGTGCTTTTAACTTAGACAACACCAATAATATTGGAAATGGGTTTACTTTAAACACTGACGCCGGATCGAGTGCTACCGGTGACTTAATGAATATTTCTGTTACTAATCGTAACTTCCAGAATGCGGTCTTGCACGCCACCTACTACGGAAATAGAAATGCCTTTGAAATTGTGAGCAATGGTGTGGGAACTTCGTCAAACGCCCTGGCAGTGACCGGTAATAACATTAACGATTCTACTCTGGGAATCATCGGTTACGAGCTTGGTAGAGGAACGATTAAGGTGAGTCACTATCGACCAACTGGATTGAATGATAATAATGCGTCCGCGATTTCGATTGATTTGAAGGGATCTGGGACAGCAGCTCAAGGGTTATACATCGACTCCACAGAAACCGGCGGAACAACTGGAAATTTAATTCGTTTGAGAAACCAGTCAATCGATAAATTTGTAGTGAATTACCAAGGAAATGTGACCCAAGGTGGCTATGGTTACGACACAACTTACACAAAGTACGGAAATACTACCAATGATCAGTTTTTCGTGGGTACCAATGGTTCTTTCCGGGTTCAACGCGCAGCTACGAACTCTGAAGCCTTCCGGGTCCAGGTTGCCGGGGATTCTCAAGGTCGTTGGAGAAGTACTTCAGATGGCAGGTTATCTTGGGGTGACGGCTCAAATGCGCAGGATGTAACTATGTCTCGAACCTCAGTTGGCGTCTTAAACCTTGCTGGTGCCTTAACCATTGCCAAAGACGGCGCCGGCAACTCAGCTTTTCAAGTCAACCAAACTGGCGCAGCCGACATCTTGACTGCGTCTGCCTCTGGAACTACCAAGTTTACGATTGAAAATTCTGGAAATTTGGTGAGTGCTAATGGCTCGAGCTGGAGACCACTCAGTGACACGACATCAGCCTTAAAAATTGCCAATACTGCCAACACGCCATTTGTGTATTTTGATACCACCAATTCTCGAGTCGGTATTGGTGCTGCTCCAACAACTGCAGCTTTGGAAGTTTCCAGTGGAACTGCCTTGTTCGGTCCAGCAAGTACTGATCAATTTTTTATCGGGACGAACGGAGCCTTCAAAGTTACTCGAGCCACCAGTAACTCTGAAGCGTTTCGCTTGCAAATTAGTGGCGATACACAGGGCAGAATTTTGGGAACCTCAGACGGTCGTTTGAAGTGGGGAGATGGTAGCAATGCTCAAGATGTAGTCCTGCGAAGAGGCTCAGCAGGTCAACTCTTACTAGATGGTGGCATCGTCATGAATAACTTAAACAGTAATGTGGATACGGTGATCAAGGGGGAGAGTGATAGTAATTTATTTCGAGTAGTAGCAACTGGCGATAAAATTGGTGTGGGTTTATCAAACCCAATTGGCGCATTTCATATTTCAAAAAACGGGGCAGGAAATGCGGCTCTCATCGTCAATCAAACTGGTGGAAATGATATCCTGACGGCATCTGCATCTGGTACTACGAAGTTTACAGTAGATAGCACCGGCAATTTAGTTAGTGCAGCAGGAGTGGGTTGGAAACCTCTCTCTGACTCAACCAGTGCTTTGAGTATTCAAACAAGTACGGCTTCGGCGTTTGTGAACTTTGATACGACGAATGGCAAAGTGGGTATCGGTATTGCCGTGCCAACCACCAAATTGCAAGTTGCGGGTGGTGACATTTTGCTGGATAACAACGCTTCTTACCGCATGAAAGATAGCGGCGGAACTGCTCGACCGGTCTTGAATTACACCTCATCAAACAACTTACAGCTGCTGAACAGCGCTGCTTCAGGTATCGTTCAAGTTGGTATCAATAACGCTTCAAATACGAGTAACATTCGTTTTACCACAGGTGCAGGAACTGAAAAAATGCGAATTGATAATGCTGGTGTGGGCATTGGCGCGACCACTTTTGGCACGAGTGCCACCAACGTTTTGGCCATCGCAAATGGGACTGTCCCGGGAAGTAGTATTGTTGGTGGCGTCCAGTTGTACGCTGAATCGGTTGCCTCGAGTAGTGAGCTGCGCGTCAGAGATGAGGCTGGAAATATCACCACCCTGTCACCGCATAACTTTTCAGCTATTCCAGATGGTAAAAGTGATCCAATGGCCTGGGCATTTTACTCAGAGAGAAATGATGTGGCGCTTAACGTAGACATGTTGAAAACTGTCAGGACAGTAGAAGCTTTGAGTGGTCAGCAGTTAGCGTATCTCAAAGATTTGAAAACGGGTGCTTTCTTACCAAGTGGTCCTTCAGCAGAAATCGTTCAGCTAGCAACAGTCGACTCACCGACATTTGCCAGTTTCTCAGATCTTGTGAAGCAGACAACAAATTCACTCTCTGCTGAGGTCATTCATAAAGACGACCTAGCACCTTACGCCACATTTTCAGATCAAATTTGGAGTTTTGTGTCAGAGGTAGTCTTCCAGATGAAAGCAACATTCCAAAAGCAAGCTACCTTTTTATCAGGTGCAATTTTCAAAGGGAGTGTTAGCGTCAACAGCGATACTGCTGGCAAGTTAGTGATTCCAGTCTCTGCCACGAAAGTGCAGGTTTCCTTCACCAATCAGTTTGCATCTATTCCCGTTATCTACCTCAGTCCGGTTCAAACAATTGCCGGTGGCTACACTTTACAAGCTGTGACAGAAAAAGGCTTTATTTTGTCTTTGAATCAGCCACAAGCCACAGAAATACAAGTTAATTGGTTGGCTGTCTTGCAAGCCGATGGTCTCCAAACTCACAGTCAAGTTATTGAGAGCGGGACCGTTCAACCTTCAGCAAGTAGCACTCCAGTTGGCTCTCCCATGGTTTCACCAACTGTTTCTCCCAGCTCAGTTCCAAGTCCAAGCCCCTCTGTGATTCCAGCTGGTGAAGTCTCAGGAACTTCAACAGAAAGCGCTCAGGCAACCAGTTCTGCTCAGGTTAGTCCAACTCCTTAATAGTCACATAAAACCTCCTTTCAGTGCGATTTGGTCAGCTACAAAATCTGCAGTGGTTCTGCCGGCCCATTCGGACTGGGTGATGGTGAAAAAGGAAATAATTCTTAACCAAATCAAATACCGGAAATAAATGAGAAAGTAACAGGCTAAATACAGGAACTTCCAATTTTTTTGAGTCCAAGCAAGGTGAAGTGACTTGAAAAGTTGCAAGCCAAATAAGATTAAAAAGTAGGGGAGAAGAAAGAAAAAAGCCTGACTAATTGAATGCGTGTTTTTGCATGTTTCTATGAGGAGTTGGCAGGTAGTAATAAGTAACAGGAAAGGAAAGAAGAACAGGTAGAGATCGTCAAAAATAATATAGAGTGGCATCTGAAATAAAAAGGGGAGACTGATAATAAAATTTCGGTTACAACTTCTCATCCATCTCAGTTGTTGTTTGCACCATCGCTGCCAACTAAGAGGGCAATCAGTTGTGACTAGAATATCCGGATGAAATCGCACCCCAAACCCTTGCTCGTTGTGTCGGACCGTCAGTGAGCGATCATCTCCTGGTTCGACTTTAACATTCAAGAAGGTTTCATTCACCCACTCACTAGCGATTGATTGTCCACGCGGCGTAATACTCGCCAAATTTTTCGTCCAAAACATCATGAATGGACCGCTCATGCACCTAACAGAATGAAACCAAGATTGGGCAGATCGTTCAACCACGTTTGCTGATTTATATCTGGCAGCAGTGATTAAGCTTAACCAATTATGATGAGGGTTCCTGATTTCAACATTTGAGGTGATAGCAGCCGTTTCAGGATCAAGCAAAAGCAACAGCACCCCGAGCGTAACTGCATCTGGATCTACCTGGGTATCGCCATCGATATTTACTGAGATGCTATGCGAATGCGGATAGTTTAATGACTGATTGAAGAATTGAATATGCCTGGAAAAACCAGCATGCATGGCAGATCTTTTTGAGCTAGTGGGCAAACTGACAAACGCTAGACGAGAATCCGTTTTTGAGTGCTGTTTTATGAAATGATCAATTTCATTTTTCATTTTTTGATTTGACGGGTCATTGAAACAAACCAGAATTTCCTTAATTGCAGGATATGTTTGTGACTGAAGTGAGTGGAGCGTGGCTTGGACTTCCGCAAAGCTTTCAGGTCGGAAAATTGGAATCTCAATAAAAACGGGCGGTGGTTGAACTTCAGACGAAAAGCCCATCGTTGAGAAAATTCGTACCAGCAACTGTTGCCAAGTCAGCTGATGCCTGGTAAGTATTCGCTTCAGTTCATAACGAAACTCCCGAAAATCATGACTCTGAAGCAGCTTCTTTTTACACTCAATAGAAAGCGAAAAACCCAGTTCTTGTTCCGCACTTTCAATAAAACTATTTCGCATAATTTTTTGAATCTGCTGATTATTTTTATGGGCAAATAATAGTTGGAGGAGCATGCGGACAAATATTACTAGCCCGTATTCACTGAATAGTAGAAGTGGTGTGGTGCGGTTTTGAGGAAAAAGAATCGACTGAATAAGAGAAAGTACTGTCCCGGTAACTACGAGAAAACGAAGAAATGGAAGAATAGTTGTCCACCACGATTTCATATTGATCACTATTTTGCGGGGTATTTATGACAAGGTGCGTAGCACTAACTCAGCAGAGTTTCAGCGAAAAATGGTACAATAGGAGACAATCATGAAAACAAAACAAAAGAAATTATTTACTGGTCCAAACGAAACAAAAACGCTTCAAGAATACATGGCGATTTTGAAGGACTTCGACAAGGATGTTCCTCGAGAAAAAGAGTACGGCAGTATTTTAATTCTGGGCCTGATGGAAGAAGTTGGAGAAATTTCTCGTGCGTATCTCGCTGAGCACGGTCGAAAACCAACCAACAAAGCGGCTCAGCGTGATGAAACATATAAACAGGAATTAGGCGATTTATTAATCTCAATTATGCGTTTGGCAATTGATAAAAACATTAACTTAGATCACCGAATTCAATATACGTTTAAGAAAATTCAACGTCGAAAACTAAAACCCAAAGAATAAGTAACTGCCTCTCCAGATTGAAAACCTCGATTCTTTCGAGTACAATCTCGGCAGTTTAGTAAAGGTCACTATGAACATTAAAGGCGGCAACATTAAGAAAGGGACATACATCTTATTTAAGGATGTTCCTCATTTAGTCACAAAAACAGAGTTTGTAAGTCCTGGAAAAGGCTCTGCTTTTATGCGTGCTCGCCTGAAAAGTGTTAAAACTGCAGCTACACAAGAGTTTACGTTTAAGTCTGTTGAAAACGTTGAAGAATTGGACGTTCAATCAAAAGAAATGCAGTATCTCTATGTAGATGGTGAAGAAGTTGTGTTTATGGATCCACGAACCTACGAACAAGTTTCCATTAAAAAAGAAATGATTGCTGATCAAGTTGGGTACTTAATTCCTGAATTGACCATGTACATCTTGTTCTACAACGATGAAGCAATTGGTGTCCGTTTCCCATTAAATGTGAAACTAAAAGTGACTTATGCTGAAGAAACAACTGCTGGTAACCGAGTAAACGCACCTAAAAAACCAGTTACTGTTGAAACTGGTATCGAAGTGCAAGTTCCATTGTTTGTCAAAACAGGTGATACCATCATCGTCGATACAGACTCAGGTGCTTACATCTCTCGAGCTAACTAAAGTAGAATTACTTCACGGAATTTTCTATTTTTTGCGGTTAATGGCCTCAACGTAGACCAAACCTTTGGCTCTTTTGGCTTCTTCAATTTCATTGCCATCCTTCCAAATATGTGTTGTAAAACGATTTTCGTGCAGCAGTTCAATCAGCTTCGCTAACTGCTGGGAAGCAGTAGGATGAAACTCAATCATCATGTGTTTAATTTGGTGTAAACGATGCGCTGAAGCGGCAAGCACTGCATATTCAGCGCCTTCAATATCCATCTTCAAAAAATCGATAGGTTGATTTAAATAGTCAGTCAGTGGGGCAGTTTCAACCTCAATTGGCTTACTTGTTTGTTGCTTATTCCAAGCACCATCGTGAAAGCTACCAGTGCTCCACCACTCATCTTTTGTTTGATCAATGAATAAGTTCTTCGTACCAGTTTCCTCTGATAATGCAAATGGCATAATCTCAATATTGGTTAATCCATTTTGAGCAATATTTTCTTTGAGCAAGGGAAGAAGATAAGGATTTGGTTCAATAGCAATAATGCGAGATTCAGGAAAAATCTTTTTAAAGTAGAGAGTGGTTAAGCCAATATGCGCTCCTGCATCGATGATAACTGGATGTGGATTTTCAGTTTCAAAATAGTAGGCATTTTGAGTAAAAACTTCATTTTTAAGGACATGGAATTCTTCTGAATTTTGAAAAGAAACGGTGAAGGGGGCGATCTTTGTGCTTGGCATTCATCATAGTATACCTTAGTGGTATGATCTGGGTTAATGCAAGAAATTGACCAGCTCACCACGCTCGCTGAAAACGAACCACTGTCTGCTTTTCTGAGAAAAGTGATTACGGAGTTTTATTTGTTTATGTTACTGGTGAAGCCAGAAGCCAAAGTTGAAGAAAACCTTTATAACAAAATTCATGACTTCATCTCTTCAGAAAAAAAGAAGTATTTGATTTTTTCGATTAGCAATCACAGCAGTGATGTGGACGGAATTTCCGTATTTAAAGCAATTGAAAAAAAGTTCCCAGAATTGACAGGTAAATTAGTTATTTTAGTGGAAAAAGAGCGATGGAGCGATCAAAAAAACAAGCATGAGCTTGACTTAACCGTCGGATCATACATTCTCTTTAATCGAAATGCGGCAGACAAAGCAGAGTTTAAACGTTCTTTAGATGAGATCAAGGCTGCCATGGATAAGGGCTTTGCATTAGTCTTTTTCTCAGAAGGAACTCGTGATGAAGGTGCTGAGGAAGGTAACTTTGTGCTAAACGCCACGACGCACTTAGAAAAAAACCAGGAAAATGGTTTGCCTGAAATTGATTCAGAAGGTGTGATGATTGTAGATGCGTCATTGAGTGATGGTTTACGAGAAGTCTTTCCAAAAGTGCCGCCAGGAGAAGAGAAAAAGCAACGAATGCAGGTCATTAAGAAAAAGATTGCCAATATATTTAATCCAAACAGTTGGAAACGAGTTAGTTTAACGATCAATGATTTGATCATTAGTCGCAATGAAGTTGGTGGAAAAAAATCGCGCGGTCAATTAAAAAACGAACTAAAAATAGTTCGATCAAAGCGGGCAAAAGAGTCTACAGTAAAATCTGAGCCGCTAATTGAATGACTGGATTAATCAAAAATGAGATCGGCGACATTCCTTGATACCAAGGGAAAATTAACGCCAATAAAATATAAAACCCAAATTGGTGCATAAAGGCTTCATATTCATACGCCAACTCTTTCGGTAGGATCGCTAAAATAATTTTGCTGCCATCTAATGGAGCCACTGGCACAAAGTTGAAAATTCCCAACACTAAATTAATCAAAACAACTTGCTGCACAGCAAATCCCAGTAAATTATCGCCTACAATGCCAAATCGAAGTAACAATGAAAAGCCAATCGCCATCACAAAATTGGAGATAGGTCCAGCTATAGCGATCAAAGCCGCTTCTCGAACAGGGTTTTTCAAGTTATAAGGGTCAAACTGCACTGGTTTTCCCCAGCCAAAACCAACTAAAAATAAGGCCAGCGTGCCCATCGGATCCAAGTGGGCGAGTGGATTGAGGGTTAAACGACCCTGTGATCTAGGGGTTGGGTCACCTAACTTGTCTGCCGCCAGCGCGTGACAAAATTCGTGGACTGTTAACGAAAGAATCAGGCCACCAGCCAAAATGAGTCCCACAATTGGGTTATTTAAGAAGACACTCAAGATGGAGTTGTTGAACATTTTCCCATTATAACAGGGTTAGAAGCTGGTATTTTAGGTTCGTTAGTATCCCAGCATAGTCTGGGATTGCCTCGAGGGCAAAGTAATGGTACAATTCTGCTCTTGATATTTTGCTAATTAGAATGAACCAGGAGTCCCATGTCATACGCCTTTAAATACCCAGTTGTTTCTCATATGGGTAATCGAGTATCTCACGCTAAAAACCGCTCAAAACATGCGTTTAAATACAATTTACACACAGTAACCATCTTGGTAAACGGTGCTAAACAACGCTTAAGAGTTCCAACCGGTGTCCTTCGAAAACTGAAGAGACAAGGTTTGACAACTCACTTCAAAAAAGAAGAAAAATAAACTATTTCTCGAGAATTTGATTCTTTACTTGCGACCAACTTGCTTCAGCCTGGCCCTCAATTTTTACGGTGTCTAAGATAAGACTGTTGTTATTTCCTACATGGCATTTCAAAATTTGCATGCGTCTTTCACCTTTGACGGTTGGAATGATTGTCCATAAGCCAGGCCAGGGAGCAAAAGCTCGACTAGCATGTTCGATGACTTGAACAATATTTTGATTGTTTGAATTAGTCACTTCTTTTAACAACTCATTCTCTAAAACTCGACCAGTGCTGACCGTTCTCCAGGAAATAAAGCCATCTTCTCGAGTTAATCGACGAGCAACCGTCATTGGCAAAAGGGTAGACTGAGCAGTTTTTCTACCAGTTTGGGCAAATTCGACGATTTTATCTGCCAAAACTTTGGTAATGAGTTCAAAACTAAATTGATAGTACTCACCCTGTGTCCAGCTAGGTTCGACAGTGAATTTTTCTTGATGAATAATTGGGCCAGTGTCTAATCCTGCATTCATTTCCATTAACGTGACTGCAGAATTTGTGTCGCCATATAGTAAGACGAACTGGCCAGGTGAACTACCTCGCCATTTTGGCAAAAGTGACGGATGAATATTCAAGGGAGCAATGTGTGGGAGAGTAAGTAACCAATCAGGAATTAAGTAACCAAAATCCACTACTAACAAGAAATCGATTTGACCAAGTTGACTGACAGTCTCTTCAATTAGTTGTTTAACGTGCAGGTCAATTTTTTTATTGAGTAAAATAACACGAATTCCATGTTCCTCAGCCCAAATATGCAGCGGATTTTTGGTGACAACTTGTTTTCTGCCAATCGCTTTGGGTTCGGGAGTAAGTACCCAAGGAATATTGAATTTATCACTCTGTAAAAGAGCATCAGCACATTGGACCGTGTGGGCTGTTGAGCCTGCAATTGCAATTGAGTATGGTTTCATTTCGCCGCTTCTGCCAGAGCTAGGATAAGATCAGGCTCTAATTCTTCAAGTTTCTCAGTTTCTGGATCTTCTTTATAAAGTGGCAAGTTAAATTCAATTACGTGATCAATAAACAAGATTCCTTCCAAGTGATCATATTCGTGCTGAATGACTCGCGCTTCAAAATCACGAAAGTGACCAGATGTTGTTTTCAGTTCTTGGCCATCAATATAGTCGTAGGTTAAATCAACCCATTCCCAACGAGGTACAGGGCCATAAAATCCCGGAATTGAAAGACAACCTTCCAATGTTGGCTCTTTCTTATCAACACCGTATGAATGTCCTTCACTGTGGTCAGAAATTCGTGGGTTAATATAGGTTCTCAATACCGAGACATCACTTTGAGGTGTTTCTGGTAATTGAGTAGAGAAGATACGCCATTTGGTATTCACCTGAGGCGCAGCTAAGCCAACCCCTTTAGGATTTTTCTTTTTCGCAAGTGTATCTTCCAAATCTTTCACGAACTGTTGAATTTTTTTGTCGACTTGAGTGACAGGTTGAGCAATCGTTCGGAGAGTTGGGTGTGGAACTGTGATGATCTTCATTTGGCTTATTATAACTTACTTATGAGGAGTTGCTTTGGCGGATGCAGTGGCTATTTTGGCCGATGCGGTTGCGATTTGTTTCAACTTTTCAATTGAAGTAGGATCAGCTTGTTGAATATTCTTTAAAATATATTCATATTCTGATTTAGCCATGTCGAGCTTGCCATCTTTTTCATACTCGGCGGCCAAGCTCAAGTGTGGTTGGATGTAATTTGGTTTCATCTCTAATACCTGCTTCAACTCCGCAATGCCTTCGTCTCTTTTATCCATTCCTAAATCAATCAAAGCGATGTTGTAGAGTAATTTCGGATCTGTGGGGGCGAGTGTCCTGGCTGTAACTAAGTTTTCTCGGGCTTTCTCAATGAATTTGGGATCAAGTTGCGATAGGAGCGAGAAGATCCGAGTTCGACTTTTGTAAAAGTTCAGATTAACGGGATTCATAGCAATCATCTGGTTTGATAAGTCGATGGCGCTCTGTGCAAATTGAGCTGCCGCGGTAGCGTTTTCATTTGACCCTAATGCTGCCGCTATACGCGCATCTGTAACAGCTAACTCTTCATAGAAGTATGGCTCATCCGGCGACATGAGAACTGACTGTTGGAGGAGACTTAAACCCACGTTGACTTGGTTGGCCTGACTGTTTTGTTTTCCTTCTGCGAACACGCGGTCAGACTCCCACATGTTATAAACTCGGAAGAGGAGTGCTAATGAGATAAAAAAGAGTAAACAATATACTACAATTTGAGTTGTAGACATTGATTCATCTGATTTTTCAATTACGGATTTTTTATCAGAAAATTGGGAGAACACATACCAAAATCCAGGTAATAAAAACAGAAGTGTACTCACCATGACTGTGGAGAAACCAAAGAAGTTGGAGACGCTGAGCGCGACAATTCCGCTACTAAAAGCGGCACCCAGTAAGTACGAGTTTTGACGCTGTTTTTCTGTTAATTCATGGGGATCGATTGAAGATATTCGCTTAGAGAACAACCATGAAGATAGTGGAAGCGGAAGAACGGGCACCAAGGTCACCGAACCTAAGAAAAACAGATAAGCTGCCAGGCCAATTACACCCGTAGTAGCTAAAAAGTTTAAGAATTCGTTATGTGCTTTGTTATACAAAAAGTCCCATTCAGAAACTAAGTTGTGAGCCATTGGCCGATCTTTGTAGTAACTATATGCAAATGTCTCTACACCAGAACCTAAGATTGGATATCGTTGCCAGACTTTGATAGCACCTGACCAAACAATTCGACGAATTTCGCCGGAATCTGTCCCACCTTCGTCGAGTCGGTTTACCGGTTGGGCTGCCACTGCTGGTTGGGCGGGAGCAGGATTCTTTTGTTGGGTTAAGAAAGCTGAAAGAGTGGGAGAATATGGTGTTCCAAAAACCAAGCAGCTCAGCAAAGCCAACGAGACAAAGATAGTCACCGGAAGTTTTTTGCTCACCGAAAAAATTGAGCTGATAGTGAATGGCACCTGTTTGCCGGTAAAAAATCGAGAAAAAATACTTCGAGCCAGTAACAGGCCTAATCCAAACACAATACCTATAGCTAGTCCGATAAAGCCGGATCGAGATTTAGTGAAGAGTAAGGTCATGAAAAGTGCCACAGAGGTAATGGCGTAGAACCATCTTTGCCAGCTTTTTATACGAAATGTCTCATCACTTTCTAACTCACCGCTCGACAAAAGAATTCCAACTGGAATTAAAGTGATGGCGTAAGCGGCCAGCCAATTTGGTTGTCCAAATGTTGCAAACACTCTGGTTTGAACATCCTGGATCCAACAACTGGTGTTATAGATTTCAGCAGATAGGTTTGAGCCTCGACTGACATTGATTAGTAAGCAACTAAAGGAGTGACCAAAGTGCTCTGGAATAGCTAATGCTGAGACAATCAGTGCCGACAAGAAAGTTGAGAAGAATAATCCGGGTAAATGCTTTTTCTGAACATTCTGTATGAACGCATAAAACAACGTAATGTAGCAGATAGTCGATAACAAGCCGCCATTAAATCTGGTGTAATATCCGAAAAATGAGGTGTGAAAATTAATCGAGAAAATGGTTGAAAGAAGTTGCGAGATGAAAAACAGAGCGATGGGGATATCAAATGGTGTTTTTTTCCAAAGAAGTTTCTTCTGGTAGATCATTTGTGCGACCCAAAGAGAAGCAATGATGACTGTGTATCCGTAGATCAGAATAATTTTGTTGAACTCAAATAGTTCTTCATTTACCCAGGTGAAAAAAAGTGGAACCGTCAATAAAAGAAGCTGAAAGAAAAAAATAATCCAGAACTCAATTGATCGGTGACTGTTGCGGGACATCTCTGTAGTATATAGTAGACAAGAAGGTATGGTTAAGGTGTAAATAGAGCTGAATTGAAGTGCAATATTTGTCGCATTTTTTTCGGGTCTACAACACTGAGTATTTTTGCTATGCTACAGCAATTAAAGGAGTTGTATGGATAATAGTTCAACGGTATCTGCCCCAAACCAGGGTTCTTTTGATCCTCAACAATTGACTCAACAAATTGCTTCATCGTATGTTGATGACTACATGCCACCAGTGAATGGTCAGGGGACTCCAAGTACTCCTCCAGTTGCCCCGGCAGTAGCTGCAGCACCTCAACAGCAACCTGAGCCTGTAAAAATGCCAGAGCCAGTTAAGATGCCAGAACCAGTGACCGTTCCGACTCCGCCAACGCCACCTACACCGCCAGTTACACCTCCAGCTACAGCTCCAACACCAACACTTTCTACGCCACCTGCCGCTCCAGTAAAGCCAGTTGAGCCTGAGTCAGAATTAGTAGTCGAGACACCTGCGCCAATCATGAAAACTGAAGAAGCTAAGCCACCAATGGTGACCGAGCCAGTTAAGATGGATGAGCCAGAAGATGTCAAAGAAGAGGTAAACTCAGAAATGACTCAAGCTGCTCAGCCTGAATCTAAAAAAGATTCTCAAGATTTGGAAGATCAGAATGTTTTCGTGATGTTGGGAATTGATTCTGCCTCTGAAAAAGAAAAAGATATGTTCCTTGATGAGTTGCAACAAATTATTTGGGAAGATTTCCTTGATAAAGATGTTGAACTGTTGCTGACAGAGGAAGAGCTCGTTGAGTTTAAGAAGATCAGTGAAAAAGCCGGAGTGAAAGAAGAGGATAAGCAATCAGAAATGGTTGATTACCTTGAGAAGCTGGTTCCTGATTTAGAGAAAATCATGCTAGAGAAGGCCCTTGAACTGAAAGAAGCCATGTTTGATGAACGAATAGTTCAAATGAAGAAAACATTTGAGGATAAATCAGATGTTTTATCTCAAATTGAGAAAGCTCAAGAACAGAGCAAAAATCAACAGTGGCGTGATGCTGCAAGCACTTTAAACGCGATTGCCCATTAAGTCATCTGCTATATACTAGTCACATGTTCCGACCTGGTCACTTATTGCCTGCGAATTTTACGTTGAATTTTTCATTACCGAAAAATTTGGCCATGGATTTGGGTTCCAGTTACACTCGAGTGAAAATTGACAACAGAATTGTCTTTCATGATCGAACGTGTATTGTTTTTCACGAAGCCTCACAAGATGTGATTGCGATAGGCCAAGCGGCCGAGATATATCAAGGAAAAGTTCCCGTAGGGATGAAGTTAGTCCGTCCAATTAGAATGGGTAAAGTGGCTGACGTAACAGCAACCAATCTGTTCTTAAGAGCTGTTTTACAAAAGGTGAATCAACCGGCCGTGAGTTTACCAGTCCCATTTATGTCTCAAAAAGTTGTAGTGGCAAGTGGAGCGGCCACGTCACTCGTTCAGAAAGAATTGCTCGGGCACTTTTGCAGAAACATGCACGTAGCTTGTAGCTTTAAACCTAAATCGGTGGCATGTTTTGCATCTCTTTTAACAGCTCAAATGCAGAATGGAACCTGGTGCTGTCTAGATATTGGTGGCATGACCACCGAAGTTTCTATTTGGGCAAATGGTCAAGTTTTAAGCCAGGAAACACTTGAAATTGGTGGAGACCATTTTACCAAGCAAGTTCTATCTGTCACCAAAAAAAAGTATCAAGCAGAAATTGGTTGGTTAACCGCTGAGCAAATTAAAAAAAACTTGCTTTGCTTAGCTGGAGCGAAACAAGTTGAAGAAGAAACTGATCTTGTTGCACCTGCGACCGCTTCAAAATCAAGGAGAGTAAAAGTAAAAGAAGAAGTCAAAAATACTAGTCTGCCTAACGGCAGTAAATTTACGGTTCGAGCGAGAAGCAGTACTACGGATTTACCAACGACCATTGTTTTAGCCGCAAGTAATTATGTGGCGCCATTGGAAGAAGTGGCACAAGAATTAGTCTGGCTAGTGAAAGAAGCCATGCAAGACCTCTCTCCTGAATTACTCAGTACAGCGCTAGAAAACGGGATTTTATTAACCGGTGGGGGAGCATTACTACCGGGACTCGTTCAGTATCTAGAAAAACAGTTACAAACGTCTGTCCTGCTGTCCCATCACCCACGAGAAGATGTGATCCGAGGGTTATAAAGTATGAAGTATCGGACAATCGAAAACAAAATAGAGCTTCAGCAATACTGGATCGGCTTTATCGTTGCAGTTTTACTTCTATTTGTGATCGAGAATGTTGGTCTGTTAAGTTCGTTTAGAGGTTTCGTCGAGAGAAGATTACGACCTGTTCAACAACTAGGTGTAAATGTTGTTTATTTTGCAGAGCTGCCGTACCGAATCACCGTTGCAAGCTACAATTCCTATCAAAAGATTCAGAATCTTGAATCAAGATATGGAGAGTTAGCCTCAAGACTTGGTGAAGAAGAAAATTTACGTGTTGAGAATGAGGAGTTACGCAAAATGGCGGGGGCAACTACAAGCTCACGCCTTTCACAAAAGATATTAGCCCCAATTTTAGGATATAGTCAGCCGATTATTGCCGACACCGGATATGCCTTAACAACTGGTGACCCAGTTTTTATTCAAGGAGTTTTTATTGGCAGAGTTGGCGAGGTGAGTCAAGGACAAGCAAAAATTACTTTACTTTCTCAACTTTTCGCACAGCCAGTCTTGGGAAAAACAGAATCGGGGGCGACCGGATTATTATTTGGTAATGGCAGAAATGCCATTCTGAAAGAAATTCCTATCGAGAAAGAAATATCTGTTGGACAGCACGTTTTTACAGTTGGGCAAGAAGGCATCTTGCCTAATTGGTATATTGGCTCAATTAAAGAAGTCTTGAGACATGAGGGTGCACCTACGCAGGAGGCCATCGTGGATCAAGGTGTGTCTTTTTTTGAATCAAAGATGGTAGAGGTTAAATAATGACTGCATTCTTTAGATATCTACTTTTTTTAGGCATTTTTGTGACTGTCCTGAGTGTGGAGAGAACTTTAGGATTGCCTATAATTTCACTCGTCATTGCCAGTAATTACGTGGCGCCACTTGGCAGGGTAGGAAAGTCAGTAGGAATCTTACTCACCGGAATTGCCTTAGCAGCCAGCTACTTTATTCCACTTTGGTTGGGAATCGCGCTGGTAGGAGTATTGGTATTTGTTTTGGAACAGCGCTTTATTTTGTTTCATAGAGAAACACTAACTTACTTTGCGGCTGTTTTAGTGGCTGCAGTGTTTTTAGCGATTGTGAGTAAATTGCCACTATCTCCAACAAATATGGTTTACCACGTGCTCCTTGCTTTAGGCTGCCTATTCTTAATTCGATTTTGGTTTATGAAGCGAACGAACAAGTGGAAGATGTACTAGTCTATGAGAAAAAATACGTTTTTTTCTTTTAAATTGTTTCTTTTTTCTCTAGTATGGGTGGGAATTTTCACGGTTCTTTTTTTGAGAATCATGCAACTACAAGTGGCCCAAGGTAGTGAATATGTGAAGAAGGCAGAAGACAATCGTTTTTACACTCAACGACTACCTGCGTTGCGTGGGGTGATTTTAGATCGTTTTGGAGATCCGCTCGTTTGGAACGTACAGAAGTTTTTTCATGTCGAAAACCCAGGTGCATTGTACGTCAAAACTGAACCGATTGACCGTGATGAAGCACTGCAATTGATGGCTACCAATTCAGCAAGTGTTAATACCGAGACACAACGCTTTTATCGTTTTCCACAGTCGTTAGCGCATGTTCTGGGATATGTTGGCTCAGTGACGGCAGAAGATTTGGAACGTGATCCCACGGCTCGGGTAGGACAACAACTAGGCAAAGCTGGACTTGAACTGAATTATGAGAAGCAACTACGAGGTCAAGATGGTCAAACTATTTATGAAATTGATGCCTTGGGGCATAAGTTACGACAAGTAGATCGAGTAGAGCCAACGTTAGGCAAGAATTTGCAAACGAGTATTGATCCATATATTACTGAAGTTGCCGCGCAAGCCTTGGCGGGTAAAAGAGGTGCGGTTGTAATGACTGATGCCAGTACCGGACAAGTTATTGCTCTGACCAGTGCTCCAAATTATGACTCGAATATTCTTAGTCAAACAGAATCTGATCCGCAAAAAGAAACAGAGCGAAAAGCCAAAGTTCAAACTTTTTTCACAGATCCACAACAACTGTTTTTTGACCGGGCAATTTCAGGGGCTTACCCACCCGGTTCCGTATTTAAGTTAATTGTGGGGCTAGCAGGATTAGAAGCGAATTCATTTACGGCTGATACCCAAGTAGACGATGAAGGTGTCATTAAGTTAGGTGATTTTGTGTTTGGAAACTGGTACTACCGCCAATATGGTCGGGTTGAAGGAATGATTAACTTAGCCAGAGCAATTGCTCGAAGTAATGATATTTACTTCTATAAAGCAGCCGAGTGGACAGGTCCAGATAATATTGCCATTATGAGCCGATTGCTTGGGTTGGGAAGCAAAACAGGTATAGACCTACCAGCGGAAACCAGAGGACTCGTACCCGATCCAGCGTGGAAGCAAAAGGTTAAAAATGAAAAATGGTTTTTAGGTGACACTTACCACATGGGAATCGGTCAAGGTGATCTGCTGACTTCACCAATTCAACTGGCGCAAATGACCCAAGCACTGGCGAACCAAGGGCAACTTTGTCAGGTATCCATAGTGAATCAAGATAAACGTCAATGTCGTCAGGCTGTCGCCAACTTAGATCATCTGAAATTAGTTCTGTCAGGAATGGTCGGAGTATGTTCCACTGGGGGAACTGCTTATCCTTTTTTTCCATACAACGCCAAATACCTTTCGCCAGATGTGACAGATGCAAATCAACAGATGGATAATGGTGCGGTCGCGTGTAAAACTGGGACAGCTGAATTCGGTGCACAAGATAGTAGAGGATATCGAAAAACGCATGGTTGGTTTACAGCAGCCGTCACTTTGCCAAACTTTCAGCAAGACTTTCAAAATGGTTTAAACGCTACTGTCTCAGCAAGTTTAGCTTCGCAAACTGCTACTGCATCTGCGATGACGCACTTCCAAAGCGAAGAGCAGGATACCCAACAAGAACTCTGGGTGAAATGGCGAGATAAAGTTCAAAAAAATGGTTTTCCAAAAGAAGTCACCATTACGGTTTTAGTTGAAAGTGATGAAGTAAATCCATACAGAGAGGGTTCCATTGACGGAGCGCCAATTGCCAAAAAAATAGTTGATTGGATGGAAGAGGGTGGCAAAGGTTTTCAAGCCAATCCATAGTTCTTTCTACGCTTAAGTACCAAATTTCCTAGTAATGTAATGGAATGAATAAGAGTGATCGGCGAGTTCTCATTTGGTTAAGTGCAGTTTCCGGTATTGGTGCGCAAACGTTGAAAAAAGTACTCGAAAAACAGCAGACAAGTCACATCTCTTTAAAGACAGTTATCAGTAAACGTTCCTCAATGGATTATTCTATTTTTTCTGCTAAGCAGCGAGTTTCAATTGAAGCTTTAAAAACAGAATATACGCCAGAAGACTATGAAGAATTTTTACAAGAGAAGGGAGTAACTGTTGTTTGCTGGGGAGATGAAGCCTATCCAGAACTGCTTCGTGAAATTCCTGATTACCCGGTGGTGCTGTATGTAAAGGGTCCCACCGCACTTTGGCGAACGTTGCCGATCGCGGTGGTAGGAACTCGTCATTTAACGCCGTACGGCGAACAAGCTACTCGAATTTTGAGTAGAGAATTAAGTGAGTTAGGTGCCACGATCATTTCAGGTTTTATGTACGGTGCAGATTTATTGGCACACCAAACGGCAATTAAATCGGGTGGTAAAACAGTTGGGGTGTTGGGCTACGGTTTTGATTCTTTACCTGATGAATCAAGCGAGTACCAAACGACTTCGTTTTTGGCTTCAGGGAATACATTGGTAAGCGAGTTACCGCCATTCTCATCCGGAAACAAAGGTACTTTCCCAGTCAGAAATAGAATAGTGGCGGGTATCTCACATGCTACAGTTGTGACAGAAGCAGCACACCAAAGTGGTAGCTTAATCACGGCACATTGTGCAGTAAATTATGGCAGATTTGTTTATGCGGTACCTGGTCCACTGACCTCAATTTACAGCGAAGGGACCAAGTCTTTGATAAATGAGGGAGCTAAATTAGTGACTTCTGGGTTAGAGATTATTGAAGAAATTTTCCCGACACTCGAGCATACCCGCATTAAAAAAATACAAAAAAATACTCAATATAAAAAAAGAATTTAATTTGATTGATCAAGAAATAATTAATCTTGTGAAAAATGAGAATTACTCACCTGATGAGATAGCAGAGAGATATAAGTTGCCGATTTCTGATGTGATGGTTAGGTTGAGTTTGTTAGAAGTTCAAGGACAGTTGTCTCATCGGTAAAACAAGTGGTGGAGCTATTTGTAGAGGAGATATGTTATTATGCCCTGTATGAAACTTGTCCTAGTAGAGTCTCCAACTAAAGCCCGCAAAATTAGCGGGTATCTTGGTTCACCATATATTGTGAAGGCCTCTGTGGGGCATATTCGTGACCTCCCGAAATCAAAAATGGGTGTCGATATTGACCACGGATTTGAACCAGAATACTTAATTCCTAAAGATAAATTAAAAGTTGTGAAAGAGTTAAAAACACTTGCCGATGGTGCTGAGCAAATCATTATTGCAACTGACCCTGACCGTGAAGGAGAAGCGATCGGTTGGCATTTACAACAGATTTTAAGTGGAGCAGAAGAGACAAGTAAAAAGAAAACAAAAAAACCAACAGAGTCAGAAGTGGCCGCTAATGTGGCAGATCAAAAAAAACGATTTGTCAGAGCAACTTTTCATGAAATTACCAAGTCAGCCATTCTTGACGCAATTGCACATCCATTGCAATTGAATATGGACTTAGTGAACGCGCAACAAGCTCGTCGAGTCGTGGATCGGTTAGTGGGTTATTCCGTTTCACCAGTACTTTGGAAAAAAATTCGTTATGGACTATCTGCTGGTCGTGTTCAGTCAGTTGCGTTGAGATTAATTGCTGAGCGAGAACGAGAAATTTTGGCATTTGTGCCAGAAGAGTATTGGGAGTTGGACGTCTTACTGAATTCATCAGGTATCAAAGTTTCACCCCTTGCAGAAGAGGTATTTGCCGGTAAAGTGCCGATGCCAGAAGGCGCCTTTATTGGCCGCGTAACTGAGTTGAATGGCAAGAGTTTTGATCCTCACATTCAAACCGATGTTCAGCCAGTTCTAAATCAGTTGGAATCAGCCAAATATGCCGTAAAGAGTATAGAGAAAAAAGAACGAACCAGAGTCAGTTTGCCGCCATTAACCACGTCTACCTTGCAACAACAATCGGCGACAAGATTTGGTTACACTTCTAAAGCTACCATGAGATTAGCGCAACAACTTTATGAGGAAGGTTTCATTACGTACCACAGAACTGACTCGGTTAATCTTTCAACACAAGCCATCGATATGGCGCGTGACTACATCGGAAAAGAATTTGGTGACCAATATAAACCAGCTGCTCCAAGATATTTTTCCACCAAAACAAAAAATGCCCAGGAAGCTCACGAAGCTATTCGTCCAACAGATATTACCTTAGCACCTGACATGGTGAAGATAAAACTTGGTGATCAACATGCTAAAGTCTATGACCTGATTTGGCGAAGATTCGTAGGTAGTCAAATGAACTCTGCGGTTTATGACCAAACCACGGTCTTAACTGAGGCAACCAACCAAGACAATAGTCATGTGACTTTAAAGACAAATGGGTCGGTATTGAAATTTGATGGTTGGATGAAACTGTTCCCAAATCAAGGAGATGTTCTGTTGCCAAATTTACAAGTCCAACAGCCTGTTTCCTATGTCCAACACTACGCAGCCCAAAAATTTACGCAGCCACCACCACGATACAACGATGCATCTTTAATTAAGATTTTGGAGCAAGAGGGTATTGGTCGTCCAAGTACCTATGCCTCCATTATTTCGGTGATTGAAGATAGAGGATACGTACAACGACAGGACAAAAAATTTATGCCGTCAGCAATTGGCCTGGCTGTAAATGACTTCTTGAATAAATACTTCACCACGATTGTTGACTATAAATTCACTGCCAATATGGAAGATGACTTAGACGCTGTTTCTCGTGGCGAAAAAGAATGGCAGAAAATTGTTGGAGATTTTTACAAGCCTTTGGAAAAAACTGTTAACTCAGTCATTGATACCGCAGAACGTGCTCAAATTCCTGTTGAGAAAACGGGAGAAGCTTGTCCTAAATGTGGTGAGACTGAACATGGTGAGATTGTGATTCGCTCAGGTCGATTCGGGAAGTTTAAGAGTTGCAGCCGTTTCCCTGAATGTGATTTTACTGAAAATATTGTCAATAAAGTTGAAGGTCTGTTGTGTCCACTTTGTCAAAAAGGGGAAGTTGTGATTAAGCCAACTCGTTTTGGAAAAGACTTCTACAGTTGTTCGCGTTATCCAGAGTGTGATTGGGCGAACTGGGCAAAACCAGCACCGGGTACGATCTTAACTCAAGAACAATGGGATAAAATGAAGATTGAGCGAGCAGCGCGCAAAGCAGCTTGGGCGGAGAAACACGGGAAAACCGCGGCTCCTGCTAAAGCGGATGCGAAGTCAGCCAAACTCTCAAAGACTGCCAAAAAGTCGACTGCGAAATCAAAACCAAAAGCTACTAAAGCCAAGAAGAAAAGCTAATCGCTACTCTTACTCACTCCTTACCGCGTCTTTGCCAGATTATGATGTTGATCATCTAAGATTCCTCTATTACCAATTAATACAGGAGTCACCATGACAAACGATACGGCAATGCCAAATTCTTACTTACACGAGGATTTTGAACACACTTTACAGGATCTTTATAGTGCAGAGAACCAACTCGTTGAGGCTCTTCCTAAAATGGCAGAGGCGGCACTTTCTGATGAGTTGAAGAATGGTTTTGAGAAACATCTGGCACAAACCAAAAACCACGTCATGCGACTTGAGACGATTGGTGAGCAACAGGAAATTGAACTCAAGGGCCCGTTAGGTGGTCCTAAAATGAAGTGTAAAGGAATGGAAGGCTTGATTAAGGAAGGGGAGGAAGTCATTGGTCAAATGGATCCTTCTGTAGGCTTAGATTTGCAACTCATTGCGGCAGCCAGGAAAGTTGAACATTACGAAATGATTGGCTATGAAATGGCGATCAGAATGGCAACAGAAATGGAGCATGATACTGCTGCTGACTTGCTTCAAGAGACCTACGACGAAGAGTCAGACACAGATGATACGTTGGCGGGTGCTGCAGATAAAGCATTCAAGACTAACGCTCAATAAATACAGTTTGTACTCAGCCTACAAATACCCTTAAAAGTATCTGTAGGCTGTTTGTATCTAGATGTGGTACTCTGAAGGAATGAAAGCTTGGCTTCTTTTCGTTGCTCTCTTTATTGGTAGCGCGATCATCTATTCGGCACACGTCTACAAAGTACAATCCATATTGTGGGGTGATACTCGTTATTACTTTGCATACACTCGTTCATTGGCAATCGACCATGATTTAAACTTTGATAATGAGGCATTTTTGCCGAAAGTTGGCTTTCCAAATCAGCCCCTTTTTTCACCCAAAACCAATCGAGTCACGAATAAATTTTCACCAGGAGCACCTTTGTTGTGGCTACCCAGCTTCGTGCTGGGAGAGGGGCTGACCTGGGTGCAATCTCAGTTCATGGCTCGACCTCAAATCATGGGTTATGGCTGGCTGACTCTGTGGGTGGTGGGTGTGAGCACAGTTGGGTTTTCTGTTATTGGATTGTGGTTCTTTTATTTGACGGCAAAAAACGTGGTGGGGAAAACAACTGGTTTAATTAGTTCCGCTGTTTTGCTACTCACCACCCAGTTGTTTTTTTATACTGCCATAGACCCACTTAATTCACACTCAGCTTCATTTGCGGTGTCTGCCATCTTGTTATACTTCTGCCAAAAATGGTTGTTTGATAAGCAAAAACTAAGTTGGAAACAAGTGAGTTTCCTCGGTCTGCTGGCTGGACTTCTGGCGCTGATTCGTAATCAAGATGTGGTTTTTTGTGTGCCAATTGGGTTGAGTATGTTATTGAAGGAAAAGGAACGAGTAAAAAATGTTGTCAAATCCGTTCTATTTGGCTTGGTGGCTTTCTTACCAATTACAATCCAGTTGTATTGTACGAATTATCTCTATGGTCAACTCAGTAGTGGCTACACCATAGGTGGGGAACAGCTCAATTGGTTCCACCCAGATTTTGGACGAATTTTACTGAGTCAGGGGAATGGATTTTTGTTCTTTGCACCGATTGTTTTCTTTTTTCTTTTTGGGCTATTAAAAGCTGCAAAATATCGTGACCATCTGGCTCAAGTGGGTTTAATCTCATTCGTCCTTTCTGCCTATGTGATTGCTAGTTGGGGTCCGGAGATTTTGGGTGGACCGTATGGTTCGCGAATGTTCACCAGTTCATTACCTTGGCTTGGCTATGGTGGAGCTATGCTCTTAAAAGAATATTTTCCTGACAAAAGTTCTCGTATTTGGATTTTCCTCTTGATCTTTATCTGCCTGATCAATACGATGGGGCAAACCGTTTACATGCTGCTCAAACATTAACTTCTTTATGATTCATTTATCAGTCATTATGCCCGTCTTCAATGAGCAAGACACGGTTGAGATCACTCTTCAGAAAGTGGTTCGTTGTGCCGATGTGAACCAGTTGGTTATTGTTGACGATGGTTCAACCGATCAAACACCGAAAAAAATAAAGAAATTTCTCAAGACATGGCAACAGAAGAAAAAGAAGAAACCTCAAATTCTTTTTTTTCAAAAAACGAATGGCGGGAAAGGGAGTGCTATCACTTTTGGACTGAAAAAAGTAACTGGCGACTATGTCCTCATTCAAGATGCTGATTGCGAGTATGACCCCAAAGACATCCCCGCCTTAGTGACTCCGGTCAAAGAGGGGAAGGTGTCAGTCGTTTACGGTTCTCGATTTGCTGGACCACACCTGAATTTACTTTTTTGGAACAGAGTGGGAAATTACGCGCTCAATTTTTTGGTCAATATCTTGTATAACACTACCTTATCCGACATGGAGACCTGCTACAAGTTACTACCCACAGCAGTTTTAAAAAAGATTGATCTGCAGTCAAAAGGTTTTGATATTGAGCCAGAAATAACCTGCAAAATTTTGAAACAAAAAATGAGAATTTACGAAGTTCCGATTAGTTATATGGGTAGGGACTTTAGCGAAGGCAAAAAAATTACTTGGGTCGATGCGCTTCATGCCGTCAGAGTTATCTTGATGGAGCGACTCAACTAAAATCAAGTATAATGCCCCAATGCACATTGCTTTATTCGGAGCAAGTTTTGATCCTCCACACATGGCTCATCGAATTATTACTGAGCAGCTACTCGACCAGAAACTCGTCGATCAAGTCTGGTTAGTCCCAGTGAAAGAACATCCATTTGGAAAAGATATGACTCAGTCAGGGGATAGATTAGCGATGGTTAAGTTCATGTTGGAAAAAATTGCTCGTCCGAAAACAGTTTTCATCGACGAGTATGAACTTACTCAAGATAAACCGAGTTATTCCTTTGACACTTTAGAAGCCATGTCACGCAAATTTCCTGAACATACCTTTTCTTGGGTGATTGGGACAGATAATCTTAAGAGTTTTGCGAAGTGGCATGAAGCACACAAATTATTAGAGAAATATACGGTTTTTGTTTACCCCCGTGCTGGCTCTGATTCAGAACCACTCCTACCTGGAATGAAGCGAATCGAGCACGTTCCAGAAATTAATATCTCTTCCACAGACATTCGCCAGAAAGTGAAACAGGGGGAGAGCATTACAGGTCTTGTTGAGCTGGAAGTAGCACAGTATATTAAGGAAAAAGAACTCTATGTCTACCGATCCACAACAACTCACTGACCAGATTACAAATTTTATTCGAAACACCTTTTCAGAGCAGGGAATTCATCATGCCGTGATTGCCGTATCAGGTGGGATTGACTCTGCTGTTGCCCTGACACTTTTAACCAAAGCCATTGGCAAAGATCATGTGACGGCGTTGCTTTTGCCGTATGGAAACCAACCGATGGAAGATGCTGTGTTGATTACTCAACATCTGGTCTTGCCTGAAGCGAATGTTAAAACGATTAATATCAATCGCTGTGTCGATGCATTTGCTGAGCTGCTAGGAGTGACTGAAAATGATGCGGTCAGATTAGGTAATCTCAAGGCTCGCGCCAGAATGATGTGTGTCTTTGACACTGCCAAAGCTCAAGAAGCCATGGTCTGTGGTACAGAGAATAAATCTGAACACTACCTTGGGTACTTTACTCGATTTGGTGATGCCGCTTCCGATATTGAACCCCTTTCTCAGTTCTATAAAACCCAAGTTCGGCAGATATCAGAGCATTTGCAGCTACCCATGGTGTTTCTAGAAAAACCACCTTCTGCCGGTCTTTGGCAGGGACAAACGGATGAAGTGGAGATGGGTTTCACCTATGAACAAGCTGATAAAGTGTTAGAGCAGTTAATTGATCTCAAAAAAGTTCCCAGCGAGATTGTCGTTGAAGGTCTTAGTCCAGAGATCCTGAGTAAAATTTTACAACAAGTTGAGTCAATGAAGTTTAAGTTACAAGTTCCTTACGAAATGGGTACCTCCATATGACAGATCCAGAACGCATCATTTTAAATTATCAAGATTTATTGCCAATTCTCAGTAAGTATCGAAAAGAGAAAAAAACGATTGTCTTGACTCAAGGATCTTTTGACATGGTGCACATTGGTCACGCCAGATATTGCGAAGAGGCAAAAAAACACGGTGATGTCTTAATTGTGGGGGTGGATAGCGACGAGAAAATTCGTCACCGCAAAGGTCCAGACCGACCAATTGTTCCCCAAGAAGAACGGTTGGAAATGTTGACTTACTTGCGATCCGTGGACGAGGTGGTTTTGAAGGAACTTCATGAGCCAAAATGGGCCTTAATTAAGTTGATTAAACCAGATGTGCTCGTTGCTACAAAAGAAACCTACACCCCAGAGAAAATTAAAGAACTAGAAAAAATTTGTGGCAAAGTAATTGTCCTCGAACCAATGGCCACAACTTCTACGAGTGCGAAATTACGTAGGCTCCAGCTAGGAGCCGCTAAAAAAATTAGTGCGACTTTGAGTGGTAAATTGATCAAGACAATTGAAGAAGTTCTCGAGGAACTAAAGGGGGAGAATGGTTGAAGTTATTTTGGCCTACGTTCCGGTTCTTCATCAAGGGTATTTGAATTTTTTTCACAAATATCAGAATGCAAAGGTGTTGTATCTGGTTGGTGAATCATTGACTCAAGAAGTTGAAGCTTTGCAAAAAGATATTAGAGTCTTACCAAGTGAGCTGATGCAAAAAGCAATTACAGCACTCGGAATTTTTGAATCGGTAACTGTTTTGCAAAAGGTTGATTTAGAAAAAATGAACGGAGAAGAATATTCTTGGGTTTTGCCCGACGAAGAGCTGATGCATCAATTAGCGGACCAATATTTAGATGGGAAGAAAATAACTTTTGATACGTCTTTTTTACGGTGGGATAGAAAAAGCATCTTGAAGGAGAGACCCGTTGAAAGTGCGAAAGAGATTCTTCCGCAAGAATTTATCGAGCAGTTTCTCACCAATGCAAGTGAGCTAAAAGAAAAAAGTGCTGATTGGTGGAGACAAGTTGCGGCCGTGGCAGTTAAAGATGGGAACGTTATGCTCTCAGCTTGGAATCATCATCTGCCATCAGAGCTTGAGGCGTATTTCAATGGTGACCCCCGAGCAAGTTTTCACAAAGCTGAGTACATCGAGCTTTCCACGGCAATTCATGCAGAGTCAGCCATCGTGGCTGAAGCGGCTAAAAAAGGAGTTTCACTGCTAGGCGCAGAATTATACGTCACCACGTTTCCTTGCCCAGTTTGTGCGAAATTAGTGGCTGCGGCTGGGATGAAAAGAATCTACTTCAGTGAGGGATATGCCATGTTGGATGGTGAGACAATTCTTCAAGCAAATGGAGTCGAGATCTATAAAGTAAGCAAAGGATAAAGTGCATATGTTTACATATGAGCAAATTTTCTCCAGCAAGCAGAATTTTCTGTTTGTCACAGCTCACCCAGATGATGTGTTAGTGTCTTTTGGTGGTTTGATTCATCAATTACGAAAAGAAGATAAGCATGTGTACGTGCTGGTCGTTACAAATGGTGCTAGAGGGAGTCGCGAGAATGACATCTCTGAAGTTACCCTGGCTCAACAACGCTTAGCGGAAGAGCGGGCCGCTTTGAAATCCATTGATGTGTTAGAAGAAAATATTTTTTGCTTGAACTATTTAGATGGTGAAGTAGAAAGTGACATGAAGTTGATTGGCGAGATTTCTAAATATATTCGAAAATATAAAATTGATCTGGTTGGAACGCATGAGCCAAGTGTGCAGTACTCTTTGACCTATGACAAAAGTGGCTATTTTGTCCAGCACCGAGACCACCGGAAAGTAGGTGAGGCAGTCATCGATTCCGTTTATCCGTTCTCCAGAGATAGATCATTTTTTACAGAGCACTACGCTGATGGAATTCAACCTCACACGACCTACGACATTCTTCTGACTGATGAGAATGGCAGTAATTTTGAGTTCGATTTCACTCATGATTTAGAGAATAAGAAAAACGCTATGAGACTGCATAAAAGTCAGTTTGATGAAACAACCGTAAATGAGATAAATGAGTTTTTCAAATTCGGAGATCGGTACCTTGAAAAATTTAATTACCTGAAATTGCTCTGGTAGTTTATTTTCGACTTTTGCCAATTTTAAATCGAACAGATTCATAATCAGCAGCTTCAATATCTGGCTCAATAAATTGAGCGTGAATGTGACGGACTGTTCCTGCTGAGTGTGCGGTATCACCAAATCGCATGGCAATTCCACCACCTGGAATATTTTGTTCTTTTTCAATTTCCGCAAACAGTTCAAAGAGTTCTTTGCCTGCCTCTGGCTCAATATCTTGTAGTCGCTCCGCATGCTTTTTTAAAATTGCCATCAAGTGAACTTTGGTATGATCATATGGCCACTGATTCGGTGTAATTATCCAGTATTTGCCTTCTTTAATGATCGGCTGCTTGTGATACTTGCGTAAATTCTCCAGGCAAAAAGGACAGTGTGCCTGATCTTGAATTTCATTCATGACCGCTCGCTGGTCATCAAAACGAGCGTTATCTAAATCGACAAAAGATCGAGTGGTATTTGCCATAGCTGCCTCCGATGTATCTCAATCAATCTAAAAGTTAAATGGCGACTGGGATATTTTTAATGCCTGGGTGGTGTTCGTACTCGCTTAATACGAAATCATCTTTTCTAAAAGAGAAGAGATCTGTTTTATCAGTGTTTAGTTTCATGACTGGGAAGGGAAGTGGTTCTCGCTTCAGCATTTCTTCCACGGCCGGAATCTGATCGACAAAAATATGAGCATCAGAGAAGCTGTGCACAAATTCGTAAGGAATCGTGCCAGTTGCCTGAGCAATCATCATCGTCAGAGCAGCATACTGCACCATGTTTGATGGAACACCCACTGGAACATCGCCGGATCTTTGAAACATATGTAGAGTTAACTTATTATTTATCACGCGAATATGTACCCAGCCGTGACATGGGCAAACTACCACTTTTTGTTGTTTGCCAGTCCCTCGAATTGTGTATTGAGGAACCCATGGTGTGATGAAATGTGTTTTGAGATGAGGAAACTCTTTGATTTGCTCAATAATGTTTTGAAACTGGTTGTACGTTCCACCATCTGCCGTAGGGAAATCGTGAAATGCCGCGCCATAGGAACCAGGTCCTAAGTCGCCAGTCTCAAGACCACGTTTGTGACATTTTGCTTCGGTGCCCCAGGGTGCCCACCAGTAACAGCCATACTCTTCAAGCTGTTTCAACGTCCTGGCGCCGTTGATAAAGCCAATAATTTCAGCGATGGCTTGTTGCCAAATAGTGACTTTCAGTCGTTCGGAAACTTTGGGATCCATATTCCGTTCCGTAATCATTGGAAAACCATTTTCTAATTTGAAATGCATGGAAGCAGGGCCAATTAAGCTGATGGCATCAGTGTCTTGTTGGGTGTTTGTTCGTTCACCTTTGTCTAAGATTTCTTGAAGCAATCTTCGGTATTGAGTATCTGGAGTGCGGGTAGAACCGCCGGCGATTAACATACGGGTACTGTAGCAATGGTATACTGTCGATGCAAGTGAGGAATTGTAATTCATGAAAATAAAATTAAAGAAGTTTGACCAGAGTTTACCAACCCCAGAGTATAAATCGAGTGGCGCTGCCGCCATGGATTTGTATGCAAGAGAAACAACGATGATTGAGCCCAAACAGGTCAAGCTGGTGCCGCTGAACATTGCCATTGAAATTCCTGAGGACCACTGGGTGCTGATGAGTGCCAGAAGTTCACTCCATAAAAAAGGCGTGATCATGGCAAATGGTATTGGGGTAGGCGATACTGATTACTGTGGTGACCAAGATGAGTATAAAGCTGCTTTGCTTAACTTTACTGACGAGCCAGTTACCATTGAAAAAGGCGAGAGAATCGTCCAAATTATTATTTTGCAAAGAGAAAAAGTTACCGTAGAAGAAGTAGAACACTTAGGAAATCAAAACAGAGGTGGTTTTGGCAGTACTGGCCAAAAATAAAGGAGATCGAATGCACGTTTTTTTAATTGCCGCAGTAACCGCTGATGGCTATATTGCAGAAGAGGTCAAGCAAATTTCCACTGAATGGACGAGTAAAGAAGATAAGAAGTTTTTTAAAGATATGACCACCAAATCTGGAGTAATGGTCATGGGAATGAATACCTATAAGACCATTGGACGGCCATTGCCAAATCGTTTGACGGTGGTGATCACTAGAACACCTCAAGAAGTACCGGCAGAGCATCAAGAGAACTTGCTCTTTACTAGTCAGACTCCTAAAGAAGTCTTAGCCATGCTGGAGAAAAAAGGATTTACTGAAGTGGCAATTTGTGGTGGCGCTCAAATTTACACACTCTTTTTGAAAGAAAAATTAGTTGATACAGTCTACTTGACGATGGAACCAGTCTTGTTCGGGAAAGGTGTGCACCTACTTACCGAGGCAGTGGACACAAAATTGACATTAAAAAACTGTACTCAATTGAATACTCAAACGCTCCTCCTTGAGTACAAGGTAGAGAAGTAATTCCAGATCAGAGTATGAATTAACGAATGTTCATGTGCCAGTTGTGAGGATTTGATTCCTGAATGGCATACCAGAATTTGCGAGCTGTTTCTGTGTAAAATTTCTTTTCCACTATTTCGGCGCGACCCACTGCTAGGGCTTTACCAAGTTGATTACCCATGGCTTCTAACTCTTTGAGTTCTAATTCAACGTCTAGGTAATCAGCATCTTTGACGACTTGAGCTTCTCGGCAATCTTTTCGTTCATATTCTTCCCAGATGGGTAGAAACTCTTCATTCAAGGCTGTGCCAGCTAATGTATCTGTAATAGCATGTTTTTCATCTCGGTCAGCATATTGGCGAGAAACGTAATTGACATCAACACTGCGACTTTCACCTACATCATGAATGATTGCCATTTTGATAACTTTGCCAGTATCTGTCACACCCTCATGCTTGGCTAAAATCAGCGCAATCCAGAGGACACGTAAAGTATGTTCTGTTAAGTTTTGGGCGAGAGGGTTAAGGAATTGGTTCCAAGTTCGGTTGGCAAATCTCAGTGTGCCGACTTCAAATAAAAAATCGATATCGCGGTTAATTGACATAGCCGTAATTATACATCAAGTCGCGTCTTATAACAAGAAAATATGGGTACTTCGAGAACTCTTGTGTGTCAGCACTTCAACAATAACAACATATGGTAGATAAAAGCCAATTGTGGTACTGTTTTTGAGTCTATTTTGATAATCACAAAACTATGAGAAAAGAAATTATTGAACCAGTGTATACCGCTCGAGTGAACCAATTACGATCTGGTTCCTTTTTTATTGCGGATCAACAAGCTCTGGTAGCCGGTTGGATTAATCGACGACCTGGGATTAGACAACAAGACAGTCAAGTTGGGTTAATTGCCGAAAAGTATATTCCCAGTGAGGTGGAGGAGTCTCGAGTAGAGCGAGAAAAATTGGGCACGGTCATTTATGACTCCAAGGCTGACAGAACCGAGGCAATGGATACTGCGTTTTTACCTTTTTCTTTAGCAATTGCCCGAAATATTCAGCTGGATCCTTACCGGATTGCGCCATATATCAATGGGTATGGGAACAGTAGTCAGATTTTTCACCGAATGTCTGAAATTTCCGGAAATATGAATGAGAAAAATGTAGCTGATGATTTGCATCATTTGATGAGATATGTGATTGCGTATTTAGCGTCTGTCCCTGAAGCATTTGATCCGCATCAAGGTATGAAAGCGGTGGTAGAGAAGAACGCCGCTAATTACCCAGCTCTTTTCTTCGATGGCAGACATCCGTTCTTGGACAGACCACTTAACCCTGATGAATTAAAGCAGCAGTATGCTCATTCGCGAAAATGTTTGAAGTTAATTCGCTATGTCCACCGAGAAGTACTCAACGAGAAAGATCGTGACTACGGACTGCAACCAGCAGATTGGTTGCCATACAGTGACCTGATTCGGGACTTTGTTCATGCTGACGAAAGTTATGCCAAACTTAGTAGTATTTTCTTGCCCAACA
>CAZNOF010000010.1:24702-66728 GCA_964574595.1 uncultured Pseudomonadales bacterium | reverse complement strand
AAGCGGTACGCGAGCTGGGTTCAGACCGTCGTGAGACAGGTCGGCCTCTATCCGCCGTCAGCGTTAGATATTTGAGAAGTTTTGCCCCTAGTACGAGAGGACCGGGGTGAGGTAATCCCTGGTGTTCCTGTTGTCGCTGTCAAGCGCATCGCAGGGTAGCCACATTGCTAAAGGATAACCGCTGAAAGCATCTAAGCGGGAAACCCCCTTCAAGATTAGATATCTCCATTAGACCCCTAGGAGACCACTAGGTTGATAGGTCGTCGGTGTATGGCTGGTAACAGCTTTAGCCTAACGATACTAAGCGTCAAATGAACATTATTTACGACATCTTAATCAAGTAAAATTGATTGAGATGCAACATTTCGGAAGAAATGACATCTTATCTATTAATTAAAATATTCTCTTCACCTTTGAAGATACAAACAGTGAGTTTGATCATCGAATCCCGTAGGGGTAAGGTGACAAACACAGGTTATAATACCTGGACACTTTAACAATTAAAAACGTTTCGTTCTGGTCTCCAGAGCGAGGTGGAACCAACTCTTCCCTTCTCGAACAGAGTCTTGAAACGCCTCAGCGCTCACAATAATGCCAGGGTAACTTGGTGTGAAGATAGGTCGAGGCCAGAACAAAGCGTTTTTAGTTAAAAATAGACTAAACCTCCTGTAACAGGGAGGTTTTTTTGTAGCATTAAGAAATGCTAAAATACTTCAATGGATTCATTTAACGCTAAAATTATTTCCTTTGCATTACTTCTTCTATCGGGTTGGCTTTTCAAGAAGGCATTTCAGATTCGCAAAAAAAAGAAAGTCAGGGTTTTTCTCCCTAAAATAAAGGGGGTAAGTAATAGGCTACGCTACGGTGCTTTAATGGATATTGATGGTTGGCCAGCTCGAGGAATTTATAAGCATGGCATAGAGATTGGTTATATCTTTGAGGGGTTTGGTTCACTTTTTGGAGCAATTTGGTTTTATGATTTTCAGTGGATGTTTTGGCTCTATATTGGTCTAACTCTGTTTATAATCGGGGTGGTTATATCTGACATTGCCAATTACTACAGTTTTGAGCATCTTAAAGATCACCCTAATGAGATGTGACACCTGTCACGTTCCCATGACATGCACTCCAGATCATCCAGGTTAAGATTAGTCACGCAAAAGTGACAGGTAGCCGCTAGTAGGATGTGTCCGTACTGGTATCAGGCCCGCTTGAAAATGAGGTATGTAACTGGCCGCCAGTCATGTAGATAATCGCCACCACGATAATGGCTAAAATCGCCCCACCCAGGCCAATCATGGCAAAGATCATGCCAATTTTAGTATTCGCGCTGGTCTTTTTCTTCCAGCCATTCTCTTGAAGCACCTGCAGCATTGGACCCTTAATTTTATTGACGTCAAAATCAAATTTATAGAGTTCGCCAAGCTTGAGGTCGGTACTTAAGCCGTAGCCTGCGCCAACTTGTTTGTTGTATAAGAACTCGCCAGATTGTTTAGAGACCTTAAATGAGGTGTGAGGGACACCAGCTTGCCAATCCACGTCGCCTTCCTCCTCCAGCAATTCAGCTTGAGATGTTGCTTCATTGAGCGTCAGCGTTAATCGATAATTTTTCTTCATCCCAGCTTGGCCAAAGAGGGTAATCCATTTAGCATCCACTAGATTCCAAGTTGCAATGACTTGATTTCCAGATGTAGTAACTTTAAATGGTTGCTCGGCAGTGTTGAGAGCTAGAAATTTTTCTTGAAGTTCTTTGTGAGTCGTTGGCATCACTTACTTTCTGATGACCACGGTATGTGCTACTTGGTCACCAATGCGTTGTTTTGTAGGAGACTTTGCAATGAAGTAAATGCCCACAAGACCAAATGCGAAGCCATCAACCACGTTTAAAACCGTTCTGATCAAGGAATCCTGATAGGTGATAGGACTGCCATCTTCTCGGACAACCTTCATTCCCAATAACATTTTTCCCAGCGTCGTGCCACTTTTCCCTTGAGCTACCACAAAGTAGACTGAGATGAGTAGGAAAGCGAAGAATGCCGGTGCACCAGTCAAACTAAAGCCGTCAGTGGTAGTGTTTCCAGTTACTAATGCCACCAAGAAACCAATGACTAGAAAAGCTAGGATGTTATCAATTGTGCCAGCTACGATTCGTTGCCCAAGTGTGGCATATTTCAAGGGAATTACGGGTTGGGTGAGTGTTTCCATTCGTTTCTTTCAATATTTAGTTCATTAAAGCAGAGTTGAAGCCGAGTGACAATCTACATTACTTCCAGATCCGCTCCTCAAGTATGCTATAATAAGGAGATTCCAATCGAAAGGGGATTTTTAACGTATGGCCAAAAAGAAAGCCACAGATCAAGTAAAAGAAGAGGTTGCACAAGTTGCACCAGAGGAAACTCAAACTCCAGAAGTCGAAACCACTCCAGAAGCTCCAGCTGTTGAAGCTGCTCCAGCAGAAGTCAAAGCCGAGCCAAAAGAAGACAAAGGTCCAGCTCCAAAAACCATGGCAGAGCTCATGGAAAGATACGGTTCATCAGTTAAAACACCACAAAAGGGTGAAACTGTTTCCGGCAAAATTACAGACAAAACACGCAAATCAATTTTAGTCGATATCGGTGGTAAAACTGAAGGTATCGTCGTTGAAAAAGAATTTGATGCCGCTCGAGATTACATCGACCAATTAGAAATTGGTGATGCCGTTGAAGCGTACGTCATTTCTTCTGAAAACGAACGTGGTCAAATTTTATTGTCTTTGAAGAAAGCAGCCATTGATACAAAATGGGATGAATTCACCAAAGCCATGGAAGAAGACCAAGTCATTAAAGTTAAAGGTCTTGAAGTGAATAAAGGTGGATTAATCGTCGTTATCGATGGCATCCGCGGTTTCATTCCTTCATCTCAATTTAGTAAAGAGTACATCGGTAACATTGCTAAATTAAAGAACAAAGTCATCGACGCAAAAGTCATTGAAGTGGATAAAGAGAAAAATCGTTTGATCTTCTCTGAGAAACACGTCTCTGAAGCCGGTGAAATTGCTCAACGCGCACAAGCCTTATCATCTGTTAAAGTTGGTGAAGTCTATACCGGAGTTATCTCTGGTGTGATGCACTTTGGCTTGTTCGTCACCGTTCAAGTTCCAATGGATAAAGATGTAGTTGGTCACGTTGAAGGTTTAGTCCACATTTCCGAGATTTCTTGGGAAAAAGTCGGCGACCCACACGATTACCACAAAGTTGGCGATGAAGTAAAAGTTAAAGTTCTCGGCATTGATGAAGAAGCTGGCAAGTTGAACTTGTCACTGAAACAACTCATGGAAGATCCATGGACCAATATTGAAACTCGCTACCCAATCGGTACAACCATCACTGGCACAGTGTCCAGAGTTGCTCCATTTGGTGTCTTTATCAAGATTGAGCCAGGTGTAGACGGTTTAATCCACACCAGTAAATTAACTCCAGATCAAGTATACGAGCCAGGCGATGAAGTCAGTGTGGTTGTCGAGAGTGTCGATCCAGCACAACGCCGCATGAGTTTGAGTATCGTCTTAACTGAAGTGCCAATGGGCTACAAATAAATAACTAGGAGAACATATGGCAAAGCAACGCATGATCGTGACTGATGATCAACTTTTAATTGACATGGAATTACTTTTTAACGCTATTCGCGAAGCAAAAGGTGATTGGGAAAAAGTTGAACAGGATATGAAATCATATCTTAACTCTGTTCAAAGTATGGTCAGTTCCGAAAACGAAGGATAATTATGTCATACGTCATTACCTGTGGTGATGAAGGTGTTCAGATAAACGAAGGCCGACGTTTGGGTTTTGTTGGTGCCGGTTTCCATTTGGACTCTTTTCATGAAGCAGTAATTGCCTTAAAAAAGGTGTTTTCTGACGACATTCGAATCGTTGCTAGTGAAGAAAATGATTGGGTGAAGCAAGAGCTGAACTTAACTGATTGGGGACAGGTCAATGCCGCTTCTCAACAGCAAGTTGAAGCTTTAGCCGATCGCGAGAAACTTCTTTACTCGGGGAACTTAACGTTTACAGATCCAAAAATGTTGAAACATGAGATTAAAGGCCACATGGTCAGACCTCACAACATTCACGTTGCCAACAAAATTTGTTTAACCTTGGGTGGTGGTGAACAGAAGTACAACTTAGGTTGTTACCTGATTTCTGCTGACTGGGTTTCAGAAGCCAAGCCAAAAGTGGTTCAGGCTGTGATTCAAAAACAAATTGAGTTTTACACTGCATTAGCCAAAAAGCCGCTAACCATCGTTTTCGAAGAAGGTGGCGATTTAGACGAAAAAGTGATTGCTAAAAACAAAGCTGCTTTGGAAAAAGCTGGCATTGTGGCTTCACCAGTTGTGGCTAAAGTTGCCCCTAAAACTGCTGCCAAAAGTAAACAGACCTAATCGTCCTCAAAATGCTTCTCAACGCTAGACCCTCTGCGCCTGATTCGGTACAATGATTTCATGCCTGAAAAGAAAGAGCCCCTACGACTTGGTGAATTTGCGTCTACGTCTGTAGCTGGGAATGATATTCTTAGTTCTTCCTTGTATGTTTCTGGCATCGCCATTTTGTTTGCTGGTGTCTATGCGCCCATCATTTTTTTGTTGATTGGTTTAGTCTTATGGCTCTATAAACACGTCTACACAGAAGTGGTTGAAGCGCTGCCTTTAAACGGAGGAGCCTACAACTGTTTGCTGAACGCGACGAGTAAAACAGTAGCCTCTATTGCGGGTGTGATGACGATTCTGTCCTACGTGGCCACGTCAGTCATTAGCGCCAAAACCGCCGCCGAATACCTACATACCGTGATTTTATCCCTGCCAGTTTTAGTTGTTACAGCCGTGATTATTGTCTTTTTTGCGGGCTTAGTGATTGCTGGCGTGAAGGACAGTGCGAAGGTGGCTATGGGTATCTTCATGTTCCATTTGTTGACCTTAACGTTCTTTGTCTTGCTAGGACTGATCACCATGTTCAATCGTGGCTGGGGATTCTTGCCAGAAAATTACCTGAACACGGTGTCCTCATTCAGATTAGAAGGGGATCACTTTGCCTTCTTGGGTTCATTGAGCTTCTCAGCAGGCGAGGGTAAGTTACTTTTCTTAGCCTTTGCCGCATCATTACTTGGTGTGTCTGGCTTTGAATCTTCTGCCAACTTCGTGGAAGAGCAAGAAAAAGGCGTCTTTCGAAAAACCTTACGTAACATGTTAATTGGGGTGCTGATTTTTAATCCGTTGATTGCCTTGGTTGTCTTACGATCGATGCCGTTGTCACAGATTGCCTTGTCAAAGGACTTTATCCTGGCAGATGTGGCGCGTGGTCTTGGGGGAACAGCCTTTCAGTACATGTTAGTGGCTGATGCCTTTTTGGTTCTGGCCGGCGCCGTTTTGACAAGTTTCATTGGTGCTTCAGGCTTAATGTATCGGATGACATTAGATCACTGCTTGCCTTCTTCAGTCTTGTTGCCAAAATTGAAAAGCAGAAATGCCAATATCTCTCGGATCGTGATCGCTTTCTCACTTTTATGTCTGTCAATTTTATTGATAACTCAAGGTAATTTGCTTTCTTTAGCTGGGGTTTACACCATTAGTTTCTTAGGGGTGATGACCTTATTTGCGATTGGAAATTTAGTGCTGCGAGTGACTCGACCAGACTTGAAGAGAACATATAAGGGTCCGGTTATCTATGTGATTTTAGCCATGATGGCCACGATTGCGGGTATCGTGGGCAACATGTTGATTGACCCAAGAAATGTGGTTTTCTTCTCCTTCTACTTTTTCCCAGCCGTGGCGCTGGTTTTGCTGATGATCTATCGGGATTATATTTTTGAGGGCATTTTAGCGGCCACTCACCGCGTCCCTTGGCTGTATAAGCTGGCGTATCCTTGGTTTGAACACATCATTAAGCCTAAAATTATCTTGTTTGCGCATAGCCCAGAAAAGCTGTACAAGGCGTTAGAGTACATTCGCAAAAATGAAACTAGTCGCAACATTGTGATTGTCCACTGCTTAGAAAATGGTGATCATGATCATCCCAAAAAATATGAAGATACCTTTGCTGAGTTCCTGCGAGTATTCCATGAAGCCAAAGTCTTTCCAAATTTCAAAATGGAGTACGTCGTAGAAACAGAAGGGGAGTTTGGACCGGAGACGATTCGCAAGTATGCTAATAGATTTAAAGTTTCCTTGAATAGCGTGTTTGTGGGTTCAATTCATGACTCGCACGGATTTACCTTTGAAGAGATGGGTGGCGTCAGAATTATTCAGTAAATTGCTCGTTAACGAAAATTTGTCGAAAGAGATCTCTGATCAATTTTCTCCAAATTTTGTTTACATCGCGAGTATACGTTTCAGTTCACGAATGTGATGTTATAGTAAAGAAAAGAATTCCTATGTCAAAATCATCGTCAGTCTTCGTTTGTCAAAATTGTGGTGAGTCATTTCCCAAATGGTCCGGTCAATGTCCTAATTGTGCGGAGTGGAATACATTGGTGGAAACGCTAAAAGAAGTTAAAAAGAGTAAAGGAATTGGACAAGGAGCTGGCAAGGCTTTTGACCAAAATTCCGTCGTTCAGTATGGCGATGTTAAAGCCACTGACCAGCCACGGCTGAGAATTTCCACTGGAATAGGGGAATTTGATAGAGTCCTTGGACAAGATAAAGCTGGATCAGGCATGGTTCCTGGGGCTGTCATGATGATTGGGGGAGAGCCGGGTATCGGTAAGTCCACGCTGCTTACTCAAATGGTAATTGAGATGTTGGATCAGGATCAGCAGCGCAAAACGACGGTAGAGCAGGCTGATCGGCCAATTTTGTACGTAGCTGGTGAAGAAAGTCCCCATCAAATAGCACTGCGCATCCAGCGAATCCTCGAGAAAGAACACATTAATTTAAAACTAGAAACGCTCAATAAACGACTCCATTTCTTAACGAGTACGGATGCTGATCAAATTGTTTCGGCCATCGAACATGAGCAGCCACGCCTGGTAATTGTCGATAGTATCCAAACCTTGACCACCGAAGACCTGCTGGGGTCATCCGGATCGGTAGGACAACTTCGAGAAACCACTGAGCGAATTACGGAAGTGGCGAAAAAACTGAGTGTCCCGACCTTCCTAGTTGGACACGTTACCAAAGAGGGTACCATTGCCGGACCCAAAGTTCTTGAACACATTGTGGATGCAGTTTTGGAATTGAGCGGGGAGAGAAACGGGGAGCTACGCTTGCTGCGGGCAATTAAAAACCGATTTGGTGCCACTGACGAGGTGGGTGTTTTTCGGGTCAATGAGTATGGTTTAGCCGAGGTGACTAACCCAAGTGAGATCTTTTTAGAGCAAAGTCAGAAAAGCATGCCTGGTTCTGCGGTAACCTGTGTGATTGAGGGTACCCGGCCACTGCTGTTGGAGGTTCAGGCATTGGTCATTGAGTCGCAGTTAGCTATGCCGCGGCGGGTGGGGCGGGGAATTCAACTCTCTCGGGCTCAAGTACTAGCCGCCGTTTTGCAAAAGCACTGTCGCATACCACTTGGCACTGCTGATATTTTCCTCAACGTAGCCGGTGGGTTTACTGTGAGTGAGCCAGCCGTCGATTTGGGATTGGCCATGGCGATGGTCAGTTCCTATAAAAATATGGCATTGCCAGAAAAAACGTTGTTTATTGGAGAGATCGGTCTGTTGGGGGAGATTAGAAATGTGAACTACCTTGACCGCCGAATTAAAGAAGCCAAGCGCTTAGGCTTCACCCATGTCATTTCTCGCCAGACACATAGCTCGGTTAGCGCTGTGCTCAAAGAAGTGCTACATATTTAATCAGCCGTTCTTCACATGCCCCCTTGATGTGGGCTTTTTTGTGCCCATTTTGCTCAGTTTACACACAATTTGCTTTTTAAAAAATAGATTGTGAATTACTTTCTATTAACTCGATCAAAATGCTTGTTTATAAAAATATAGGACTTCGAATTTAAAGACGAGAGAAAATTATGGGACTCAAATAAACTATTGCATAGTTATTGGTGATGCTATATTATTCTTTTAACTCACAAAGATGAATTGTTCTCGGGGAAAGTGAAGTGGAGTGGGGAATACTGAAAATTGGCATGAAAAAAGCAGTATCACCGCTGGTCGAGCCACGAATGAGACTGCTATTTTCGAGAATTTGGTACTTCTGAAACGACAGAAGCACTTATCAATGAGAGTAATATTAGCAGGTTCAGATGCAAAGTAAAATACATCTTTGTGTTATTTAGTACTGCTTTATATAGCAAAATTGCGACTGGTTGGGAGTTCGGGAGTTGGGCAGGCATCCGAACTTCCAATTGGTCGCATTTTTTATATCAAAATCAGCTGACAATTGAGTAGGGAAATCACTTTTCATTCTGAACGTAGGCCTATAGTAATTTAATATCAGTTGTGATATACTACTTGGCGTGAAGTACTTCGTAATTCCTCTCGAGCGAGCCTTTTTACGGCGTCAATTTCGTTCCATGCGGAACATTTTGATCGGTAGTTCAGCTATTGAACCCGTGGAAAAGAGTAGCGCACCACAAATTTCGTCATCAGTGCCTGTGGTAGTGCCGGTATTGCTCGAAAAACCAAAATCGATCTCAAAAGAGTTCTTTGTTGATATTAAGAAACCTATTGATACTTTTGTATCCATTCAGCCAAAAGTCAGCAGTTGGTCTAACCGTAGTGAGGTGGTCTACGAAGCCCCAAAACGCGTTGCTCCACTAAAAGCTCCAATTTCCGTTGCCTTACCAAAACCAAGTCTGCCAAAAGTTGCACTTCCTAAAGTCGTATTTCCGAAAGTGACTTTGCCGAATCTTCCTAAACTGCCAAAAATGCCGAAATTGCCCCATTTTCCGAGCTTGCCAAAAATATCTCTGAAAACGGCCCCAAAAGTTAGCTTGAAGCTCAAAAAGATCATTTTTGGGACGACAATTGCTGCTTCCTTAATTACCTTAACGATTTTATTAGCTCCATCTGTCTATTACACTCTTTTCCCAAGTGATCCGGTGCCAATTAAGTCTGATTCCTCCGGAAGTGCCATGGGTGGTTCATATGCCAGTGGTTCTTCTCGAGTAATTAGTAGAGTGGTTGAGCCTGCCTATGATGAGAACTTACCAGACGGAACTTGGTTGATCATTCCTAAAATTGGCGTAAAAACGGAAATTTTAGAGAGTGCAGACTCTGAAGAAGCTCTGAGTAAGGGTGTTTGGCGAGTTCCAGACTTTGGCACCCCAAGCGACTTGAGTAAGCCGATGATTTTGGCGGCTCATCGCTACGGCTGGAAAGCCTGGTGGGAGAATGGCAATCAGTATTGGCGATATCATTCTTTCTACTTACTTCCAAAACTCGAGCAGGGAGACTTGATCGAGGTGATTTCTAACCACCGCAAGTATCTCTATGAGGTCTACGCCGGGGAACAGGGTGAAGACATTACCGACTATAACGCCGACTTGATCTTATATACCTGTAAATTCTTAGATTCGCCACTCAGATACTTCAGATATGCCAGATTAGTTAACCCAAATAAGCCAGCCGCTACCTCGAGTAAATAGGGTGGAGAAGTTGACTTTTGGTCGATACTAAGAGATAATAGACCGTACTTCAAACAGAATACTCCCTTTTTTAGAAACATTTAGACATTCTGTTTGCCTTCAAAGTAATTTCACTTTGTTATGCGTTATTTATTTATTCTAAGGAATATGATCGAGGATTAAGCAATTTTGCGTATCTATCGAGATTCATTTTATGACAACTCCAGTTTCCATTGCCGACATCGTTGGTTCAAACCAAGAAGAGGCAACCCCAGCACCTGCTCCAGTAGCCGCTGCTATTACCCCAGAAGAGACTTCCAAACCAGCTCCCACCTCAACTCCAGAAACAAAATCTGCTGAAGAAGCCGAGCCAGAGAAAAAAACCTCAACCAAAGACATTCCAGTAGAGCCAGTTCGACCTCGTCGTTCTGAGCCAAGTATGTCTTCCCGCGGTCGAAGTTCCATGCGCGATTCCCGAGATTCTCGAGATAGTCGTGGCCCACGTCGTGACTCAAGAAGTCGCGATAATCGCAATGACAACCGTCGTGATGACCGTGACCGAGATTTTGCTGGCGTAGTAGACGATCGAATGATTCCAGACGCAGATGCTCACACCGAGATCTTAACTGGTATTTTAGACACCTCTCCAGATGGTCATGGCGTCTTACGCGCTCAATTCACTCCTTCAGAAGGGGATGCCTACATTTCATCTTCACAAATTCGTCGTTTCAAGTTGCGTCCAGGTGACATTGTCACTGGTCCAGCTCGAGCTCCAAAAGAGAACGAACGCTATTGGGGTTTACTTAAAGTAGACACCATTAACGGTAAGTTACCAGAGGAAATTGGCGAACGCGTCAAGTTTCAAAGCTTAGTTCCTGTCTATCCAGATGAGCAAATCAAGTTAGAAACCGGTGAAGAACCATTATCTACTCGTATTATTGATATGGTGGCTCCAATTGGAAAAGGTCAACGAAGTTTGATTGTTTCTCCTCCAAAAGCTGGTAAAACCACTTTGTTAATGGATATTGGAACAGGTATTGCCGCCAACTACCCAGACATTCATTTAATGGCTGTCTTAGTCGGTGAGCGCCCAGAAGAAGTGACTGATTTCAGACGTCATATTGCCAATATTACCAAAGGCAAAGGCCAAGTTGCTGCCAGTAACTTTGATGAGAGTGCCGAAGACCAATGCCGAGTGGCAGAGCTCGCTTTAGAGCGTGCCAAGCGTATGGTTGAAGAGGGCAGAGATGTTGTCATTTTACTCGACTCAATTACTCGTTTAGCTCGTGCTTACAACTTATCAATTCCTACTTCAGGTAGAACTTTATCTGGTGGATTTGACCCAGCAGCCTTGTTCCCACCAAAGAAATTCTTCGGTGCAGCTCGTAACTTTGAAGGTCACGGCTCACTAACCATCATCGGTACTTCACTCGTGGACACTGGTTCACGTATGGACGACTTGGTGTACGAAGAGTTCAAAGGAACTGGTAACCAAGAAGTGCACTTAGACCGAAGATTGGCCGAAAGACGCATTTATCCAGCCATTGATGTGCAAAAATCTGGCACTCGTAAGGATAATCTGCTAATCGATCAAATCACCTATCAATCAATCTTAACTTTGCAACGCATGTTAGATATGGTCGATAAAGATGATCGAACACAGACCTTAATTGAGCAGATGAAGCGTCACACCACGAACAGTAAGTTCTTGGCCTCACTCAAAGCAGGGTAATCCGCTTTTTTGCAAAAACCCAATTAATATTCAGCTGTTTAGAGTATAATTAAACTCCAATATTATGGCGAAATTTTCTTTCCCAGCTGTCCGCCCTAAAGCAGCTTTTGCTAGCTTTTTTCATGAAGTGTCGATCTATTTTCAGTTTCTGTACAACTATGTCAGAGTCAGAGGCTACGTCTGGTTTTCCAAGTTTGAACTCGGTAAAGATGTGATCGTGGACCTGCTGTACAAGCGTCGAGGGAAGTACACCCGGCCGTTTTTGCACTTTGGGACAATTGCCTTAGTCTTTGTGGTGATTACGTTTGGACCATATGTCTTGGAGCGCACCCAAAAAGAGAACGGCCAAGAGAGCGCTACAGTGGTGATTAACTCGGCTTATGCCTATTCCAATGACTTATCCACGAATGAATCTGACCTGGTAAAAAGTTTTCGAGGTGGTGAGGTAGAGGTGTACACCGTTAAAGACGGGGATACCTTGTCATCAATTGCCCAAACGTACGGTCTCAATACCGATACCTTAATCTGGGAAAATGATTTGCCAGCCAAAGCTCCTCTGAAGCCAGGACAACAAATTCGAATTTTACCGGTCGATGGTGTCCGTCACAAAGTGCAGCGCGGTGAAACGATTTACTCAATTGCTAAGAAGTATGGCTTGGATGAGTCTGAAGCGCAGAGAATTGTCGACTATCCGTTTAATGAATTTAAAAACTATGAAACGTTTGAGCTGACGGTCGGCGAGACGATCTTAGTCCCTGGTGGTATTAAACCAAACGAAACTGTGGCGCCAAGAGCCGCTATCGCATCCAAGTTAACTCCAGATGCCGGTGCGGTCACCGCGACAGGGCAGTTTGTCTGGCCAGCAGCCGGTCGTATTACTCAAGGCTACAGTTTCTATCACAAAGCATTTGACATCGCCAACTCAAGTGGTGGCCCAATTCTGGCTGCAGACAGTGGTGTGGTGGTAGCGGCTGGATGGGATGCAAGTGGTTACGGCAATAAAGTGATGATTGATCATGGTAATGGTTATGAAACGTTATACGGACACATGAGTCTGTTACAAGTTCAGGTGGGTCAACGTGTCTCAAGAGGAAGTGTAATTGGGCAAATGGGAAGTACTGGTCACTCAACGGGTACTCACTGTCACTTTGAAATCCGCCATGGTGGAGTACTGGAGAACCCAGGCAATTACTTGAAGTAAATTGAAAAGTGCCAAACCCTAATATCTGAAAAATTCTAAAAAAAATTACGTAATTTCTCTAGGTGGTCGCTCTAAATAAATACTGACCTTGGCTTCTTGAACGTAAATAATTCCTTCATCAATATCGTACTTTTTGACTCGACCCGCAGTTTCGTGTATCTCGATAAATCGCTGGATCAAGGAGATAAAAAAAGCGTGCCCTGGGAGGACATCAAAGTTGCCAGCCGCATTTGTTGAGGTGACTGCTTCCACTTCCGAATCGTACACCACATCTTGACGGGTGCGAATAATCAACGTAAAAGTTGGTTTAGCCATGCAAATCTTTCATATCGGCAATGTACAGGAACTTGTCTTCCGGCATCGAGTCATACTTGCCATCAAGCAGTGCTCGAACATCTTCAATCGTGGTTTTCAGAGGGATGAAATCGCCACTTTGGCCAATTTGCTCGGCGGCAGAGTAGAATTTTTGCGTCATGTAGTTGCGAATTTTGCGAGCGCGGTGGAAAAGCGTTTGATCTTGCTTGGAGAGCTCAGATTCACCCACGAGAGAAACGATTCTTTCTAGGGAAGTGGCTTGTTTGAGTAACTGTCTGGTTTCAATCACGACTTGGTAATGTTCTTCACCCACAATATCTGGAGAGAGGGCATTGGAGGTGGATGCAAGAATATCCACAGCGGGCAGTAAACCTTCTTGGTAAATACTTCGAGACATAACTGTTAACGAGTCAAAGTACGGGAAGATGGCTTGAACGCCATAGTCAACTAAGTCGTCAGCGGGCACGTAAATTGCCTCTACACTGGTAATGGAAGCCTCTTTTGTGGAGATCAATCGTTCATGAAAGTGAGCCAACTCAGAGTCGAGGGTAGATTGATAGCCATCTTCAGAAGGAATCGTATTCATCATGACAGATAGCTCATTTCCAGCCTGCGCAAACCGGAAAATATTATCAATAAAGAAGAGCGAGTCACGCTTTAATTCATCTCGGTAGTATTCTACGAGTGTTGCGGCTGAGAAGGCGGTTAGGAAACGGATCGCCGGATTCTCACCCATTGAACCAAAGATGAGGGAAGAAGTAGAGAGGACGCCACTTTTTTTCATGGCTTCAAACAGCTCCACACCTTCTCGGGTACGCTCACCAATACCAGCAAAAATAGAGACTTCTTTTTTGTCTTTCGATTTTTCACCAACGTTGTGCATGATCTCGGTGAGCAACAGCGTTTTTCCTACACCAGCACCACCAAACAAACCCATGTTGCCGCCGCGCAGCAGCGGACAGAACAAGTCAACGACTTTAATACCTGTTTCCAGGATTTTTTGCTCAGTTAACACCTCTTTGTTGACTGATTCCACTCGGTGAATTGGCCAGGCAGTGGCTGGTTTCTTTGGGGCCTTTTCAGCACCATCTTTTTCATCAATCAAAGACTCGCCAAAAATATTGACGACTTGGCCAAGCATCTCTTCGCCCACCGGAAAGAGGATTGATTTTTCAGTGTTTACTACCTTGGCGCCTCGATAAAGTTGACTGTTTGGCGACAAAATCATGCAGTAAAAGGTGTCTGAGCCAGCAGAGGAGTAGACCTCCATCTTGACGTTGGCATCCTCTTCCAGCACGAGCAGATCATGAATGGCTGGTTTTGAGTCCAGAAAAGAGACCTCTGCAATTTGGCCTCGGATGCCGATGATAGTGCCTGTTCTCGAAACTGCCATACGGTTAGTTACTCCACAGCGACATGCTTGAATACCGCGCTAATTGTTTTTTATTTGATTCTTGATGAATAAAACGCAAGTGCTTCTCTTGTAATCGATGAATCCCATTTCTGATATTTTCTCCTGAACGGTCCATGACTTGCAAGCGGGAACCGAACTTGGCGAGCTGAGACTCGCGAATCGTTTGCTCAAAGATTGAGGTAAAAATTTGCTTCTCAAAGAACATTAAAATGGACTCAATCGAAGGTTCAAACAGAAAATGTTTCTTTTTCTCGTCTGGTTTTAAGTTAGGGTAGGGATCGGAAGGAATCAGGAAAATGGTGGGTTCTTGCGTCAAGAAATTGATAAACTTGCCGTGATAAATTCGAATTTCGTCATACTGCACCAGGTGGTGAACCAGATCTACAACTTGGTTTTGATCAATATGTTCGTCAGATAACTCAAAGAAAGTGTATGGGCGATTTGGTTCCTCACTTAGAAAGAGTGGCACGCCTTGTTTCCCCACGATCGTGACCTCATAGCCTTTTTCTCGAACATCAGCAATAAATAAATCAAAGGTTCTCTTTAAAATATCGCCGTAAAATCCCGAGTTAGCAGCCATAAAGACGGCTACCTTTTTTCCATTGTGAGCTAAGAAAGTAATTTTGCCTTTTTTAAATAAACTTTTTGATCGAGCCAACTTGTGGAGTTGCTCTGTATAAGAAGAGAAGACAGTGATAAAAACCTGATTCATTTCCGCTAAGTAGTCACGGCTTTTAATAACGGTGTCGGCTGTTTGCTTCATCCAAAAAGATGCCACCTGACTATACACTTGAGTAATAGTCCGTAACACAATCAGCTCGTTAAGTTCGTTTCGGTAATCTTGTTGGTTCATACGGCACCTACTTCATCTGGCGCTGGTTGTTGTGGAATGGCTGGTGGAGTTCCGGGATTGGTGGTGGTTGGAGCTGCAGGAGCTAAGGCAGTATCGGCAGCGGTACGAGTTTCATCCATGATGGCCATTTGATTCATTTTTAATTGTTGAAGGTAGGTGTCAAGATTTGGAGATTTGGCTAACAAATCCTCGATCATCTTTCTGAATTCTGGTTTTTTCTGATACGCCTCGCGAATACTGACAAAATCTTGTTTCATTTTCACAAAAGGAATGTTCTTCCAGAAATTGCTCCAGATAGCGCCAAACAGAATCAAGTTAACTTGATGGGGAATAAGGATATCTAGGGTTTGGTCAAGGTAAATTTGAAAGCGTTCACCCATGTCAAAGTTGGATTGAATGCTTTCGCTGAGTTCTGATTGGAAGTGTTTAAACTGTTTAATTTTTTCAAAGTGACTTAAAAAACCGCGCAGCTGCCTGCCAATTTCTCTTTGCAAATCTGTCTGTGTCTGGTTACCCACACGAGTTACAGATAAGAATGGGTTGATGGCTGGTCTTCGACCCTGATCAAAATACTCATTATCAAAGTAAATATGGCCATCGGTAATAGACATCAAATTCGTTTGAATATATCCAGATAAGTCTCCTTGGACTGACTGAGCAACAGGTAAGCAAGTAATGGTACCTTTGCTAAAGCTTCCAGCTCTTTCTAGTAAGCGAGAGTGAATATAGAAAATGTCTCCAGGATAAGAACCACGACCCGGAAATCGTTTAGCAAGCAACATCATCTCGCGATAGTAGCGAGCGTGAGTTGTCAAATCATCCAACACCAAAAGGACATCTTTTCCTTGATCCCTAAAATGTTCAGCAATGGTCATTGCGATGTACGGAGAGAGGAATGTCACGGCCGGTCGATGCGAAGAATTGGCAGCCACCACAATCACATTTTTGCTGACTTCGTGTTCTTTGAAGAAGGTTGCCACACGTTGAATTTCTTGCTCGGTTTTGCCAATGATGGCATAAATACACGTCATTCCTTGTTGCGCCGCTGCCAAAACAACCTGATGCAAAAAGGCACTTTTCCCGGTTTTTCTATCACCCACAATGATTTCTCGCTGCCCTTTTGCGAGCGGAATTAGCATGTCTACCATTGTCACTTCTACCTCGAGTGGATGGGTAAGTTTGGTGTGAGTGGAAAATGACGTTTTGGTGGAGTCAATTTCGTGAATATCACCCGCTTCAGAATCCAACTCAAAAATGCTTTTTTCCATTTCTTTGGACGTGATAACTTGTCCCAACATTTTCTCATCGACCTTAATTTTGAGACTACTATCCGTTCGGGCAATGCGCGTTCCAACCGCCACGTCCGTGGGGGACAGCAGTGCGATCTCCACTTTGTCAGCATTGAACGACATAATGTAACCAACCTCACCCGTTTCAAACAGAACCATTTCTTTGGGATGTGCGTGTGGTAATCCGTGACCATAGATGATCGGTCCGAGGACTGTATCCACGAAGCCGACTTCACCTGTTTTTTTCAAGTATTCATTAAATGTTTTCATACGGTTATCTGACTAAAAATCTGTTGTGTTGCCTGTTGGACCGCTTGATCCATTTTTTCTTTTAACGAAAAATCACGATATAAACCATTCACTTCTAAAATCACACCAGCTCCGAGTTCCGGGTCGATAATCAAATCCATGACCCAGTGCTGATCAGAATTTTGTTGAAGCCAATGAGAAAAGTGCTCAATGGTGGCTCGAGTAGGTTGAAAGGCAATTCTCATTCGCAGAATTGGTAACTTCTTTAACTCACTGATCAACTCGTCCAAAGTAGTCTCTGGTTTAGAAGAGAGCGCTGGGGCAATCAGTTCGGCTACCTTCATCCGCACTCGTTCTTTCAAGACGTTCGTTAAGCCATTTTTGCCAGTACTGTAGACACTTCCTTTAATTTCATTGAGTTCATTCTCCAATGTTCTCAAATCGTCAGTTGTTTGAACCATTTCAGCTAGTGTCGTAAAAAGACTAGAGGACATGATGTTTCTTTGCCTCTTCGAGAGCTTCAATGACTAATGCTTCGTGCTCAGTTTGCGTCAGAGATTTGTGTAAGACCTCTTGCACGACTTGTTGAACCACACTGAACATGTGCTGGTTGGCTTTTTCTAGAAGGGCTTGTTTGTATTGGGTAACACTTGATCCAGCTTCAGCTAACTCTGCCTGCATTTGTTTCATAAACAAGGCTTGTGTTTCTTGAGTAGATTTGACGAGCTCCTGGCGGAAGTGAGTCAATTCAGTTTCTGAGGAACGTTGCAGTTCATCAGTGACTTGACCTAAATCGGCAATAATTTGTGCCTGCGTTTTCTTCAACAGCTCTTCATAGGATTGCAGCTCATCGTCAGTTGTTGTTTTCATTTGTTTCAATAACTCTGATTTCTGATCATCGGCAAACTTGCCACCCAGGCTGATTAGGTGGTTTGATTTGTGAGTGGCTTCTTGAATGGTTGAGAGAGCTTCTTGACGAGCTCGATCTAAAATTTCTTCTGCTTCTTTGTATGATTTATTTTGAACGTGATGTGGAACTTTATTCTCATTTTTCATTTGCGTCACCACTCGATGATAGGCGAGACCTAACGCCAGAATGACGCCAGTTAAACCACTGATGATGAGCAAGAAACTAAGCGTGACGGTATTTAATTCCATAAAACCTCAATAATATGCAGAATCTATTCTAGTAGATTTCGGCCGGTCATGACATCAGGAATTGGCAGCTTCATATAGTGCAAAATGGTAACAACTATATCTGAAAGAGAGCCTTTTGGCATTTTGATAGAGGAGTTGCGTAATTGATTACTAATCACGATCAATGGAACCGGGTTATTTGAGTGGTCAGTACTCATGCTTCCCTCTGACGTGGTGAAAAAATACGACGATGAGGGATAGGAGAGGAGTTTCTCGGCATGTCCGTGGTCAGCCGTGATAAAAACCGTGCCATCAGCCTGCAAAACCATCTTCACGATTTCACCGACTGCTTTGTCTGTCGCCTCACAGGCTTTAATGGTGGCGGGAATGTTGCCGGTGTGTGCCACCATATCTGGAGCAGCAATGTTCATGACAATGAAATGATACTTATCTTCTTCAAGTCCTTTTTGGACTTCAGACACGAGCTTGAACGTAGACATGGCTGGTTTCTTGTCATAGGTCGGGACTTTAGGAGAGGGAACAATCACGACTTTTTCATTTGGATAGACATCTTCTCGATAGCCATCAAAATAGTAAGAAACAAACCGTTCTTTTTCACTTTCGGCTAAATGGAGCTGGTTCAACTTATTATCAGAAATAATTTTGGAGAATGGCTCTGGAACAAGATCTGTGTCAAACGCAACGGCATTCACTGGAATATTCTTGTGGTAGTTCATCATACTCACAAAAAATAAATTCTTCGGCACTTTGTTCCGAGTGAATGTGGGTTCTGGCGCTGATTTGGTTTGAGCGTGGGCTTCATCAGTGTAACCAAATTGGCTGGTATCAACCTCCTCAAACTTGGGGAGAGTAAGAGCCATGGTTAATTCTTTGGGTCGGTCTACACGGTAGTTAAAAAAGATGGCGGCATCATTATCGTCAATGGTGGCAATGGGTTTGCCATCTTTGGTCATGACAGTGGGTTCAATTAACTCGTCGGTGAAGCCTTTTTTGTATGCCTCATCAATGACTGTGTGATAGTCTTCAGCCATATTGCCTTTACCCTCAACCATAGCTTCATACACTTTCTGAATCCGATCCCAGCGCCGATCACGATCCATGGCATAGTACCGGCCACTAATGGTGGCGATCTTGCCAACTTTCATCAGCTCTAAACGCTCAGAAACGGCATCTAAAATTTCTTTGGCTTCGTGGGGTGGGGCGTCTCGACCATCCGTAAAGATATGTAGATAGACATTTTCTAAACCAAGATGACCGCAGAGTTCAAGTAGGGCATAAAAGTGATCGATTGAGCCGTGGACTTTCCCACTCGAAACAATACCAATGATGTGCAGCTTTGAGTGATTGGTGCGTACGTGATCGACTGCTTTTAAAAATGCCGGGTTGTTAAAAAATGAGCCGTCCTCAATGGCGGCATTTATTCTTTTTAAGCCCTGCAGAATAACTCTTCCCGCACCAATCGTAAGGTGACCTACCTCAGTACTGCCAACTTCATTGGCGGGTAGACCCACCGACTCGCCAGCGGCAATCAGTTCAGTGTATGGGTACTGTTTAAAGAATGAGTCGTGATTCGGAATTTTGGCTTGGGCAATCACGTTTCCTTGTGATGGGGGAGCGACACCCCAACCATCCAGGATGATTAAAACAACGGGCTTAATGCTTCGTTTCTTATTACTTAGGTGATATCCAAAAAAACGTTCAAACATAAAATCTTTAGACCTATAATGTATTTTAAATTATCCTATAACTTTCAACTCAAATGATTTTTAATTGTCTCATCAGTCATTTTGCTATTTACACATTTTTACAAAACAAGAATGAGATAGGCAATTCCTAGTCCGGATAACACAATCACCACCGTTAACGCAATGTGGAAGACAACTGTCACTTCAATCATTCGGCCAGCCAACGGGTTTCTGCCAATTGCTTCCACGCCGGCTTTAGTGACGCGACCGAAGTACATGAATCCGAGGACAAACGCAACGAGGGCAATGGAGAATGCCAAGACATACCGCAGTGAGGCCAGAGGTGTCAGCGTGGGTGACTGCAGAGCTTGCTTCAGTACGTACAGCAAGTTGTTTTTAACGTCCGTAAAGCTGGTAGTTTGGGCGACGTTTACAGAAACCACAATAGTACCCACTGATTTTGGATCAGGGGCATCATAGGCTTCCAGCGCGATTCCTAAGACATAGCCATTTTGATTGGCTCTTTGACCCACACCAGGAGTAGAAGAACTCGTGATCAGGTCACCAGCTTGAATTTTGCCATTTTGAGTGGAGACGCGGACCAGTGTTTTGCCGTGATCAACCGCCAGCTGTGTGTTTGCGGCAAGTGTTTCTGAACTGATTGAGGCGGCTGGCGTACTAGTAATCACGCCATACATACCGGCATCGAATCCCACATCACAAGCTTTGTAGGCTTTTTGGTTCAAACAAATAATAGTGCCTTCAACGAGCGTCTTTTCAACAGGCACAACCAATGCGACAGCGGAAGAATCTATCTGGGCGTGCACTTTGCTAGCTCCCCAAATTGCCATGCCCACGCACAAAATGGTCAAGGTAGAGAAGAGGGCTCGATTTTTATTGGCTTCAATCATTTTTTTCATAAATCGCTAAATCACTAGGCTAATCGTAGCGTTATTTGGGTGTAAAAAGCAATCACATTCTTGATTTTTTGAGCCAACAAATTGTTTCTCGAGTAGGGGTGTGCTGAAAGTAAGAACGAACACACATTGTGAACAGTATTAAAAATTACAATCAAAAACTTGTACATTTTTGTGCATTCAAACCCTTGACAATACCGGGCATTTTATGTCTTACTTAACTTGGACAAAAACATATAACAAATTTGTGAGTGAAAAAGAGCAATAATTACCGCAAATTGTCCAATTTTAGACAAATAATATTCGATGCCACAGCGTGCCGCCCAATTAGAGAATCATCTTCTGACCATTCAAGAATCAGCTGATTTGCTGCATGTAGCCGCTAAAACTCTTCGCAGGTGGGAAGAAAAAGGTGTACTCGTTCCACAACGAAGTGAGGGCGGTCACCGACGATACACTCGTCCCCAGATTATGGAGTTCAAAAAGCAACTCAAACGGGGCAAGCATTTAAAGAAAAATAGTACTCAATTTATTGCCCCCGTGCAGGCAGAAATTCAGCCAATTTCTCCAGTTCAAATTGTTCAGCCAGTTCCAGAAGTGAGCCAATTGGACACCACCGCAGCCGAGCTCGTCATCACCGCTTCTCAAAATCAGGATCAAGCCAAACAAGAAATTGTGGCTGCTCAACCAGTCACTGTCGAGGCTCCAACTGCGATAGAAACAATGCCTCCAGTGGCCAAAATAGAGCCAGCTCCACAGCCAGTCGAACTAACTTTCTCCCAGGCACAAACTGTCCACCAATTCCAGTATGCCCCAGTGGACGTGGTGCCAGCATCACAGCCAAAAACATTGCCACCAGCGCCGATCAACATGCCTCAGTTGTACCAAGGCTTGCATCCAGATCAAAAACGAGTGCTCAAAAGAGGTGCCTCTTTCCTAGGAATTGTGATTGCTCTTGTCATCTTGCTGAAGCTCTCTCCAACTATGGGGCAGAATGTGGCAACCGCTGCACAAAGAATGCCAGGATACAGCAGCCTAGCCCAAAATATGACTCCGGTTACTCAAAAAATTGCTATGCTTTGGCCGTTCAAAAACCTGAAACAACCCGCCACCGTTGCTCAAGCAAGCACTTTGCGATCTACCGTTTTGGGTGACACCCGAATTATTAACGAAAACCTTGCCTTTAAAGTGAACATTCCAAGTAGATTTGGCGAGGTTAGTACTTTTGACAAAAATATCACCGTGGCAGGTGCAATTGCCGCAGATGGTGGCTCAATCACCACCACCGCCACCACGTTTAACTTGGTCAACACCACCGCCACGACTGTCAACATCGCCGGGGCAGCTTCACAAATTAAAATTGGCTCAACTGCGGGAATAACTGAAATTTCAAATGCGCTGAATGTTGCAGATATTACGAAAATAAAAGGCGTGCCATATTCATTCCCAATTGCTCAAGGCGCTTCGACCACGTACTTGAAAAACGATGGAACTGGGAAATTGATTTGGGAGTCTCTTAATATCCCAACCCAGTTGAGTGATCTCAGCCAACTGACGGGCACCTTAGGAGTCGGGCACGGGGGAACAGGTTCCACTTCATTCGGATCTGGTTCGGTCATCTTTTCAGACGGCTCTAAATTAACCGAAAATAATGCGAATTTTTATTGGGATGAAGGAAATAAACGGCTGGGTATTTTAACGAATTCACCGGTTGCCGCATTCTCGGTGGGGAGTAGTTCGCAGTTCCAAGTAGACACGGGCGGTGCAATAACCGCAGTTACTGGCTACACCCAATCCTCAGGGAATTTTTTGGTTTCAGGGGCAACGAGTAAAATTACCGTTTCTTCTCTGGCTGCTAATGGCGGTGTGATCTACACCAATACGAGTGGCGACTTTTTGAATACTGGCGCGGGTGGGGTTAATCAGTGTTTAGCCTCTGATGGATTCGGTGGTGTGTCATGGGTTGGCTGCGCGGCTGGTTCTTCCAACGATCAATGGTTTTACTTAAACGGCATGCTGAGTCCAATCAACTCAACGGCTGATGTAGGCATTGGTGGGACGGCTACTACTTCCGCAAAATTTGCGTTTATAAATGTGGCTGCTGGCACTCCAACAGCGAGCATCTCAGGCTCTACTGCCGGGCGAGCATTAAGCTTGAATGGTGATGGCACGATTGCAACTGCCTTAAATCAATCATTAGCCTTAAATCCAAATGGTGGCAACGTGGGCGTGGGAACTTCAAATCCAGCGGGACTCTTCTCAGTTGGTTCAAGTTCTCAATTCCAAGTGAATTCATCCGGCGCCATTGCAGCGGCCTCTGGTATCACTTCTTCAGGCACGATTAGGTTTACTGGTTTAGTGGATGGCATTATTAAAGCTTCTGGCGGTATTATTTCTGGTGGGCACACGATTGATTTAACGACTGATGTGACTGGTGTTTTACCAATTGCTAATGGCGGTACGAACGGCACCGCAGTTCCTACTGCAGGCGCAATTGCTTACGGAACTGGTACTGAGTATGCCTTCATGAGTCCAAATGCCACCGCGGGTTTGTGTTTGACGAGTGGGGGAGCTGGCGCACCAAGTTGGGGTGCTTGTGACCAAGCGACTTCTGTCAGTCCATTCCAAAACTTGAATGGCGCAATTGTGCCATTTAACTCGACTCAAGATTTCTTAGTTGGTGGCCAATCGACAGCCTCTGCTAAATTTGCCTTCTTAAATGTTAACTCAGGTACCCCAACGGCAAGTATCGCTGGGTCAGTGACTGGCAGAGCCTTGAGCTTAACAGGTGATGGCAGTATCTCCACCACACTCAATAGATCATTAGCAATTAACCCAGCTGGTGGATTTGTGGGAATTGGTAATAGCAACCCAACCAGTCTTTTCTCTGTTGGTTCAAGTTCACAATTCCAAGTGAACTCTTCCGGGGCGATTGCTGCTGCCACAGGCATCACCTCATCCGGGACAATTACTTTCTCAGGATTAGGAAATGGCTTTGTCAAATCAACTGCTGGCGTCCTCTCAAATTCTGCCACCGTAGATGCGGCCACAGAAATCAGTGGACTGTTACCAATTGCTAATGGCGGCACGAACAGTAATGCCGTGCCAGTGGCGGGTGGACTAGCCTATGGTGATGGTAGTACGTATCAATTCAGCGCTGCTGGCACTGCTGGTCAATGTTTGATAAGTGGCGGTCTCTTTGCTCCAGTTTGGGGACCATGCACAGGTGCCAACTCCATCACTCCGTTTGGTGAAGCGAATGGCACTATTTTCGCACTGAACTCTACAGAAGATTTGTTGGTGGGTGGTCAATCTTCAGCCTCAGCGAAGTTTGCTTTCTTGAATGTGGCGAGTGGCACCCCAACGGCTAGTATCGCTGGCTCAACAGCTGGTTGGGCTTTAAGTTTGGATGGTGACGGTAGTATCTCTACAGCCTTGAACAGATCTTTGGCTTTGAATCCAAACGGTGGCAACGTAGGCGTGGGAACTTCAAATCCTGCTGGACTCTTCTCAGTAGGTTCAACCTCACAATTCCAGGTGAATTCTGCTGGCGCGATTGCCGCCGCCACAGGCATTAACTCTTCAGGCACGATTACTTTCTCTGGACTTGCTGATGGAATTATCAAGGCCACCGGGGGAGTATTATCAGGCGGTAACTCCGTGTCACTAACTACAGACGTGTCTGGTATCTTGCCAATTGCCAATGGTGGCACGAATGGTACGGCTGCTCCAACAGCAGGTACAGTGGCTTATGGTAACGGAACAGCGTACGCGTTCACGACTGTGGGTGTTTCTGGTCAATGTTTGGTGAGTGCTGGATCATCAGCTCCAGTCTGGGGAGGCTGTGACGCCGCTTCTTCAATCACGCCATTCCAACAGCTCGCTGGGGCGATCGTACCAAACAACACCACTGTTGATTTCTTGATTGGCGGCCAATCGACAGCCTCTGCTAAATTTGCTTTCTTAAACGTCAACTCAGGAACTCCAACAGCCAGTATTGCTGGCAGTACAAACGCCTTAGTGCTAACTGCTAGCGGTCAAATCCAAACCACTGCTAACCAAAGTCTGGCCTTAGGTGGCAGTACGACTGGCAACATTACCTTCAACCCATTGAACGGAACCGGCATCACTACCAACAATGGCACATTTGTGAACAACGGTGGTGTGACTGTGAATGGCTTAATTAATGCTACCGGCAATATTACTGGCGATGTGATTAATGGGGTGACAGGAATTAACACTGGGAGTGGAGCTGGGACACAACGAATTGATGCAGCGGGAAATCTTTCAAGTATCGGCACAATTAATGCCTCAGGTGTTGTTACCTTTGGCAATTACACCACTCAAAGTGGCTTACTTTACACAAGTAACACCGGTGTGATTTCTCAAACCACGCAAGGTGCTTCTGGAACTTTCTTAAAGGGCAATGGCTCTGGTGCTCCAACTTGGGGGAACGTGACTTTGACTACAGATGTATCAGGTATCTTGCCAATTGCTAATGGTGGTACAAACAGTAACGCCGCGCCAGTGGGAGGCGCTTTGGCTTACGGGACGGGTTCCGCATATGCATTCAGTGCTGCCGGTACCCTAGGTGATTGTTTGTTAAGCGGTGGATCAGGTGCTCCAACCTGGGCCAACTGTGCCATGACCTCAGCTACCCAGTGGATAGAACAAAATGGTGCGCTGTACACCAAGAACTCAACAACCGATTTATTGGTGGGTGGACAGTCAACAGCGTCTGCTAAATTTGCTGTTCTAAATGTCAATACCGGTACGCCAACAGCGAGTGTCTCGGGTTCAACTGGGGCAGCGTACTTGACCGCCGATGGCACATTGCAAACAACTCGAAATCAAACCTTGTCTCTAGGCGGTGCAACGACTGGGAACATCTATCTGAATCCATTAAACGGTACAGGTCGAGTGGGAATTAACACCAATTCACCAGGCGCTACTTTAGGTGTTGCTGGCACGGCCACGATTTCTGGAAATACGACTTTGGGAAACAACTTGAATGTGATTGGTTCAGGAACATTTGGAAATGGACTAGTTGTCAGCGCTGCAGGTGCCAATATTGCTGGTGGACTGACTGCAACGGGTGGCCAAATCTTCAGTGGCGGGATCAATAACTCTAATGCGGGTATTAGCAACGTGGGCGCCATCACTGGTGGAACAGGGATTACCTCGAGTGGAACAATTACCTTCTCAGGTCTCTCAACTGGGATTGTTCATGCCAACTCCAGCGGTGTCTTAAGTTCATCAGCGGTGAACTTAGCAGGTGGAGCCACTGAGATTGCGGGTGTCTTGCCAGCAGTGAGTGGTGGAACAGGACTTAGCTCATACAATGTGGGTGATTTGATTTACGCCACAGGTACGACCACTTTGGGCGTCCGAGGAATTGGCGCAACCAACCAAGTCTTAACCGTCTCCGGCGGTGTGCCAACCTGGGCCACTATTAGCGGTGCCGGCGGCATCTGTCCAGATTGTTTAGTGAACGACCCAGGCAGCACTCAAGTCTTACAAGCGACTTCATCTACTGCGACTGCCTTGACAATTAAACAACCAGTTGGTGGCTCAGTTGATATTTTCAATATTACTGACCCAACAGGTGCCACCAAGTACTTCCGAGTAGACTCAAATGGAAACGTGATCTTAGGTGACGGTTCATCAATTGGTGTATTTACGGTGAATCCAGTAGGTAGTGATCCAATTTCTATCTCTCCAAATAATAACAACGGTACGGCCTACACCGGCACGATTACCAGTAACGTCTTAACTCAGGCTCGCACCTGGACCTTCCCAGATGAAACAGGCACTATCTGTCTCTCAAGTGGAAACTGTTTGACCGGGGGAACAGGTGTTTCAGGAACCGGTACAGCTAATCACTTAGCCAAGTTCCAGAGTGCGACGGGGCTGACCGATTCAATTCTCTATGACGATGGGACATTGGTAGGAATTGGCAACAACTCGCCAGCATATAAATTAGACGTTAATGGCACCTTACACGCGGTAGGAGCGACTGTCTTAGGTAACAACTTGGCCGTCTCTGGAGCAGCAACTGTCAGTGGCACCTTCATTGCAGATGGCGCTACTAACTTACACTCAACCTTAGGAGTTACCAGTGATACTAACCTAGGTGGTTTGCTTGATGTGACGGGTGCCACAACCTTACACTCCTCATTGAATGTAACTGGCAATGCCACATTCGATACCAACACCTTATTTGTTAACGCCACCACCAATCGAGTGGGAATTGGCAATGCTTCTCCAGGCTACACACTTGATGTAACAGGTGACACGCACATTAGTAGTGCTTTAAACTTGGGAACTAACTTTGCGACCTCAGGTGCTCTCAACTTGGCAAACAACACCGCTATTGCTTTCCGAAATGCCGCCAACTCTGGAAACATCACTGCTCTGACAGTTGATGGTTCTAACAACACCATCCTGGGTGGGGGATTAACAGTTACTTCAGGTGGCAACATCAGCATTGCTAACTTAGCTGGTGCTGGCAAGATCCCTTACATCACGGATGCTTCTGGAACTTTAGGCGTCTCCGCGGCTGGTTCTGCAGGTCAATGTTTGATCAGCGGGGGCACAGGTGCTCCATCCTGGACAGCTTGTGCTGCTGGTGCAAGTACCAGTAACGTTTGGGACAGTGCCAATGGCGCAATCATTCCAAACAACAGTACTTTAGACTTGTTAGTTGGGGGGCAATCTACAGCATCTGCTAAATTTGCCTTTATCAATGTCAACTCAGGCACACCAACCGCTAGTATCTCTACAGGAGCAGTTTCAACTTTCTTAACAGCTGATGGAACGTTAGGCACAACGGCAAGACAATCTTTGATCCTCGGCAGTTCTTCAACGTATAACACTTCCGGCAATGTCCTGATCAACCCAGCTGGTGGCAGTGTGGGTATCGGCGTGACAACTCCAAAAGGAATTCTGGATATCAATGGTGGTACCGGAACGACTGTCTATTTCCATAACACTGCTTCTGGTGCTAACGCAACTGATGGCGGCTACATTGATTACGCTTCTAATCTAGGAATGGCAATCTATAACCAGGAGAATGGTCCGTTAACATTTGGTTCAAACAATGTAGAAAGATTGCGAATTTCTAACAACGGAAACATCGGAATTGGTACGACCATCCCAGGCTCAAGCTTAGTTGTGAACGGCACAGTCCAGTTCCCAACATTTACGGCTGTTAACGGAATTTTCTACGCCACGAGTTCTGGTCAGTTAGCACAATTGCCACAAGGTGCAGCGAACACGGTGCTTCATGGTAATGGAGCAAGTGCTCCAAGCTGGTCAGCTATCGACTTGGCCAGTGCAGATGTTACGAACACCTTACCTATTTCTCGAGGCGGTACCAATGGTACGGCCACTCCAACTCAAGGTGCGATCGCTTACGGAAATGGAACAGCGTACGCATTTAGCTTAGCTGGTAGTTCTGGTCAATGTTTGGTGAGTGGGGGAACCGGTTCTCCAACTTGGACCAACTGTGCCACAGGTGCCGGTACTATTTTCCAGAGTACCAACGGAGCTATCAATCCTTTGAACTCAACTCAAGACTTCTTAATTGGTGGCCAAGCTTCAAGTTCTGCCAAATTTGCCGTCTTGAACGTCAATTCTGGAACTCCAACTGCTTCCTTATCTGCATCTGGCGCAAGTGGCTTCTACTTCACCGCATCTGGAAGTGCTCAAACCACTGGCCGACAAACTTTGGCTTTAGGTGGCGGCACAACTGGCAACATCTCGATTAACAACATCAATAACACCCCATTTGGTTTCTTTGACACGACGAACAGTCGATTTGGTTTGGGAACAACCACCCCAGCAGCCAAACTTGATGTGCAGGACGCTGGTATTACCACGGGTAACGGAATTGCCGGCACATTTAATGGCTTGACATCAGGCACCGCCTTAGCCTTGTCTTCAACTTCAACTGGCTTGACCACAGGTGGTCTAGCATCATTTGATTGGTCACCAACATCTGCAACAACCGCTACTGGCGACTTAGTCAGTTTGAACGTGGGCAGCAACGGGACGATTGGGAATATCTTTAATGTGAAGAACAACGGTTCATCCGTTTTCTCAGTCAGTCAAAGTAAAATCACTGCTAACTTGCCAACCCAGTTTACGGCACCAGGAGATGTTGGATTTGCCTACGACGTGCAGTTCTTCAATCCGGTTGCCTCATACATTAAATCAACAGGTTCTTTGAACTTACAATCAGGTGAAGTATTCAACTCAAGTGATTTAACATTCAAGACGTACAACGCTGGTGCCGTGATTGTAGATAGTCAATCACTCTTGGTGAATCAAGCGGCGACAGTGGCCGGACAACTCGTGGTGGGAACCAGTGCTGCCCCAGCCAACATTGGAAACTTCTATTTGACTAACTCAAGTACCTTTGGCAAATCACTGGCTATTTTGAACCAAACCGAATCTCAAGATATTTTCACTGCTAGTGGCAGTGGTACAACTCGATTCACCATTGCCAGTGGTGGTAATGTCAGCATCGCTAACTTAGGTACTGCTGGCGGTATCCCATATATCACTAATGCATCTGGAACCTTAGGTGTCAGTTTGGCTGGTACATCTGGACAATGTTTGACGAGCGGCGGAGCCGGAGCTCCTGTCTGGGGTAGTTGTGCAGGTGCTGCTGGAAGTGTCTTCCAAAGTTTGAACGGCGCGATTGTGCCTTACAACTCTACTCAAGATCTCTTGGTTGGTGGTCAATCTACTGCATCCGCCAAGTTTGCTTTCTTGAATGCCAATGCGGCTCGAGGCAGTCAGACGGCTTCTATTTCTGGAAACATCGTTCTTGATGCAGCTGGCAGTCTCCAGACTACAAATGCCCAAACCTTAACAATTGGCGGCGGTGGGACAGGGAATATTGTGATGACTCCAAATGGTACAGTCCAAGTGAACGCCAATGCTGGCAGTTTGTTAGTGGGTGACGGTACCAACGTGTCTGCGTATGCCAACTTCCAGAGTAACCGAACAATGGTTGGATACGATGGATCGAACGCCGTCATTCAAGGTGGAACCAGTAAAGGTATCAAGTTCAACGTGGGTAGTTCATCTTTCGGATCTGGAACAGCCGCTACTATCGACTCAACTGGTAACTTTGGTATCGGTACTGTTTCTCCAACAGGTAAATTCGTCGTGAGTGGTACTCCAACTGCCGGTGGCAACTCATTAGTCATCTTCAACCAGACTGGTTCAAGTGATATCTTCACTGCTTCTGCATCTGGCACTCCAAAGTTCACCTTAGCCAATAACGGCAACATCGCGGCAACTGGCACCTTGACTGGTCTAACTGGCTTAACTTCATCTGGCACGATCACTTTGTCTGGTTTGAACGTAGCCGGCGGAGTCGTGTACACCGATAACTCAGGTGTCCTTGCTTCAGTGGCTGGTACATCTGGACAATGTTTGGTGAGTGCCGGTAGCTCCGCACCTTCTTGGGCGAACTGTTCCACCGGATCAAGCCAAGTCCTCCAGAGTTTGAATGGCGCAATTGTGCCTTACAACTCAACTCAAGACTTCTTGGTGGGCGGTCAATCCACAGCCTCAGCCAAGTTTGCTTTCCTCAATGTCAACTCTGGTACTCCAACCGCGAGTATCGCTGGTTCAGTATCTGGAAGAGGCTTGTCACTTGATGGAGACGGTACGATTGCTACAACGCTGAACAGATCATTAGCCTTGAACCCAAATGGTGGCAGAGTAGGTATTGGTAACAGTAATCCAAGTAGTCTTTTCTCAGTCGGTTCAAGTTCTCAATTCCAGGTGAACTCTTCTGGAGCAATCGCCGCTGCCACAGGTATCAATTCATCTGGGACGATCACTTTCTCTGGTATTTCGGATGGAATTATTAAAGCCACTTCAGGTGTTCTATCTGGCGGAAACACGGTGAGTTTGACGAGTGAGGTCTCTGGTGTCTTAGGAATTACCAATGGCGGTACCAACGGAAGTGCCACTCCAATTCTAGGCGCAATTGCTTACGGAACTGGGACTGCTTACGGCTTCAGCGGTGTGGGTAGTTCTGGTCAATGTTTGGTGAGTGGAGGAGCTGGTTCTCCAACTTGGGCGAACTGTTCCACCGGATCAAGTCAAGTCTTCCAGAGTTTGAATGGCGCAATTGTGCCTTACAACTCAACTCAAGACTTCTTGGTGGGTGGTCAGGCTAGTACTTCAGCTAAATTCGCTTTCTTGAACGTCAACTCAGGTACCCCAACCGCCAGTATCGCCGGATCTGTAGCTGGTAGAGGAATTTCAATTGATGGCGATGGCACCATCTCTACTACTTTGAACAGAACCTTATCTTTGAATCCAAACGGTGGCAACGTGGGAATTGGCACTAGCAGCCCAGCATCAACATTTGCTGTAAACGGAAATGCTTCTATTGGTGCTGGCTATGTGGGTACCGCCGCACCAACAAATGGCCTAATTGTTCAGGGTAACTTAGGTATTGCCGATAGTAATCCAGTGTCAGCTCTATCCATTGGTTCGTCACATAATTTCCAGGTGAATAACATTGGTATCATTACTCAAGCGGCCGGAATTACCTCGAGCGGAACAATTACCTTCTCAGGTCTGAACACCGCCGGTGGAGTGGTTTGGACGGACAGCTCAGGCAACTTGAGTTCTACCTCTGGATTAGCCGGACGATGTCTAACCAGTGGGGGCTCTTCTGCTCCAACTTGGGTGAACTGTTCCGCTGCTTCTGGCAACCTATTCCAGATTTCAGCCGGTGCTATCATCCCAGCTAACTCAACAACTGATTTCTTAATTGGTGGTCAGTCTTCAGCTTCAGCCAAGTTTGCCGTTTTGAATGTTAACTCTGGAACTCCAACTGCTTCTTTATCTGCATCTGGTGCAAGCGGTTTCTACTTCACAGCTTCCGGTAGTGCTCAAACCACTGGCCGACAAACCTTGGCCTTCGGTGGAGGCACAACTGGAAATATCTCGATTAATAACATCAACAACACGCCATTCGCCACCTTTGACACAACCAACAACAGATTTGGTTTGGGCACAACTGCTCCTTCAGCCAAGTTAGATATCCAAGACTTAGCAGTGACCTCTGGTAATGGAATTGCGGGCACATTCAATGGCTTAACCTCTGGAATTGGCTTAGCAATGAGTTCTACCTCTAATGCCTTGACCACCGGCGGCTTAGCCTCATTTGACTGGTCTCCAACCACCGCCACAGTAGCCACGGGTGATCTGGTTAGTTTGAACATTGGTGCGAACGGTACAATTGGCAACATCTTTAACGTTAAGAATGGCGGCTCATCTGTCTTCTCAGTCAGTCAATCTCAGATTACTGCATCATTGCCAACAGCCTTCACCGCTCCTGGTGACACGACTATGGCTTACGACTTGCAGTTCTCTAATCCAGTCTCGTCATATATCAAGTCTGCAGCACCTTTGTATCTGCAATCTGGAGAGATCTTTAACTCTAGTGATCTGACCCTCCGCACCTTTAACTCAGGTAATGTGATCGTAGACAGTCAAGCCTTACAGGTGAATCAAGCTGCCACAATTTCAGGAACTTTGTCACTTGCCAGTTTAGGAACCGCCGGCAGTATCCCATACATCACGAATAGTTCAGGGACTGTTGGCGTGAGTGCTGCCGGTCTTGCTGGACAGTGTCTATTAAGTGGTGGAGCAGCCGTTCCAACTTGGGGAACCTGTGGAACTGTCAGCCCATTCCAAGCATCAACCGGTGGAATTATTACGCCATTGAACTCAACTCAAGACTTCTTGGTGGGTGGCCAGGCTAGTACCTCAGCCAAGTTTGCCGTCTTGAACGTCAACTCGGGTACACCAACTGCTTCCTTGTCCGCATCTGGAGCAAGTGGTTTCTACTTCACCGCTTCTGGTAGTGCTCAAACCACTGGGAGACAGACCTTATCATTAGGTGGAGGCACAACTGGCAACATTGCAATCAATAACACGTTGAACACACCATTTGGCTTCTTTGACACCACGAACAGCCGATTTGGTTTGGGAACCACAACTCCGGCTGCCAAACTTGATGTGCAAGATGCGGCAATTACAACTGGAAACGGTATTGCCGGCACCTTTAATGGCTTAACATCTGGATTTGGCATCTCATTGAGCTCAACATCTACTGCCTTAACAACTGGTGGCTTAGCATCATTTGATTGGTCACCAACTACCACAACAACAGCAACTGGTGACTTAGTTAGTTTGAACATTGGGGCGAATGGCACGATTGGCAATATCTTCAACATCAAGAACAACGGTACCTCTGTTTTCTCAGTGAGTCAGTCTCAAATTACGGCCAGTTTGCCTGTGCAGTTCAATGCTCCTGGAGACGTGGGTATTGCCTATGACTTGCAGTTCACTAACCCAAGTTCTTCAACTATTAAATCAACGGCTCCGCTGTACATTCAATCTGGTGAGTCTTACAACTCTTCAGACTTAACTTTTAAGACATTTAACAGTGGCAACATCATTCTCGATGCCGGCGCTGAGGTAGGTATTGGCACCACCGCTCCAGCCTACAAACTCGATGTGCAGGATTCACAATCTGCCACTTATGCAGCTCAGATTTACAACACAGACACTGGTGCTAACTCAACAGGCTTGGGTATTAAACTTGGCTTCACCGGAACTGGTGCTACCACAAATACCTTCATTACTTTCTTAAATGGTTTGGGCAAACGTGGTGGAAGAATTGCTAGTTCAGCTGCCAACGGTGTCACATACAACACTGGTGCTGCTGACTTAGCTGAGTGGTTTACCAAGAACGATTCTAGTGCCAACTTTGCAACTGGTACCTTGATGTGTCAGGGAGCAGGTGGAGTGGAAGCTTGTAAAGCTGGCTCAGGCAAATCAATCGTGGGTATCGTTTCTGAAAATCCAGGATTCTTAGGAGGAGTTGAAGGTTCAGATAAAGTGATCGTTGGTTTGACTGGTCAAGTTCCGGTCAGAATTACCAGTGAAAATGGCACGATTAAATCTGGTGACCTGATTAGCTTCTCAAGTAAGACTGGTGTGGCCAGTAAAGTTGCCAAGGCTGGTCCATATGTGGGTGTCGCTTTGAACGATTACGACAATACAGATCCAAACCACGAAGGTACGATCATGGTCTTAGTCCACCCAAGTTACACCGATCCAGACAGCACTTTAGTTAAGAATGATCTGAAGAATTACAGCTTAAGTGAATTAGTTGATGGTAGCTTCTTAGTGCGCACTCCAGCTGGCCTGGTCTTAGATCAAGTCTTAACTGCTTCAGATGCCATCGTCGGCAACTTAACGGTTGGCAAGTTAACAGCCAAGAGCATCCAGACAGACAGTCTGCAAATTGGTTCATTGACTCTCGATCAATACATTGCTCAAGTAGTGCAGAATCTCAACACTGGAGCAAACTTAGGAAGTACCGGATCTGCTACAACACCAAGTGCTTCTGGCAGCGCTAACATCGCCTTCAATACTCAAACAGTCTTGGCTAGTAGCTCAAGTCAAATTGCTTCAGGAGCTGCTCAAGTTCGAGTGAACCTAGCTGACTTAAAGACGACAGAAAATGACATCGTGATTACTGGTGAAGCTGTCTATCTGAACCAATACTTTGAGACCGCTGGAAACGCATTTATTGGTAACAATTTAGGTGTGAACAACAACCTCGTGATTGGTAAGGGATTAGTTGTGAATGACACCGGAATTGACTTCTTAGACACGATTGCCACAGCAGATCGCAAGTTCAACTTACTAGGTGTTATGCAGCTAGATGCAGCTGGTCAAGTAAGTATCAAAGGTGACCTGACGGTGCACGGCAGAATTTCTACAGATGACCCAGATGTAGCTGGATTTGCCAAGGTTAAAGCAGGGGACAGTCAAGTAACTATTAACTTCTCAAGACCATATGCAGAAGTACCAGTTATCACCGCTACACCAGATGATTCAGACACTCGATTCAGTATCGCTAACAAGAGCGTGAATGGTTTCACCATCAAGTTGAAAGCACCAGCCACTGCTGATGTTACCTTCAACTGGACTGCGGTGAGTATCATCGGAGCCAAGACATTTGAGAGCCCAAGTGCCACCTTGAGTGGAGGATTGGCCAGTGGTAGCGGCCAAGTAGCTGGTACAAGTACCGGGTCAGGCAACCTGTTTGATCAACTGGGTAACCTTTTCAACTAAAGAGATATCAGGAAATAGAGTGAGGAATCGAGAGCAACTCTGTTCATGGAGTTGAATCGCTTATGGGTTCCCAGTTAGGGGAGCAACGCGTGTTCCAAAGCCGCCGTTATAGAGCTTATTGATTTGGTTTACAGAGAGTGGGTAGTTGTACAGTCTGACATCGTCAAATAGCCCGTTAAAGTACCCAAAACTGTCATTTGTCACACCCAAGGTCGAGTTGCTTGTTGTCGCGGTAGTGGTGGCGGGAATGGTGCCTGAGTAGGTTACATTTAGTAACTTGCCATTGGCGTAGATTTTCAATCTATTTGCATTTCCCGATTGTGACCCATCAAAGACTGCCACAATGTGCGTCCAGGTACCGTTGGATAAAACCCCCGCTGGTGATGTTGCTCCTGTTGAAAGGTCGGTGGTTGAAGCGGAAAGTAGGAACGTGAGAATAGAGGAATCAGATGGCGATGTAGCGAACGCCCATGAATCTTGAGTTCCAGCAATGTTAGCCTTCGCCCACAATACTTTTTGGGTGGCCAGTGCCGTCGGTTTTACCCAGAATGACCAGCTCAGCTGACTCACGCTTTCTGCGGAGCTGAGATCACCAAAACTAACTGAATCATCTGTTCCATCAAGTGAGATGGCTGAATTGAACTTTCCAGACGCCCCATTTCCCCAGGCAGTGCTGGCAGTATTGCAGTCACCTACAGGAGTTGTGCCAGATCCGCCAATTGTGATGGTACCGGTGTTTGCATTTCCCGACGCATCATTCAGTGTGGTTCCAGAACATTCATCTGCTTTCCACCAAGCAATTGGTGCGCCCCGATTGTAATCATAGGCAATTTGAGCCATGGAGCGCGCATAGTCATAGACTTTCACTTCATCAATCACACCAGTAAATCCACTAGCTCCATTTCCATCATTTCCGATTCTGATAATAGCAGTGCTAGTTGCACCAGATGTAACGGTATTGCTGTTTATGACTGCTCCGCCGTTTCCCACAATATAATGGGTAGTCCCACTGCGGATAGAACAGATGTGATTCCATTGACCGTCTGGCAAAGTAACAAAGATACCAAACTGACCAGTGGTTTCTTTAACGCCGCCGCCCCATTGATTTGCAACCTGGTTATTGCGGCCGAGCCACCAACCATTGTCATACGTTTTATCTGCAATACGACCGTAACCAGTCCCACTTGGGCCACCTGTATACTTAAACCAGGCACAAACTGTAAAGTCACCCATGGCCGTGGCATACGTGGTAGTTACTTGTTGCGTGCCACCATTAAAGTTGAGTGCTGAGCCAATTTTCCCGTATACCCAAGTTGGGGAGCTCACAAATGACCCCGTATACCCATTACCAGATTGGTCATATGTGGAAGATCCAGTGTGCTCATCCATGTTCCAGTAGGCGACTGGTGGGTTTCCGCCGACGTCAGTTGTTACTTCGCGAGTAGCACCCACCGCATACCCGGTAGCAAATCCTAAACTGTTTTGGACTTTAACTTGATCCGCAGTCAGTGCTGCCGGAATGATTTGAACTTCATCATATTTAGCTACTAAGGCGGTATAGGCTGAAAGGTCTGTGTTTCCTAGGATAAGATTAGAGGTACTTCCGGATGTGAGAGAAGTAGGAATAGTTCCTGTGTATGTTCCATTAGCTAGAATACCGTTCCGGTAGATTTTAATTCTGTTTGTGGCAGAGGATTGAGTTCCATCGTAGACAATCGTGATCTGTTGCCAAGTTCCTGCTGTTAATCCTAGGTTTGTAGTGACGTAGTAGTTTGAAACGTCAGTCAACGAGCTGGCAACTGTTATGGCTAGATCTGAGCTTGATACCGGAGCAGTGGAAATGAGAAAACTTTCTTGGGTTCCGTCATTATACTTGCCAAAAATTTCTGAAGCTGCCGCTAAGCTGGTTGGATTGATCCACATACTCACGGTCATTTGAGTCAGACCGTCTGTAAAGGCAGTGTCACCAGCAGAGACCTTATCTGTGTTTGTATCAAGATATATGCATCCATTTAACTTACAGTTGGTTCCAGTTTGCCAAACAGCCCCGGTCACAGTTCCATTTCCGGCAGTTCCACTTGATCCCGTGTTATTAGCAGTAGATCCGTTTAGCTCATCCATCTTCCAGTAGAGAGACGCGCTATTAGACTTAATACTATTTGCGCTGGTTGCTCCGCCCGCGGTGCCCACACTGCTTCCCACGCCAGTTGCATTTCCTCTCATTTCATCAAGCATTTGTGTCTGATTCCGGACGTAGTTAAATACTTTTACCTCATCAATTTGGCCATTGAAAAAGGTACTTCCGGTATAGGCCCTTCCAAGGTCGATTGCGGCGAGGGCTTGCGTAGCGCTGGTGAAAGAAACGGTAGTGGTTCCGTCCAACACCCCATTCACATAAATATTAATGACAGATCCGTTGTAGGTTCCTTCAAGGTAATACCACTGATTAGTCGATAAGACGGTGCTTCCCACCGCAACATTTCCAGAAACGTTTTGTTTGGCAAGGTTGAATTGCGCATGATTTGATGCGTCGGTAGAAAGAGCAAAGATTAACTCATTTGTGACATTTTCTTGTTTCGAAAAAATAATTTGACTGGCGGTGGTATTTGTTTTTACCCATGCTCCCACGGAAAATGAATCGGTTTGTAAAAAGTTGGTGGCGGTGGCAGATCCAGCGGTAGCATTTACATAACTGCTCACACCATTAAAGTTACCAGCCGCTCCATATTTACCGGCAACCCATTGGTCAAGATTTGTGCCTCCCCAAGTGCCCGTTGCATTATTTCCACTTCTATCAAAAACACTCGTTCCTGAATTCTCGTCAAAGCTCCAGCTCGCGACAGGGCCAGGCGCAAAATTAGCGAGCTGACCAACCTCGGTGGCGCTGAGAGCCCGATTATAAATTCTTGTTTCATCTAAAGTTCCGCTCCACCAGTACGCATTCAAGTTTTGATATGCACCAACGTAAAGAAATCCCACGTTATTGGCAATGGTCCCCGTATGGGCCGCATTCGTGACTTCAACTCCATTGACATAAATTCTGGCGAATTTGCCATCATACGTAGCGGCCACGTGATACCAAGCATTGGCGGTTAAAACGACCCCTGTGGTGGTTTGAATTTGGGCAGTGGTGCCATCACTGTACTCAAAAACAATCGTGGCACCTGAGCGCCTTAACCGATACCCGTTTAAACCTGAATCAGTTTTTTTATTAATTATTTCGGCAGCACCACTAATCGTAGTGGTGTTCACCCAAGAAGAGAGGGTAATTGCCGTGGTGGGATTTACAGAGGTGGTAGTAAATCCGCGCAATCGGTCATCTCCGCCATCAAAACTAAATCCATGCCCGAACTTGCCAGTCACGTGTGCACTATCTGTAGAAGTATTGCCACCACCGTAAAGCATGGCGGTCAAATCATTGCTTGCTCCAGATGAATCAACTAAGGTGGCTCCGGCGCCAGAATACTCATTGAATTTCCAGTAGCCCACAAGTCCATTGGAGAGGGAAGACTCGATTGGAGCGGTTTGAATATAGTCAGAACGAGCTTGAGCTGCTGAGCGAACATAGTTATAAAATTTAACTTCACCCATGAATCCTTTGGTGAAGTTGGATCCATCGCTTCCAATCAGAAAACTAGATGTCGTATTAAATGGAGTAGCAGTGGTAATTTCCACATAGTTCCATTGACCGTTCACTAAAACTGGTGAAGTAGTTGCAACGCCGTTAATGTAATAGGTGGGAGAAGAGAACCCGGTTGCTGTCAAGGCACTTGCTAAGTCGGCGGTTATTTTATGTGTTCCACCATCAAGATTGAGATACCCACGAACTGTGACGTTGGTGTTTGTGGGACGAACCCAAAAGGCAACTGTTTGGACCCCTTTAACAATCTTGGAGCCCGTGACCTTGGAGGTGGTTCCATCAAAATACAAACATTTTCCACTGACACACATCTCCTCATTTTGCCAGGTGGGAATGGTCGTGCCACCCAGAGTTCCATCGTTTGCGTTTAATGACGAATCTTTGGCAGTAGTTCCAGTGCCGTCATTAAATTTATAGTACAGGAGGGGTGGGGTGTTCACTTCTTCAGAGGCAAAGGTGGCAGTTGGTTCTGTGGCTACGTATTTACGAACATCAACGAAATCGACAGTCAAGTCAGTTCCATCCGCAGCTGCAGAAAGGGAGCCTGCAAAGTATCCCAGAATTACGAAGGGAGAGTATTGAACAGAAGTGGCGTAGGAATTAGTTACAGTCCTGTTTTGTAAGTATTTCACTGTTGTCCCATCGTACAAAAATCCGGTGTAATAATACGTATTTGAGGTGGGTGTGTATTGAAGAACATTACTCACTACGTTATAACTTGCGGAAGATCCATCTCCTGCAAATGCCATTTGTTGAATATTTGTCACTCCGTTACTAAATAATCCAGACATCTTATTCAGGTTTCCATTTCCGCCATTCACAGAGTTGGTATTTGAAGTGACTATTCCAGAGTAACTTCCTAGGGTAGTCCACTTGGCTCGAGCTTCAAAAATACGGTTTTGCGTTGTTGGAGTAATGGCCGTGTTTGTATAAATTGCACCCGTGGTAATCGTTTGTTCTCCCGCACTATTAGAGTTTGTTCCATTGGTGGTCCATTTCGTGGTATTGAGTGTTCCAGAGCTAAAATCATCAAAAAAATCAAACACGTTATCGCCATTTGCAGCAGAGGCTGCATTAGAATTTCCGTAATAAAAATAAATCGTGGCACCGGTAGTTGGGACCGATGGAACTTTTACCCAGATAATGGTGGTGGCGGTGTTACAAGCATTGGTGCCAGTTTCAATCCAGTAGGGCAGGAGCTTGCCATTAGCATCAGCAAACCGGACATCAGCGCAAGTTGATTGCATTTTATTGGCAGAGATGAGGGTGGCGGTATCCACCGTAATTTTGGTTGGAAAGTCCGTTTGGCTCGAAGAAATGCCAGTTAAATTGACCTGTTTCCGGTATGTCCAAGCATTGTTATACCAAATGGCAGCTTTGGCAAAATCAGGGTTCCTGAGGGCAAAATAAACACCAGGAATAACCGCAATGAGAACTAGAGCTGCAATAAGAAGAATCGTACGGCACCAAGGAGATTTCGTTCTACTAGATCGCTTCACAAATGAAGGTAGTTTCATTACCTACTCACCATAGCATTTTTCGAGGAAAATTGGAATTACGGCGAGCCAGTGGCTGGGCCAAACAAGACACTGACGTTTTCATTGTAGAGCTTATTGACTTGATTCTGTGATAAGGCGTAATTAAATATACGAACATCATCAATTTTGCCGTTCCAATAGTATGCATACGTATCTCGCTCTCGTCCAATTCGGATGGGGCCAGTGTTTGTAGTGGTAGAAGGGTCTACTGTGGCTGAGGCATTGGTTGCGGCGAGCTTGCCATTCAGGTAAAGCTTTAACGTGTTGTTAGCATCGTCCATCACGCAAGTAACGTGATACCAAGTAGCCGTGGAAACTGGGAAATCGTAAGTCACATAATTCACACCTGATCCGCCATCATAACCAGCTCCACATTGGAGGTTAGGTGAAGAGCAGCCAGAATCACCACCTGGCACGCACATATCCATCCAGTAATTTGATTTCACTGCATCACCTTGACTGATAATCCAACGATCGTTTCCCGTGAGGGTTGACGTATTAACCCAAGCTGAGAGTGAAAATGAATCTGCTAGGCGGGTCGATGCGTTGGTAGGTATTTCTACATAGTCATCTGTGCCATCAAAGTTCAGGCTGGCGTTATATTTTCCAGTTGCTCCGTTTCCCCAAGCAGTGCTGCTTGTGTTGCAGGTTCCTGCGCTGGTCTGAGTGCCAGAGCCACCGATGGTAATTGTGCCGGAATTTCCATTCCCGGTAGATTCACGAGCTGAGGTACCTTGGCACTCGTCTAGTTTCCACCAAGTCACTGGAGCACCTCGATTGTAGTCGTAAGAAATTTGTGATTGAGATCGAACATAGTTGTAGACTTTTGTTTCATCAATTGATCCGCTGAAGAGATTGGTTCCGGCCGATGACTGGCTTGCCCAAGTTAATGTGGTCGTCACGCCAAGTCCCAGACTTTGGGTGGAACCAGCGACTTGCGGAATTCCGTTTATGTACAGAGTTGCCGTATTTGTTGTCCCATTGAAAACACCAGTCAGGTGGTACCAAGTATTTGGTACGGCGGCTGCATTACTGGTGGAGCAGCCACTGGCGTAATAGGTGCCAGCTTTATCTACTTCAAAAATAAATCGAGAAGCACAGGTGCCACTGCCACTACTTACTAAGGCTAAGTGATATCCGTTTGTGGTGTCTTGCTTGTAAGTCAAAATTCGAGCGTTCACACTTGAAGAAATCGCGTCAATCTTTACCCAGGTATTAATCGTAAAATCCCCGGATCCTACTAAACTATACGCCGAGTTAGCCACTTGAGTTAAATCATTGGTCCCATCGTAATGGAGTGCACTATTGATCTTGCCCTGAATCCAACCAGATGTAGCGTCAAAATTAAAGTTGGTGAGAGTTGCTGCGCGATTATTTCCACTCTTATCATTGGCTGTAGAGCCAGTTTTTTCGTCAAATGGCCAGTAACCAATAGGGTTATTTCCGGCTCCATCACTCAGATCGTTGGCAGCTTCTTTTGTTTCAGTAACGCCAAAATTTTGAGTGAGGTTTTGGTTAAAATCGGAGTTAACTTGGTCTGGGGTGAGTGCAAAGGAGTAGACTTTCACTTCGTCAATTTGGCCGGTAAAGTTCTGGGTACCCACCGAGTTGGCGTATGTCCCAATTGTTTTGGCCAAGCCGGTTGTGTCGATTGTGCCAACGCTGGTATTTGTCGCGGTGGCTGTTTGTTTTCCGTCTACATACATGTTTAGAGTTCCACCACTGTACGTGCATGTGACGTGATGCCATGCACCATCATTTAGGGCAGCTCCTGCAGGAACTGGTTGGACAAGATTAGCTGATCCATCTCTGGCTAGACAGCTTAGTTTATTGGCAGTTGAAATATCCATGCCAAAGACGTTATTGGTAGTAGATCCATAATTGCTGAAAATCCAGCCAACTGCTCCTGAATAGCTGGCAGACGTTTTTATCCAGGCGCTGACAGAGAATCCGCCTGTGCCGGGAGAGAGGGAGGCGGAACTAGGAATCGTTACATAATCATTGGACCCATCAAAGTTGAGTGCTTTATTTACTTTTCCAGCATTTGTCCAACCAGAAGTGGATGTAGCAGGGGAGGCCATATTGGTGAGAGTTCCAATAATCGCATTGTTTGCTGAACCGAAATTGTTTGTAGTCGTTCCATAGCCCTCATCAAATTTCCAGTAAGCCACTGCCGAAGATGGTTTGCCTGCTCCTGCCGGTCCAGCCACTGTACTGAGTACTCCCGTTGAAAGTGCCGTACCACGCATGTCTTCCTGAATTTGTGCAGCCGAGCGAGCATAGTTGTAAATTTTGACATCATC
>CAZNOF010000010.1:0-24692 GCA_964574595.1 uncultured Pseudomonadales bacterium | reverse complement strand
GTCAGAAAGCGTTAGTGTTGAGATGGTACTGAAGGTTAAATTAGAGGCTGCGGTGGTACTTTGCAAAATGCCATTCACGTACATTCTTATATTCGAACCATCATATGTGCCGGCCAGGTGATACCAGGTTCCTGTTGCTAGGGCAGGTGTAACTGCTTCATAGGAAGTGGAGGAACTTGTAGAAATTCCTAGTCTGGCTACTCCCGATGAATCGGAATAAAAATCAAAAGCGGTTTTGCCATTTGTGAACCAGCCATCCCTGAAAATAAAGTTATTCCAGTTTTTATGTGCCGTGATATAGACCCAACTTTCCAGAGTAATTGCGGTCGTTGGATTTGGAAAGGAGGTCGTGCTGACATTTACATAATTATCTGAACCATTGAACACGCCCGCTTTGCCGTATTTACCTTGAGCCCATTGATTACCCAGTGTGCCGTTCCAGGTACCAGTGCTGCCATTGCCACTCGTATCAGCCACACTCGAGCCACTGCCTTCTTCAAATCGCCACTCACCAACAGGACCTGGAGTAAAGTTGTAAAGCTGCTGAACTTCTCCTGCAGAGAGGGCGCGACCATAAATGCGGACTTCGTCAAGCTTTCCGTTGTAAAGTCCTGCACCACCTCCTGATCTAGCACCAAAGTTCAAGTAGGGTTGTCCACCATTTACGGTGATATTGTATGCGGCTGCGCCAGTGGTTGCCCCGGCCACGCCGTTTACGTACAGAGTCATGACGTTGTTTTTCCTGACGCCAACAATGTGATACCAGGTGCTAGTAGCGAGAGTTTGCGAATGAGTAATTTCTGTAACGTTTGTGCCATCAGCCATCCAGAAGGTGGGGGACGAGCCTGAAATTCTTAGACCATAGCCGGGTCCATTTCCAGCAAAACCTTTGCCAAGAAAGGAAGCGCCAGATGTGACCGCCGAGGGGTTAGTCCAGAAGGCAACAGTGAAGTCTGAAGTACCTGGATTGAGCGCCGTTGTATCAGTCACATTTATATAATCGTTACTGCCATCAAATAGTCCGGCATTCCCGAATTTACCGAGGACACCTCCAGTGGCACCAGTTGAGGTAGGGCAAGTAGTTCCATTATTTCCATTTCCAGAAGAGTCAAGAACTGAGCCGGTTGTACAGTCCACTGTCCAGCTCGATTCATCCATTTTCCAGTAACCCACCAGTCCTGTGGACAAAGCACCTTGCGAGGATAGTCCCATTGTTGCGGCTCCTAGACTGTAATCTGCCTGAATTTGGGCTGCAGAACGCGCATACCCGTAGACTTTCAACTCATCAATAAAGCCCTTCCAATAATTTGGAGAGACTGTTCCTATTTGGGCCGTTGCTCCGATGGAACTGAGGCCTGTGTATGAGCCTGTTTTAATTTGCTTCCCATCTAAGTACACCGCATAGTTCCCGTTATCCCAAGTTAGGGTGTAATAATTCCATTGATTGACAGGCATTTGTACACCCGTGTCGATAACAGCCGTCCCACCTAGGCCAATCGTAATGTTCCCATTGCTATATCTGAAAAGATAAATCCGATTAGATCCTGCATTGCTATGGCCAAAAATATATCCAAGCTCACTGCCAGAATATTGGTTTTTTGCCCAGCCAGAGATACTACCGGCGGTAGCAGATATCCCTTTAGTTCCAATAACCACATAATCATTTGTCCCATCTAGGTAGAGACATTTACCAATGACACACATGCCTTCTGATTGCCAAACAGGTCCATTTGTGAGCGTTCCAACATTGTTGTTGACCGAGCTATCTTGGGTTGTTGTGCCTGTCCCATCATTGAGTTTCCAGTAAGCAACAGGATTCATGCCTACTTCTTCACTGGCGATAGAGCCAACCGTGACGCCTGATGCTGCCGTAGAAAAGTCACTAGCAGAAGCACCATTACTTGCAGATGGATTTCCGTAATACATGAAAAAATTTTGTGCTCCGGAAGGGAAGGAGGGAACCAGTACATGCACCACTGTGCTGGAAGTTGTGCAACCTGAAACAATGAAGTACTTGAGGTTTTTAGCACCAGAATCAGTAAATCGAATGTCACCACAATTGCTCTGAAACTTGGCTGTGTTGGACGTGTTCACTGTCACAGTGAAGTAAACATTCGACTCAGAAGAAGTGTGTGCTGTGATGGGAATTCGTTGGCGGTAACTCCAACTCGAGTCAAACCAGGCTGCCTGAGCGGCGTTAGGATTTCTTAAAGCAAAGTACGCTCCAGGAATTACCGCGAGTAAAAATAAAGCTGCAATGATCACAAACGCTTTGCGCCAAGACTTTGGGAGTTTTTTCTTGGGGGAGAACCCACGGAACTTCATAACGTTATCACAATACCATTTTTCGAGGAAAGTTGTAATTACGGGGCGCCTGTGTCTGGACCATAATAGACGGCTGCTCCGTCATTGTAGAGCTTTTTAACTTGGTTGGCAGACATGGCGTAAGGATAGATTCTGGTATCATCAATTTGGCCGACAAGTACCTGGCCTGAACCACCTCTAGACCCTAAGTAAAAGCTTGCAGACGTGGCAATAGAAGCGGATAGCGATTGATTCGCGATGGTGAGCGGCTGACTCTTCCCATCAAAATAAATCTTTACGCCAGTAGGGTTACTTGACCCGTCATAGGTTACGGTAGCCATGTGCCAATTTCCATCATAGTAATGGGTATCCGTGGTAGTTCTGAGTTCGAGCGTGTTTGTGGAATATGTGTTTACCAGTTGAAAGTCAATGGCTCCCACTCCACCAAGTTGCAAATTATATCCGGCAAATGGTGCAGAGTTGGCTTGCTTAGACAACAATGTCGTTGCCCCATTTACTGTTGTTTTAAACCAAATAGAAAAAGTTCTGGGGTCTGTGCGTTCCATTTGCAGCGTTGTTGGGTTTCCCATCGTAACAGCGTCATCACCATCTATCGCCAGAGCAGAGTTAAATTTTCCAGTTCTACCGGCATACCAAGCATTTGTGCTGGTTCCGGATACACAACTCCCCAGGGCAGTGATGCTTCCAGAACCTCCAATAGTTACTGTCCCGATAGAGCCATTCCCAGACGAATCATTCAAACTACTTCCTTGACATTCATCCACTTTCCACCAGGCTAGGGGGGCGCCGCGGTTGTAGTCATAGGCAATCTGGCCGACAGTGCGAGCATAGTTATAGATTTTAAAGTCATCAATAATTCCATTGATATAGAAACCAGGAGTGCAACCACTACACTCTTTGCCGATCCAAAGCGGAACGCCAACTTCTTGCGTAATACTGCCGCTAATTGCTTCAGAGGTATACAAGACCCCATTAATGTAAAATTTATGAGTCGTTCCATCAAAGGTTTGAGAGATGTAATACCACTGGTTTGTTACTGCGGTGGGCCCTGTCATATCTGACCAATTTCCTCCAACGCGAATATACGGATGTAGGGAAGAGCTGGGGTCTAAATAAAAGCCATATCCAGTGTTAGTACCTTCTTTGTTGTAAATATAGTTATTAGCATTCGTGGTATTGAACTTAACCCAGAATTCTACTGAAATAGCCCCTGTAGGGCGGAGAGCAGCGTTATCTGGCACGCTGACATAATCATCAACTCCGTCAAAACTGATTGCTGAACCTACTTTCCCAGGCACCCATTTAGGTCCGTTGTTGAGTGTGCCAGTAAAATTATTGCCACTTTTATCCTTAGCTGAGGTGCCATACCTGTCGTCAAAGTTCCAATAACCCACAGGGTTACTTCCAGCCCCATCGATGTTAATATCCGCCGCCTCCGTAGTACCCAGAACTCCGTTGGTACTAGCCGAACCAAAGTTATAATCGATAGCAACTTGGTCTGAAGTAAGAGCCGCATTATAGATTTTTACTTCATCATACGTACTCCAGAGTGGATTTATTGTGTCGTCACCTTGACCTAATTTCAAATTACTGGTGGTTCCCGCCGCTACAAAGCTCGTGGGAATAGTGCCTGTTACATTGCATGGAATTGACTTGCCGTTCTTGTAGACTTTGACTCGGCTTGTGGCAACTTGCGAACCATCGTACACAATCGCAAGATGCTGCCAAGTTGAAACTGCTAAACCTAGGCCAGCAGTTGTACAGTAATTACTTGTGTCTGTTGAGCCTGAGGCAATCATGACTTGGATTTCACTAGAAGTGCTGGTATCAGTTTTGATTTCAAAGACTCGCTGGGTAGTGATATTCGCTTTTGAAATGATGTTGCGGTTGGTTCCTAAAGAAGAAGGGTTCATCCAGAACGAGGTGGAGAAGGTAGCTAAACTGTCTGTGAAAGCTACGTCTCCCCAAGTAATCACGTCATTGTTTGTCGAAAATACCATACAGCCATTAACTTTGCAGGATGAGCCACTCGTCCAAGTTGGGCCACTACTGGTGGCATCATATGCGCCGCCGCCATTGCCAGAGTTATGTTGGATGCTGCCGGTCTGTTCATCGAGTTTAGCGTAGATGAGTTGTGAACCAATTGGTGATCCACCGAGCGGGTGACTGCCATTCATATCTTCAATTTCCTGGGATGGACTTCTGGCGTAGTCATACACTTTTACATCATCAATCACCCCATCGTAATAATTACTGCCACCGCTCGTGCCAGCGTTTATTTCCACGGCCTGTCCGACTGATTTATAGCCTGGAGTAGGTTGTTGCTGGACGTCATTCCAAGTCACTGAGGTTGATGTAGAGCCAGTTCTTACTTGAGACTCCATAACATCTGAGTTATTGCTATCGTCACTAATTTCCGTCCAGCCAGTACCAGGTGTCACATTGTGGGCAGTTCCATTATCACGGTCGATAAAGATTGACGCTAATACTTCTGATGTCGAAGCCGGACTACCAGATAATGTTATGGTAAATGAACCATCCCCAGGACCATTGCCATCTGATGCGGTACCGCCAGTGGGAGATGAGGTATTGTAGCCGGTGTAGGGTGTGACTCTGACTTTGTAGGTATAGATATTTGTTCCTCCGCAAGAAGTCGTAACAGTCATAGAAGTTCCTGTGGTAACGGGAGCCGTCCAGGTTCTGGCACCTATTGCCCATGAATTGGTGTTAGAAGAGGCAACGCGGCTTGTCCAGGTTAGGCCCTGACTATCACTAATTGTTAAACAAGAAGCGATATCAGCTGTACTGTTATCTCCCATTGCTCCAACTGTAACGACTAACAAACTGTTACTTGGAGGAGTGAATGAGGAAGTTGTGTAATTGCCAGTGCCGAAACCATCAGAACTTGTTTCGGTTGTTGTAGTACCTCTAGTTAGAGTGACAGGAGTTCCCGCGCCACTCCCAATATTGAAACTGTCAGAACCGTCAGAAATAGAAGCAGGGATTGTGCCAGTCGTTGTGGCAGCCTGGGCCACACCGTTGACGTAAATGGTGACTGTCTGAGCATTGGCATCGTAAACGCCACTCACGTGATACCAAGTACCAGTGACTAAGTTCGTACTATTGGTGGTGACGTAATTTGAACTGCTACCGATATAGACTCTGATTTCATCGCCATACTGCACCATCCAGTAGCTAGATGTTTTCCCGGCAATTGAGAAGGTAGTTGCTGCGGTGGTGGATTCAGGTTTAATCCAGGCAGAGAGCGTTAAATTGCCAGTAATTGATAAACTTGAACTGTCGGGAACAGTAATGTCTTGAGAACTGCTTGATTCAAAATCAACTGCATTGCCAACTTTCCCTGGTAACCTGACAGGGGTATTTCCCAACGTTCCGGTGTTCCCAAATATAGAGCGATCAAGTGCAACAGATCCAGTTTTTTCATCAAGCGGCCAGTATCCTACAGCATCAGGTGCAAAGTTATATAATTGGCGAACTTCTTGAGGAGAGAGTGCCCGGTTATAGATTCTAGCCTCATCGATTGATCCAGAGAAAATATCTCCACCATTCCCGTCACCACCAATGTAAATTGAACTCGAGCCGGCGGTAATCGTTTTGTCTGCGTACGTACCAGGAATTTCAACACCGTCATAATACACTTTTGTGGAAACGGAACCGTTCTTTACAGCCACAATGTGATGCCAATTTGTTGTGTCTGTATAGGTATTCGTACTGATAAAGACATCTCCAATAGACTGCTTGGATACCTTTATATTGTCATTGACGAAGGCAAGCTGATAATCATTTGTGGTAGTCCCAAAAATTGCGTCGAATGTACCAGTGGAACTTCGTTTTACCCAGGCAGATAAGGTAAAAGTATCACCAGGGTGCAAGAGTGAGGTGTTTGCAACATCTATATAGTCGTTTGATCCATCGAAATTGACTGCCTTTCCAAATTTGCCAACAGCCCCTCCATCAGGACCTGTCGTTGATGGACAGGATTTTCCATTATTTCCATTGCCAGATGAGTCGGCGAATGGAGCAGCTGAACAGTTTTTTGTAACCCCAGATGATTCATCCATTTTCCAATATCCAACCAGGCCTTCTGAAAGAAATCGCTGAGTACCTGAGCCAATGACTGTGGAGTTTCCCACATTGTTTAATGCTGAGAGGTATCCGGCCCGGACTTGTGCTGCAGATTGACTGTAGCTATAAATCCGCAATTCATCAATCCAGCCATTCAGAAAATCATTCTGGCTCTGGTAGCCAATCAGGAGTGTTTCACTTCCATATACGATAGTGCCTGTCGTAGTCGTAACAGTGCTCGAGAGATTTCCGTTGACATAAAATTTGACTTGACCGGCCGTTTTATCCCACACAATGCTGACGTAGTACCATTTGGCGGGTTGCAATGGTGTAGCCGTATCTTCATACCAGCCACGGACGGAGCCGTCGTTGTAGGCAAAACTGAGGTACCCACTGTTATTTACACCCCATTCAACTCCAGATGCAGTTATGTTATTTGCATAGCTAGCAATCATCTTATGATTTGCTCCAGCAAAGGAGTTCATTTTTACCCAACCGGATAAGGTACTCGATTGAACCTTTAATGAGCTATTTGTACTACCTGATATCACATCGTTTGTGCCATCAAAAAAGAGACATTTCTCACTTACACACAGGTCTTTTGAGCCCCAAGTGGGAATAGCATCGCCGGGACCTAATATGCCGTTATTGCCATTTGGGGTTAAGTCATGAGCCGTGGTTCCTGAGCCTTCATCAAAATTCCAATAGGCTACTGGGTTAGCACCACTTTCTTCTGCTGCAACCGACCCAACAGTGACGGTAGCCGCAGTAGCAAAATCTGCTGCTGAAAACCCATTTGCTGCTGATGGATTCCCGTAGTACATATAGAAGTTTTGAACACCAGCCGGAAAGGTAGGGACGAGGACGTGGGTTACAGTAGATCCTGAGCCACAGCCAGACACGATAAAGTATTTTAAAACTTTACCGTAGGTATCAGTGAAACGCATGTCACCACAGTCTGCCTGAAATTTGGTCGCATCCGAGGTGTCAACAGTGACAGAAAAATAGACGTTCGTTTCAGGAGAAGAGTGGGTGGTAATAGGAATTTTTTTTCGAAAGCCCCAGTTCGTGTCAAACCAAGAGGCCTGAGCAGCCGTTGGGTTTTTTAAGGCGAAGTAGGCACCTGGAACTACTGCCAAGAGGAAAAGTCCGGCAATGAGCACCACAGCTCGACGCCAAGGCTTCGGGAACATTTTCTTGAGGGAAAATCCGCGCGAAATCATTAGCTATTAAGATAGCATTTTTCGAGGAAACATGTCAGCGGGAACTCGAAGAAGTCTTAGTTACTTCTCTTGGCGTGTTTGGTTCTCTCAGCCATTTTCAACCATTTTTTGCGTAAACGCAAAGTGGATGGAACGACTTCAAGCAGTTCATCATCGGCTAAGAAGTCGAGTGATTGCTCAAGAGCGTAACGAATTGGTGGAGTTAAGTAGGTACCCATGTCTTTGGTGGCAGAACGGACGTTGGTACTTTTCTTGACTTTCGTAACACTGATTTCCATGTCCTGATCTCTGGAGTTTAAGCCAATGATCATTCCTTCGTAGACATCTTCACCGACACCTACAAACAGAGCACCACGTTGTTGAGCATTATCTAAACCGTAGGTAGCAGATTTGCCAGCATCAGTTGAGATAAGCACACCATTGCGGAGTTGAATGAAGCCAGTGACGGCTGGTCGATAGCCAATGGAAAGAGGATTCATGATTAAGGTACCACGAGTCTCGGTCATCAAGACACTTCTGGTTCCGAGTAAGTTGTTCTCACTGATCTCAAATACCATTCTTGTTTCACCTTTACCGGTACTGCGTTGATCAGTTAACATTCCGCGGCGACGAGCGAATTCAGCGTTGACTACACCTACAAATTCATCTGGTACATCGATAGTAACTTCACTGTAAGGTTCATGTTTTACACCATCAATTTCTTTGTAAATAACTTGTGGTTTACTGACTTCAATTTCGTAACCTTCTCGACGCATGGTTTCAATCAAGACAGCAAGATGGAGCTCGCCACGTCCAGAGACATCAAAACCAAAACTATCAGTTTGTTGGTTAATGCGTAAACCTAAGTTGGTTTCCTTTTCAGCCATCAAACGCTCATGAATCTGGCGAGAAGTTAAGAATTTACCTTCCTTGCCGGCCATTGGGGAGGTGTTAGGTCCGATGGTGATTTTCAGAGTTGGTTCAGTGATACTTGGAGAAGGTAAGGCTTCTAAATGATCTGGGTCACAGACGGTTTGACCAATAGTCAGTTCGTGAATACCAGCGATGGAAACGATGTCACCACTCTTGGCTTCTTGAACAGGAACTTTGACTAAACCAGAAGAAGTAAAGAGTTTTTCTACTTTGTAACTACCTTTGGCACCTTCTTCTTCAGTCATAATTGTGACTCGGTCACCAACGTGGAGTGTCCCGCGTTTAATACGACCGTTACATAACTTACCTAAGTATGGATCTGCTTCCAATGTGGAGATCAACATCTGGAATGGAGCAGTGTCATCTGTTCTAGCAGATGGAACGTAGTTAATGATTTTTTCAAATAAAGGCTTTAAATCGCCTGGTTCTGCAATTTCTGCAGCAGTTGGATTGTGATCCCAAGCTTTTCCGTGTAAACCAACGGCGTAAATAACTGGGAACTCTAAATATGATGGATCTTCAGCTTGGTTTAAAACCATGTTTTCCATCTGGAGAAGCGTATCTGGAATGTTAGCGTGTGGTTTATCAACTTTGTTGATTAAAACAATCAATTTCAGTTTCAACTCGATGGCTTTCTTCATCACGAACTTGGTTTGTGGTAATGGACCTTCAGCCGCGTCGACCAACAAAACTGCGCCATCAGCCATACCTAACACGCGTTCCACCTCGCCAGCAAAGTCCGCGTGGCCTGGTGTATCGATAATGTTAATCTTGTATTGTTGATTAGTGACGTTAGAAAAGTACTCGACAGAAGTGTTCTTAGCTAAAATGGTAATACCTTTTTCTCTTTCCAAATCATTGGAGTCGAGAATGGTGGTTTGACTCATCTCTGCCTGGTTATCACGAAAAGTGTGGGTCTGCTTCAACATCCAGTCCACTAAGGTAGTCTTCCCGTGGTCAACGTGGGCAATAATAGCAATGTTACGAATATCGTTTGACATAAAGTTCTCTTTGGATATTGAAAGTAATAGGCTCAAAACAATGAGGTTTCAGGCGTTCGAGTATTATACCAGAAGACTCAATAAAAGTCACATAAAGAGCAAACAAAGAAGCAAATTACCGAACAATCTTATATTTTCTCAGAAGAGAGGCGAGTTTGGACTGGGTTCCTTCACCTGGATTGGCGGAAGCTACCTCAGTATTTTTAGGTGGTTCAACAGGTTTTTCGGCCGTAATTTTGACGCTCTCCACTTTACCTTCTCTCAAAGTGATGAGTAAGTAGTTGGTGTTGCCAGCATGGGTGACTTTTTTGCAGAGTTGGCCAGATTCAGCCATATCATCAATCATGACACGCTCCATTTTTGTGGCTTTCCATTCATCAGTCACTGAGATGCCTGGCAGGTTCTTTGTGTCGGTCAGGGTAGCCATAAGCTTCTTGCTGACGTTAAAATTCAGAGTCATTGGTTCCGTGACAGGACCAGACAGAAGGGCTGAGAGTGCCTTTTCAGTATCTTCTAGGGCGGCTTTTTCTGCAGTTACTTTTGCTTCCAGTACTGGGAGGTCGCTGTTTTTCTTCATTGAATCTATAACAAGATTGAGTGTTTCTACGGGGTTTGGATTGGTTTCGTTCATGATCAAAAGTATACCATATACGGCATTTTTTTATTCACTATAGGGATTCCTTCCTCTAGCGGGTATAATTACGGATATGTTCGATCTTGTGAAACTCAAAGTACGTGGTGGAGATGGCGGCAATGGCCGAGTGTCTTTCTTGCGCCAAAAATTCATGCCGAAGGGTGGCCCAGATGGTGGCAATGGCGGCAATGGTGGCAACGTCTACTTGAGAGCAACCAAGGGAATGAACACGCTTCAGCATTTTTCAGGAGTCAAAGAGTTTCATGCCGAGCCAGGTCAAGCTGGTGGTGCCGACAAGATGATTGGAAAAAAAGGTGAGGATTTGATTTTAGAAGTGCCAGTTGGTACGGTTGTGTGGCTTTTAGCCGAAAATAAATCAAGTCACAACCGTCGATTACACCAAGATAGAGAAGGTGATGTTGATCCACGAATTTACTTCAAGAAGTTTCAAGTTCCCAAAACCGGTGGGATGGTTCCTTTAAGACCTGCTGACCAAATGATTCCTGTGGACGAATGGCCAGCTAATGAAGTTGCAGATGACGAAGAAGAGGACTCTGAGGACGATGAAACGGTGATGACTACGGGTGCTGAAAAACACGTTCAACCTCAAGAAAATGTCCAAGATTTTGGACAAAATACTGATGATGAAAGTATGGGTGTTCACCGTTCTGATTCCATTAAAAATGTGAACTTGAAAACCGTTCCAAAAGTTTTGTTAGCGAATTTATTAGAAGATGGTCAACAAATTTTATTGGCTCAAGGTGGCTTTGGTGGCAGGGGAAATGTAGCATTTAAGGGTTCCACTAACACAACGCCAGAAGAAGCCGAATATGGCACATTTGGTGAGCAAAAAGAGGTCTTTTTTGAACTGAGACTCCTTGCTGATATTGGATTGGTTGGTTTTCCTAATGCTGGCAAGAGTACCTTGTTATCTATCGTCACAAAAGCCAATCCTAAGATTGCCAACTACCCATTTACTACTCTTGAGCCAAACCTGGGCGTGATGTCTGTCACCAAAGGCGATATCGTCTTAGCAGATATTCCAGGTATCATCTCTGGAGCAAGTGAAGGCAAGGGGTTAGGTTACGCCTTCTTACGACACGTTCAAGCAAGCAAGATTTTACTGTTCATTCTGGCTATTCCCGAGGATCAGTTGTTTGATGAGAACCTTTCTGATCAAGAAAAAGCCAAGCTCTTTTTAGATCAGTATCAGGCTCTCCGCCAGGAACTGATTAGTTATGGTGATGGTTTAGATAAAAAGCAGTATCTTGTCAGTGTTTCCAAAACAGACCTCTACACCCCTGAGATGAAGACAGAAATCGCCAAAGTCTTAGATCCAGTGGCTGATCATACGTTACAACAAGGTGTCTACTTCTTTAGTTCAGTGACCAAGGATGGCATGGAAGAACTTAAAGAAGCATTAGCAGACCTAGTTAAATAAAAAGCCTCCTTGATTACTCAAGAAGGCCTTCTCAATCTTCAAATTTCGGTTAGTTAAGTGGTAAGCCACCTTCTGTGGTGTTCAATTGTGTTGAACTAGAAGCAGTTGGAGCTAAAAGGGCGCTTGGACTAGCAACTGGTTTCTTACTTGGTACTGGAGTGGCTGCTGGAGCCGCTGGAGTGTTATTACTCTGTACCTGAGATTGGTTAGCGTTCTTTTGTAACTCCTCTAACTCACTCTTCACCTTGGTGTAGTCTGGTGTATCGCCTTTACCTTGAGATTGAAGAATATTGAGTGTCTGCTGATAGGCAGCAACAGCTCTCTCTGGTTCTTTGTTTTCTCGATAGGCATTAGCCAAGTTGTAGTAAGCATTTGGCCAATCTGGTTTCAAGTTAGCAGTCTTCTCAAACACCTGAACCGCTTGGTTAAACATCTTAACTCTATATAAGACACCACCGGCCTCTAAGTTCAAAATTGGATCTGTTGGGGCAGAGGCAACTGCTTGAGAGTAGGCTTGAATGGTAAAGCTATCAGCATTGTCGGCAGTTCCGATCAAATTACTGTAGATTCGACCCAAGTTTAACCAGTTGGTACTATTGGCAGGTTCTAAGACGGTTGAGGTCTTAGCTTCACGAATTGCTTGCTCAACTAAGGTTACAACCTGGCCTTTTTCTGCATCAGTGGCTTCTTTGGCTTGAGACAGAGCTAAAGCGATAGCCATGTTGGTATTACTGTATGAACGTCGGTAACTCGCCATGTAAGGGTTATATTGAATAGCCTTTTGTTGGAAGTTGTAGGTTTCAACAGCATTGTTATTCAAGGTGGCTGTGGTTGCTCTGAACATGAAGAACTGACCAACAAAGTAAGGACCAACCCAGAACCAGAGAGAGAGGAGCAGGAGAATGCCACTCACTGAGGTCATCAAGTAGACCATTAAGTTACTGTGTTTTGGAACGCGTTGGACGTCTGCACCAGATTTGGTGACTTGAACGGTAAAGGCATGGAGTTGAATATCCTTTAAGCGAGCTTTTTCAGTAACTGTCCAGAAGACCAAGCCGAGAGCTTGCACAGCCAAGATAACAGGGTTAACTGGCAGTAATAACTCAATAACCAAACCTGTAATTACGGCTGCAGCAATCACTTTCCCTTCATTTGTTGACTTGAAAGCGGTTTGAATAACTTTAATAACGAGTAAGATCCAGGCGAATAAGCCTACTAATCCTAAAGTTACCAAGATACTCAATGGGAAGTTACTTCCTTGTGAGAACTGGAGATTCCAATATGGTGTGATGTTCAACCATACAGGTTTCAGTTGTAAGTATGTTTGTAAGAAGTTGTCTGGTCCCACACCAATAATGGCATTCTTACCACTTTTCATTACGTCTAAGGCGATAGAGCTAGTCGCTGAGTATGGCAATAAGAGTGGAGATGTCTTACTTGCTTCAATTAAGGCAACAATATTGACTCCCAATCCCAAGACACTAATGATGCCACCCAAAATAAAGAGAGGGTTAGCCTTCTTCTTATTTAAAATGATGTGAACGATACAAGCTACCAATGTAATCGCTAACACTTCGGCAGCAATTAATGGTGAGCTAGCCAAAGAGAAGATTGGAGAAGAAGGGAACTGAGTTTTTAAAACGGTGTTAAAGAATCGGGATGGCCCAGCTTGTAAGTATTCAGCTCCGGCAGTCAAACTTAAAAGGATGGCTGACAAGACTAATCCAAAGGTAAACAGTTTGCCGTGTTTCTCTTCTATTAATGAAGGAGCAATTAAACTGATTAATACAAAGGAGATGTAGACTCCACCAAATCCATAGAGTTGCGCTAATGGCAATGTGGTTTGGTTAAAAATAATTGAGACGATGGTGGAGACACCAATCAACGCTAATGGCACTACAAATGGTGAGAGGGTGACCTGAAGTGATCGACGAGCTAATGTAATGATGGTCCACAGTAAGCCAATGATAAAGGCTAAGCCAAAAATAAAGCCCATCTTACTATCTATAAGGAAGTTGTCACCAATTGGCAAAATAATTAAGGGTACAAGTGCCGTAGCTGCAAAAAGAATCACAGTACTAATGGTACTAACGGGTTTGACGAGCGATGAAATAAATTTTTGCATACTTAACTATTGAAGCAGCTTTAAAACAACATTGCAAACTCTATTTTTCCAAAAAGTGAAGTGAGAAGAGTCAGAAATTCACACCTGAAAAATCATCGTGAAACGAGTGAAGATCCATCATTTTACTGAATATTTGCTGAAATAAAAGATCTGCAGACGAGGTTTCGTTTGAACGTTGCGGGGAAAAACAGCTATGGTTAGGCAGATTTTTTCTGAGAATAATTTTTTTAAAAAAATAATCCACAGGTTATCCACATTTTTCTATGATTGTGTTATGTTTAATTCACCATAATATATTTTATAAAAAATTAAACACATTTGGTGTGAGTTATTGTCTGTGATCTGGTTCCGGAAGTGATTTGATTAAGTTACTGGCGTGGACGCTCTGTTTTGTGGTAGGTTTGGCATTACAAATACCCATATGTGTATAAGAGAAAAAATGTTTAGCTTTGACTTGTATTGATATGAAAATAAATTCTCGCAAATTATTAGTTTTTAGTTACGCCTTATCTGGAAAGCCAATTCATTACACACACTTGAAATTCCTTTGGCCAGAATTAAGTGACGGGGGGAGAAGAGGGTTGATTGCTCACTTGTTGAAACAACGACTTATTTCGGTCAGCTATGTTGGTAAACAAGCTCAAATATCAATTAGCGCGATTGGACGCGCTTGGGTCGATGAGGAGTACTTTTCAGTACGAAAAGAGAGTTTCGATCATGGTTGCATAGTTCTTTTATATCCCGGAGTAACTAATACAGACACAAAGGTGAGGCCGCTTAAAGCCTTGTTACGGCGAGAGCTGATAGAGTTGGGACCTAGAACCTTCTTTTCCCAAAGCCCGCTCTCCGATGAGCTCTTATCGCAGCTACGTCGACGGTTCTTTTCATTGGTTGCAGTAATGAGTGTAGGGAGCTGGCAAATGGGGGATCCAAATGCCTTCGTAAATTATTATTTGCAAAAAAATAGTGAATCCGACCTTCTATCTGGAGTTAGCAATCAAATAACTGAACTGATAGAGAAAAAAATATCCTTTTCATCCGCCAGTGATCAATTTAAATTGCAAATATTTTCGCTTCTTGATCGTTTATTCGAAATAATTGAGTTAAATCAACATCCTTCATCATATGGAGACAGTAGCCTTAAGCCTGGTAGAGAGTTATTGGTACTTTTCTCCTCACTTTTTAAGTAATTTTTTGTTTCACGCGCATACTTTTCTTTCTTGCAAATTCCCGCATGGTATTTATTTGGGCATCCTTGCGAAGCGGGTTTCGTGGTTTCGGGTGGTATTTTATGCAGCTCGATTGTGAGTATATAAATACATATTGATCTATTAATATCGAATGCATGAATTATCTTTCAATATGAAAACCAGATCATGCGATAATATTTCGTTAATCATGCGGGAATTAAATTTTTACCCAAACATTGCTAGAATAGGTGAAAATATCTTCTTTTTTATGCTATACTCACTATCACTATGTCCAAACAAATGTGTTTATCTCTTTCTCTTCTTTTCATCCGCTAAGAAACGGGAGGGATCCAGATTGGCATAATGAATCCCCAGAGAGGGGATTTTTTTTTAAAGGAAATATATGGTAGATCACATCTACAACCACACAAAATCAGAAGAAAAATGGCAGAAACAATGGCATGAGTGGCAACTCTTTCAAAGCTCAGAAAAGCAAGATGTTTCGCGTAAAGATAAAGAATATCTACTTTTTGCCTTTGCTTACCCTTCGGGATCTGGTTTACACGTTGGACATGTGGAGTCAAAGACTGCTTTAGATATTCTCGCTCGATATAAGAGAATGAATGGCAAAAACGTCTTTTTCCCAGTTGGTTGGGATGCTTTTGGTCTTCCAGCCGAAAACTATGCGATAAAAACAGGTATCCATCCTGCTGAGACAACGAAAAATGCTATTAATACCTTCCGTAAGCAGATTCAACGCTTGGGAATCTCTTACGACTGGGCGAACGAAACAGCGACTAACCATCCGGAATACTATAAATGGACTCAATGGATCTTCTTGCAATTGTATAAAAAAGGCCTGGCCTATCAGGGTAATGGGCGAGTTAACTGGTGCCCAACTGATCAGACCGTACTAGCTAACGAGCAAGTTGTTAACGGTAAATGTGAGCGATGTGGTAGTCAAGTTATTCAGAAAGAGTTGAAGCAGTGGTACTTCAAAATTACCGAGTACCAAGATGAGTTATTGTCTGGTTTAGATACGGTAGACTGGCCAGAGCCAACTCGCCAACAGCAGCGCAATTGGATAGGCAAGAGTAAAGGTTTAAACATCGACTTTAAACTGAAAAATGCTGATGTGACTTTAACCGTCTGGACGAAGTTCTGGGAAACAGTCTTTGGAACGACATTCTTGGTGATAGCTCCGGAAAAATTCCAGTCCATGAAGCTAGAGAAATTGATTTCAAAAGATCACTTATCACAAGTTCAGCGTTATATGGATCAGGCCTTCAAAAAGACTGAAGAAGAGCGCAGAGTTGGAGAGAAGGATAAGACCGGCGTGAACACTGGATTAGTAGTAATTAACCCGGTAAATGGCGCTGAAGTGCCATTGTTTATTGCTGATTATGTTTTATCAAACGTTGGTACCGCTATTGTGATGGGTGTACCAGCACATGACACGCGAGACTTTGCTTTTGCTAAGAAGTTCCAATTACCTATTATTCAAGTTGTTAAATATGAAGACGAAAAATTAAATAAGCTTGTTAAATCAGGAGAAAAAGCGATTGAAGCTGACGGACTACTGATGAACTCAGGCTCTTTTGATGGCCAACCAGCCTGGGGAGATGGCAAGTCAGCCATGGCTGACTGGATGATTAAAGAGGGATTCTCAAGATGGCAAACAACGTACAAGTTGCGAGATTGGTTGATCTCACGACAGCGATACTGGGGAGCTCCAATTCCAATTGTTTATGATCCAAATGGCCAGCCTCATCCAGTAAAAGAGGAACATCTACCATGGCTGCTTCCTACTGATGTTGATTTCAAACCTTTTGGCGAATCTCCTTTGAAGAGCTCTAAAGAGTTCTTTGAACGAACTGAGAAACTGTATGGTAAGGGATGGACTCCAGAGTGTGACACCATGGATACGTTTGTCGACTCTAGTTGGTACTTCTTGCGATATGTGGATTCCAGAAATCCTCAAATGTTTGCTGATCCTAAGCAACTGGCTAAATGGTTGCCTGTTGATTTATACCTGATTGGTCCGGAACATATTGTGCTTCATCTTTTGTATTCTCGATTCTTTACTAAATTTTTGCGTGATGAAGGCTATTTAAAGTTTGATGAACCATTTATGAAGATGCGACATCAAGGAATGATTTTAGGACCAGATGGCAAAAAAATGAGTAAGAGTAAAGGCAATGTGATTAACCCGGATGAGATTATTCAAAAGTACGGAGCAGATACATTAAGAATTTACGAGATGTTTATGGGTCCATTGGAGGCTGATAAACCGTGGGATACAGGCAGTGTAATTGGGATTTATCGTCTCTTACAGCGCATTCATAGACTAGTGAGCCAGAATGAAAAAATGACTGTGAATTCAGGCTCTGAAGGACTGAAGCGAAAACTTCATCAAGCCTTGAAAAAAGTAACTGAAGATGTGCCAGCGCTGAAATTTAATACTTCTATTGCTGCAGTAATGATCTTCACAAATAGCTGGGAAGATGCCGTAAAAAAAGAGAAGTCTGCGCTTGATGCAGAAGAAATCCAAATCTTCTTAAGAATGCTTGCTCCTACAGCCCCATTTATGGCTGAAGATTTGTATCAGTCACTACGTGGGAATGCTAAGTTACTCAAGAGTGACTCCATTCACTTACAACCGTGGCCAAAGTACATTCCGGAGCTCGCTCAGGAAGAAGAAATCATCCTCCCTGTTCAAGTAAACGGCAAGCTCCGTGGTCAACTGGTTTTGCCAGGATTAAAAGAGTTGTCACAAAAAGACGTTATCAATCAAGCCAAAGAACTCGAGTCTGTCAAAAAATGGCTTGAAGGAAAAGAGATTGTCAAAGAAATCTGTGTTCCAGGTAAAATTGTGAGTCTTGTTACGAAATAACTCTTGTCACGCTTTAGTTCAGATTCCAATCTTATGCTCAGAGCATGAATGAGTTCATCTCAGCTATTGTCGAAAGAATTTCTTCTTTGAAAAACCGTGCTCAGTTGCTGATTGGGGTGCTTTGCCTTGTGGTAGGTGTCTCAGGGCTGCTAGCTAGTTCCTTTTTGTATTACCAAGCTGTCTTGCATCCAACATTGCCTCATCCTCTAACTGATCTCAGCTCCACACCTGTGAGTGAAAGTCTGACTAATAACTATCAAACGTCGGTTGCCTCCGCTCCTGCAAAGCTAGTTGTATACGTCTCAGGAGCTGTTAAAAAGCCGGGCTTATACGAAGTTCCAACAGATGCTCGTGTATTCAATGCAATGGAGCAAGCAGGGGGATTAACGAGCTTCGCTGATTCGGATTTTATTCAGAAAGAGATGAATCTGGCGGAGAAAGTCAAAGAGGGTGAAAAGATCTATTTTCCACCCTACCAAAAGGAAACCGACACTACAGTCAGTTCAGAATCAACAATATCGTTATCAGACGCGCCAATTTCAATTAATTCTGCATCAGCAGGACAACTGGATGGATTGCCCGGTATTGGGGAAAAGTTAGCGGAAAAGATCATTTCAGCTCGTCCATACGAAACAGTTGATGAATTAGTGACAAAAAAGGTAGTTGGGCAGAGCCTTTTTGAGAAAATAAAAGAAATGGTGAAAATATAGTGAAATTCATGTTCTTTTCGATATTTTTAGTATTATTAATATTATTTCATTATTCGCGACAATCTATTAAGAGGTCGGAAGATATCAGGGGTGAAGATCTGGTCTTTTCGCAGAAGGTTTGGGTTATTCAAAGAGCAACTGCATCAGACTGCTACATCTGGTTTTATGAGGCAAGGTCAGCTATTCCCTCATGCGAAACCTGGAGAGCAGGGGATACCCTGACCATTACTGGCAAAGTGAAGTATGCAAATGCTAAAGATTATTCTAGTCAAAAAATATTGATTAGGAATGTAAAAGTTGCAAAAAAAAACACCGAGGCTTCGTTAAACACTCGGCTAGCTAATCTAGTGAATAATGTGAGTTTTCTGTTCTATTCCCGTAGTCAAGAGATCTTCTCTTACTTGGGAAAAGAGGATGGAGGCTTGATTTTTGGCCTCGTTTTTGGTCAGGCCTTACAAGTAAGCCCTTCATTGAAAGAACAAATTCGTTTAGCGGGTCTCCCATTCTTACTTTCTGTTTCAAGTTTTGCGTTCAGTCTAACTATTCATTCTTTTTCTCTGTATGCAAAATATTTTCCGTACAGAAAAAAAGAACTAGAAATTATCTCTTTGGTGACCGGGACGATCTATGTCATCCTCGTCGGTTACCCAGTGGCTTTGCAGCGGGTGGTTGTTGCCAGTTTCATTGACTATTCATCAATGAGGGTTTTTTACCGACCAATTCTGCCAGTATACAGGCTCCTCTTGAGTAGCCTGCTCATCCTGTTAGTGAATCCTTTCGCAATTCATGACATAGGTTTTCAATTTTCAGTCATAGCTGCCATTGCGCTCAACCTCTTCAGAAAAGCTCCTCAGAGTTTGGAAAACAGCTTCTTCTTTCTAGCCAAACATCAGCAGAGAAGAGTAGCCAAGCTCATCTGGACACCGATTGCTGTTCAATTGCTCGCTTGTCCACTCATTTTCTACTATTTTGGCGAGATCCAGCTGCTTGCTCCGGTTTCTAACCTTTGCATCAGTTGGATTTTGCCTGTTATTCTCGTACTGGGAGTGGGCTATTGGTTGATTGGTCAACTCTTTATTCCCATTATCCCGTACATTACTCCACTCATAAAAGGCCCGATTCTTGTATTTAATGCGGAAATAAGTGGGCTTGCGAGACTCGCTTTTTCCATACACTACAAACCCAGCCTGGAGATTATGGTTTTGGGTTATTGTTTGATCACTTTATTCATAATAGGAAGCCGTATTTACCATAAAAGGTACCTTCGTCAATCCAATTCATATGGCTATTAAAATTAACACTCGGACTGTCCAACTGCTTGTAATTTTATTATCTGCATCCTACTTGATATGGAATGCCTGGCCAGACTCGAACGCACATCTTATCTTTTGTGACGTAGGTCAAGGCGACGCTATTCTCATAACAGAAGGGGATAAGCAGCTTTTAATTGACTCCGGTCCTGACTCAAAAGTTTTAGACTGTCTGCGAGATCATCTGCCTATCGGCGATCATATTTTAGAGACAGTTGTTTTAACTCACCCTGATGCTGATCACCTTGCGGGATTCCTAAACATTCTTCCAAAATACAAAGTTAACACATTTCTCATTGAAGCAAGAGTCACCAACACTCAAACATATCAAACATTTCTCAATTTGCTTCATCAAAAAGAAAAAGAGGGTACAACTATCATCCTTCCGCAGAAAAATGATCACTTCACAGTTTCCCCACATATTCAGGCTCAAATTCTCTTCCCAAACGCGTCAATTGGAGATAGAAATCTTCTCTTTGACAACCTATCCGAAACACAATTATCGGCCGTAAACCAGGCGGAAACCGTCGAGTACGGTGATACTAATGATGGATCAATCAGTCTTTTTGTCACTATTTATCATACCTCAATACTCTTGACTGGAGACCTGGGTCGAGAAGGGGAGTTAGCAATACTAAAAAACACTCTGTTAAACCATATTCAAATCTGGAAAGCTGCGCACCATGGCTCTAAAACGAGTAATTCCATCGAGTTATTAAACATAATTTCACCCGAAGTAATTGTCATTAGCGCTGGTAAAAATAATAAATATCATCTGCCTTCTCCGGAGATTTTGAAAAGATTTAACACTTTAAATGCGAAAATATACCGAACAGATGAGTCTGGTACGATCGATTTCCGCATAAATAGCATGAAATATTATGAAATTTCTAGTTAATAGTTAGATTGTTAAGGTGCTTTCGTGTGGTTAAAAATCAATATCACGAATTAGGAACTAATTGTTGGATTATTTTTCTTATTTTGCAAGAGGCAGTTTGTCGTAAAAACTAATAAAACCCGTAAGTAAAATGATTTTTAGCCATGTGAGCAAAATCAAGCTTGTGAGAGCTCGAAAATCGGCAAATTTTTTTAGAAATGAATAAGAGTGGAGTCTGTTTTTGTGTTTTTAGCCTGAAAAATGACGATCTTTCTCAAGAGATTTTATTTGAATAGTACGTATCTGATTATTTTGCCTGGACGTATAGGCAGCTTCAGGGATATGTCGATCTCAAAGAGATGAGCGGTTCCCTAATGAGAGAGAATCTTACTGAACTGATTAGATCTCAATCCGCCAATAAAATAATTATTATATACTTTTCTCATTTCCGAACAAATAACAAAAATAAATTTATCTATTTTAAAAATTGAGTACATCTATATATCTGAAAATGCGAGTAAAAATGTAGTTAGAGTACAAATCAAAAATACAAAATGTACTCTGTAAATTCGGGTTAATTTCGTTTTTACATTTTCCCATTAAGTCACTCATATGAGGGGTAGGGCCGACAATGTGGTTTAAATTTAGCCAAGTGACATCTCAATAACCTGATTGCTATTTGCTTTTACCAACAGAATGATCGCTCAAAGTCTGAATCTTTCTGTTTTCAAAAAAGTTGGTATCGCTGAGATAAGCTCAACATCAGCAATTTGAAATTGCCGAAATGCTCTTTTTGGGTAAATAAATACTCGAGAAAATACTGGTATCTATTTTTCACTTGAGTACAGATATCTGATCGAGAGAAGAAAAATTAACAAAAGTTCAGCCCCAGAAAACCGCCTAATCCATTTAAACGCTTTTTAATGTGACGGTTTAGCAACTAGCCGAATCGTGAATAAAAAGCCGTTTTGCCGCTGTTTCAATCGTTTTTAGAACTCTTTGTCTATGCAGTGTAGGTCAGCGTTTGGCACCCACCATGCAATTTTGTCTGCTAGAATAACCTTCATGTTAGAACATCTCATCGACGAGCTCCCAAGTGGGCTCACCATTATCCGTGTACCGATGGCTTCTATTGAATCCGTCACTGTTTTGGCGCTGGTCAATACTGGCTCCCGCTATGAACCAAAGAAGTGGTGGGGTGTCTCTCACTTTTTAGAGCACATGGTTTTTAAGGGCACGGCAAATTACCCAGATGCTCATGCGCTGTCTTCAGCCGTTGATGCCGTAGGTGCCCGTTTTAACGCCTTTACAAGTAAAGAGTTCACTGGGTATTACGTTAAAGCTGCTTCTACGAAAGTCAGGTTGGCTTTAGATGTTGTTTCCGACATGTTGCTGACTCCAAAACTCTTGCAAGAAGACATCGATCGTGAGAAAGGTGTCATAGTAGAAGAGATTAATATGTATTCTGATATGCCTGCCAGTCATATTAGTAATCTATTTGAACAAATGTTTTTTTCAGAAGAGGGTTTGGGGCACGACGTGATTGGGACGAAAGAATCTGTGACTGGTTTAACCAAAGCAGATTTTGAAGAGTATCTGAAGAAATGGTATGGACTGAAAAATGTCGTCTTAATTTTATCTGGAGATGAAAAGGTGCTGAAAGATGCAGATACCTTAAAGCTGATTGAAAAGTTATTTGCCAAAGGGAACCCAGGGGAGAGACATGCCGAATCCTTCACCAAGCATCTTGGTAAGGACGTAGTCCTTTCTAAGAAGTTGCATGTTGAGCACCGCGAGACAGAACAGGCCCACTTTGTGCTTGGCTTCCCAGCTATTGATCGAAACAATAAATACAGACATGCTTTAACGCTGCTGAGCGTGATTTTAGGTGGCGGAATGAGTTCTCGGTTATTTACAGAAGTGCGCGAGAAGCGAGGACTGTGTTACTACGTCCATACTGATGCCGAGTTTTATCATGACGTAGGCACATTTGGCGGCTCTGCCGGAGTTGATCCTAAGAGAGTAGACGAAGCTGCTGAAGTAACGATTGCGGAGTTTATGGCAGTGGTGAATGGCAAGAAACCAATTACTGAAGCCGAACTGCATAAAGCCAAAGAGTTTGTATCTGGCAAATTTGTACTGGACCTGGAAGATAGTGAGAGTGTTGCACAATACTTTGGAATGAAGAAGCTGCTCTTAAATCAAGTGGAAACGCCAGAAGAGTTGATGGAAAAATACATGGCGGTCACTCTGGAAGATGTCAACCACATTGCCAAAGAAGTGATCAAGGCAGATGAATTGCGATTCGCCATCATCGGTCCATTCAAAGACGCCAAGCGATTTGAAAAATTAGTTCGTAATTAGTAGTAAATATTTATAAGGAGGCAATATGGCAATGCAACGAAGCGCCGTATTAGTAAAACCAGATGGTTTACAACGTGGCTTAATCGGAGAGATTATCTCTCGATTTGAGCGCAAAGGCTTAAAATTAGTGGCCCTGAAAATGGTCCAACTTTCTGATGAACAGTTATCTGACTGGTACGTAGAACACAAAGACAAGTCTTTCTTCAAAGATTTAAAGTCTTTTATGGGTTCTATGCCAATCGTAGCTATGGCTTGGGAAGGAATTGATGCTGTCAAAACCATCCGCAAATTAGTGGGTACTACTTCTGGCCGAGAAGCTGAAGCTGGTTCCATTCGTGGTGACTACAGTATGAGTCAACAACTCAATTTAATTCACGCTTCCTCAAGTGAGAGCGATGCTGAGCGCGAACTGAAAATCGTGTTTAGTGAGAATGAGATGTGTGATTACAAATCAGTGACTGCAGAAGTCATTTATGCTGATTTTGAACGAAAATAAAAGAAAAGATTTCGTAAAAAAAAGCCTCTTCAACCAGAGGCTTTTTTTGTGTATTACTAAAGCATGAAGTTATTTCAAAAGAAAACCTTGCTCGTACCATTGGTATTTCTTTCTTTAGCATTGAGTATTTTTGCCGCTCTTCGTATTGGTGAGTTGTTTTTCTTTGATAAACTTTTTTATGGGAAGAGTGTTGTCTTTGGTTACTTTCCCGCTGGAAAAGATACACCACTCGAGTCCTTTGGCAAACGATCTCAGGATATTGTGCAGTTGCTTGATTCAGAAGCGCAATCTGTTTCTGCATCAACCGAAACAAGGGTCTTAGGAGCGTCGACTGGTGAATATGTGGTGGCTGTGATTGGTGATTCATTCGTTTGGGGAACAGGAATAAAGGAAGATCAGCGAGTTTCAGTTTTGCTTGAAAAAAAGCTGAATCGGTATCGTAAGACAAAAGTCATTTCTTTGGCCCAGATTGGTGATAGTGCCTTAGATAATTATTTGAAATATCAAGATATCAGTCGAACAAGACATATTGATGCCTATATTTTTGTGTTAATTGAAAATGATCTCATGTTGAACCTGAAGGCCAGATACCTGCCAGATCAGTATTCAACAATTATTCATCAATGTGTGTCTAAGATAGGTGGGAATGCTGTGTACTATGACTATGAAATGGAGCTGCATGATCCAGGTTATTATGAAAGATCTGTTTCCGACTCCTTCAAAAACTCAGTAAATCTGTGTGTCTTAAACTACGTAGCGGTTGGTTACCCAAAGAATGGAATCTATTTTTCCGCAACAGATTACGATGATTCAGAACCAGAGTTTGCTGTGTACAACAGTGCTCTACAAAAAAATGGGTTGCGAACAGTATCTTCGGCTGAAGGCAAAAAATTACCAGAATATAAAAAATATTGGTCAGATCCTTGGAGATTCTTTGCAGTCTCAAAGAGTGAGCAACATAGCTCAGCCCTAGCGAATCAGATGTATGCAGATATTCTGACTAATGAACTGTTAACAAACCCCCAGTTTAGTTTCCTCGAAAAATAAAGCTGTGCTCCCAGGGGGAATCGAACCCTCATCGGAAATTTCGGAAACTTCTGTTTTA
>CAZNOF010000009.1:1721-68949 GCA_964574595.1 uncultured Pseudomonadales bacterium | reverse complement strand
GCTTAAGGCACACCGCCAGCGTTCATCCTGAGCCAGGATCAAACTCTCAAAAAAAATTTTTAAGTTTGAATTAGCTCTTTACTAAAAAAAAGAAATTAAACGGATTGTACTTTCTTACCATCTTAAATTAAATTTAATATGGCGATAGAACAATCCAAGCACCTAGTTTTTAAGGCTAGATGACTTCAGGTTCTACCACCATGTCTATTTCAGATGATTCTATATGCATTGCTATATACATTAATAGAATTCTTTACTTGTTAAGGGGCATTCATTCTTCATGAGCGAACTCATGCAGACGCCAAAAAATAGAAACCGATATGGTCTCTAATCAAAAATACTGTTTTTTTTGGAGAAATAGTTTCCCGTAAAGGACTTGTTTCTTGAAGAGTTGTTATAATAACAAATTCTTAGTAAATGTCAAAGGGTAGATATGCATTTGTTAGAAGTATTTACTACTTGAATATTTTTCTCCTAAAAGTCAGTATATGACCATATGATCGATTCCCACCATGAAAACCCAAATAGCCGTATTCCTGAGATTCCTCAACTCCCTGAAAGCGAACTTAAAGTAAAATTGAATTTGTCACATGCTAATAAAGTCTTGCAAGAGTATGGATACCTTGGACCAGATGATTTCCTTGAAACACTTAGCGATCCTCAAAAAATAGCAAAGATTGCAGAAATATTCACCCTAGTTCCTGATGAAGATGGCAAGCACTTTGCAGGTGTCGAAATCCAGCTTCTTAAATTGGGCGAAATTGTTCATCAAGCAGATGCCAATGATCTAAGTAAAGAAAAGCGAATGCTCTACTATATTACCCAAGAGTCTGGCCAGCAAAACTACGTGGCCAATTCATTACTTGTCCTAAATAGATTATCTGCTCCAGGAGATTTCCAGGAACCACAAAGAAGATTACTGACAGAAAACATTCGCAAATTTGCGGCAGACTATCAAAAATTGAACACTGAATTCCGAGTTTTAACCAGAATATTGGGAATGCTTGAGGATATGGGCAAGGCAGAAGGTCTAAAAGAAGAAGACTACGCGAGTGCAGAAGTGCCAAAGGAGTTCAATAAGGAAACGTATAAAGATCAGATTACCGAGGAAGTCGCCAACAAAGATGATCGCACTCTTCAAGAGTCAGTGCCTTCAACCAAGAATCGAGTTGCTGCAGTTCGATCAATGCGAAACTTCCTCAGGACACAACTTGATCAAGCCCAAGGTTTTATTATGGATAGCGCTAAAGTTGGAGCAATTCGCTCAAAAGCTGCTCAAGCAGGAATCACTGAAATTCCAGATGTCTTTAAAGTGGCCTAGTTCTCGTTTTTAACTTCTCTTCGCAAACACGAGTAGTCTTTTTAACGTCGTTCCAGGCGGCCAGCAGGTCTGCAGAACAATAATTTCTGAGTCATCGGTAGGTGGTTGTAAGAAGCTAACGTCCTCTGGGGTGGTAATTTTGGTGTCATAGACGGTGTACTGATACCTTTCGCCATCTCTCCAGATGTCCACCTCATCCCCTTTCTCGAGTTTACCGAGCAAGTAAAAAACGGCGTTGTACTGGCTCACAGATTCCGCACTCGAGGAATGAGCAAAGTAGTAGCCCAAGCCTGGATAGCCTGGTAAATTCGTGCCTGCAGCCTGTGCAATGCCATGTTTTAGGGCTGCCATATAGGCCGGCCTATTCTGTGGGTCTACATTAAAAATGATTGGTTCATCCATGTACAACTTGGGAATAGTCATGCCGTAATTTTTGTTTTTGCTTGTTGAAAAGTCGATATTGAACTTGGGAACTACTAACGCCTGCAAATTATTGACGTGGAAGGTGTTATTCAAGGCTTTGTGATACTGATACTCACTTTCGACCAGCATGATTGGTCCAAATGTCGCCAGCAAAGAAACGATACAAAAAATGACCAGTAAAATTGGAATGAGAGTAATCGCTATTTTTTTCACAATGTAGTAGCAAACCGCTTCTTCAGTGCCTGAACGGAAAGTCCAATCACACCACTCACCGCACCGGCAATTGGCAACATGGTTGGAGTGCCAGTTGAAGGTTGGGAGGTTAACGGAGTTGAGGAGCCAATAGTGACTGTCTTGTGACAGCTATCATCTCCGCCGACCCAGTTTCCTTGGCTATTTTTAACATACCCGCGAACTTCATAGGTTCCGGCTTGCATGTATTTTTGTTCAAATGTACGACCATTTCCCTCTTTAACGATGCCGTTTCCGAAATCCAAGCGATAGGCCTGAATACTGCCTTTGTTATCGTATCCACTGACTTCGTATTTGACAGTACTTGGTGCTCGACTACTGTTATCTGCCGTAATGTAAATGTTTGAACAATCGGATTTAAATGACTCAACAGGAGCGGATTGAACGGTGACAGTTGTTTCACAGTTAGAACTTGTTTTCCAATTTCCTTTACTATCCTTGACATCTACTCGAGCCACGAGACTGCCGGAAACGTTGTATTGATGAGTAATTTCTGCTTTATCTGTTTCAGCTTGTTGGCCGTCTCCAAAGTAATATCGATAGCGCTGGATACTTCCCTTGTTGTCACTTCCGCGAGCTCTCAAGACAACAGTGGCGGGAACGAGACTGTTGTTGCCACTCACAATTTCCAGATTATCACAGGAACTTTGTTGAGGAGTGGGTGACGGAATATATTGGGGTGGCTGACTTTGAATGGGTGTTGGAGTTGGTGGATTCGTGCCTTGGACTTGGAATGAGTCGCCACTGGTACACTGGTTGATCGTAGCTGATCGACAAGTAAATGAGTACGTGCCACTCGTATCAACTGTAAAGTTTCTAAGCTCGGAAGTATCTGAAACTCTTCTACTTCTGCCATATGGATCAGTCATATCGATATAGCCACCGCTCAATAGCGCGGTGCCATTCTTGGCGAAACAGTTGACGTTGATCTGTTCATTTCTTTGAATGTTTTGATTGGTGAAACTACTTCCACCCATCCAACTATTTGCTCCAGGTCTTTGGAACTGGATGAGGACAAGCTGTTGGTCACTGCAAGTGTTGGTAGTTGTGGAGGTTGTTTGAGTTGTAGCTGATCCCTGAGTAGATCCAGAGTACCAAACCATATAATCTTTCATGTCATTATCTGTACAAATCCAGGCACCATTTTGTCGGCAAGTCTTGTTGAAAACGACAATTGCGACTGATTTATTGGTTCCTGGATAATCTAAGGATTGAGAAGAAGCAAAGGCTGACTCATTTTGGTTACATTGATTTACTCTGCCATCACAGATAAATTTGACCACAGTATTGCCAGAATTTGAACAGACGCCGGTGGTGGGATTACAACTGCCACTGCAAGCGTGATTTGTGGCTGCTAAGCCGCTGCCACACATGTTGGTATAGTCGCCGCCATTAAATGATAGGGTTGCGGATGCTGGTGATGAGAAAAGAAAAAAGCCGCTGATGAAGAAAAAAATGAAGAGAAGGTATTTCATAAGTGTGTCGAACTTTAATAAATCAAATGATATCAGTATCATAATAATTAGTACAAAAAAAACAAGCCTGAAGAATTGTTCGATAGTGTCACTAAAGCGTGATCACACCGCCACCTAAACAAATGTAGGTTTCGTCTTTGGAATCAGGAGTCGGGGTGTAAAAAACGGCTGATTGACCTTCCGCAATACCTTGAACTGATTCATCTAAAGTAACTTTCAATTCATTTTCGCTCTTCTCTACTTGGCAAGGAAAGAGCTGACCAGTGTGACGAATTCTGACGAGTAGTGATGTGGTTACAGGTTCGGTAATAATCCAATGAATATCTTTGACAGTGAAATCTGCTTGATAGGTTTCCGCTCCAAAACCAACTACCAGCTCATTCTGTTTTGGATTTTTGCGAATCACATAAAAAGGTGGAATATTGTGTTTATCTATTTTGGTGCCGTCACTTTGCTCAATCATTGTTTTCGGAAATATCGTAAAGCCGTGGCGCTGTCCTACTGTGTAAAACCACAATCCTTGATGTTCACCAATCACATTTCCAGCCGTATCTACGACTTTCCCAGGATTTTCGCCTAGACGTTCTTTCAAGAACTCGTGGACATTGATATCTCCAATAAAACAAATTCCAACAGAATCTTTCTTGCTCGCCACTGCCAGTTTGCGGGCTTCAGCTTCTTTTCTTACCTCTGGCTTGGTTAAATGGCCAACTGGAAACAAGACATGCTTCAACTGCTCTTTCTTCATTCGATATAGAAAATACGTCTGATCTTTATGTTGATCTTTAGAAGTCATTAATTGAAATGTGGGACTAACTTGGGCATAGTGGCCAGTCGCAATGTAATCAAATCCATTTGCCATCGCCCAATCATAAAAGAGGCCAAATTTAATTTCTTTGTTGCACATTACATCTGGATTTGGAGTTCTGCCTTTTTGATACTCGTCAAAAAAATACTCAACTACTTTGTCTTTGTAAGCTTGCTTGAAGTCTAAAACCTGGAAAGGAATGTCTAATTGTAGGGCCACAGCCAGTGCATCTTTTCGATCTTCTTCTGTTCGGCAGCCAGGAGCGCGCCAGCATTCTAAGTAGACACCAGTTACGTCAAAACCTTGCTCTTTTAAAAAATGAGCAGACAGTGAGGAATCGACTCCTCCGGACATCCCTAGGGCAACTTTTTTAGACATCATGCTATTTTAACAGATGGAAGCAAATTACTTGAGAAATTTAATACTCAATCACCACGAATGGCAACTCTGGTGTGGCAAAGCGAGCTTGTTCAAACTGAATTTCAAAACCTTTGGGCTTGAATTCGTAGAGTGCTAACTTATTATCTTTTAGTCCATAAAAAAGAATCACGCCTTGTTCATTGACAGGCACCGTTTCTAGTAATGGTGACAGTGGATCAACAGATGGCTGATAGCCAAAACGCAGTTTATAGTCTAAATAACCAAAACTGTTTAATACGCCAAAAGCATTTTTTGATCTGCCAGCTGAAATAATTTTGACTTGTTTTTGCACCATTTCATCTAGAAAGAGGTAATCAATGACTGCTCCTAATGATGAATTTGCTTCATTACTTAAATCAATTCGATCACTCGCTTTAAACGCAAATGTGGCTTTTTCTGATTGATCCTTGGTGAAAATACCGGTTCCCACGAGTTTGTCATCTTTATAAAAAAACATGCCTTCCACGGTTAACCCGGCGTCACGTTTTTTTTGTAACCACTCTGTAGATGCAATAATTTGATATCCGTTCTCTGTCATCTTTTCAGTGTAATATGGCAACCAATCAATAAAATCCTGATCACTTAATACCTTATATTCATATCGTATAGACTTAGTGGCAAGTGCTTCCTTTGCGTTTCGTAAGAACTTTCTAAGTGATTTACTCTTAATGTTTTCTAGAACATCTTTAGCTTGTTCAGGAAAGCGCCAGACCACTTTTTCAGACCGGGTGATGCCAAATGGTGCAAGGTTCAGTTCTGTCATATTATTCTTTCCGATCTTTTAATTCAGGAAACAAAATCGTTAAAAATTCACGAGCCGCATTTTGTGGCTCACCAATCATTGGAAAGTGATGAATGCCAAATTCAGCATTATGATTTACTTCTACAATTCGGTAGGTGTCTGGTGTTTGTTCAGCAAACAAATCCTTGGTCATAAAGTCGATACCGGCAATACTCAATCCAGGAATAGCCTGAATGGTTTTCAAACAAATTTCTCGCACTGATGGATGAATATCAGGTGTTAAATCGATGGCATCGCCACCAGCCATCATATTTGAGACTTTTTTAATGTTGGCTTTTTGATCTTTTGGAAGTACTGTATCTGGCGTGAAGCCTTGTTCCTTTAAGATGGTGATGGCATCGTCATCTAGAATCAATTTGCCATAGACTTGGTACACGTTATCGCCAAATAAATTTCTGAAGGGATGTTGATTCTTTTCTTTGACTAGTTCGGTAATGGTGGAAACACCATTGCCAACAATGTTTGCTGGAATACGATGCATCACGCCAATGATTTTTTCTTGTGAGACCGTGATACGGTACTCTTTTCCGGTAAATTCTTCTTCAATTTCGACAGCACTATCTGCATAATCTCGAGCGGTCATTGCCTTTTGAATAGCCATTTTATAGGTTTCAAAATCAGTAACACCTAGAGTAATTCCATCTCCGTGACTGGCACGAGTGGGCTTCACAACTAATGGTTTTTGCAAGGCATCAAAAACTTGTTTTTGATACGCTTCATCATCCGACTGTTCAATTAAATATCCTTTTGGTGACTGAATTCCGGCACGGTCTAAGAAGATTTTTGTTAAGTGTTTATCCATACATGTGGTGACTGCAAACTCACTTGTTTTGAGTGGAATTCTGTCGTGAAAATAGGTCGTTTTCCCATTCCACTCAAGCTGAAACATTTCTGTTCCGGTAATGTGTTCCACCTTCATGCCCAACTTTTCTGCTTCAGCTAAAACCAGTTGCACACTAAAGGAGACCACTTCGTCACGTTTCTTACTTCCACCTAGCTTTGTATTCACATAAAAATAATTTGCGTCTAACTTTGGCATACTTTTTCCTTTGAAATAACAAACTCTAAAATGATTTTCGCTACATTGATAGGTTGACCCTGCATTGGATAATGATGCATCCTTAAGCCTGGAGACGCATTGACTTCAATCACTCCAGCTTGTGACTGTTTAGTGATTGGATCTGTCAGGTTTTGACACATCATATCGATTCCAGCCACATTCAAATCGCATGCTTTGGCGATGTCCTCAAATAGTTTTTTATTTTCGTCAGATACATCAGCTGAAACATCCCATGCTTCTCCTCCAGTAGAAAGATTAGCCGTTTTTCGAAGTAACACTTCTTGTTTTGCAGATGGAACGCTGTCCAATGTCATGCTTTGTTCTGCTAAATTTGCCATCACGATCTCGTCAATTTGAATCAGACTGAGGTTGTTACTATGACCCTCACCTCTCCATGGATGTTTATTCTTTTCTGTCACGAGTTCTTGAATGGTCCTTTTGCCATCTCCAACTACGTGTGCAGGTTTTCTAAATGCCGCTGCCACAAATTTGTAGTTTACACAGATGATGCGGTATTCAGTTCCTTTGAGTGACTCTTCTATCAACATTGCTTGATCACTTTTTTTAAGCTCTTCTTCCACGGCCGGAATGTCTTTTACACCGACCACAACACCTTTGCCATGTCTCTCTGCTAGCGGCTTCATCACGACGGGAAAGTGAAAGTCTTTTAGTTGATCAAGATCGTCAACCGAACGAACAACTATCCCTTTTGCAGTTGGAAGGTTTGAGGCGGTCAGGATTTTTTTAGTAAGCGGCTTGTAATCAGCGATGGTTTTTCCAACGGAAGATTGAGCTGACGTTCTTGAACCACGCACGAACCATTGTAGGTTGTCCAATTTCATTAAAACTGTTTCGTGATCGCCAAATGTCTGACAAGAGATACCCATTTTTTGAGCTTCTTCAAACATGATTCGAGAGCTGGCGTTAAGGTGTGTTTGTTCCGTCATATGTAAATGTGAGTTGGTCAAAGTGATTTACTTTTCCAATCTCATCCATGTGTGAAATATACTGCTCATAGTCATCTAAGAAGTGAGGATAAACGAGATTCTCTTTTTTTGCCATGGGAAGGAAATCTGGAAGGTCAGCCAGTCCAATTCTGCCGATATATAAATCTTTAGCGTGATTGCCTGATTTCATAAGCCACTGCCAAACGAGCACACTACCTTCAAGATAACTAATATCTTTGGTCAGTCCACCTGGTTGTGATGTATCCTCAACTCCACGTTTTGTTCGCAAAGCAATATTCCAGGATGTTTCCGGTGAAACTTTTTGTTCTCGCATCACACGAAATACTTCTGAGAATGAAGCTTTTTGCGCGGTAGAAACAGCCAAGTAAGTTAAGTAACTTTTGCGAATGACTTTATCTTTTCTTAATAAGTGGGTGTGTAATCCAGCTAGTCCTTCTTCTGTTTTTCTAAAGCTAATTCCATCAATTTTCTTGGCTCCCCAATCTTGTTGTTGATTGTTGAGAAAACGTAACACGTGCGTTTCAAGTTCGTGACGAAGTAAGTCGGCTAGTTTACTGGCCGTGTAACGAATTGGTAGCTGAAAGTAAATATGGTTACCATTAACCCTGCATTTGGTTACCTGTTGTTTGGAAAAACTGGCAATGATTGGTTCTTTGACATGGTACATTTGGTTAAATAATTCAATCTTTTGTAAAATGTATTCTTCATCAACATACGTTTCTTGTTCGGTGATTGGCACGTATGCCTTGAGCATTTTCTCGGCATGTTTAGTTAGCTCTGCGTTTGGTTTTCCCCAACGAGTAAGCTCTGCTTTGGTAAATGTGCGAACGTAAGTGAGTTGTGGATTGTACGAAAAATCTTGAAAAAATTTCACTTTTTCAGTTTGAAAGTTGGTTGGGATCAAATCTGTGAGTAGATCGCTCATTCTCCTTCTCCTACTAAGAATCCTTTGAGATCATTGCGTCCAATTTCTAATTGGTATTTTGACTTGTTAAGTGATTTAGAAACTACCATCGCGCCGGTTGATCTTCTATCTTTGAGTTTGAAATTCACTTCAATAACGGGTACTTTCCCTTCTTCTTTTTCTTGTTGGTACCAGAGTAAATCATCGAGATCGATTAGGCCTAATTTCTTTGCTAAATCACTGGAAATGGCACTTCTAAATCGACCAGTATTAATCAGTGCGGGAACTTCTTCTTTTACTTTGTTGTCTCCCGTTAATGTCACTGTTTCAAAAGGAGAGATAATTACTAAGCCTTCTTCAGCTTTAATTTTATCGGAATAGTTTTCTGCAAAAAGTGCTTGCCCAATACGCACACCGTGCTCTGGATTCAACACCGTAATGTCAGCTACTCTTTCAAGTCGTCTTCTCAGCCCGGCGTGATTTGCCAGTTGAATAGAAAGTCCCGGATTAGCATTGAGTTCCACCACCATGGGACCTTTTTCTTCATGAATAAACAGGTCGACACCACAGAAAACTAAGCCGGCGGCATCAGCAGCTTGAACAGCGATTTCTAATGCCTGTTTCCAAGATGGAATTTTGATGCCATTTAATTTTCTCTTTGAATCGGGCAATACTGAAATGGGTGTGCCGTCACCCGTAATGGCAAAGGTTGTGACACCTGAAAACATATCAATTCCAACAGCAATTGCTCCCTGGTGTAAGTTGGCTTTACCTTCTGATTCTTTGGTAGGTAAGCGCAGCATGGACATGACTGGGACGTGATTAAAAACAATCACTCGGATATCTGGAGTACCTTTATAAACATACTTTAAAAATTTCGAATGAATAGGAACGCGCTCTTCCACAATGATGGTTGGGTTAGCACCATAGGTACTGTACTCACCCTCCAAAATGTCTGCACAGTGCAGTTTAATGTCATCAAGACTCCAGGATTGGCCAATGGCATCTAGCCAATGCTGCTTGTCAGGTTGTTGGGTTCTAAAAATGGCAATTCCTTTTCCACCGTTTCCATTTGAGGGTTTCACCACAAAATTTTTCTCCATGGTTTCCCACGGAAAGTCTTTGACGTCTTCATTCGTTCCCAAAATCCCAAAGACTTTGGCAGTAGGAATATTCTTGCCTTCTAGCAAAATTTTCGTAGCGTACTTTGAGGTTCCAAAACGCTTTGCATTACTGGAATTGAGTGAAGTATAAAGCTGGTTGCGGGCGTTCATGCCCAATAAATCGCGTGCTTTTGGCATAGAATGATTATTCAATTACTGAGCGAAATCTGATCCATTCCAAGAGTCTCAATCCAGAGTATCGGCCAACGATGATGTTCACCACTGCCACGATAAGTAATGTCAGTTCTGGTTGAAGAATGACGTATTTTTGGACGAGATCAGAACTAATAATGAGAGAACAAACAACTGCTGTCAGCAACGTCTCTAGCGTTAACTGAAGAGCTTCTGACTGACTACTCGCCAGTTGTGATTCCATAAAGTTCTCAGTTAACAACATGATGATTAATAATGGGAAAATATTAATAATAAATAAGTTGCTAAATTGTGAGAAGGAAGCAGCCATTAAAACAACCAGTGTGACGATGGAAACGCCCCAGAGTAACATGGCCGTTCTGGGCAAATACTGTAAGTTTAATCTGCTGAGTAGCTTTCTCATGAACATAGCGGCAAGTAGTACGATTACAAACAACAGGATTCCATTCACAATTCCGGTAGATACAAAAGCCACAGCTAAAACTGCTGGAGTGTAAACACCAAAGCCTTTCAACCCGACTACGTGGCGTGAGAATGAAATGACGGATGTGATCACTGGAAACAACAGAATTAAGACAATAATGTTTGCTGGTACCCCATTGGAAATTGCTCGGCGGACGCCATGTTGTAAGAAGTTGTACCAGGAAGCAGGTTGGATCGGATTCTGATCCAAAATTTCAACTAGCTTATCTTTCTGCTTACTCGTGGTTTCCGTAATGTCTTTGTCATTTTTCTGTTGTATGACTTGTTCAACTTGAGCTGCTGGAGTAGCAACTGCACTCTCCGTGGCGATTGCCGAAGTGGTGGCAACAACCGGGATGTCTGAAGGGCTGGGAGTTGGACTCACCTTCTTTACAGCTGGGACCGGTGAGGCCGCAAAGGCTGGACTGGAGAAGCTGGTCAAGGCACAAAAAATGCCCAACAAGAAAAGGATAGCACTGAGTTTTTTAGACATGAGCGTATTATACCTCTTTTGCCCTTCTATGCTATCAACTAGATAACCAGATCAATTAAGGATTCAAATAGGCTCAATGCAAAAGATACCAGCAAGAGACTAAAAATACTTCCTAGATGATAACTGCCAATAATTAAGTTGCTAATGTGAAAGCCAGGCACGATAAACATGGCCATCCACAGGATGAGCACATTGATGATCCAAGAAAAGAGACCCAACGTAATAATATTAATTGGTAAGAAGAGAATCTTCAGAATTGGACGAACGATTTTCTGAAGGAATGTCAGCACAATACTGGCAATCAAGAGAGTTGCCCAGCTGGTGTAAGTGATTGACGGTACGATAGTCGCCAACAGAAAAATTGAAATCAGGGTAATGATAATTGATTTAATAAATCCCATGCGATTACTCTAACATACTTCGGTCGCGCATTCGAGTATGTTGAAACTTGGAGAATCGATGAGATTCATCTCTGACTTGTTGAAGTAAAACCAAGGCAGGATGTTGCTCCGGAAGTCTGAGTTCGTGATATTTCAGGAATCTCAGGTTTTTGTTTGGTTCTTCTAATGGGACAACAGTTGGTTCTGACTTCTTTTTTTCTGATTTTTTTCTGCTGGCAGATTCTTGTTTCGTATCGTCATAGTAGGGAATAATAATTCGATCTGGTTTTTTCGCAATAGAAATCACCGGACAGTGCCATTGCCAAACTTTTAAGGCAGCTCTGAGTTGCCCTTTACCACCGTCAATTAAAATTAAATTTGGGGCTCCCCATTCTAAATGGTTCTGACGACGAGTCAGTGCTTCTTGCATCATGGCAAAGTCATTTGGTGTGTCTAATGTTTTAATATTAAACAATCGATATTGATCTTTGGCGGCTTGGCCATTAATAAAAACCGGCATGGCAACAGTGGCATTTGTGCCTTGAATGTTACTCACGTCATAACCTTCAATTCTAGTAAGTGGATACGTCTTTGGTAAATTGAAGTGAGTTGAAAGTAGTCGTCGTAAATAAATTAGGCCTTCAGCGCGTAAAGATTCCTTTAAGTTGGGTAAAGTGAGTTCAGGGCGAAGCTGATATCGTTTTTCAGTCACTTCTTTAATTAACGAAATTCTGTCTCGTAAATCTGCCGCATACTCATATTTTTCATTGTCTGAGGCTTCTTTCATTTCAGCCTCAATTGTCCTAATCACTTCTTTTTTCTTTCCTCGCAAGAAAAGTTTCAGCTGATCAATCGTAGCGGCATATTCTTCGGGTGTGACTTCACCAATGCAGGCTCCATTACATAGATCTAAATGATAATCAAAACACGGTTTATTTTCTGGTTTTCCATACAGCGCATTTCTAGGTGCATTACAGTATGGGAAAATTCTTCGAGCAATGTGAAGTACTTCCTTTACTTTAAAGCCACTTGGAAAAGGGCCGAAGACTTTACCATGAATTTTAAACTTTTCCACTTCTTTTTTACGAATTGTGATGACCCTTGGATACAAATCGTCTGTGATTTGGACATAAAGTGGTGTTTTATCGTCTTTTAATAAAATGTTGTACTGTGGCTGATGCGTGCGAATAAGTTCAGCTTCTACAAGCAGAGCTTCTAGCTCACTATCCAACACCTGATGCTTCAAGAATTTAGCATGAAAAACCAAACGACGAGTTTTGCCGGTAGTTCCTTGCCAGAGTTTATACGATTGAATTCTATTTTTTAAATCCTTGGCTTTACCGACGTACAGAACGGTGTCGTGATCGTCTAGAAACCAGTACACTCCAGGTGAGTGCGGCAACGATGACCACACCCCCGACCACGCCAATTGCAATGACGTTTGGAGCGAGCGCGCCTTGGAGGCTGAGGCTGGTGTTGAGATCATAGGTTGATGATAGGCTATCAACTAAGACTGTCAAGCGAAATGGATAAGACTTCCATTTTTGTGCTGTCACAGCCGTGATTGAAATTTCTCTTGTTTGATATGGTAATAAATAATCTAAATGTGCTTCTGAACTATCGAGTTGAACTTGCGGATTGTCCGAAATGACTTGGATGGGGATATTATACCAAGCGACTCCTGTCTGATTGGTAATTTGCAGGGTGTACTGTGAGTTTAAGAAAGATTTCCATATCGGTTTTCGAATGAGCTCTAAGTGGTAGCTGGGAGTTGGTAAAGGCATTTCGTTGCCAAACTTCACCTCAATATTATTTGTGATCTGTCTTTCCTTTCGGTACGACCCCGCGGCGTAAGGTAGCGTGCTCGACTCTCCATTGATTGAGAAAACCACATGATTAAAGTCAAATTGATCAAAGTAATTTATTCCACCAGTCGTATTGCCCCAAGTGGGGTCAATAGGAATCCATTCGTTTTTTGATTTATCATAGTACTCTGGCCAAGTGTGTAAGGTGTCCTGCACAAATCCGAGAGGTCTCAATCGGCTGTTGGCAGTGTAGGCATACCCTACCGCTCTACGTGCCGGAATATGATTCGCACGGGCTAAGGCAATAAATAGATCGGTAAACTCTTGGCAGACGGCATTCAACGGGGTTGTTAGGGCACGTACTGCGCCCAACCGCTCATTTGTTGTGTTTTCTCCCCTTTGATAGTTATATGTCAAATGGTTTACCACATAGTCATAAATACTTTTCGGATTTGGATATTGTTTGGCAAGCTGAGTAATTTGCGAATTTGTACTTTCCCAATACTGCTGCGATTGAGTTAAATGGTTACTTGGTGGTGCTAAGTAAAGTTCTTGGTTTCCATCTAGCGTAATCATTACTTTACCAGTCAAAGCTACGTTCAGATTCTTTTGCGCGGCAACTTCATATGTAGCTATCCAGTTTCCATCTAGATCTCTGGCCATTTCTTTTGGTGGCGGATCTAGTGAAATGTAGTTGACTTTTTGTCTCGCTGTATCTGGTGGCAGAGCGAGTTGAACTACCCCTAAATTGCTGGTTGGGTTTTCTACATTATTGATGACGGTAAAATCAAAGACCTGCTTGTTTCCAAAAAGTGCCGACACACTTTGTTCGCCTAAATCATTGAACTCTAAGGTAATGTTTTTAGAGTCTTCTGACAAAATATAGTTCCCGGGAGTTACTCGAACAGGTTTGCCAAATTGAGTTGGTGTTTTGACGATGACTTTATATTTGCTGTACTCTTTCGCCTTCAGTAATTTCGGAATGTCCACTTCCAAAACGTTACCGCTAATTTGTGAGGAGTCTGGATTCTCAAAGGTAATCACAAAAGTTCGACTTTTCCCCTCTCCTACTAATTGATCACGAAAACTGATCCCTACAGAAGTCTTGTTCTCGCCAGTCACAATGTTCGCGGGAATTTCTCCTTGGCTATCGGAAACTCGGACATTATTGAGTTTACTCGAGCCAATTTCTACAGCATAGTCTTTGGCATAATAAGTAGGAGTGTTGTTAGTGAGTTCAAATTTCTGCTCAACAAATGTATTTCCGTTTGTTACAACGGTGTAGGTTGATTGAAGGGAAACTGAAAAATCACTGTCTGCAAAGGCAACGGAAGAAAGAGTGAAAAAGGCTCCTAATGCAAGAAAAAATACTAGACAAAAGTAGGCTATTTTTTTCATTTACTATTTCTTTAAGAAGTTCACAGACCCATTTCTTCTTTTAAAAATCGACCGGTAAAAGAAGCAGGATTATGAGCAACCTGATATGGGGTGCCAGTGGCAATGATTTGTCCACCTTTTTCACCACCTTCAGGACCCAGATCAATCACCCAGTCAGCGTTCTTAATCACGTCTAAGTTATGCTCAATAAGAATAACAGTATTATTTTGAGATACCAGTTGCTCTAAGACTTGGAGTAATTTTTGAATGTCCTCAAAGTGTAAACCGGTTGTTGGTTCATCGAGCAAATAGATGCAGTGGTCGGTGGTTCGAATAGACAGCTCTCTCGCGAGTTTGACGCGCTGCGCCTCTCCTCCACTTAATGTTGGCGCGGGTTGACCGATCTCAATATATCCAAGTCCTACTTCTTGTAATGTTTTGAGTTTGTTGCGTAAAGTGCTGTGTCCCGAAAAGAACTCTGCGGCATCATCAACTGTCATGGCCAGAACGTCGGCAATACTTTTCTCTTTGTACTTCACGGCTAATGTTTCTTCGTTATATCTTGCTCCGTGGCAAACGTCACATTCTACATAAATATCCGGCAAGAACTGCATTTCAATTTTTAATTGACCATCACCCTGACAGGCTTCACAGCGACCACCCTTCACATTGAAACTGAATCTGCCTGAAGTATATCCGCGAACACGGGCTTCTTTGGTGTTGGCGAAAACCGTTCTAACATAGTCAAAAATTTTAGTGTAGGTACCCGGATTCGAGCGAGGTGTTTTCCCAATTGGACTTTGATCAATTAAACTGATTCTTTTGACTTCTTCAGGCACACTAATGCTGGTAATTTCTCCTGGTCGTTGATCAATTGATTTTTCAAGTTGTTTGGCTAAGTTGTAGTAAAGAGTATCGTGAAGAAGTGTGGATTTACCTGAACCAGAAATCCCTGTAATTGTCGTCAAAGTATTTAATGGGAATGAGACATCCACATCTTTTAGATTATGGTGAGAGGCGCCAGTAATTCTAATTGCAGGTTGAGATGAGATGGCACTTGGACCAGCTTCTGGGTCAAGTAGCTGGGCTTCTGTAGCTGCCTTTTTTCCATAGCGAGTCACTTGTTTTTGTCTGCTTAAATACTTGCCAGTAACTGAGTGAGGATCCTTCATAATTTGGGCAGGAGTTCCTTCAGCCACAATTTGACCGCCGTGTTTACCAGCTTTCGGTCCAAAGTCAAAAATGTAATCAGCAGCCAGCATTAAATCTCGATCGTGTTCGACCACCACGACTGAGTTACCTTTGTCACGCAGATTTTTTAGCGTGTCAATGAGTTGTAAATTATCTCGTTGGTGTAATCCGATGGTAGGCTCGTCTAAGACATAAAGCACGCCAGTCAGACCCGTACCAATTTGTGATGCCAACCGAATTCGCTGAGCTTCACCACCGGCTAAAGTAGCAGCTTCACGATGTAAAGTCAGGTAATCCAAACCTACTGCGGACAAGAATTTTAAGCGAACGGAAATTTCTTTGAGAATCGATTCGCCAATAGTAAATTCCTTAACTGACAAAACAGTTTTGTTGATACTTTCATCTTCTGAAGTGGGTTTCTCATTGATTTTTTTGATCCAGGAAACTGCTTTATCAATCGGCATGCCTGTGATTTCGGCAATGTTTCTTTCGTCAATAGTGATAGAAAGTGGTTCTGGTTTTAAGCGTGTGCCATGACATTTTGGACAGATAGTTCGCTCCATAAACTCTTCAATTTCTTTGCGAATAAATTCAGAATCGGTTTCATGATAACGGCGCTCAAGATTATTGATGAACCCTTCGAACTTTTCTTCAATCATGGTTTGGCGGCCAAATCGATTTTCACCCTCAACCTGATAGACTTTTTCAGAACCAAAGAGCAACATCTGTTGAACCTCTGGCTTCATGTCTTGAAATGCGGTTTTTCGGAAATCATAGCCTGCCTCTTCAACGACTGTTTTGACAAGTCTAGACCACCATGTGTCATTGCTTAACATTCGAGAAAAAGGAATGACGGCGCCTTCACTTAAAGTTAACGAAGGAGCCAGAATTTTAGGCTGATCAATTTTGAGAAGAGACCCTAGTCCACTACATGTTTCACAAGCACCTTCTGGAGAGTTGAAAGAAAATAATCTTGGTTCAATTTCAGGAAGTGAAATGCCACAGAAACTACAGGCGAACTTTTCACTAAATAATTTATTAGTAAATGATTTAGGACTGGTTGGAAATTCGAGTGAGGCATCATCAATAAATGCTGCTGTGACCATGCCATCAGCCAGCTTTAGGGCTTCTTCTGTTGATTGGGATAATCTACTTCTAAAGTTTTTTCTGGTGACTTCATCGCCTAGCTCTTTCTTAATGATGGATAACCGATCAACCACTACTTCAATGGTATGTTTATTGGTTTTGATGAGCGAGAAATCTTGGCTCATCTCGTAGACAACTCCATCTATACGGACACGTTGGTAGCCTTTTTTCTGAAGCGATTCGAAAAGTGCAGAGAACTCCCCTTTTCGTTCTCTAACGACGGGGGCCAGAAGGTACATGCGTGCTAAGCCAGAAGCCGCACGCAAATCAAGTTCATCCATGATGTGATTCACAATTTGATCGACCGTTTGGGTAGAAATCTCTCTGCCACAATTTGGGCAGTGAGGGTGACCAACTCTGGCAAAAAGTAAACGCATGTAGTCGTAAATTTCAGTAATTGTTCCAACCGTGGAACGTGGGTTGTGTGAGGTGGTTTTTTGGTCAATAGAAATGGCAGGCGATAACCCTTCAATTTGGTCTACCTCGGGCTTTGACATGACTCCCAAGAACTGACGGGCGTAAGAACTCAGACTTTCTACATACCTGCGTTGACCTTCCGCGTATAAGGTATCAAAAGCCAATGAACTTTTTCCACTGCCGGACATTCCTGTTAAAACCACTAACTGGTTCTTAGGAATTTCCATTGAAATGTTCTTTAAATTATGCTGGCGAGCGCCAGTAATTTTGATTACTTCTTTTGCCATAAATAGTGTATCAGTATAGCGAAGATATGGCGAAAGGTCTAGAGTGGGATATATAAAACAATCAGTGACAAACTAGATCTATTGTGCTCGATTTCCTGCAGAAATCATGTAGATTTTGCCGGCCTTATCGTCAGAGACAAATAGATGGCCATTTTGGTCAAATTCGAGATCAACTGGTCTGCCAACTGCATCGCTTGGTTTTGGACTATTTAAGAACCCTGTTAAAAAATCTTCTTCACTTATGACGGTATTCCCCGATACTTTCTGATGGACTACTTTAAAACCGGTTGGAGTCGTTCTGTTCCATGAGCCATGATATGCAACAAGCAGGTCACCTTGCCAGTCATCTGGAAACATAGCTGACTGAATGAATGTCAAACCAAGTGGTGCTGAGTGGGCGGGAATTTGGTAGATTGGAGAAACTGTGTTCAGACAATCTATTGGATTTCCCTCTTTGAACGTATTATCTTTGACTTGGTTTCCATAACAGTACGGCCAACCGTAGTTTCCCTCCTTTTGTAAGATGTTGATTTCATCTGGTGGGATGTTATCACCCAGCATATCTCTACCCATTTCAGTTGTCCAAATCTGGTCAGTTTTTTGATTTAACTTTAAGAAAACGGCATTTCTAAGACCCTTGGCATATACCTGTGGTGAGGAGCCGTCAGCATTTGTAATGAGAACACTAGCCAGTTGATCATTCGATTCTAAGCAAGTGTCGCAAGTTGAGCCAACTGAGACATATAAGTTACCGGCTTTGTCGAATTCAAGACCTCTCGTAAAGTGACGACTGACAAATTGACTTGGTAGTGAGAATAAATCTTTCTCTTTTTGAGCTGTAAGATCTGCCTCATTCCAGATGTAACGAACAACTTTATTTTCTTCAGCCACAAAGAGTTTTCCTTGATAAAAAGCTAAGCCATGAGGTTTTTTTAAGCCTTTCAAGACTGTTTTGACTTCATCAGCTTTGCCGTTTTTATCACGATCTGGCAACGCCACTACTCTACCTTCAGAAGTTTCGGAAACAAGCAGTACTCCGCCAGGAGTGAATTGGAGGTCACGCGCATTGGTGACTTTGTCGGCAAAGTCATAGACATTCAGACCATTCGTGCTTTTCAATTTAGGATCTATTTCTGCTGTGATGTTGTATGTGTTAGCAGGAGTTGGTGAAGGAACAGGAACGGCTGTGGAGAGTTGTATCACTTGCTTGTGAACAAAATCGCTGACAACTGGCAGAACGGCTGAACCTACGATACCAACAAATAATACAAAGAAAATGAGGAGAAAGGCGTTGCGCATATTGATACTGTAGCAGGCAACGTGTAAAAAATCCGTAAGAGAAGAGTTATGCTTCTTCAGTTTCCAATCGGGTGACGATGTTTCTAATCTCTGCGGCTAACTCGTAATCCATTTCATTGGCAGCTTGTTTCATGCGACGTCGCAATTTAGCGGCCAATTTCTTCTTATCGTCAGGTGTATATGCTTCTGGATCTATTGTGGTTAAATCAATTTGCTCATGTTTACTTAAAGTGACCATATTTCGACTGGTTTTTTGTTCTCCCCAGCCACCTCGATTATTTGAAGTGTCTTTATTCTCACTGTCTTCAGTCTTAGCGATCATGCGTTCACGAATTGGTTTATAAATTGTGGTGGCCGTGATGCCATGCTCTTTGTTGTACTCCCACTGGATGCGTCTTCTTCGCTGCGTTTCCTCGATGGCGTATTTCATTGATTGCGTCATTCGGTCGGCATACATAATGACTTGGCCTGATTCATGTCGGGCAGCGCGGCCAATGGTTTGAACCAAGCTGGTTCTTGATCGCAAGAAACCTTCTTTATCTGCATCTAAAATGGCGACGAGTGTAACTTCTGGTAAATCTAGTCCTTCTCGTAACAAGTTAATTCCCACGACCACATCGTACTCGCCTCTTCTCAAATCATCGAGGATGTCTGATCGTTCCAAAGTAACAATGTCTGAGTGCAAATAGGCAACTTTGGGAAAGTCGAGTTCAGTGATATTGAGATTTGGAGCAACTGCTTCGGTGAAAAATTTGGGATCAATTCTGTCAATTTCCATCTCATCAATTGGTAGTTCATCACCCTGATAGATCACCTTGTCCGGATTTTCACTATTCTTATCCTCTTCAATTTTTTCTCGTTTCGAAGCAATCAACTTAGCAACTTTGACCGGATCATTTAAATACTCTGTCAATTTTTCAGCCATTTTTTTGGTGAGTGTGGTAACGATGGTTCTTTGGCCGAGTCTTTTTCGGTCAATGATCTCCACAATTAAATCTTCAATTTGTCCTTTGGTAGGCCTGAGCTCAATTTTTGGATCAAGCAATCCAGTTGGTCGGATCAGCTGTTCCACCACTTCATTGTTTGACATGGACACTTCCCAATCGTTTGGTGTGGCAGACACAAATACCATCTTTTTCATTTTAGACATGAACTCAATAAACTTGAGTGGACGGTTATCTAAGGCGGATGGCAATCTAAATCCATAATCAATTAAAGTACTTTTTCTAGCTTGGTCGCCGTTATACATTGCTCTGACTTGGGGGATACTAATGTGGCTTTCATCGACAATCGTTAAAAAGTCATTCTTGCCAAACAACTTAGCGTTCTCATGGAAAAACTCAATGAGTGAGAATGGTGGCTCCCCTGGTTTCCGCCCGTCAAAATATCTAGAGTAGTTCTCAATTCCGTTCACGAATCCCAATTCGCGCACCATATCAATATCGTAATTTACTTTTTGTTCGAGTCGGTACGCTTCTACGATTTTTCCGGCCGCTCGAAGCTCTGCTAAGCGGATTTGCAAGTCCTTTTGAATCATGGCTATTGAATCTGCTTGAGTCATCGGATTTGTCATGTAATGTTTCGCAGGATAGATAATGAATCGTTTTGCTGATAAACCTTGTTGACCCTGACGTGGTTCCCAGTGTTCAATTTTTTTGTTATCAACAGTTGGTGATCCAGTGATTGGATCGATTCGATCAATTGAAGTGATTCTGTTTTCTAGCGTTTCAATTCTCAATGCGGTGTCCTCATATGCTGGCCAAAGCTGGATGACGTCGCCTCTCATACGATAACTTCCACGAACTAAATCACTATCAGATCTTTGGTATTGGAGGTTAGCTAATTGAAGCAAGATGCTCTCACGGGGAATAATTTCGCCTTCCATAATTTCTAGAACATACTTCCCGTACTCAACTGGTGACCCTAAGTTGTAAATACAAGACACAGAAGCAATCACAATACAGTCTGGGCGAGTTAACAAGTTGGTAGTGGTGGCCAAACGAAGTTTATCGATTTCGTCATTGATGGTAGCTTCCTTCTCAATGTAGGTGTCACTCGAAGGAATGTAAGCTTCTGGTTGGTAGTAGTCGTAGTAAGAAACAAAGTAACTAACCGCGTTATTTGGGAAAAAGTCTCTAAATTCTTGATAAAGTTGGCCAGCAAGTGTTTTGTTATGTGCCATAACCAGTGTAGGTAATCCGGTTTGCTGGATGACGTTCGCCATGGTAAACGTTTTACCAGAACCAGTTACCCCCAACAGTGTTTGAAACTGTTGTTGGTCTTTAATACCATTGACGATTTTTTCAATAGCTTTTGGCTGATCACCTGTGGGCTTATAGCTTGATTGTAGGTCAAATATCATAGAGCAGATTAAAATAAAATAAGTCTCTACTATAGCGAAAAACTTACCCAAATACAATCCGAATATCTGACGCTAAAGACTGGTAAAAATGTTCCAGATGGTATGTGCCGTAATACTGGAAGCCAAATTTCTCGTTTTCCAAAAAAGCAGTGTATTAATTGTACCAAGGAAGATCAAAATCAGGATGTAGTTAAACAGATCCGCAGGTGAGTAGTGAAGGATGAAGATTGTTCGCGGAATGTGCAGTAGCACGAATGCAACAATGCTGAGAACGGCTGAAAACACAAACCCTTTCTTCAGCTCAAGCAGCTTTTTAAAGATAAAACCTCTGAAGACGATTTCCTCTGATACAGCAGTGAAAAAAGAAACAAGAATACTGTAATAAAAAGCAGATGATTGCAAATTCAGTCTGCTCAGTCTTAAATCATGCCCAGCTAAGAAGTGGCTAATAAATTCTTCATAGATAATCAAAATGATGACAGCACCAAGTCCCCACAGAATACTGTTCAATAACTTTTCTTTACTAAAACCAACCTCGGTTAAAAAATCACCAATCTTTTTACTGTTTGAAATACTGTACGCGGAAATAATAAACAGTACCGGTTTAAAGAATATCTCTTCTAACCCATCACTTAACTGAGTAAAAACTCTAATTACTGTCCAAGTGGCAAAAACAAACAGAAACAGGCCTAAAATCTTTTTCATATTTATACAGTATATTATTAAATCGGCTGAGATTTAAGGTGGTAGAATAACGGAATGAAAATTACGGCGTATAAAACACGTTTAGTCAGAGCTAGGGATAATATAAACCAGGTGATTGCTGAATCAATTTCTGAGTTGCCTGAACGCTCTATCCTGGTCATAGCTTCAAAAGTGGTAAGTACTTCTGAAGATCGATTTGTGCCAAAGACCACCGAGGATAAAAGTGAAAAACACGCTTTAGTCAGAAAAGAAGCTGACCTCTACCTTGAACCTCACTCCTCTAAATATAACTTGATGCTGACCGTGAAGCGAAACTGGATGTTTGTGAATGCTGGCATAGACGAATCGAATGCAGATAATCAGTACATCCTCTGGCCAGAAGATCCGCAAAAAGCAGTCAATCAAATTTGGCATTTCCTTCGAGAACACTATGGAGTGAAGGAGGTCGGTGTGACTATGTCAGATAGTACCAGCATTCCTCTGAACTGGGGTGTGATTGGACACGCAATTGCCCACTGTGGCTTTAATCCCCTCAGAAATTACATCGGGAAACATGACCTTTTTGGTAGAGAACTCAAGATGGAGCAGTTAAACATTATGCAAAGTGTCACTATTGCTGCGGTGATGGAGATGGGTGAAGGAAATGAGCAAACTCCTCTTGGTTTGGTAACGGAGGTTCAAGACGTGGAGTTCTCGAATCATGTTCCAACAGATGCAGAACTTGCAGCATTACGAATTGAGATGGCTGATGACGCGTATGCCCCAATTCTTGAGAAAGCAGATTGGAAAAAAGGTACTAACTCAGCGTGAGAAAGTTAGATCAAAAACCGGTTCTGAAACTGCTCTAAATCTGAATTTATACTCTTCATCTCCCCGCAAAAAATCATAACGAGAGTTGCCCCCAGCAATGGCCTGCTGAATAGTGTACGCGGTCAGCACCGAGCCAATCCCGTATTCTCTGAAGGAATCGGAAACAAATCCAGAGTTATAGAGGAAGAACTGATTGTTATATTCGAAGCCAAGCATGGCAGCTACTCGCACTGTGCCTATTTTTAAGAAGTACAGCTTCAGCCAATTTCGTTCGGCAGTCTTTTGAGCGAAATATTTGAAAAATTCCACATGCCTATCGTTCCAAAAATTGCTTTTATCCTTGCTTGATGCTTGGTGCAACCAGATGAAATCTTGAATTGCGGAATCTGTCTCAGTTGGTAACTCTATCAGCTCAAACGCTGCTTCCTGTTCTTCAAAGAGTTTTTTCCACTTGCGCTTGATTTCATGACGTTGTTTTTTGCCAATCATGGCTAAGTACTCCTCCCAAGAGGCTGGTAAGGTAATTACCGGACAAACATCCTGCTGCTTTTGTTCTGTTTTCCAACCAAGTTGCATGACAGATTCTTTCAAGGTAGTTACTGTTGATGAGACTTGGGGAATACTACAGAAAAAAGCGTAACTGAATTTTGCTTGCTCTGTCAAATATTTTGCTATCTCTGGAAGAATCTGACCTGCGGCGTTTTTATCAACCACAAAATCAAGATAGTCTGAGACATCTGTACAGCCAATGAAACTCAGTTGTAGAACTTTCTGATCGTTTTCAAATGTGTACATTGGAGCAAGGCCAACTAATTTTTTGTTCTCATCACGAAAAGTCACCACGTGCAGCTCGCCGTTGCCTAAGGTAGTCCACCAGGCTTTTTGGAACTCGGGAGTGATAAAGACTTGGTTAGTGATTGCTCGGGTGAGTAACTCGTGCCATTCATTTGCTAAAGAGTCGAAACAACTAGGATCTGTGAAGGTTTCTATATACATCATTTGGTAAGATACTATTATGCTCCACAAAAAGAAAGGCTAGCGTATGAATTCCGTTACCACCAAAACCGGAGACAAAGGCCAATCAGGATTGGCAAATGGCCAACGAATTAGCAAAGATGCGCTGATTTTTGAAGTTCTGGGAACCCAAGATGAGCTCAACTCTTGGATAGGACTTTCCCTGGTTCGTTTATCCGATCAATTTACAGATCAAAAGAAGTTTCTGAAGGAAGTTCAAGATACCTTGTTTTATATAGGAGCTGAATTAGCCCAGTCTCCCAAAGCCAAACTTACTCAAGCTAAGCTGGACAAATTAGAAAAAATTTCTGAAAGTTTGCAAAATCAGATGGAAAAAAATTGGATGTCTAAGTTTCTTTTTCCAGGTGGCCACGAAGGAGCAGCTCGATTAGATGTGACCAGAACCGTCTGCAGAAGATTGGAACGACTGGTCGTTCGCTACTCACAGGAAACTGAAGTCTCACCAATTATTTTAAAGTATGTGAACCGCTTGTCAGATTATTTGTATGTTTTGCGTTGCTTCGTGAATCATGAAGAAGGATTTGTTGAGCGACCATTTTTAGCAGAAAGCAAATGAGTACAAAGCGTGCCTTTTTACAGTTCATTCAAAAACCCGATGTATTAGCGAGTCTGTTTTACTGGCTCTCCCACCTGCTTTGCTTGACTTTGCTGCCAGTATTTAACGACGAAGCTATTTATATAGATTGGGGCTGGAGAGAAATTCACAGCTCTAACCTGCTTTTCTTTTCTCTTTTTGATGGCAAGCAGCCACTACTGATGTGGCTATTTGGCTTCATGCAAATAATAGTGCCTTCTCCACTCATTGCCGCAAGGCTCATCGCTGTTTCGACTGGCTTCTGTACGATATTGGGCTTGCGAGCTTTGACCAATCGCTACTTTCCTCAATTGAAGTCTTGGCAAGTCATCTTGGTCTATTCACTCCTACCCATTTTTGTTTTTTTCGATCGGCAAGCATTAATGGAGAGTGCAGTTGCAGCGGTAGGTGTTTGGTCCTGTTATTTGACCTTAGGATTTTTAGAAAAGTCATCACTAAAAACTGCGACTCTGCTGGGTAGCTTGTTGGGGATCGGTATTTTTATTAAATCCACTCCAGTCATTTTTTGTTTTGAAGCTGGTCTTTTATTGGTTCTGTCTTTTAAAAATGCATCCTGGGAAGTCATTCAAAAAAAGAGCATTTATTTTTTGATTGCTCTTTCGACAACTTTACTCGTGCTCTTTCCTTTATTGGTTCAACCGCTTTTTAGCAATATCATTTCGATGAACAGTCGCTTTAGTTTAGGATTAGGCGAGCTTGTTTCATTTCCAATGTCACTTTGGCTTCATAATTTGATCACTGTCGTTGAATTATCAGTAGTCTATATAACGCCACTTGTTTTGATTTGCACTTTGTACTCATTCAAATTGTTCTCGCTGAGAAAAGATGTACATCAAAAAAGAATTTTAATCTGGCTTCTAGCCGGATTATCGATCTTTATTCTGACAGTAAAAAACCCTTCTCCCAGATACATTGTGGCGTTCTTGCCACTTATTTCTATTTTTGCAGTTGATGGGTTTCAATCGCTCATGACTAAGTTGCCACAATTCAGGCGAGCTGGCTTTGGACTGTTGGTGAGCATTCCAGTGGTTATTTCGGGACTTCTGATTTTCACTCCCCTCAATTACTTTCGGCTTTTATCCAGTGTTACTCGCTTCTCACAGCAAACAGAATATGTCAGTGAGTGGACATCTGGATATGGAGTTCAGGAAGCATGTGATTATCTGACAGAAGCTAGCGGTAACAAGCGAACATTCATCTTCATACGACTTGATTCTGGTAATCCAGAGAACAGTATTATGAGTTGCTTTCAAAAATCTGACTTAGTGAAAGTCCAGTATCTGCCGCAACAAATAAGTCTCACAGATCTGAAACAAGCTTTATGCCAAAGTCCAAATATTCATCCATATTTTGTGAGCAGAGACCTACAAATGCTTGGTATGGAATCTCTTCTAACAGAGAAAAAGAAATTCATGAAACCTGTTGGAGACAAGTTTGTGGGTGTCTATCAATTCAAAAGCTGCGCTGAGTTATAAGTTCAATAAGAAAACTTACGAATGAGGCCAACAACTCTGCCTTGCACTTGAACGTTAGTGGCGTAAATAGGACTCATGGTTGAGTTAGCTGGCTCCAACCTGACACGTGTCGCCTCTTTATAAAAGCGTTTTAATGTGGCCAAACCATTGTCTAGCAGTGCCACAACAATATCACCGTCGTTGACATCACTTCGCTCTTCAATTACCACAAAGTCACCATCATCAATATGATCTTCAATCATCGATTTGCCTTTAACTTGAAGGACGTAGGATCTCTTTTTGCCACTGATCATTTCTGGAGAAACTTTAAAGGTGGCGCTTGGGTCAATGTGTGGCTGGATTGGGGATCCGGCGGCAATGAAACCCATGAATGGTAAATCGACACTGTCTGCCATTCGTAAATAGGTTCGATCAATCAATTCAATGCCTCTAACTGCACCTTCAAATTTCTTAATAACGCGTTTGCGTTGTAAGGCTTGAAGATGTTCATGTACAGTTGCCAAGGACGAAACGCCAATTGAGTTGGCGATCTCCTGAAGTGTTGGTGAGTAGCCATTTTTTTGAATATATTGGGCAATGAAGTCCACAATTTGGCGTTGGCGTTTGTACAGTGTGATTGGCATGCGGCTCCTAACAGTTTCGGGCGAATATTTTCCGAACCTCTTTACAGTACCGAATGTTAACCGAACTGACAATTACATCTTAGAGAATCAAAATATATCAAGCGAGTTTGCCGAGGACAGGAGTTAGATTGATTTCAGCAATAGATTGTTTGACCAATGGGCCTTTATCTAGCTGTGGAAAGTTTTTGTGCATGGGTGGTCTACTCTCTTTTTCTTCGTAGAAGATTCCGATTGGCAGACGATCCATTTCATAGGTCTTTTGCCAGGCTGCAAACTTGTCTGAAGAGTTGTGGCCTTCTTTTTCTAAATGGTAGACTCGTTCTTTAAAGTACGCGTAGGTATTGTGATGATTGAAAGTAAAGCATGGCTGGAACATATCAACGAGTGAAATACCCTCGTGTTGAATTGCTGCTTTAATTAAGGTTGTTAAGTGACCGATCTCACCTGAGAAGCCACGAGCTAAAAAGGTCGCATCGGCGGTGAGAGCTAGGCCTAACGGATTAATAGCCTGTTCGGGTGCGCCAGTTGGTGTGGATTTGGTCTTTTCACCCCGAGCTGTGGTTGGAGCAGCTTGGCCAGTAGTTAAGCCATAGACAGCGTTATCATGCACCAAGATGGTAATATCGTGATTTCCTCGGCAAGCAGATAAGAAATGGTTGAGCCCTTCTCCGTATGTGTCACCATCCCCAGCAACCACAATTACTTTCAGTCGGTGATTTGCCATTTTAATGGCAACTGCACTTGGAATAGCTCTACCATGCAGGGAGTGAAAACCATAAACTCGATTAAAATCAGCCATATTTCCGCTGCAGCCTACGCCATAAACCACCACTACATCTTCTTCTGGAAGTTGCAGTTCTGCTAAGGCGTTCTTGAAGGCCGTCCAAACACCAAAGTTGCCACAACCTGGACACCAAGTTGGAAAGTATGGTGAGGCCAATGAGGCTTTGCTGATGTAGTTATGTTGTTTTTCGTCCATATGCACAGGTTCTTCAACCGACGCTGCGTCAGGTTGAGTAGATAAAGGTTGTTGATCGCTGCCGAGTAGTGCAGCTTTTAGTTGGGCAGTCAACATACTCAATGGTTTGTTCCTTCTTCTAAAAATGTTCTTGTTTGTTCAATAATATCAGACGCATAGAACGGTCTGCCATCATAGCGGCGAATATGATGATGGAAGTTGAGTCCGGTTTCTTGTTTGATTAAGTCTTCCATTTGACCAGTAATGTTCGCCTCGACCATGACTAAGTTTTCTGAACTTGCGGCTAAGTGGAAAAAAGTGTCTTTTGGAAATGGCCACGCACAAGGAATATGGATCAAGTTGGCGGTAAACTTTTCCTTGCCAGTACTAAGTCGCTTGACCACGTCCTCCAGAACGACTCGTGTAGAGCCCCAACTGACATACGTAATATCGGCCTTAGCCGGTCCAATTAACTCTGGCTGTGGAATTTCTCGTGCGATTCCCTTCATTTTACGTTCTCGTTTTTCGTTCATGATCTTGGTCATTTCGCCAGATTCGGTTGCATAGCCAAACTCGTCATGTTCATAACTATTGGTAATGCTTAATCCATGGGGTTGGCCAGGAACTGAACGAGGAGAATAGCCTTCTTCAGTCACTTCAAATCGGCGATAGGAATTATCTTCGGGCAGTACTTCTGGTGCAAAACTCAGGCGCTCATTTTGATAGATGTCATCTGGTCGTGGCATCGACATGAGTGATTCCAACGCGAACTTATCTGATAGCACAAAGACGACTATTTGATATTTTTCGGCTAATTGAAAGGCAAAACGAGTTAATTCAAAATGTTCATGCGTATTTGATGGTGTTAAAACAACTCGAGGAATTTCGCCATGTCCAGCTCGAATGATAAATTGCAAATCTGATTGACATGTCCAAGTTGGTAAACCAGTAGCAGGACCAGGTCGTTGACCCACACAAATTACCAGAGGAGTTTCCATAACGCCTGCCAGAGAGGTTCCTTCTACCATCAAAGCATATCCGCCAGTCGCAGAAGCCGTCATAGCTCTGACGCCAGTATAAGAAGCACCAATGGCTTCATTAATCGCAGCAACTTCATCTTCCACGTGCTTGACGACGATCGGAAAGTTTTTTTGTTGTGCGGCTAAGAAGTGCATCACGTCTGATGTGGGGGTCATTGGATAGCCGCTGAAGAACTGAACACCACCTGCAATTGCCCCTAATGCTACGGCTTGGTTACCGGTAATTAAAATTTGTTTATTTTCTTTTTTGGGATAGGCAGTGCGAATGGGAGTAAAGTGTTCTTTCGCATACTCGTAGCCACGGTTCATGGCTTTATGGTTATTTTCTACTACGTGCGGTCCTTTATCGCCAAATTGGTCAGCAATCACCTGCTTCAGAATTTCAACGTCCAGGCCTAGCACAAAAGCGGTCGCTCCTAAAGAAACCATGTTTTCTGCCATGAAGTGACCGGTCTCTTCTCGAGATAAATTCGCCATTGGAAAGTCGTAAAAAGTGGCTCCACACGACTCATATTTCTTGTAATCATAGCCATCAACGATTGCTTCACAAAAAACAACTGAGTGTTCGTTCAACTCTTTTAGGTGAAGCGCAATACTTTCTTCATTTAGAGCAATGAGAAGGTCAATATGTTCTTGTTGGCAAGTGAGCGGATCAAAACTGGCATGAACCTGGTGGGTATTGTGACCGCCACGAATTAAAGAAGGATACTCCCGATATGAGAAGACATTCATGCCGTGTCTCAGACAAAGCTTCCCAAAAATGGTACCGGTCACGTCAATTCCCTCGCCAGCGCGACCAGCAACTTTCCAATGAAGACTTTCTGTTTGTTGAGACATCATATGAAATTATACTCGATTTCTGTTTACTCGCCACTTGGAAGTGTGTCAAAGCCAGTTACCTTAATATCTACTACCCAAGCTCCTTCTGAGTTTATGGCTAGCGGATTGACTTCAATTGACTTAATCCAGCTGTTTTTCATGACTATTTTTTGCAAGATAACCATTACTTCTAAAATGTTCTCAGAGAGATCGTCTTTTTTTAAGATCTGGTGTGCCTTTGTCTGTTGCCAGGCGGATCGGAGCTCCTCTTTAACTGCCGGCAAGAAAACATATGCTCTATCTGCCAGGATATTTGAATGGCTGCCACCTAAGCCAATACTCAAGTAGAGACCAAATTGAGGGTCATTTTCAATTCCTAATAAGATCTCAGTATCAATCGGGATGATCTCCTGAAACAGAACTTCGTCGCCAAATTTCTTCAGCTGGTGAAACGCTTTGGCCGCTTTACTGAAGGAATCTACTTTGCCAACTAAGGCACCAACTTCTTTTTTATGCTGAATCGACAAGTTGGCAGTTTTGGCAAAAAGTGGGTATTTCAGTTTTCTAAGTTCCGGGAAGGTCTCTTTTGTAATGATCTTATATTCGGGAATCTGCAATTTATACTCTTTCAAAAGTCCAAATAGCTTTTTTAAAGAAGTCAGAGCTGGTTTAGCAGGGGTTTGTGCTCGGTGAATTGTGCTAGTCACAAAGCGTTTTTTAGAGAAATGAAAGTCGGTGACTTTTCGAGTGTATTGCAAAATATTCACTAAATCATTTGGAAAGTTGGTGCATGTGAAGCCTGCTTCTCTGAGTTGAACTCTGAACTTGTCTAAATGATCTCCACCCATGAGTGCCACCAAAACTGGTTTTTTGCCACGTAACGCAATTAATTGATTCACAATTGCAGGGATATCCGTTACGGCTTGAGGGGTAATAATTACCAGGATACTATCGATATTTTGATCACGTTGAGCGATTTGAATGGCAAATTTGTAACGATCTGGTGAAGCATCGCCTAATAAATCGAGAGGGTTGTGAACTGGCAGACCGGGAATTAAGCGATCAAGTTCACTTTTGCTCAAATTTGACCATTGAGCCAGTTCGACTTTTTCTTCGGCCAATCGGTCAATGGTGTTAACGGCAGGTCCGCCAGCATTAGTCACAATCATGGCATTTTGAATAAGGTAATGATGGCTCGACAAGAAGAAGACTGTATTAATTAATTCTTCAATAGTGTTCACTAACACAAAACCCATTTGCTTGGCCGCAGCTGCCAGAAGCACCTGATTTGTTGCCAATGCTGCGGTATGTGAGGCTGACGCCGCTTGTCCCCGCTGTGAAGTACCACCCTTTAGGACAATGACTGGTTTCTTTTTGGAGATGCTACTCACCAGTTCAAAAAAACCTGGCAAGTCAGAAAACGATTCTAGATACAAAGCGATGACTCTGGTTTGAGGATCATTTGCGGCATATTCTAAACAATCATTTTCGTTTATATCTGCTTTATTGCCTAAGGAAACAGAGAAGGAAATTCCTAGCTGGCTGCTTGAGATGACGTCAAAGAGCGCCGTCAGCATGGCGCCTGATTGAGAGATCAGTGCGATGTTTCCCTCTGGAATGAGTTTTTGTGCAAATGAGGCGTTGACGTGATTTACTGAGCTGCTAATTCCCAAACTGTTTGGTCCTAGAACTCGAATGTTGGCACTCGCTAGTTTGGCGGTTACCGCTTCCTGAAGTGCTTTTCCCTCTTTGCTTGTTTCAGCAAAACCTGCCGAGATGATCAACACGCCTTTGACTTGTTCAGAGGCTGGCAGCTTTTTATTTCGTTGTAAAATTTGATCAGTGATTTCCTGTACCGTAACAGCTGGTGTCACGATAATCACGACTTCTACAGGGGCAGGAACATCCAGAATGCTGGGGTATGCCTGATGTCCGAGCAACGAAGTCATGTGAGGATTGATTGGATAAAGCTTCTTGGCAAACGGATGAGGTGCATTGTTTTTATCAAGGTTGCGAAAAATTTGATTTCCGACTTTGAGCGGATTTGTAGAAGCGCCAATCACGGCAATCGATTTAGCTTGAAAGAAAAGATTTAATGCGTGCATACACTACTCTATTAATGCTCGACCATGCATATTCTCAGGTTTTGCAATTCCCATAATGGAAAGTAATGTTGGCGCGACATCTGCCAAAATTCCGGATGGCAACATGGTGGTTCTACCTAAATATTGCTTTCCAATAATAATAAATGGTACAGGATAAATGGAATGTTCTGTGTCAACTTCGCCAGTTTTCTCGTTAATGAGTTCCTCACAGTTACCATGGTCAGCGGTGATCATGACGATCCCACCACGAAGAGTCACTTCGGCTACAATTTTTCCGATACATTCATCAATCACTTCACAAGCTTTAATTGATGCTTCCAGGTTTCCAGTGTGAGCTACCATGTCAGCATTTGCAAAGTTGCAAATCACCACATCAAAAATGCTTTTTTTAATTTGCTGCAACATGTGCTCGGTGATCTCACGAGCACTCATCTCAGGAACTTGGTCATACGATTTTGCTCCCTTTGATGGGATGATAATTCTGCTCTCTCCAGGAAAGATTGTCTCTTCTTGTCCATTCATATAGTACGTAACAAACTTTTCTTTTTCGGTTTCAGCCATTCTTAGTTGCCTGACACCGTGATCGGCTAAAACTTTTCCTAGTGGATTGGCAATATATTGCGGAGGAAATGCTACATCAACCGGTAATTTTTCGTCATACATTGTCATGGTAATAAAGTTGAGGCCAGCTACAATCTTCTTTCGTTTAAAGACTGGTGTACCGGTCACTTTCTTGAGATGCGACTTTTCATACTTAATCGCATAAGGGTCAAAACTCTCTTCCTTAATACCTTTTTCAAAGTCCGGCGTCACAAAGGCATTTGTTAACTCACGCGGTCTATCGATACGATAGTTAAAAAAGATGACAGCGTCATTGTCTTGAATGAGTGTTTTTTGATCAGGAATATCGCAGATGTTGGTGGGTTCGATAAATTCATCAGTCACACCTTTTTTGTACTGTTCTTCTACAGCTTGAATGACAGATGTAGCAGTATTTTCAGAACCGATTGTCAAACAGTCGTACGCCTTTTCAATTCTTTCCCAGCGCTTATCGCGATCCATGGCAAAGTATCTGCCCATCACGCTCACAATTTTTCCTACACCAAACTTTTTACAAACCTTCTCAACTTCTGCTAAGTATTTTGTTCCAGAAGTTGGCGGTGAGTCACGTCCATCGGTAAAAGCATGAATGTAAACTCGTTCAACTTTTTTCTTGCTACACAGTTCAATCAGTGAGAAAAGATGTTCAATATTTGAGTGAACGCCACCTGCCCCAACTAAGCCCATCAGATGTAGTGAGGAATTATTTTTAGCAACGTGATCAAAGGCCTTTTGGAAAGCTTCATTTTTGTTAAACGAACCATCAGAGATAGCCATGTTAATACGAGGCAAATCTTGGTAGACGATACTTCCAGCACCAATATTTAAGTGACCTGTCTCGGTATTTCCATCTTCGCCTACTGGCAAGCCCACAGCTTGTCCACTCGCTGAAAGTTGGGTGTGAGGAAAAGAAATCCAGTACTTCTTCATGTTAGGAGTATTGGCTCGGGCAATCGCATTTCCCGCATTGTTCGGTCCAATTCCCCATCCGTCCAAAATTAATAATACAACTGGTTTAGGACCTTTATATGGTTCTTTAAAATGAGTTGTATCAAACGGCGCACTCGTAACTTTAGGTGTTAAATTCAATTGCGAAAATTCCATAGGCATAGCCTACCACTTCTAGCTGCCCATTTGTTTAATGTCTTGATAAATTTGTGCTAACCGGTTGAACTTTGCAATGCGTTCTCCCCGATTTGGTGGTCCAAATTTCGCGTAATTCGCGCCAACGCCAACGGCAAAATCAGCGATGAAATCGTCATTTGTCTCACCACTTCGATGAGACACACTAATTTGCCAACCGGCTTCCTTAGCAATCTTAATGACTTCGATTGTTTCCGTAATGGTTCCTAATTGGTTTGGTTTAACGAGGATGGAGTTACAGGCTTTCATGGAAACAGCTTTTTCCAATCGATCTTTATTTCCGGCTAATAGATTGTCACCGACAATGGTGCTCGTCTCGCCCAGTTCTGCGGTGATAGATTTCCAGCTATCCCAGTCATCTTCTTGGAACGGATCTTCAATTGAAAAAACGTGATAGAGTTTTCGCATGTTTTTGTAGTACTCAAACAGTTCTTTGGGTGTGTATGGTTGAGACTTATCTTTCAAGCTGTACTTCCCAGCTTGATAAAAGTCTGAGGCTGAAATATCAACTCCAAAAAATAAATCTTGTATGAAGGTATATGGAGAGTTTTTGATCGCTTCAATCATAATTTCAAAGGCATCGGTGTTGTTATACAAGTTAGGCGCAAACCCGCCATCAAGTCCTACGGAATGAATAGCTCCTTTGGCAATTAAGGTTTCCTCAAGTTTTTGACGGATGACAACAGCCATTTCCAACGAAGATAAATAATCCATGTGACTTACAGGAACAATGTGAAATTCCTGGAAGTCCAAGTTAGTCGCTCCATGAGATCCACCATCAATTAAGTTATAAACACAGGTGGGAATGGCTAATGATTCAGTCAACTGATACTTCTGTTGTAGATAGTAGTAAACAGGCATGTTGACGCTGTAGGCGCCAGCTTTCAGTACGGCTTGCGAAACAGCAATTAAGGCATTGCCACCAAGTTTTGTTTTATTTGGTGTGCCATCAAGCTGTACTAAGATTTGATCGATATCTGTTTGTTTCGTTGGATCTTTACCAATCAGTTGTGGGGCGATGAGTTCGTTGACATTTTTTATAGCTTGTAAGACTCCATAGCCACCCATTCGAGATGATTGGGTATCACGAAGTTCTAATGCCTCATATTTGCCTTTTGAAGTCCCAGAAGGTGCACTTGAAACGGCATAGACACCATTATCTAACCAGACTGAACACTCAATCGTGGGTAAACCGCGTGAGTCAAGAATTTCTCGAGCAAAAATTGACTGAATACTGGCCATAGTTGTTACCTACTTAAAGTACTGAAGGGTATTTGGGAGCTCTGATTTTGGAACCATGACTCCTGCTTCCCCTAGTTCTTCTAATAAAGACATCAGCTGGTGACTTGATTGCTGCGTCTTAATAATCATCGGTTTATGAAAGAGAGCAATTCTTTTGGCAACCGCTTTCAAGAGTGACCTGAGTAAAAGAATATCTGCCGTATAGTATTTAAGCACATTTTCATTGTCCGGATCCAGTCCAAAGAGCAAACTGTGCAGAGAGTCCAGATTGACCACGATTCCTGCAATTGGAGTGGCTACATATTGATGAATATTTAACAGGTTTTCTGGCGTGGAACATTCCAGCCAGACATTTAAGTGGTGATATTGCTGTACTGGAGCATGAGTAATGTGTTTGTAAATCAAATGGAGTTCAGTACTCGATCTCACCCAGGGTAAAAGGAGCTGGATCGGCTGATCAAGTTCTTTATTCAGATCGCTAAGCACGTCAAGCTCAAAGTCAAAGACTTCAAATTGGTGAATGTTTCGCAAGGCACCTCGGTATCCCATCCATGGATTATTTTCCTTTTCATCACTGCTTCGGTTACCTTCAAGGGTACTCAGTTGCTGCGAAGTCAGAGCGTGTGGTTGATACCAGATTTCTTTGCCAGTTTGGTGACTGAAGAATGTTTTCAATGTTTGGACTAAGCGATGTTTTACGTAGTCAGCATGGCCATGTTCAATTAAGGCAGTGGGATGGACTTTTTGATCAAGCCACCAAGCATCACTTTGGAAGCAGAGGCCGGCGAGTTGGCTAGTGTCATGAGGAGCTGTTGGGGCTACTGAGTTAGTAGTTAAATAGATTTTGGTTTTGGGTCGAGAGACTGCCACTGTCGTCGTTGAGCTGGTGTACTTTGGAATCTGAGATGAGCTGATGGATTTTTGATTTGGCAAAATCTGCTCAACTGCCTTGGACTGAATATGAAGCAAGAAAAATGATTTCCCATCATATGCCCACTCTACCTCCAACGCTTCAGTGATCGATTTCCCGATGGTGATATAGACTTTTTTCAAGATTTCTAGCAACTTTTTGAGTTCATCATCATTCAAGGAAGCTTGTGCTTGAAGTTCATAGGGCACAATCTTCTTGTCTAGCTGGTCAAGCTGCAGCACATACTCGTGTTTTTTCAGATTAATATGTTGTCTAATGCTTTGGTTTGTTTTCAGATTTACGACAAACTCATCCATCATGCTTTTATGTCTTTGTTGTTGGGTGGTAATACCCCAGACAGCGTAAATGGACGTAACTGGTTGTTGAATTTGTGGCGAAAAATAAATGTGAGCAAATCCCGAACTCTTAGATGGAATCATCTTTTGTACCAGGATAGCAGCTGGAATATGAATTCCACTTTGCCACTCTCTCCAGCGCTGGCTTAAATGTTGTGGCTGATACATATTTGCCCACAACTCTAAAATTGATTCTGTAATATTGGCTTCACCTTTGATATGGAGCAAACTAAAGTGCCCATGGCTTTGATCACTAATAAAACTAGGTCTGATAGCTAAATACTCCTTTGACATCCATTGTTGATGCGCTTTAAAGAAAGCAGTTTGCGCTTCTACCGGCCAATGAATTTGCTTGATCAAGGTTTGTAACTCTAAGCTGGTGGTATTGAGATTCTGTTCATCTTGCCAATTGAGGTGTTCAAGCAGCCATCGAACTCGAACTTCTAGTTTGTTCTGGATAAACAACTCTTTAAGAAAAGGGATGGAAAAGATACTACACTGTGGGAGTGGTAAATAATGTGCATCTAACTCAAGTAATTTACTGACTCTTCTCCCTACTTCATCTTTAGGTAAAGATCGAGCATCGGTCAAAGAAAGTATAGAAAAAACAGCGGTGTTTGCAGGCACTCATTTATAGTAGCTTACTTGAGGAGTGAGGGCAAGGGCGATTGATGATTGATTCTGATATGAAGAACCCACCGCAAGGGTGGGTCTACTTTATTCGTTTTCCAAGCACTTTTTTATTTCTTCTTCTTCTCGGGCTTGCGTGCGCTGTGCACATTCCCGTGAGTCAAAAAGAACCATGCTTGTGCAGCCATTACGATAATTGTGTCAAAAATTGACATGTTAATCACCTGTGACAACTGGACGAAGCCGTAAGTATAGACCTATAATATGAGGAGGTCAAGTGATTGGCTATTTCTTCAACTGACTTTTAAACCAGTCAACTGTTTCAATCGGAGCTGGGTCAACGTTGTTTAACATTGCCAAGTAAAAGTTGGTGTAAGCGCCTTGCATCATCATCTCAAATGATTGCTCAAAGCGGGTCTTCCCAACAAGTTTATGAGTGCGAACACGAATGTTGTGTTTTTCTAGCACTTCTTGAGTTAACTCAAATCGTCGTTCAACACTTTTGTTGTATAGATCTGACTCGACCATGAAGAAGAACAAATTGTGCTCGTTGGAAGTTGGAAACTTAAGGCCTTCCATCAAATGATGGTTCATTTCTGGAATAATTCTGTATTCAGAATACGTCTTGGAGTTTTCGTTTAATTGGTTGGCAAAAACGTGAGCATTCCCTTCCAGGTGCTCAGCGGCCACGATCACCGGAATTAACTCTTTCATTTCAAAAGCTAATAGTTTTGCAGGATTTTTATCTTGAGGAACATTTGCGCCGCATTCCAAGTGGACTTGGGCAATGATGTTCAATGCATCGTTATATTCTTTCTCAGTCATGTTGATCACGCCTGCTCTAGCAAACAGAGCCATTTGACCGAAAATTGAGTAACCTAAAGCCATACGAGGTTGTTTAGAAGGGTTGTAGATTGGATCGAAGACTAGGGCTGGATAGTTATTTTCGTGTAAAAACTCAGCGAGTTTGCCGCCAGATGTGATTCCAGCGATTTTGGCGCCTTTCTTTTGAGCGTCCAGAACAGCGGCCAAGGTTTCTTCTGTACCGCCAGAGTAACTTGAAGCAATGACTAAGGTGTTTTCATTTACGAAATGAGGTACCGTATAATCTGGAGCGATGATGACGGGAATCTTGAGTTCGTCTTTAAAAATGGATTGGATAACGTGAGTGCCTAAGATAGAACCACCCATACCTGCGACTACTACATTTTGAATTTCACTAAAATGAGGACCAACATCAATTTTCTGAACTTCTTCCCAGATTTGTTGAATTTGACTAGCTTGCATTTCAATTGAACCTAAAACATTGCTCTTATCAATGGCTGCCATTTCATCACGGGAATCGAGTAAAGGGATTGTGCGGGTCATAATTCGTCTCCTTGGAGTATTTTCTGCAAGTATACTGCTAAGCCGTCTTGATCGGTATGACCAATAACACGCTTTGATAGTGCCTTAATGACTGGAATGGAATTACCCATTGCCACAGAAAACCCAACTTTTTGTAAAAACTCAATATCATTGGAACTGTCGCCAAACCCAATTGCCTTATCCAAACTCATGCCGGTGATTTCTGACCATTTCTCAAGGGCACTAGCTTTGTTCACCCCTTCAGCTGTGATATCTGCATACGATCCACCAGATGTTCGGGCCATTTCTTTAATTGACAGTTCTGGAAAGTCATTCAGGATGTCTTTGGCTTGGTCGGTAAATTGCGGAATACTAATTAAAGGTGTTTCCCAGTGTCTCAAGTCATCCATTTCGCCGAAAGAAATAGGGACTGAACCATTTGTTAAACGAGCTTTAAAAGCCGATGTGGCATACATTTTCTCTTCTTGGCTTAACAGAAAATCGATATGAGCTTTTGATAAAATTTTACACAGTGCGGCACTGGTTTTCTCAGGAATTGTCTTTTCCCAGAGGACTTCACCGGTTGTTCTGACCAATTGGGCTCCCCCACAGATGATATGAACTGAGTTAGCTGGAAAGTATGGGAACACGTACTTTTCCAAGGCAGCATAAATTCTGCCGGTGCAGATGGCGGTGTAGTACTTAGGCTGGAGGTCAGAGAGTGCCTGAATGGTTGCAGGGCTAATCACTTTTTGTGAATTATTCAAGGTATTGTCTACGTCAAATAATAAGGAAGTGAAGTCGGCTAATTTGGACATTGTTATGTCCTTTCTGATTCTTTTTCAACTGCAGGGTAGATCGTGCGATCCAGTACATTGTGATAAATCGTTTGACTTGGAAAAATAGTACAGTGGCTGCCGATTAATTTCCCAGGCATAGTACTGACATTGGTACCAATTTTGGTGTTCTCGCCAATGATGGTGCCAAAGCCTCTGCGCCCAGAATCAACGGTCTTCTCTTTTATTTGAACTGGGACAGATTTGCGATCAAAACGTTTATTTGCAGTAATAAAGCCAGCAGCTAAACTTGTTTCTGCTCCAATGATTGAGTCGCCTACATAACCACGATGAATATTACTGCCTGATAGGAAAATAGATCGAGTAATTTCTGAATGTGCCCCAATCAGCACGTTCTCTTCTAGACTTGACTCTCTGACTAAACAGAAGTCGCCTACTCGGACGCCTTTACCAATATATGCTGGTCCAACAATTCTGACTGCATGACCGATTTTTGCGTGAGCCTCGATATAGACTGGCCCGGCACTCTCATCAATAACGGCGGTATCTGCCACAGAGGCACTTGAATCGCGGTAACTTGGCATGTCAGCAAAAAACTTTTTTTGAAAATCAAATAAATTCCAGGCGTACTTCAATGTAACGATCTCCTCTTGGAGATGTAAGACTGGGGCTGGTGTTTCTTTCAAACAGGTATCAAGCGCTTTTTCAAATGCATACTCTTCAGCTGCTGTTTGGTTCAGCGTTTTAATAAAGTGGTTTGATAACACATAAAGGCTCAAAACTTTTTCTTTTGAGGGTTCGGTTCCAGTAGCTGGTTTTTCTACGATACCGGTCATTTTGCCATCGGTGGAGAAAGAAGCAATTCCGTATCTTTCAGGAGTGGAGGTTGGACTGGTACAGAGTACTAAATCTCCAAGTTCTTTCATCCGGCTAAGTAAATCTCCCCCGGTGATATGGTAGGGTGATAAGATCGCAACACTTTGGATATCTGGCTGATTGAGTGTTTTTAAGGCAACAAGTACTGCATCACCCATGCCTTTTGCTTCCGGTTGAACCGCAAACTGAACAGCTAGACCAAGTTCTTTATTGACACTCTCGACAACACTTTTGATAGAAGCATTTTCTTCATCGCGACTAGATATGGTAATGACAACTTGTTCAAAACCATTTTTCTTCAAGTTTCTTAACTCGCGAGCTAAAAGTGTTTCACCATGGAGTGTCACACCGCCTTTGTGAGTTGAGTTATTTAAGGGGAAAAAGCGGCTGTTTATGCCACCAGCGAGAATAAGTACTGGGAGTGTTTGCATATGCCAATTGTAGCAGATGTCAACGCAGATCTCAGGCGCTATAATGTTCGTCTTATGCCAAAGAAAACTTTGAAGAAAAGAAAGCCGATATCATACCCGGCAAACCCTAAATTCCAGATGGAGACCACTGTTTCAGAAGGAATCCTTCCGTTAGAAAATGAAGCGGTCGTAACTGATTCACAGCCCTTACAAGATTACATTTTGTATTTTATCTTCCTATTTAGCTTTATCTCTATGTTGGGGTCTTTGTACTTCAGTACTTATGGTGATCCGGTGAAAAACATCATGACTGGGCAAATCTTTCCAATCGACAGCGGTTTTCCACCTTGTGAGCTATGCTGGTTTGCTCGAATTTTAATGTATCCGATTGTCTTTATCAGTTTGGTTGGTCTGATTAAAGAGGATCGCAAATTTACCGATTACGTCATGCCTCTTTCTACAATTGGGATTTTCTTAGAGATTTTTCATTATGGTCTTCAGAAGTTTAACTTCCCAAATCCATTTAAATGTACCTTGTCTGTACCATGCAGTGCATTGCAAGTTCAGTACTTTGGTTTCGTGACAATTCCTCTGCTGGCATTCTTGGGATTCACTCTCATCACCGTGCTGTGTGTGGTGAACTGGAACATGAACCGAAAGAAATAAAAAAACTTGAAGAGCTGTCTCCTGAGACCTCACTCTTCAAGCTTCATTTAGTTCAAAATTAGTTTCCGCGAATGACGGCTAAGACTTCATCTCTTTTAGCTTCCATCATTTCTTTTGTTTTGGCTTCAAGATTCAAACGAACCAATGGTTCTGTATTTGAGGTTCTGACGTTGAATGTCCAATCTGGATAAACCAGTGAGATTCCATCAACTTTCAAAACTTCTTGAGCAGATGGGCCATATTGCGCTTCGATTTTTGCCAGCACTGCTTTGCCATCGACACCTTTGGTGTTGATCTCGCCTGAGATGTAGTAAACAGATGACAACTCATCGATGATCTGGTCGAGGGTTTTATCTGAATGTGAGAGTAGATCCATGACATACAACATTGGAGCTACACCTGAGTCACACAAGAAAAAGTCCTTGAAATAATAATGGCCAGTGACTTCTCCACCAAAAACCGCACTCTCATCCATCATTCTCTTCTTAATGTATGCATGACCAACTCGGTTGTAGAGAGGTCTACCACCTAATGAGTTGATCGTATCTGGAACTGCGTGAGAAGCGCGAATGTCATAAACAATAGTTGCCCCAGGATTCTTCTGTAAGAAGTAGCGTGACAAAATTGCTGTCATGAAGTCGCCAGAAACAAATCGACCTTTTTTATCGATACAAAAGAAACGATCTCCGTCTGGGTCAAAGGCAAATCCCAAGTCAGCGCCTTCTGCTGGGACTCGTTGTTGAAGTTCTTTTCGATTTTCTTCTTGTAATGGATCACCACCATGATTTGGGAAAGTACCATCTGGATCAAAGTACATTGGTGTGACTTTAACTTGAGGGATTTTCTTAAACAGTTCTGTAATTGATGGACCAACCATTCCATTTGCTGTGTCACAAATGATGCTCATTGGTTTCAGCTGAGTCACGTCGACAAGTGAAAGAATCTTTTCAATAAAGCCGTCCATGATCTCCCATTTTTCTACTGTACCTGGTGTGGCAGCAGGAGCTGGAAATTCATCAGCTTCAATGACTTTTCGAATATCTTGAATGCCTTCATCTCCCGAAAGCAAGTAAGGAATTTTTTTGACCATTTTAAAGCCGTTATATTCTTTTGGATTATGACTGGCAGTAACCATGATGCCTGCAAAGCCTTTGGTGGCGCATGCGTAGTAATACATGTCTGTGGAAACCATGCCAACGTCGATGACGTTCGCTCCCACACTCGTTAACCCTTTAATTACGGCATCATGAAGTGATGGACTTGAAACACGAGCGTCTCTTCCCACTACGACTGTTTGAGCTCCCAACACTTTAACAAACGCTTTTCCCACAGCCTCACCTAATTCCTCATTCAGGTTTTGACCATAAATACCACGGATGTCATAAGCCTTAAAAATTGAAGCATCAACTTGCATACTGTTTCCTTTCGCTACGTGAGTAGCCTACATCCCAATCAATAAAAGTTCAAGTTCTTGGGTAAGGCTTAACTTATTGGCAGATGTTTTCTGTGCTAAATCGAGCTCGAGTAAACGACGATGAAATTGGAGTAATTGTGCAAGGGTAAATGTTTCAGCTTGTCTTTTCAGTTTCGTCAACATAAATGGTGCTAGGGTTTGTGTCTGACCTTCTTTGACCTGTATTAGAAGTCGGATTTGACGGATCAGCATTGTAAAGCACATCATCTCCCCATCTTCATCAATTGCTGACTCAAACAGTCGTTGATTCAATTTTGACTGTCCATTCACACCATCAAGCCACTGGAAAAGAGATTTCGTAAGTTTGAATTCTTGATTTCTTGCCTGGGGAAACTGCTTCAACATGGTTGGTGTTAATTGCCTTTTTTCCCACAACACAAAATCAGCATCTTCAGAATAGCTGCTTAAAATTTTTATTAGCTGATTTTTTCGTTGCGATGTGGGTAAAGAATGAAGTTCTTCAATGACGACAAATCTAGATTCACCAAACAAGTTTTCTGCGCCGAGCTGCTCGCTTAACTCTTTTGGTTCAAGTCTTTTTGCCTCCAAGCGGAGAAGTTGTTTTCCTTGTAATCGAGCTTGATCAATCAAGGTACTCAGCAGATTGCGCGATTGGACCATATTTTCGCCGTGGAGAATGAACATATTCGGTAGTATATTAGTCACCACCCCATTTGTCAGGTATCAGAGGAAAATATGTCCAAAAAAGTCCAAGATGGGCTCGCCCAATATATCGAAAAATTACGCGTGCTTCGAGCATTTAATTCTGCGCAGGCAGTGCTTAGTTGGGACAGAGAGACCGGGTTGCCAAAAGGAGCGGCGGCAGACAGAGGTGAAACGATTTCAATCTTGTCAGGTTTTGCACACGAACTGACCACCGATCCAGCCTTTGTAAAGTTAGTTGATGAGCTAGCAGCGCAAAAAGATTCGTTATCAGAAATAGAATCTCGTTCTGTGTTGCATACGCAGAGAAGCCTCAAAAAGTCCGTCCTGCTGACAAAAGAATTTGTGGAAGAAACTGACCAAGTGGTTGATGCCTCATACAATGCCTGGATTGAAGCGAAACAAACAAACAACTATCAAATTTTTGCACCACATTTAGAAAGAGTGATTGAAAACCGCAAGAAGTACGCTCACTTCCTTGATTCTAATGCACATCCCTACAACGTCCTGTTAGATGACTACGAAGAAAATTTGACGATTGAGATGTTACAGCCAATGTTTCTGAATCTGAAGAAAGGGCTACAAACCTTGCTTCCGAAAGTCTTGAAAAAACAGACAATAGTCACAAACCCACTGAACTCAGTGAGATTAGACCATCAAAAATTAGAGCAGTTTTTAAAAGAGATGGTCACAAAAATCGGCTTTGATATGAGTCGCGGTCGGTTCGGGGATGTCGAGCACCCTTTTGAAATCTCTATTTCAGCCAACGATACTCGCATCAATACACATTTCGATGAGCATGATAATTCTTTCACTGTCATGGGTATGATTCACGAGTTAGGACATGGTCTATACGAGCAAAATAGTGATCCAAAATATCTAGCTCTAGGTCTGGATGGTGGAGTCTCACTAGGAATTCATGAGTCACAGTCGAGATTTTTAGAAAATGTAATTGGTCGATCAAATTCTTTCTGGCAGCACTTTTTCCCAATTTTAGTTGGCCATTTCCCGGAACTTCAGTCAATTGAAGTAGGTCAGTTAGTTCAGGCATTAAACACCGTTCAACCTTCTTTGATTAGAACCGAGGCGGACGAAATTACCTATAATCTGCATATCATTCTGAGATATGAACTAGAAGTTGAGCTGATGACTGGGAAATTAGGTGTGAATGATTTGCCTGAGGCATGGCGAGCAAAGATGAAAGATTTATTGGGGATTGAACCACCAACCGACAAAGAAGGTGTGCTACAAGACATTCATTGGGCTTGGGGTAACTTGGGATACTTTCCTACCTATACTTTGGGTAATTTGAATGCTGCCCAGCTACTGAATTCATTTCAAAAAGCTCATCCAACATGGGAAGCAGAAATTTCTGACGGAAACTTCAGTTCCTACTTCAATTGGTTTAAGGAAAATATTTGGCAACATGGGTCAATGTTTGAACCTGCAGAATTAATGCAAAAAGCGACTGGTCAAAATACCAATCCTACGTTTCTAGTAGAATATCTTGAGAAAAAGTACTTAGCCTAGATCCATACCCTGTCTTTTTAGCCAACCCTTGTGCTTTAAGTACTCTGGGTCGAAGGTTCGAACGATCTCCCAAAAATCTGCTGAGTGATTCATTTCGGTGCGGTGTGCGAGTTCATGGATAATGACATAGTCGATGACGGCTGGTGGTGAGTGGACGAGCTTCCAATTAAAATTAAGGTTACCTTCAGAACTACAGCTTCCCCATCGAGTTTTTTGATTTTTGTACGAAATGCTTTTGTAGGTAATCTTCATTTTTTTTGCCAATTGCTGAGTACGAGGAGTAATGTATTTTTCTGCGGTGCTCTTTAAGAATTGATTTAGACTTTTATCAATTGAAGTGGCTGTTTCTGTAACGGGTGTGATAATCAGTCTGTCCTCAGTTGCCCGCACTCCTAATGGAAATTCCAACCGGTTGCCAATGATTTTGCGATACGTTTTGCCAAATAGTAAAACTTCGTCAGCATCTTTTTTGAGTGGCCTATTGGCTTTTACTTGGGCCACTGTTTTCTCTATCCATTCTTGATGCTGATTGACGAAGCGATCAATGAAAAAAGTTGGGCAATCTCGAGGTGCTACCACAATTACTTCTGCCTGTGCGGTCACTTTGATTTTAATGTGTTGTGCCCTTGGATGGTGCTGAATTTGATAGTTCATTTTAGTGGTGCGATTTTTAAAAAAGTCCATTTTGTGTCTTCGAACTTTCTTCAATTTGAATGGTGTCGCTGCCACCATCTAACTCTAAACCATTAATTCCGGGAAGAGAATTTCCCACAATACCTTGTACTCCGCCATACATATGCGCTGCATGAGTTGCTAAACGCAAAATCTGTTTTTCTCTTTTCTTCCATAAATTTTGCATCGCTGTACGTTCACGGTCCAAGTCATCTCGGAGCTCTCTAAAGCTTTCAACGACGCCCTCAATGGTGCCAATAAACTCTTGACTGTTTATATATTGGTACAGCATTTCTGCTTTGACGTCTTTTCCGTTCTGACTGGTCTTCTCTTGGTCAACTTTGAGTAAAGTTTGGCGTAGTAACTGGGCTAGTGGTAAGACGAAGTCGATACCGGTGATCCAAACGCGCTCTCGTTCGGCACAGGTCGTAATTCCATCTGGGAGTTTTCGTGTGACGAGTACCGCAATCGAACCTCCACTGGCTCTGGCATCTTCACGCAGTTTTGACAACCATTTATCTTGGAATACTAACGTCTGCTTGGATTCCCAGACAATAATCCCAACAGTTTTACCAAAGTTATTCTTTACAGTTTGTAAAATATCGGCACCAAGTTGACCCTTTTTCACTTCTTCTATGAGATCTCCGGGAAAGGCTTCCCTCAACAGATCTTCAATTTGCAGTTCCATGACTTCTCCCTGAAGTTGTTGAGAAACAGTAGACGCTTTTCGTGTGGCTTCCTCAACTAGTTTTTTCATGTCGTCAATTTGCTTTTGCATCTCTTTTTCTTTGAGTGAGGCTTGATCATCTTTTTGTTTACTGAGTTTTTCAACTTCTTCTTTCATTCTTTCGTCTAGGGCCCGTTCTAGTTTTAACTGGAACTGAACCTTTTCTTGCTCTAACTCCCGTTGCTTTTTCCGCATCTCTAACTCAGCTGCCTCCGCTTGCTTGGCTCGATTTTCTTGCTCTTTTAATCGTTCTTCCAGATCTTTTTGAATTTTCCCACTCGACTCTTGAATCTTTTTTTGTGCTTCGAACTGAGCCTTCTCCCATAACTCTTTCTTTATTTTTAATTCTTGTTGAGCGAGGGTGCTTTCTAATTCTGCTTTTTGCTTTTGAGCCTGCTCATCAAGCTTCTTTTGGAGTTCTTGCTGAGTCTTTTCTAAAGCAGCTTTCTCTTTTTGAAACTGAGCGGTGACTTTTGCTTCTGCTTGATGGCTGACTGCTTCGTCGATATCAATTTGTTGGTGGCAATGAGGGCATGTGATGGTGTTCATATTTCGGGTTTATTATGGACAATGACGGTGTCCAAAGTCAATGGATCAAATTAGAGCTTGATGTAGTAAAATTACATCCAAGCCGAGATGCTGAAATTGGTAGACAGGCTGGACTTAGAATCCAGTGCCCCTTAAAAGGCGTGCAGGTTCGATTCCTGTTCTCGGCACAGCGCATGCTATAATTCGGCACCTAAATGCCCCATTCAATTGAATTTCCTGAAGCACCACGATTTCCTGAACAAAATAAGAAACTAGATGTAATTCTAGATACGCTCACGATTCATCACGCAGCCGACGTTTTGATTGCCAAATTTAAAACGCTATATGGTGTGAGTGAAACTGGTGAGGAAAACCAGCTCACAGGTTCAAGTTTCTTTTCTCCTCTCAGAGATCTAGAAATTTTTGCTACAGGCTTGAAAAGTGATAACCCAGTCTTTTGCAGCGAGCTGATCAGAATCATTTATGCGATGGATCGTCTGGAAGTGAAACCAGAAAAACAGGCTGAATGGTTCACAGAAAGAATGGATATTGATGCGTTCTTGAGTCAGGTATTTGATTCTTCATCATGGTTACGCTACCTAGATACCTGTGAGCTTACAGAAGATCTTCATGTAGCTCAGGCATTTTGGCAATATCAAACAACTGAAGAGCTTAAAAGACCTTCACAGCTTGAAAAAATGTATCAGATGGAGTTTAAACGACTGTCAAAGCATGATCAGGAAAAAAACTCAATGAGTTATGAGTACGAGGATGATGCCGCCGAGAATAACAGTGACGAGAAGCGCTCGAAACGGCTTCGCTTATTTTCATACCAACTTCAAACAATTTCAAAGTTAGCAGCTCGCTTGGGTGATGAGCAGAAAATTCAGCAAATCATTGATCTTCACTACGACGACTCTTTCGTCCATTCTAAATTCGAAACGGATCAGACCTTTCGTAAAAATATTCAGACACTTATTGATGGATACTTCAAATCTCAACCGAACAATTTAAAAAAAGTCATGCACTCTGAAAACACAAAACGACAATTTCCAGAGTCGTATGCTGACTATGAAAGTAGGCATAGTCATCTGGTATTACTTGCTGCCTATTCACTCCATGATTGGCAATTATTTTATGATGTTGTGGCAGAGGGCACCGTAGCCGGCATGTATGAGTTGTTTCAGTTGGAGTTATTGGCGAGATTCCTTGAAGAAAATCAAGAGATTCCTCCTGACGCGAGAAAAAAATTAGAATCTCATCTCGTTTACTGCATTAAGCAGTTGTCAGAAAAAGAGAAATTTGAAATATTGGCTTCTTTTCAACATCCTGAATTAGTAAGTGACTGTATTGATGTTCTGTTGTTCGTCCTCCAAGGTGGTTATTTTAATGAGCAGAGTTACAGAACTATCTTGAAGTTTGTTATAGAAAATGCCAGTCCTCTACGAAAAAAACAGCTCGTTAGTCGACTTGATGCTTTTATTTCAAAACAAGTCTCTTTCTTAGAAGCGGCCGACGAAAGAGAAGAGAATGAGAAAGAGTCATCAGAGAAAAAGAGACAGAATTTGTCAGGTTCCGCACTGTCAATGGCAGCAGAAATTGGTATGTATCTGAACCAGATTAGAATTGTGGAAAATGTTTCTGAGTTAGCTTTCCGAGAGATTGGTGACGAGCCTCTTGGAAACAGTGTGGCATCTGAGGTTATCCAAAAATCTGTTCCGACTTTAATAAATAGTGGAAATTCCTTCATTGTGAATAATCTCATTAAAATGAGCACAGATATTTTTCGTAGTGTAAAAGAAATCTCAGCTACAAGTGAGCTGATCAATACCCCAGATAATTTATCGTATCTCATTGACTCGCTTCCAATCATGCAAGAGGTCCTGAGACAAGTCAGTTTAACCTTTCCATCAATGATGATTGAAATTGATAATCAAACCTTGCCGATAGCACTATTCCAGAGGGATATTTCAACTCAAGTCGTTCATTTCCTTGATTGGATTTCTAAGCGGGAGCTACTAGAGTCGGAAAGTGAAGATGGGGAAATGAGTGGCCAGCTCCTTGAACTTGGCAAAGCGCTCCTGAAATCCGACCAAGAACCGGAAGTGCTAAAAAAGGTGAAAACAATCTTACTGACAGAATCGATTCGGCAACTGGCTTTGGAAGACCATACAACTGCCAGCAACTATCTAGTTCCCTTAATGAGTCATTTGGGAGCTGATTGGAGTCGTGAAGCAGACTTGCTCCAGTTCATATCTGAACCCGATTTTAATTGGATTGTGAGAGCTCTCTTCCCGATTGCTAAACCAGCAATCTTTTTATCTCATAACTAACTCTTCACACGACAACAAGGGGAAAATAGTACAAAAAAACCGAGCTGTTTGCTCGGTGTCTTTGGTATCAGTACGTACCCCAGTGAGGAACCTACTGATCTATATCGAAGTATATCAAATATGTATAAATATGTCAATATACATCAGTCTAAATCGAATAAAGACACTTCAAATCATAAAAGTGATTACTTCATTTGAGGAAAGTAGATCTGGAGAAAAGTGTGAGAGGATTATGGTTTAGCTGAAGGACTAGCAATGAATTCGTTTAAGTCTGTATTTGTTTTGAGTTCCAGGCCCTTATCGTGATCGTCATAGCGAATTTCAGACATCCACTGATTTACAGATTCTGCCCAACTTCCGTTACTGCTCGGGGTATATTTCGACATAATTTGTTTAGGAGTAACGAGTCCTCGGTCAATATAATTGGCTTTGAGTTCTCTTCCAGCTCGATCAAATGCGTCTTCATAATTATCAAAGCCGAGTGTTCCCCGTTTGTGAATACCAAAACCTAGACAGTTATATGTGCCTGGTGGAATGACTTTACACAAGTTGCTCTCCTGCATAGCTATAGCTGGCAAGAGACGGAAATCAATATTATACTTATCAGAGATAACCACAATTTTGTGTGCATATTCATCATATGGTTTAAGTGGAGAGTCATACCTGGCTAAAAAGTTTGCGAGAAGTACTTCCCGGGCATCTCCTGCCTGGACAGTCGTGGTAATTCCCTTCACTTCACCAAGGTTTTGACCGTATCCTTGAGCTGCAGATGCCACCATACTGTTAGCCAGATCTGGTTGGCCTAGAGCTACCCGAGTGTTAGCCGAGGAATTGAGTGTATTTAGCAAAATTACTAAACACAAAATTGCGCCTGTACTCGAGAGAAACCAGGCAAAAATAATGGCAGCTTTTTTCATTCGTGTAAAGCACTATAACATAGATTTAAGCTGGATGCATCTTTTTAACCTTGCCGAGAAGACGAAAAAATGATATCCTATAATATATGAAAAAGAAGGTGCTTTTAGCCCTCTTACCACTCATTTTTAGTCTTTTTATGGCTAAACCTGCCTATGCCCAAGATGGGTCTGTTTTGGGTATCCACATCCTCAGTCCTAGTGAAGCTCCAATGGCTCGAGAGCTCTTGAGGGGGAACGGCTTACCTGACCAATGGCATTATGTAACAATTCCTTTGACCTTAAATGATCTTAGTAAACAAAAGGATTGGCAAACCTTCTTTGACTATGCTCGCGAACAAAAGATGATTCCCATCGTTCGCTTGAGCACGAAGGCTGAAAATGGCGCTTGGGCCATTCCTACTCACAAAGATATTGTCGATCTCATTTCGTTTTTAAGTGCGCTAAACTGGCCAACAAAAGAAAAGTACATCATTGCTTTTAATGAGGTAAATCATGCTAAAGAATGGGGCAATACGCTTGATCCACGAGGATATGCTGACACACTGATTTTCACCAGCAACTGGGCAAAATCGGAAGATATGAATTACCAAATTTTGCCGGCGGCGATGGATTTGGCGGCACCTAACTCATCAGAAACCAAAGAAGCCTTTGCCTATTTGAATGAGATGCGAAATGAAAATGACGCTGTCTTCCAATATGTCGATTACTGGAACTCCCACTCCTACCCAAATCCTGGATTTAGTTCCTCACCAAAACAAACAGGAAAAGAATCTTTACGTGGTTACCAAACGGAGCTAAGTTATCTCAAAGAAAAGTCTGGTTTAGAGTTAAAAACGTTTATTACCGAAACTGGCTGGGTTGATACTACTGCCAACCATCGCTGGTTATCAAATTATTATCTGTACGCTACGCAAAATATTTGGAATGATGATCGAATCGTGGGCGTTACCCCATTTGTGCTGCAAGGTGCTCCTGGACCATTCGCTCAGTTCACATTCTTAGATGCTCGCGGAAACCCAACTCAACAGTATCGCGCCTACCAAGAGGCTATGAAGAGTGTTGCAGTGAATAAATAATTTCAATGCTGATGTAAGTGTTTATGAGTTGATGGTGCTGGTTTTCTCCAAATCATAAAATAGCTGGCAATAAATGTGGCAATTGGAACTGCTAAGACCAGACCAATGGAGCCAGTTAAAGTTCTGACAACTTCCTCAGCAATTACTTCACTGTTTAAAGTGACCCAAGCCGGTTGACTCGTGTTTATGGTAAATAATAAGAAGAGTGGCAAGCTGCCAGCAGCATATGCCAAAATCAAGGTGTTTACGAGTGATGCGACATGATCTTTTCCGACCTCTAGTCCCCTGTTATACAGTTCAGTAAAATCAATTTCTGGTTTGGCATCGTGCAGTTGATGAATGACGGAAATTTGAGCCAAGGTAATATCGTCAAGAACACCCAAGGCGCCAATCATCATGCCACCTAACAGAAGACCTTGAAGATTAATTTTTGCTGTTGATCCAAATTGAAGGTACATTGCGTCTTCACTACCCAAACCAGCCAAGTGTGCCGCTTGGACAGAAGCATAGGAAAGCAGTCCTACTGCAACTAAGCTAAGCATCATTGAAAAAATGGCCAGATGAGATTCCAGACTCCATCCGTGACACATATAAACCGTGATAATTGACACGGCAACAGAGCCAATCAGAGCAATGATAATTGGGTTTTCCCCTTGGATGATATGAGGCACAATAAAGTACATCAGGACACCTAGACTCATAAACATGCCGAGAATTGCTGAGATGCCTTTCTTGCGAGCAGTCAAAAGAACTAATAGTAAAAATCCGGCCAACAGCCAAAACATGGCTGGGATTCTGTAAATATCAGCAATAGCGTATTGGGTTTGGCCATTCGCATCGGACTGCTTGACGAGAATGACGCTGGTTCCAGGACTATATTTTTGACTTGCACTCAGTGGCTGCATTTCCGTCCCAGCTTGAAGCTGTATCGTTTGGTGGTTATCAGATCGTTCAACTTCTATTTTTTGGATGTAAAAAAATTGATCAGGAGAGTCACCAGGAATCCGAATTTCGTCTGTAATTCGATGAATTTTCCCATTTATATACTCTTGTTGTGGAGCTGCTGCGGGAGTTGATTGTGCATTCACAGGAATGGCTGCTAATCCCAGAAAGCTGAAGAGCGCGAGGAAAAATGTGATGATTCTAGTCATTAGCTGCTATTCTACAGTTTTCTGGAAATCGTGAACAGCCATTTCACTCTGGGGGCGAGCTTGGTATAATCGGAAGCCGAAGAGATAACTTTGGGTCAGTAGCTCAGCTGGTTAGAGCGCCTCCCTCTTAAGGAGGATGTCGTGGGTTCGATTCCCACCTGACTCACCAATAAAGTATTTTGAAATCCTAATTTGTCCCAATTATCTGTCTTTTTTCACTTTTCTCATTTATAATACAGTGAGGTCATTTCGACCACTGTAAAGTAACTGGACTGTCTCGTTTGGCGAGAATTGGTTCGGTTGCCGCACATTAACATTTGGATTGCTTAGAAATCAGGAGTATTGTTCGATGGTCAAAAAACGTTTGCTCGCAGTGGTATTATCGATTATTGCTGGCCTCTTGCTCACATCAGTAGCGTTCGTTTGGGGAGAGCTTACGCCAGTTTCTGCGAAGGATGCGAAGTTTGGAAGCTTGGCGCAGCCAGTCACAGTCACCCCAATCTTTGGTTGCAACAACCCTGACGGCAGAAACGACCCGCCCCCCTACTGTTCTAATAACGGATCCGGTGGTTCTGGTGAGCCGGGTAGTCATAATGACTACGCTCAAGCACCTGACATCGGAGACGCAAACGACAGTTGCGATGACGGACGTCAAGTCTGTGGTGCTGCGTTTGCCCCCTATTGCGACAGTCAATATGTAATCGTACTTGGTCCGAAAGGTGTCGAGTACATCAACCAGAAGCTCACGAGCTTCATCCTCGATAAATCCGTCGGGAAATACCATTCCAAGACTAAAAATGGTTTCACGGTCTGGAAGCTGGATGATGCAGGGAATTATCAGCTGAATCATGATACGGCTGATAAGTACGGAAACACGAAAACAGATACCTATCCGCTGACCTGTCTTAGCAAGCAAAAGTAATCATCCAAATGAAAAAAAGTTTCTTGAATAGGCAGTACAACCTGTTGAAAAAGAAATCGAGAGGCACTTCCCACTGGGTGTGCCTCTTTAAGTTTTACTACGTTATTGAGCTCAAAATAACAGCATCTTTTAAGCTGTCAACTACTTTTGAAACTTCATGAGCCACTTTTTGTTGAGCAGTCTCTTTTGCTGTATTTATATTTTCACCGGGAGTTAAGAAAACTATTTTTGAGAGTGAAACGCGGGTGTGCATCATGAATGAGATTGAAGAATTTTTGTCCTGAACAATCACTCGTTGAGGAATGTGTCGGACTAGCCGATAGAGCAATTTTGAGATGAATGTATTTCCTATCACCTCCACCTCCTCTTGATCTTCCAACCAAACAACTGGTGTGTCTGAGATCCAACACATTATCGAAGCAAGTATTTTTTGTAATCCGCCTGAAGCAAGAACAACATCGTAGCTTTGGTTTTTTTCTTTGACATCAACGACGGAAATGTCGGGTTGTTTTTTGATTTCTTCCACAAGCGAGGCTCTTGAAGGTTGAAGCAGAATACCAATTTTTAAAGGTAATGGAGGTTTCGTTTTTTCCTTCTTCCCTACCAACACAAAGTTCGTGTCTTCGGTGGTATATGAAACTATTGAAAAACCAATCTTTGTGAGAATAAACTCGGCAAATTCTTTTGTATATGCGAATTTGTGAGCTCCAAAAACTCCCGTGACTTCAGTATTTCCGTACAAAAAATGGATTAGTACATCAGGATCATTTGCAAACTTTTTAAAAATTTCATAGACATCATGTGATCGAAAAGTAACTATTCCACCAACTTTGAGAATTCTGTGACATTCACGAATGAAGATCTCACCGTCTTCTTTGGTAAAGTGTTCGATAATATCTGAAGCTTTAATTTCATCAATTGAATTACTTTTAAAAGGGAATGGTTTCTGTAGATCGGCAATTACATCAGGGTGATAAAAAGGCTCAATATCAACATTAATCCAACCTTTAATATAATCAGTTCCTGATCCAAGATTTACGCTTTTTTTATCCATGAGTGCTTTCTTAAAAATTGCCAATTTACAGAACAATTAGCTCGGCGTTGTTTTGATAAATTGTTAAGTACGAGAAATCTCCATTGTGAGTTCGTCCCAAATTAATATATTTTCTCTTCTCATCTAATTCTAGTACATGCGTGTGACCCATTACAAAGTATTCATCCTCTGAGCTGACTGTAAGTCTTTTTTTCTTGTAGCCGAGATTCATGACTCTCGTCAATCGTCCGCGCTTCCGATTGAAGTGCTTTAGCCCGATCTCATTTACAATTTCAAAAGGAGAGGTGATTTTGCCAAAAAGTTTTGGTTTATTTTCAAACATTCTTAAGATTTTCTTGACCGCATTGGAAACGAGCAAGTGCCCATGCTCTACGTGCAGTTTAACCGTGCCAGCAGTCAGCTTGAGTTGAAATCCTGCTTGGTTGCAAAACAAGAGAATTCGCTCATCAGAGAAAGCCGGCATGTCATGGTTTCCAAACAAGTAAATAGCATTTTTTCTCTTTAAAAGTGGAAACAGTGCCGCCCAGGGAGAGTCCATGAACTCATTAAAACTTGTTTTCTCATTAAACCAAAAATCTCCATTAATGACGATTTGGTCAGCACTTAAAATTATAGACTTTAATTGAAGAAACTGGTTTTTGTCGAACATTTTTCCCAGGTGACAGTCAGAAAGAATCGAGACTTTGGTTTCTGACGAAACTGTTAATTTAAGTGGAGAAAGTTGAAAGTTTTTTTGAAAAAGATCTTTGTAGTGCAACGAATGGAGAGAAGTCATAAAGATTAGTAGGTTCTTTGTGACAGTGCCCACTTCAGTTCTGCATCTGGATCTCTCGTTTGAAACTCTGCCAAACAGGCTCTTAGTCGCAGTAATCTTTCTTCTGTGAGTCCTGGTGTTTTATATATACCAGTTTCGGCGCCAATGATAGTCTCTTGGATGTCTTCTAGTGTAAAAAGCTGATGACGAATGAGGAATTTTCGATCATCAACTGATAAGTGAAGTCTAAACAGGAAGTCTAGCTTATCTTCATCTGCTTCACTTGCAGCAAGTGCTTGCCCGAAGACTCCTTCCCCAGGAAACTGAAGTGGTAACTGAGAGTCTTTTCGTTCTTTATTTCCAATCATATCTCAAATTATAACCTAGCCCACCAACTCCATCAAACCTTAGCTAGGTTGCTTGATATTTACCAAATATTGTGCGAAGATAACCACTCTTTTCTATGAATACATCCGCTTTAATTTCGGCAGTTATAACGCTTTTTGTGACTGCTGCTCCTGTTCCTCAAAAGCCTATTTCTGCACCATCTCCTCAAGTGCTGTCAGTTCAAGCATACTCTTTGACAGATCGGTATAAGAATTCTTTTGTGAACGATGTGTTTGTTGATAATATTCTGCTCACTCTCTCTTACATGGAAGGTCAAACAAAAGTTGGAGAGAAAGTGGACTGGGAGAAAGTTCGCAATCAACCTAGCTTTTCCTTTGTTTTGCTGCCAGGCAAGTCTTTTGCTTTCCACGATTTAACAGTCGATGAATACACCCCATCAGTCGTCAAGACAACGAACGCACATTTTTCATCTACTGAAGGTTTTAAGTCAGATGGATGGTTAGTTGGTGATGGGGTTTGCCATTTAGCCTCCTTTATGAATGTGGTTGCTAGGCAAGCAGGATTGGAAGTTGAAGCGCCAACGAGGCACGACTTCGCAGCTATTCCAGAAGTATCAAAAGAATTTGGGACGGCCATTTATTACGTGCCTGGCGATAAAAATGTAAGTAGTAAACAAAATCTGTATGTTAAAAACACCTTAGATAGACCAATTGCATTTGTCTTTGTTCATGCAGAAAACCAGTTAAAAGTTGCGGTTGAAGAACTGAATTAGCAAAGATGTCGTAAGATTGCAATCTTTACTTCTCCTCTTGTGCATACTACTCTTAAAAGAGTGAAAAAACGTTTAACTTTCAAAAAGAAAAAACCTACTCGGTTTTCAATTCCCACTATATCTTTCTTGGAATGTTTGATTGCCATTGTCGCTGGCATTGCCATAACAGGTGGTGTTCTTCATGTAGTTCAAAAGAAAACTGCGATGTGTGCCAACTCGATTAGTTGTGTCAAAAATTTAACCGCCACGGTTGAGAACAATGTTCCAGGCTATTTTGAAGGCCAAGAGGTTACTCCTCCCGTCATTGACCTTGCTGAAAAACCGAATCCATCAAAAGTGCTAGGTGCAGAAACTTCAGCAGGAGAAAAGCATATCTATGTTGATTTGAGTACCCAGACCCTTTTTGCTTATCAAGGTAATACCCTCATCATGAGTACGCTAGTTTCGACAGGCAAATGGAACCCAACACCTACCGGTGATTACAAAATTTGGGTTAAACTCCGTTCTACCCGAATGAGTGGTGGCGAAGGTGCAGATGCATATGATCTGCCGAACGTGCCCTTTGTTATGTTTTTTTACAACGACAAAGTTTCTAAAGCTCAAGGCTACAGTTTACATGGTGCCTACTGGCATAATAACTTTGGGCACATGATGAGTCATGGTTGTGTGAACATGCGAGCCATAGATGCAGAAGCAATTTATAACTGGGCTGATCCTCCTACAGTTAAACCGACGACCTATGCAGACGCTCAAAATCCCGGAACCATTGTTTCCATTTGTACCTCTTTGAAGAGCCAACCAGGAGCAGCTCCTTCTTGTGTCGAGTAAACATATGAAAACGTCAAAATACATTATTCTGGGTTGTTTACTATTTGGAGTTGGCTTGGGTTTAGGTATTGTGTTCTTTTACTTCCGCTCATCAACTCAGCGCACTGAATATGTGACTGAAGCCACGTCACAACAGCCGACTGTATCACCCTTGCCAGTGATTACTCAGCTGACTCAAGCAACTGAAACAAGTTGGCCCTCACCAGATGGGAAAGTCTTCTTAAAAATGACCACAAAACCTGAGACTAGTTCGGAAATTAGGTATTCATTCTTTGTCAGTAAGACGGCGACTGAAAGTGGTCAGCTTGTGTTTGAGCAAACAAATCCAACAAATACCTTTTTCAGCATTCCTTTCAATACCTGGTCGCCTGACAATAAACTCTTTTTTATCCAAGAACATCACCCAGATCTAGTCAGAAATCTCGTTTTTAAAGCGAGTGGACAACCATTTGCAAGTGATGCCCCTTTCTTAGATGTAAATGCTGAGTTTGAGAATAAAAAAAGTGGCTTTGTGTTTGGTGAAGTGACTGGTTGGGCCGCCCCAACTCTTCTAATTGTGAATACCAAAAGTGTTGACGACAAAACGTCAGAGGTCAGCGTGGGAGCTTCCTTCTGGTTTGAAACTTCTCGAAAATCGCTGACTCGTTTATCAAGTACGTTCCCGTAAATTGTGGCCTATTTAGTACGACATTCATCGCAGATGCCAAATAAGGTCAAATGGTGATGGGTAAGAGTGAAGTTTTTCACCATGGAGGGTTGAACAAACTGACAGTCTGCAACTTCAATTTTGCCACATTTTTCGCACACCACGTGGTCATGATGATCTGTCCTCAGCTCATACTGGGCTTCGTGATCATTGAAATCATACCGACAAATTGTGTTATCAGCAGAAAGTTGATCTAAAGCTCGGTAAACACTTGTTTTATTGTATGAACGGCCGTTTTTCTCAAAATACTCCTGAATTTCATTAGCAGAAAGCAAGTGCTTTTTTTTGAGCAAATCTTGGATTGAATCGGATAGTAAATTACTTCTCATTCGCCAATTATACCTCAAAGGCTCACTCCCACTCTGTTGTGCCCGGGGGTTTTGAAGTTAAGTCGTATGCTACTCGAGAAATTCCCGGCACTTCGCTGAGAATTCTGTCTACCATTTCTTGCACTGCTTCCACTGGAATATGTTTACCAGGGAGTGCCGGAATACCAGTCATGAAATCTCTTGTAATAATGGTACGAATGCCAATGGATCGATTCCCTGAGGTACCAAATGGAACAGGAAACAATACAACTGGGACCTGACTTATGGCTCTGCTCAGGTCATATTTAAGGAGAACTTGGTTAACGATAGCGTCGGCTTTTCTCAGCTGGCCAACACTTTCTTCATTCAAAGTGGTTGGAGTGATCTCTTTAACTGGACCTTCAATTTTCTCACCAAAGAAATAGGCGATGCGATTTACGGAATGAATTGTTTTGGGTATGGCTTGTGCGATTGAAAGGAGTTCTGGCCAGTTCATAGGACCACTAATCCCAGCTAGATAGCTGTACGTTCTTCCATCACCTTGGACACCGACAGTTCGAACTGGCATCAGTGTCGCGCCGTACGTGCCCTTTTCAAATTGTTTGAGTTGCTGGTTTATTTCATCAAATTGAGTCGTCATGTATGGCTTGTTGGCACAGAGAAGTCGAATTGCTAACCCAGGACCTGGAAATGGTTGTCTCCATACCAGTTCTGGTGGTAAACCTAGTTTTTCACCAAGCTCTCTCACTTCATACTTATGGTATTCACCCAAGGGCTCAATCACTCGGCCACTGTCACGTAACTGCCTGACAAGAGCTGTGTCGTTGTGGTGGGTTTTAATTGTATCGGCTTTATGACTAGACTTGAGTGCAGTAGAAGCACTTTCGATGAGGTCTGGTCTCAGTGAACCCTGTACTAAATAGACATCATCCTTAGGAACGTGCATTTCTTTCAAGGCTGCTTCTGCAACTCTCATGAATGTGTCTCCAATAATTTTTCTTTTTTGTTCAGGCTCTAAGCACTCATTAAGTGGTGGTGTCTCTTTCCCATCGATGATTGTTGTAGCATGTAAAAATTGCTCTGTGGCATTGATCACTCGTAAGTTTAATCCAAATTTTTCCAGTGCTACTTTGACGGTTTGACTCTCATTTTCTCTCATGAATCCAGTATCGATATGCAGTGCGAATACTTTATCTTTGCCTAAAGCTTTAGTTACCAGTGCGGCCGAGACTGTTGAGTCCACTCCACCGCTTACCAATACTAATGCGTGACTTTGGCCAACTTTTTGTTTGATATATGAAATCGCTTTTTGCTCTCTGTCCTCCACCGTATAAGAACCATCAAATTCGGCAATTTTATAAAGGAAGTTGGATAAGATTTTTTGACCGTTAATCGTTAGGTCAACCTCTGGATGAAACTGAACCCCATAGAATTTTTTGCTGGCATTTTCGATGCCTGATATCAACTCTTCTGACATGGCAATGACTCTAAATCCTGCTGGTACGGCTGAGACAGAATCACCGTGTGTAAGTAGGACAGATTGCTCTGGTTCTAAGCCAGCAAAGAGCAACGAGTCTGTTTGAATTTTGATGGTACCGGGACCGTCCTCACGTTTTGCCAACTTTTCTACTTTCCCGCCTGATGCATGGGCAAGCAACTGCATGCCGTAGCAGATGCCAAGAATTGGAATTCCTAACTCGAAAATTTTAGGATCATATTTAGGAGCATTTTCACCGTACACACTTTCTGGACCACCGGAAATAATTATGGCGCGGTATTTTTTGGCTAACTCTTCAGCAGGTGTGTTCATTGGTAAGAGGTCTGACTCAACCCCGTTTTCCCGGACACTGCGGTCAATCAGTTTGCCATATTGAGCCCCAGCATCAAGGATTCCCAGCAGCTGCTTGTTTGATTCAATCATGTGGCACCTCCAATATGTTTTTGTACGATATTTTCTAAATCTCGAATATCAAATGGTTTTGTGAGAAACCCATCAGCACCTGATTCAGTGGCCAACTCGCGAGTTCTTCTATGCGCTGCTATTAAAATAATTGGAATTCCTTTCGTTTGGGAATCCTTCTTTAATGCTTTAATGATTTCGTCACCACCAATTTCTGGCATCCAAAAATCGACCAGTACAAGATCTGGTTTCCACTTTTCGATGATTTTGAAAATGCCACGACCATGGCTAACTGACCTTGTTTTATAGCCTTTTTCTTCAAGTACGATTCTAATCACGTCAATGATACCCTCATCGTCGTCGCAGATCAGAATGTTTTTTTTACTCATAGATTGCTTGTATCTACCGGTAAGCTAAAATAAAAGGTTGAGCCTTTGCCCAACTCACTTTCCACCCACATTTTCCCACCATGTCTTTTTATGATCTCATAAGAGATGTACAGACCAATCCCTAGTCCAGAAAAACGTTTAGAAATTGATTCTACACGATAAAATCTTTCAAATATTTTGGAAATTTCTTTTTTGGAAATGCCAATCCCAAAATCCTGAACACCCACGATAACTTCTTTCTCATTTTTCTCTAAGTGGACCACTACTTTCTTTGCATTTGGGGAGTATTTAATTGCATTTGTAAGCAGGTTGATAAAAACCTGTTCGAGTCGATGTTCATCACCGTCCCAGCTAAATTGATTGTCATAAAAGAATGTTATTTTGTGAGAGTTACTTGTTCCTTGAACCGCATCGATACTTTGTCTGACTAATTCGGGAAAATCAAAGGTTGAGAAGTTGAGCATTAACTTGCCGGCTTGTACTTTTGAAACATCCAACAAGTCTACAATTAAACTATTCAGCCGATTAATATACGTGTTTGTTTTTTTAATATACAAACTCATCTGCTCGTTGCCCATTTCATTAATAATTCTTTCCAAAATCTGGACATAACCCTTGATACTTGTCAGTGGAGTTTTCAGTTCGTGTGAAGTGATGCCGATGAATTCATCCTTGCGTTCCTCGAGTCTTTTCCGTTCAGATATATCCAGTACTAACATTAAAGTTTCTGTGGTTTTTTTATTCAACATTACTCCACAAATAATGGCTGGTACTGTCCCACCATCTTTTTTATAGTATTCTTTTTCCCATGGATTCATAAAGCCATTTTTCGCAATCTCTTCATACGCCTCATGCATTCTTTCTTTGTATTTAGGAGGTGTGAGCTGATCCCAGCGCACATTTCCGGCGTGAAGATCCTTTTTTGTAAATCCAATCATATCCAGGAACGCATCATTTGCGTCTGTAATTTCTCCACACGAAGTTGAGTAAGTCACACCGATAATGTTTGAATTGTAGAGGGCACGAAACTGCTTCTCTTTTCTTTGAGATTCTTCAATGAGTTGATCATTTTGAATTGTGAGAGCTACTCGTCTGCCCACCTCTTCTGCAACATACAAATCAAACGTGCTGAATCGCTTTTTTGATTCAGTCGAGACAAATTGAATGACACCGATGTTTTTATTATCCACGGAGATTGGGACGATCATTGAAGATTCAAAATTAAGTTTTTTAAACAGTTTGAACTCGGTCTCATTTCTTGCGTACCTTCTTAACATTTCATCAGTGATAACTGGGTAATACGCTGACTTACCGGTGCGCAGAATTTCTGGAATGACCCGCTTCGATGAGATGTCTTGCTTTCGATGTTTTGCCAACTGTTTGGCATTTTTCAGTTCCTCAGGATTCTTATGAGCAACCGCGACCTGCTTTAACTCATTGTTTTCTATTAATTCTATTGAGCACCAATCGGCAATCTCAGGAACTGCTAGTTCAGCCACCTTTTGTACAGTTTCTAAGTAGTTAATTGAAGAAGCCAAAACCTTACTACAGGCGGCTAGGAATTCCTGGCCGTCGCGGATAACCCGTTGTTCATGAATGTCGGTACACGTACCAAACCATTTCACTTCCGGACTGGAATTATTTAATACTGATGCCCGGGCTAAAAACCAGCGGTACTCACCAGTCTTTCCATTCCTCATCCGGTATTCTGTTTCATATGGTTCACCGGTTAGTACTGAATGTGACCAAACGTCGATAGTGCTTTCTCGATCATCGGGATGAAGCGCTTCTAGCCAAATCCGAAAAATATCCTTCTCATTGGTTGGAAGATTGAGATAATCAGTCAGCTTATGATTGCAGTATAAGAATTTGCCATCGGGAGTAATAATCCAGACCAACTGAGGAATTGCTTCTGCCAGCATGTGGAAATCTTTTTCAGAGATGGAGTTTGGCATTTCAGCAATTATACAGTGCCTTTTTACTTCTTCACTTGCTGACTTTATATCTGACAGATATCATTACGGAATGACCAAGCAGCAAGTAGATACCTTAAAAGGGGTTGCCATTCTTCAAGTGGTGGTCATTCATTTGCTTGCAATTTTCCCGGAAATTTGGTGGCTGCGCAGTGATGCCAGGTCAGTAGTGATGGTTATTATTGACCAATTTTGCAGAATTAGTATTCCGTTATTTATTTTTCTCTCCTGGTATGGATTAAGTAAAAAGTATCAAGGGAAAGCGGTTCCTCTGCTCCAATTTTGGAAAAACCGAATTTTGAAGTTACTCCCTCTTTATCTGGTATGGGCGATTGGCATTTGGATTTTGATGCATGTGGTTCCCAATTGGGGATTCAATATGGATATTCCACTCTATCTTAAGATTATTCTCGGTCAGGCTGATTATCACCTCTACTTTATTCCTTTAATTATAATGTTGTACTTTCTTTTTAGTTTGTACTCGTACTTACCCAAAGCAGCTCGACTCATTGGAACTGGTGTCGTAGCGGTACTTACCCTGTGGTGGTACAGCTACTTGCCCACCTTTAGAGCTGGGTTTACTTGGATTCAGCCAGATCAAATTCAGTATTTAATTCCACTGACTTGGTTTTGGTATGCCTGGTTAGGGGGGGTGGCGGCGGATTTCAACTTGTCTGCAAAATTAGCTAAACCACTAGTCAAACGAGCGCTGGTGAGCACGACTCTTTTGGCTGCCGTCTGGTTGTTGTCAAATGCCTATTCCACGATTCACGGTTCAACTTTTGTGCCGGTGCTCTTAGCAATGCAATTTACACGCTGGCCAGTTCTTGTTTTTGCCACGAGTGCGATTTTATTGATTGTGAGTACTGTTGGGCATTGGGGAAATGAGAGAAAAAATCTACTGAGCCAAATTGGACTCTATTCGTTTTTTGTCTTTCTTGCCCACACGACAATTATTCGATTAGGTCCATCTCAGTACCTTCACCCAGTTCCGACGAGTGAATGGCTGATGGCGAGTGGTATCACCTTGCTTATGCTCCTCTTATCGTATCTACTTGCTTAATCGATACAAAAAAACAGCTCCTGACTCGACTCAAGAGCTGTTGATTTTTTTCCAATCTATTGAAGCTGACAGAGCCTTAGCCATCTTCAATATTTTCGGAAGTTCAAACTGAGAAATAGTCTAAATCACAGAACTGAAAATGAGCTTAAAATTGAGAGAAGTTACTGGTTATTTTCTGACAAGCACGATACCAAATGGGGTATTTCTACCTGGTCCATCGACGTATTTGCCATTTACAGAGAAGGCGACTGAACCACCACTATCCAGATTTAAAGCCGACTGAACGCCCATGGCTTTGAGTACTCGGGCGACTTCAGCTACCGTCGCTCCGTGAACCACTCCGATGTAGACCTGATTGTCTTTACTGGCAATAAAACTCCGGTTGCCTCGGCTGCCTAACTTGGGATCACCATTGCCGCCAAATGCCACATTTCCCCCAGATACTAGCAGGGGTTGTGCGGCAATGACCGCATCCACGCCAGTATCTCTGCCCCACTCTAAACTTTGTCCGACTAAGCGGACGCTCGAACCACTGAAAATCATGGCTGGCACAGTACTGTACACATTATTATCTGAGTTAAAGTAGACTTTGTTTTTATTCATTAATAAGGTATCGAAAGATCCGGTTTTTCCTGCACAGCTTGGATACTCAGCTGGACAGAAGTATGGACCATTGATGCCCGCGTAACCGCCGCTTTTGCCAATATAACTGGCTAATGAATCAACTGGACAGTTATCCCTACAATCGCCACTAGAAGCCGTCTCAACTTGTACTCGTGTGGAGTTCAGATCTGCGGTCAATACATCCACTACAAAAGCTCCGGCATCAGAATTAACAGTTTGTCTGGAGTAGCCAGATGCTGGTGGGGTGTTGGAGGCCGGCACATTCGCAGTAGATAGCGCTGCTGGCACAGCGAGCTGTACCGTCATGGCATCAATTTTTTGATTGAGTGACGCCAGGGTCGCGCTCGCGCTGGCATAGTTTTGCTTGCTGAGCTGAGTCAAGACAAGAGCAAATTGGGTATCTAATGGAGCAGTCTTTCCACCGCTGACATGCAGGTCTGTTAATTTTTCATAGCTGCTCGCTGCCGACTGGTAAGTTGTTTGAATATTTTTAATTTCAGTTGCTAATTCCTGATTTTTCTTATGTTCATCTACGGCTTCCAATTGCTGAACTTGTTGCTGAGCTGACTGTAATTGCTCAGAAATCTCAGTCAACTGTGTTTGGAGAGCAGTTTTTTCCGAGTTTAATGTTGTATTCCGGCTAGTAAGTAACCGTTGTTGCTGTTGACCACTATAGAAAACATAGCCAGATAATGCCACAAAAACAAAACATAAAATAATCAACGGAAGGATTAGTGAACCTGCGGGAGGAAGCTTCATTGAGAGTTTTGGGAGTTTGGCGGTTTGCTTCATGAACTTCAGTATAGACTGCTAATGGTTCGATTGAAAAAGGGAAAATACTTTCTTTTTCACTCTCGTCCAACGATGCTCCGCGTCGTATCTTTTTTTTCTTTTGATTGCCTCGTCAATTTGCTTGTATTGATCATTGAGCAGTTTTGGCAATTTGTTTGGATCAACGAATTTGTAGGCAGAAACTTCATCACTTGGTTTAAAATCGCCAGATTCATAGATGCCGTAATAGCTCATATCCAGTCTGCCCTTGTGATCTGTTTGGGTTCGAATGATTTGAATGACGTGTACGGTAAAACCGGTTTCTTCCATAATCTCGCGAGCTAAACCAACTTTAGGATGTTCATTGGCCTTTAAGTAGCCGCCTGGCAGGCTCCACTCCACTCGGCGATAAGTATGCTTCAGAAGTAAAATGTGATTATTTTCATTAAAAATGACGCCGGTGACGCCAATCAGAAATTGATCGTTGGCAAAGCGCATCAAAAAAACTTGAAGTGGCTGAGGTAAATTGAGTTTTTTCCAGATTTGGAGGAGCATGTTGTGGGTAAGTATACTGGCATTATGGTTCGATCACTACCCACATGTACCAGTGCGATATAATACTTAAGGAAATTGCTTAGATTTTGAGGAGGAATTCAAGTGGACTCACATACCGTGTTTACCGCTTTAACTCGGAACCCGCCGCTGCAAACGATTCTTGCTGTCTTCGTCGGGTTAGCAATTGGTTGGGGTATGGGTCAGTTCAGTAAGCAGCTGACCAACAAACGACCCAATTGGGCTTACTTATTAGCAGTCTTTCTGTCCGTTGGAGGATTTTCCGTAGCATTCGGAATTCTCGCCACCGTTCGTTAGATTGACTCCCTAGTGTTTGGGGTGCCGCGCTTGCGTGGCACCCCTTTCTTTTGCTGTCTGTTATAATTCCAGGCCATGATTAAAGAACATCTTCAAGAGCCGATCATTGAGATGTCCTCGCTGCCTCCCATTGAAGGTCGAATTGATGTGCTTTATAACAAAATTTTTAAAGTTGTGATTGCGTCCAAGAATGATCGAGAATTATTTGAAGTTACTGATCCTGAACCTGAAGATTTAAAAGAAGAACCAGAGGATTTTGACTTAGAGCTGATGGACGATCTGATTACAGATGATGAGCTGGATGCCCTGACGAGCATCATTCTCAATGATAATCTCTTAAAAATGTATCTTTTGGAAATAATGAAGATTCCTCTCTTAACAGCGGAAGAAGAGTTAGCTTTAGGTAAAAAAATCAGCGAGAGTAAGAAAAAGAAGAACTACAATCCAGCCAACGATCCTTACGTTACCCAGTTAGCCCAAGCCAACACTCGCCTAGTTGTCAGTGTGGCGAAGACATATAAATACCATGGTTTAGAATTTATGGACCTGATTCAAGAAGGAAATGTGGGACTGATGGAGGCAGTGGACAGATACGATTATCGGAAAGGGTATCGTTTTTCGACTTATGCGGTTTGGTGGATTAGAAAGTATATTTCTCGGGCAGTGAAAGATAAGTCACGTGTTATTCGATTGCCCGTTCATGTTCAAGAAAGATTATCTCGAATTTTTAAGTATTTTCGCACCTATCATCAAAAATATAAAAGAAGACCAAACCTGGAGTTAGTGGCCGAGGTGCTTGAGCTGACTCATAAAAATGTTGTGGAAGCGTTACAAGCCAGTGAGTATGTTTTTAGTTTGGATGAAGAGTTTAAAAGTCGATCAGAGGAAGATGATCGAACCCTGTTGGATTTCATTGCTGATGAAAGCGTTTTGCCACCTGATGAGCAAGTCAGAGATATTATTGTGAAGCAGAAATTGTCGATGGCACTGAAATCAATCAACCCCAGGTATGCCAGAATTACTCGATTGTATTATGGATTAGATGGAGAAGTTCCTCATACTTCGGTTGAAGTGGGCGAGTTAGAAAAAATTTCAGATAAGTTAGTTAGACAGATATTAACAATTGTCAGAAGACGATTGCAAGAACCTGATATGAGGGCAATTTTACAGAATTCTGATGAGCTATAATTCTGGTGCGTCCAGAGGGACTCGAACCCCCGACCTATTGTTCCGAAGACAATCGCTCTATCCAGCTGAGCTATGGACGCCCGACTCTTCTAATCAAAGAGAGTCAAAATTATACCATTTCTTACATATTGATCACATCTGGACTTTTCAGGGGCGAAAGGCTTAGTATTAGCCTTATGTCTACACCATACTCACGCCTGGTTGATAAAGCTTTGAACATCTTTAGAATGGAACAAAAGATGTCTCTTATCTCAGAAAAACCATTTCAGGGTGAGGAAGCTTTTGTCAGACCATTTATAACGATTGCTCGTGAGCCCGGAAGTGGTGGTAGACCTATCGCCCATGCAGTTGCCGAAAAACTAGGATTTGCATGTTTAGATGAGCAGATCATTGATGAGATATCCAAATCTACCAAGAAGCGCAAAGCAATTGTGCAGACAATTGACGAAAAAACGCGCAGCAAAATTGAAGATATTGTTCACTCTGTTTTAAACGAAGAGTACTTAGATGATGTGAAGTACCTGACGGAGATGACGAAAGTAATTTTGTCATATGCTCTCAAAGGTAAGGTCGTGATAGTTGGGCGGGGTGCGAATTTCATTACCCCATTTGCCAAAGGTCTTCATGTCAATATCACTGCTCCATACGAGGTTCGGGTTCAACGAGCCATGCAGTTTGAAGGAGTGAACCGAGAAAGAGCTGAAGCAGTAATTGCTCAGACTGAAAAAGAACGGAAAGACTTTGTGAAGCAGTATCTCAGACAAAACTCTGACAAAAAGAATTCCTACGATTTGACATTAAATACCCAGTTCTTTAGAGTTGATGAAGCAAGTAACCTGATTGTAAATGCTTTTAATCAAAAGTTTTCCTACACCAATCGAAGAAAAAAATCCTAATGCCAAAAATCACTGAACTGTATAAATCCTATCAAATCATGGGCAATTTAGAGTTGCACATGCTGCGGGTGACCGGCGTGGCTAAGGAAATCTGCTCGCACATTTCAGAATCCGTTGATACCGAAAATATTCTTAAGGCGTGTTTGTTGCATGATATGGGGAATATTTTAAAATTTGACCTCTCCGTCTTCCCAGAATTTCTTGAGCCACAAGGTTTGGCATATTGGCAGGGTGTTAAAAGTGATTTTGAAAAAAAGTATGGAAAGTTGGTTCATCCTGCTACGGTTAAGATTGCTCATGAAATTGGTGCCTCAGAAAGAGTTATTGAACTTATTGATGCAATAAGCTTCAATCGTGCCAAACAGAATTGGGAGTCCCATGACTTTGGTCATAAAATTTGCGCGTATGCTGATATGCGCGTTGCTCCTTTCAGTGTGGTTTCTATGAAAGAACGTCTGGAAGATGGGCAAAAACGATACGCTGCGTCTACATTTACCTATGTGATGGGTTCGTATCTCAAGAAAATTGAAACGCAGATCTTTGAAAAATGCGACATCCGGCCGGAAGATATTACTGAGTCTGTGGTAGCTGAGCACTTTGATGAGCTGAGAAATACATCGCTTTAGTGGCTCTTAGTGTTTTTATATACTTTATACACAAAAAATGTATCAGTTTGACTTT
>CAZNOF010000009.1:0-1621 GCA_964574595.1 uncultured Pseudomonadales bacterium | reverse complement strand
TTAGGGTCATCGCACTTTGCCATAATTAAATGCATGAAACGAATCAATATTTCACTCTCAGAGGAGACCAAGGCAAAGGGAGATAAACTAGTTAAACTCGGTGAGTTTAGTACCTTTAGCGAGCTAGTCAGAGTTGGACTCAGAACTATTTTTCAAAACTACGAACAGCGAGAGGTTCTCAAGAAAGAAGCTCGGAACTGGAGGAGAATCAATCAAAACATAGAAATAAGGGAGTTTTTAGAAAAAGAGTAAGGAAACTCTGTTATAATTGCCTCTGGCAAATGCCGAAGTGGCGAAATGGTAGACGCGCACGCTTCAGGAGCGTGTGGAGCAATCCATGGAGGTTCAAGTCCTCTCTTCGGCACAGTTTAAGGTCAGGGTAATTGACTGAAGGCCTGCAACAGCAATTTTCTCGTGGTCAAGATTTTTTCCCGTGCCTCTAAATGTTTTTTTCTTCGTAATGACTCTATATAGCCACTCTTTTTTTCCTCGGAATCCAGATTCATTTTATTAAGACGCTGATCAAGTTGTGTTTGAACAAATTGCAGGAGCCCAACTGACTTTTGGTCAGGGGAACTCTTCTTTAATTCAGAAAGGGTTTCTATCATTTCCGATATTTTTCCAACAGGTACATCACAAGCCTGAAGTAAGTCGATCACTTCAAAGGCAGATTTCCATTCTTCAAGAATTTCTGGCCTGCTTGTTTCGCCTTTTTCAGAGCTGTAGTAATTACCGCTCCCTTTTAGTGCTGTGGCATAACTAAGTTCAGCCATCACTTTTGGGGGAACTGATTCAAAGGAACTTATCGGGTAATCTCCTCCCCTTCTAGCAAGTGCTTCGTAAAGAATAGTATTCGGAATGTTTTGAGTCTTAATCTTGTGCGTTCTCTGCAGATCCTGATGCTGCTTTTTATGAATGGACTCATGGAGAATGTCTCTGACTCCCGACGGTAATGCCCCATTCATAGTCAGCTCTAACAAAACTGCATTTGCAGAAATATCGCTGGCACTGGTTTTAATTTTTTGGTTTTCATATTTAGCGTCATACCCGGCAGAGTTGTCGATGTGCTGAATACTTGAGTCAGTTATAAACGGTTTCTCTGTTCGCCTTCCCATAAATAGCGTTCTGAGTGCGGAAAGCCGTGACTTTTTAGAATTTAAGGCTGTCTCTAGTCCAACAGAGTCAATGTCCCGAAAGATATCGGTTTCCTTAATTCGATTAAGCATACCAACAGCAATATCAGGTTCAGATTTAAGATACGCTTCAAGTTTTGAGGCAAATGCGGCTCGCTTCTCGGCAGGTAAAAGCGTGTCAACTTCAGACTGCAAGGCATTAACAGTTGTTTCTAAATCAGCAATTTCTTTGACCGTGCTTTCTATAGATGGAAAGGCGAGCTGTTCGAGTGGGCTTACTTCTCTTGAGAGGGTCTCTTGCATATACTTTATTTAAATATAGCAGACTCCTCCTGAAAAGGAGATAACATTAGTACAATATCTCTACAAGATAGGTTATAATCACTCTTTATCAGGCCCAGGTGGCGAAATGGTAGACGCGTACGCTTGAGGTGCGTATGCCGCAAGGCATGGAGGTTCAAGTCCTCTCCTGGGCACATGTGAGTTAA
>CAZNOF010000008.1:0-79441 GCA_964574595.1 uncultured Pseudomonadales bacterium | reverse complement strand
TCGCTCCATTATGCATTTTTCAGCAATGACTATGCTGGGTTTGATGACCCTGGTTTTCTCGTCACAAATAATCAACAGTCAGTATTTCAACTGGCTGCAAAAGATATTGATGGCGATGATAAGCAGACAATAAGCGAGCACCTCGATTCATCTGGTTGGAAAGAGTTGACCATCCCGTTCTCCCATTCAAATGAGTCGCATACCATCAGAATCTATGCCGGAAATGACGAGTTCAACTTGTCTAATGAATTGCCTCACCAAAGCTGGGTGTACATTGACAGCGTGACTGCTGATTGACCTCTTGTTTTCACCATTTTTCCTCTTCATAATGAATTGTTAAATCAGATGTCATTTCTCGATACACTTAGCCACTGGTTCCATCCACGTCGTTCAAATAATCACCGACCACGTGTTTTGCATGCTCCAGTTCTTGCTGGCTTAACAGTAGCTGTCATTGGCTTGGCCGCTTTAGCCCAACCGGCAAAGTTCGTCATGAATGGGATGGGGAATGTCCTGGGGTACGCCTCCAATATTAACGCCTCAGATGTCATCGCTCAAATTAATCAGCAACGCCAAACTTCAGGCGCACCTGCTTTAGTACCTAACTCAGCGTTAAATCAAGCAGCTTTTGCCAAAGCACAAAACATGTTCACCCAGCAGTACTGGGCACATGTTGCGCCAGATGGGACGCAGCCTTGGTTCTTTTTTAAACAAGCGGGTTATAACTACTCAATTGCCGGCGAAAACTTAGCTCGAGATTTTGCAAATACTCCAGATATGGTGAGTGCTTGGATGCAGTCGCCCACGCATAAAGAAAATATCATGAATGCTCGATATCGGGAGACTGGTGTAGCTGTAGTGAACGGTACGTTGCTTGGAACTGAGACCACACTTGTGGTGCAGTTGTTTGGCTCACCGCAAACTCAAGTACCGCAAATTTCTGATCAAGGGCAGACAGCACCTGCTCCTGCACCCGCAGTCAAGCCTGCTGTCAAAGCAGCGACCACAACGTCCGCAAAGCCAACCAAGGCGCAGTTACTTGCTTCGCCAACTCCGCTCCCAACACCAGTTGATGCCGCACCTACAGAAGTGACAATAATTAACCAGCCATCTGCTTCAAACACACAAACCTTGGGAACAGAGGTTCTACCAATCACGACTTTGGCTGCACCTCCTTTATTCTCACCGCTCCAGTTAATTAAAGTCTTTTTCTTAGCCATTATTTTCGTCTTATCTACCACTTTGTTCTACGACTGGGTGATTATGAGTAATACCAATACTGTCAGACTTGTTGGGAAAAATTTAGCTCACATTTTACTGTTCTTAGCTACAGCTTTCTTACTTGTTTTCTTTAAAGGTGGAATCATTGGCTAACTATGCATAGAGAATTCTTTCAACATAAAATTGCCTACTCGATCCTCGTCCTGGGATTAGTGGTAGCAATTTTCGGTTTCTTGGGCGCTTGGCCAAACGTCATTCTTCAACGTGCTGTGATTGCTGGTTTAGTTCTGTTTTATTTTATTTGGGGAGTAACAGTTCATCGACAGGCAGGTAATTTGTCTCGGAAACTTATTGAGGAGTATGCTGCTGTGGCCATTTTCGCTGGAGCCCTGCTGTTGATCATTACGTTTTAAGAAATGTGAGTGTGGTAGACTATCTCCAGTTTGAAGAAGTAGTCTATAAAGGAGTCGGATTATGAAAGGCATTATTTTAGCTGGTGGATCAGGTACTCGCTTGCGTCCTTTAACAAAAGTGACAAGTAAACAGTTGCTGCCAATTTATAACAAGCCAATGATCTTCTTCCCTCTGGAGACGCTCTTAACAGCTGGAATTACCGATATCATGATCATTGTGGCTCCAGATCATGCTGGTGACTTCTTAAAACTACTTGGGAGTGGTCGTGAGTTTGGTTGCCGTTTTACCTACGAAATTCAAGACAAACCAGAAGGAATTGCACAAGCCTTTATTTTAGGCAAAAACTTCATCGGTGATGACTCCGTGACGCTAATTCTTGGTGACAATCTGTACGAAGATGACTTTGCAGACGCTATCTCTACTTTTGAGAAAGGCGCCAGAGTATTTGCCAAAGAGGTGGCTGATCCAGAACGATTTGGAGTAGTGGAATTTGATGAGAATAACATTGCCAAATCGATTGAAGAGAAGCCTAAAGTAGCGAAATCAAACTTTGCAGTGACCGGTCTTTACATTTATGATAATACTGTCGTCCAAAAAGCTGCGAATCTAAAGGCATCAGCTAGAGGAGAGTTAGAGATTACGGATCTCAACAACCTGTATCTCCAAGAAGGCACCTTAGATGTTGCTCGAGTCTCTGGTAAGTGGTTAGACACGGGGACATTTGAATCACTCTACGAAGCAATCAACTTAGCAAGAGAAAAAGAAATGGCCAAGGTTAAATCTGGCGCATAAACTATGAAACGACTGCCTGCCGTCATCTGTCTCTTCCTCTTGAGTCTTGGTCTTCTTGCCGGGTACAGTCGAGTTCAGGCACAAGATACCACCCAATTTTCCGTGCCAGTAGCAGCTGATCAAGTCGTAGTTACTCCAGCACCGATAAACCTAACAGGTGGCATTTCTGATGCAGATTTCACTACTCAAATGGATGCCCTGAAGGTGACGTACCGTAATCAACTTGGGATTTATCGGACGAATGAGAAAAGTTTCCAAATTGCTAAAGATCAGTACTACCAGATTCAGACATTGGCGGCACTAGAAGAAGCGGTTCGTGCGACCAGACAAGTTATGTTGAGTCGTGCCGACGTCATTCAAACCTACTTCACCATGGCTAAGCTGACTTTGGGGAACACCAAGGGAATCGAGACGGATGTGAAGACAAAAACACTTCAGGATTTGGATACCCTGTCCACAGACCTGAAAGTGCACCGTGCCGCAGTGGCTGCGGCTTCGGATCGAACTGGCTTGTTAGCAGTAGCTACGGAGTTTGATGGACTCGGCGACCGAGTAAACTCGCTATCAACCAGCATTTCCTACTTGGTTGCATATGGTCGTCTCCAGACTGTTTCGGATAAGACTTCGACAATCAAACAAGAGTTGCTCCAACAAATCGAACAGGCCGAGACTGATCCACTGAAACTTGCTGAGAAGAAACGTGGTTTAGAGGAAGTCCAACGGAATTTAGATCAAGTGAACTCACCTCTCTTGAAAATTCGTACTGCATTGAACCCAAAAACTGCAACCAACTCTCAAATTAACTCAAACACCATGGCAAATGATTTCTCTGACATTTATAGTGGTTTATCTCGTTCACTCTCATATCTGCAGGAGTTAGTTAAAAAATAATATGACCGAAAATGACGTCGTCGAAGTACCAGAAGAACCAACAAACCAAACACTGTTTGGCAACCAAGAGCCACTACTCCAAAAAAGTAGTCGAACTTTTGCCAAGCACGATGATTTCGTAGTTGCTGCCCCAAAGAAGCCAATGAATAAGATGGTTGTATTAGCGGGTTCGATGGGAGCAATTTTAGTATTACTGTTAGTAGCTTTGGCAATCTTGAAACCCAGAACAACTGCAACTCAAGTGACTGCCTCGCCTTCCGCTAATCCGGTTACTCAGGCTACCAAATCTCAGTTTCAAGCCAGGCTGGACGAATTAAGTTCTGATCTGCAAGACGCCGACCCATCAAAAATGGATTTGACAGTTCCACCTGTTGATATGAATTTGACTCTCGATCCAATTAAGAAGAACTAATTTTTGTCTGGGGCTCGCATCAAGACGATGCTTTTCACATTCCACAATGAAGCTAAAACGACGATCAGGTAGGCCCAAAAAGCGAGCCCGTACATATTGAGCTGATCCTGGATGACAAAGTGACTCGTTAAGACATCGATCAGCTCGGCGACAATCACAATATGAAGACTTATTTGAATGACTTTTTTGTACGGAAGTCCTTTGCCAACGAGTCGAAGTAAGAAGAAAATAAATACGCCATTAATCACGATGCTGAACAATCTAGCTGCTCCAATTCCAAAGAAAAAGATGACTGGAAAAAGGATGGTAACAAGGGAACTCACTTCTGCGTACAGCTCTTTCCATTTTGAGGTGAAGGTTGGTAAAGATGATTTATCTAAGACGAAAGCTTGATCGAAGCCAGGAGTATTGGTTAAGGACAATTCTGTCCACTTTCCATTTTTGTTGTAGGCGTAAATACTTGTTTTTCCAATTGCCAGGAGACTATCAGGATTAAGACCTTTTATCTCTGAGAGGGAGTTTGCGAGTGGGGCAATTGTTAATAAGTGTGTTGGTTGTCCCTGACGAGGAATGTCCTCTGGGAAAGGGAGTTGAAGTGGCTGGATTAAAGTACTAGTTAGAACCGATCCGTTCCAAGAAAAGGAAAGTCCTGGTGGAAAGTTCTGTTCAAGTTGGGTAATGGTTTGATCAAAAATCGTCTGATACTTTGGCACGTCCAGAGTCGTGAATAAACTGGTTGCTAACACGGTCAAAAGGAGGTAACTGACTAAGAAGAATTTTACTGAGAATGAAAACGGAGCATTTAGCACATCAACGTAGTAAATCGGAGAGGCAATCGTGTTGAGCAAGCTTTTAAGGTACGTCCGAATTTTCATGAAGCCCATTGTATCATGCAGGCAGCTTTGGCCTGACAGAATAGTCCAGAGAGGGAGGGTTGCATTCTCGCATGAAATTTGTGGTGACTCTGTTACAATAGAGTCAGGAGACACATGGCATACGATTTTCAATTATTCACCCAAAAAGCAGATAAAACAGTTACTCATATCAGAGAAGATATTAGTACTCTCAGAACCGGCCGCGCTTCCGCTCAACTCTTAGATGTTGTCGACGTAGAAGCCTACGGTACACGGATGAAAGTAAACGAACTGGCAAATATTTCCGTCCCAGATCCAACACTCGTTGTGGTTTCCCCATGGGATAAATCAATTTTAAGTGCCCTTGAAAAAGCTATTTCAATTTCACCTCTGAACCTCCATCCAGTTGTGGATGGCTCTATCATCAGAATTGCTGTTCCAGCTCTGACCGAAGAGCGTCGAAAAGACATGGTCAAATTGCTTCACCAAAAAATTGAAGCTGGTCGAGTAATGCTGCGAAATGTTCGTCAAGACTCGAGAAAAGAAATTGAGAAAATGAAGGATGATGCCGGTGTAAGTGAAGATGACATTAAGGCAGATTTAGAACAACTCGATGTTGAAGTTAAAAAGTACATGGACTTAATCGAGCACCTTGATCAAGAAAAAGAAAAAGAATTGATGAAAGTGTAATCCCATATGATTATTTGGCAGATCATCCTGTTTGTGCTTGTTTTGTCTTTTCTGGTGATTATTCACGAGCTAGGGCACTACTTCGTCGCCAAATGGTTTAAGGTGAAGGTTGAAGAGTTTGGTGTGGGTTACCCTCCGCTGGCTGTGAAACTTTTCAAAATTGGTGAAACGATCTTTACTCTCAACTGGATTCCTTTTGGTGGCTTTGTCAGATTAGATGGAGAAGAAGGGCCAATTGGCGATGCTCAAGAATCTGAATCGGAACAGGTCAAGCAACAGAAAGAAACATCCGTTCCGTTTTACACAAAAAACAAACGTAGCCGTTTGGCTATTATTTTAGCTGGGGCAACCGTTAACTTCTTGTTTGGGATTGTGGCATTTTCCGTCTACTTTTCAGTAAAAGGAATTCCTGAACTTCTTCCAAACGCTCGAATTGGTGAAGTGGCAGTCAATTCGCCAGTTGCCAATGCTCACGTACCGACCAATGTAGATGTCAAAGGATTTGAGTTTGAACAAACGTTTTACAAAACAGAAACAACAGATGAAGTAACAGCCTTTGTGAAAAGTCACTATGGAAAAGAAGTGGTTCTGATTACCACAGGTACCTGTAAGGAAACAAGTTGTGACCAAACAGAAGCCAAGTACCCAGTAAAAATTCGTACCCCACAAGAAACGCCAGCTGATCAAGGTTCGTTGGGAATTCGCTTTTACCCGGTAATCACCTCAAAATTCTATCCTTGGTATCAGATGCCATTCAGAGGCACCAAGTTCGGGCTAGAACAGGCTCTCCTTTTAAGTCAACTTATTATCACCAGCTTAGGTGGGATCTTTATGGGACTTTTCCGAGGTCACGTTCCCTCAGAAGTTGCTGGGCCAGTTGGGATTTTCTCGCAAGCCCGTACGGCTGGCTTTTTCTCAGGAGATATCATGGAGCTACTGAATTTGGCAGGTAAACTGTCTGTCAATTTAGCGATCATGAATGTCTTACCAATTCCGGCACTCGATGGTGGGCGTGCTTTCTTCATTTTGATTGAATCTGTCATTAGTCGTAAAAAGTTAAATAGAGTTGAAGGATACGTGAACTATGTGGCTTTTGGACTACTCTTATTACTCACCTTAGTAATCACTTTAAAAGATGTAGGCAGTTTAATTTTCAAAAAATGAGGATTTATGGCATACCGCAGAAGCAAAGAACAACCTCCAGCCTTACAACAAAATGGGCAGTTATCTAAGAAGCTGAACGTTCAATACAGTTACCGGGCCCCCTCGAAAAAAGCCTCAGATGTCAGTGCCTCTGCAAAAACTGCAGCAGTCACACCAAGCGCTTCTAGAAGCCTCTTTAAGTATGATGTGAATTTAATTTTCAATGATCTGAAGAAAACAATTCTCATCACGGTTATCATTTTTATTCTCTTGTTTGTAATTAACTGGTATCTTAAACGCTAACTGTTTCGTGAAAGGATCGACTAGCGTGGAAGTTGGCTTCGTGGTACAAATATGTTCTGCATGAAAGGATCTCATGACTAAAAAGAGTCTCTTATTACTTTTGATTTTATACATTGCTTCTACCGCTATTGCTTTTGCTGGCTTTACTGTCATGAACAAGCCAACAGTAGCTGAAACACAAACTCCTGCTACAACGGATGACACTGCTGACTCAGGTCAATCTGCTGCAGGCAAATTACTGTCAATTAACCCAGGTGAAACAAAAGATCAAGTCTGCCCGTTAAATGGTGCAATGTTTACGAATACGGAAAAAACTGCTTGGGAAAAGAAGCGACCACTAGCAGTCATGATTGAGAATACTCCAGATGCCCGACCACAATCAGGTCTTTCAAGTGCTGACCTGGTATTTGAAGCAATGGCAGAAGGTGGTATTACTCGATTTGAAGCACTCTTTTATTGCAATGTCCAAGCCAACGACACGACTTTAGCTCCAATTCGCTCAGCAAGACAGTATTATTGGGAAATCGCCTCAGGCTTTAACAAGCCTCTCTATGTCCATGTGGGTGGTGCAAACACTCCAGGACCAGCAGACGTCTTAAGTCATATTAATGATGCCGGTTGGAACGGTCAGAACGACATGAACCAATTTTCCGTTGGCTTCCCAACCTTTGTGCGTGACTACAACCGTTTAGGCCCTGACAAAGTGATTGCTACCGAACACACCATGGTCACCAGTACTGAGAAATTGTGGACCTATGCCGCCCAAAAACGTGGATGGACCAATATGAGTCCAGCTCAGGTTGTGGCAGGTAAGAATGTACCAGCAGCTGATTGGAAAGCTGGCTTTACGCCTTGGCAATTTCAAGACGGTGCCGCTGTTTCACCTGCAACAGCTCCTGCCATCTCCTTTGCATTCTGGGATGGATTTGACTTGTACGCAGTCAAATGGGATTACGATGCAGCACAGAACGCTTACAAACGTTCAGAGGGTGGAGAAGCTCACACTGACTTGAACAATACTAAACAAATCGTCGTCAAAAATGCAGTTGTCCTTTTCGCAGAAGAGAAGGGTCCAATTGATACGGAAAAACATATGCTGTACACCTTAAGTGGCGCAACAGGCGATGCCTTAGTCTTCCAAAATGGAACTGTGGTCAAAGCAACTTGGTCTAAAAAAGATCGAGAGTCAAACTTTGTTTTCACTGATGACAAGGGTAAAGCTGTCAAGTTCGTCCGAGGACCAATTTGGATCTCGGTTGTTGGCAAAAAAACCACCATTAAGTACTAATTGAATATTCTCATTCTATAGCTACAATTGAGTACATATTTACTTGAGAAACTACTGCCCAAGATAGTTGACACATATGGATCAATTGCAAGATTTCATGATTTCACGAGTCAGAGTTGGGCTCATGGAGTTATTTTTTCAACAACCAAATGAACTCTTTTATGTTCGTGAAATTACTCGACAAGTGCACGAGGAAATTAATGCCGTCCGTCGAGAGTTAGACAGAATGTTGGCAAGTGGTTTGCTGAAAAATGAAGAGCGCGGAAACCGTGTCTACTACTACCTCAACCGAAATTACACGTACTACCCTGAGTTGCTTCGGATGGTGGCTAAAAGCACCGGCTTAGGTTTGAAATTGAACAAGTTTAAGAAGAAACTGGGTACTGTCAATTTCATCATGTTTTCTGGGAAGTTCATCCAGGTCGATCAATCGAAAAAAAGTGAAGTTGATATTTTAATCGTGGGTGATATCGTGTTACCTGAATTAGAAGTTATCATGCGTGAAGAAGAGTTACGCATCAAGAGAGAAATTAGTTACACCGTGTTATCTCTAGATGAGTTTGAGTTCCGAAAACAACGTCGAGACCCTTTTTTAATGGAAGTTCTTTTTGGAACTCGAATTATGGTGATTGGCAATGAAGAAGAATTAGTGGAACGAAAAATTCAAAACGTAAATACATAAAGCTGAAGGTTACCTACTATGTGGAAAACACTCCGAGTGTTTTTTTTAATTATCATTTTGACGGGAGTAGCTACTTTTATCTCGCTACCTCCTGAGTTACCAATTCATTTTTCCTTTTTGAATAAGAAGATTGATTACACCCTGAAGCGTCCGCCAATCAACTTTACCGTTTTTGGAAATCCAATACAAAATGACTTAGTTTTAAAAGAGGGTTTAGATATCCAAGGTGGCATGCAAGTTACCTTAAAAGCTGATATGCGAGACATCGCCCCAGAGAATAGGCAGCTGGCACTAGACTCGGCGAGAGAGATTATTCAACGACGAGTTGACTTATATGGTGTAAACGAGCCAATCGTACAAAGTGCCGTTTCAGGCAACGAGTATCGAATCATTGTCGAACTGGCCGGTGTAAGTGATGCAAATCAAGCCCTTCAACTTATTGGAAAAACAGCGCAGTTAGACTTCCGTTTGGAGAATGCCTCTCCTTCTGCCGAAGCGACACAGTCTGCTGTCGCATATTTTGATTCATTTCAAAAAACTGGGTTAACGGGAAAGATGTTGAAGAACTCAGCAGTTCAATTCAACTCCCAAACTGGTCAACCAACCGTTTCAATCCAGTTTAATGATCAGGGCAAAGATTTATTTGCCAAAATTACACAAGCCAATGTAGGGCGCATTCTGGCTATTTTCCTCGATGACGTGCCATTGATGTTGCCACAGATTCAATCTCCTATTTTGGATGGTCAAGGTTCGATCTCAGGAAGTTTTAGTGTTGATCAAGCCAAGGAACTTTCTATTCAGCTGAATGCTGGCGCTTTGCCGGTGCCAATTGAAGTGCTTCAGCAACAAACAGTTGGTGCTAGCTTGGGTCAACAATCGGTCTACCAAAGTGTTCGTGCCGGTGTGATTGGAGTCTTGCTCGTGATCTTGTTTATGATTCTGAATTATCGCGTACGAGGCTTGCTGGCTAGCATGGCCTTGGTGATCTATGCCTTGTTAACAATCTCGGTCTACAAACTGTTTGGTGTTACCTTAACTTTGCCAGGGATTGCAGGATTAATCTTGTCAGTTGGAATGGCAGTGGACTCAAATATTCTGATTTTTGAACGTATGAAAGAGGAGTTGAGATCTGGAAAGGCGTTTGATCAAGCGCTGGAGCTGGGTTTCAATAGGGCATGGAACAGCATCAAAGATGCAAACTTGACGACTATTTTTATTGCTCTGATTTTGATAAATCCTCTCGACTTCACTTTCTTGAATCAAAGTGGGTTGGTCAAAGGATTTGGCTTAACCTTGTTCATTGGTGTTATTTTGAGCTTATTTACAAGTATGGTGGTCAGCCGCACTTTCCTGCGCCTGTTCTTAAAAGGTAAATAATATGAACTTCATGAAACTCCGTTACTTCTATTTTGTTTTGTCATTGTGCTTCATTATTCCGGGGTTGATCTCGCTCGCTCTGTACGGGGTCAAACCGGCAATTGATTTCACCGGAGGCAGTTTATTAGAGGTAAAAGTCACGGGTCCAAAAGCAACTTCACTTAATCAAAGTGACTTTCAAAGCTCACTGAATAAAACATATGAAGTAATCTCCACTCAACATACGGTGTCTGATCAATATATCTTGCGCGGTAAGCAAATGAGTAATACCCAAAAAGATACGGTTTTAAAAACCTTGACCTTGAAGCTTGCACCAGTGCAAGAAGTTCGATTTGAATCAGTTGGTCCAATTTTGGGTCGTGAACTTATTCAGAAGACGGCTGTTGCTGGACTGTTGGTGTCGGCAATCATCATTTTATATATCTGGCGACAGTTTAAGAGTTTGAAATATGGAGTAGCAGCTGTGGTAGCCATGCTTCACGATGCGATTATTTTAATTGGTGTCTTTAGTATTTTAGGGAAGGTTTGGAATATTGAAGTAGACGTGTTATTTGTAACTGCTCTGCTAACTATTTTATCTTTCTCTGTTCATGACACGATCATCGTTTTTGACCGAATCCGCGAGAACGTCCGACGACACCCTCGAGCTACCTATGTTGATGTGGTCAATGCCTCAATCTTGGAAACACTTGGCAGATCAATCAATAACTCCATGACGATCATCATTATGTTAACTGCTTTGGCGCTGATGGGTGGCCAAACGGTGCACTGGTTTGCAATCGCTTTGTTGATTGGCGCAATTACTGGTACCTATTCTTCAACCTTTACTGCGGCTCCACTGCTGGTTGTGTGGGATGAAGTTGCACGAAAACTGAAAAAAAGGAAATAGTCTGTTGCTTAAAGTAACTTTTTTGCTTCGATGAGTAACTGCTCTTTCGTGTTTAGCTCTGGAGTGTCAAGAACTTTCTCAAATAAGGCTTTTAAGATCTCACCTAACTTTGGTCCAGGTTGTAAATTCAGTTCCTGCATCAGGTCATTTCCGTTTAACTCTAAATCGGTAACCGAGAATGGTTGATGAAGTTGATCAACCATCCGTTGCTTCATCTCTTCAAGTCGCCAACTGGTCTCGCGAGCGCCACTGCCAAGCCGATCTGCTTCTCGGACATCTAGAATATCATTAATATTTTCTAGTCCAACTTTGCGCATAAATCGACGTATCGAAGCATCGGTGTTTTGTGGTTGATAGTAGAACATGTGATAACGAACTAAGGCAAAAATCCGTTCAACTTCTTGTTTGGAAAGTCTTAAGCGCTGGGCGATATCCTTGGCCACTCGAGAGCCGACAATTTCGTGATTGTAAAAGGTTGGTTTGCCATCTTGCACTTTATAAGTGCGAGGTTTGGCCACATCATGAAGCAAAGTAGCTAGCCGAACAATGGGGTCTTGAGAAGGACTGTTTCGGAGAGCATCAAGACTATGTGTCCAGACATCAGTAGTATGGTGGCCACCCTGTTCGACACCTTTTCCTTCAAGCAACTCTGGGAGAATGTATCGCAGCAGGTTTGTCTCGTCCAAGAGTTCAATTGCCTCGGCAGGAAAAGGTGAGGCCAACATTTTTAAGAATTCATCTCTGACACGTTCCCAACTCACTTGTTGAATCGTATCAGCCAGGGCAGAAATAGCTGTAAACGTCTCATCAGTCATTTTCATATTGAGTTGAACAGAGAAGCGAATTGCTCGAAGCATCCTCAAAGCATCTTCTTCAAATCGAGCGGCGGCATCTCCTACTGGTCGAATGATTCCCGCCTTAAGATCAGTCATACCCTGAAAAAGATCAACGAGGTCGTATTCATTTTCACCGGTAACGGCCAGGGCCATGGCATTGATAGTAAAGTCTCTGCGCTTGAGATCTTCCTCAATTGTTTTCCCCCAGGTTACTTCATCTGGTCGGCGATGGTCAGAGTAGAGACCTTCTGATCGGTAGGTCGTAATTTCGAAATTACGATCAGTGGACTTGATTTTGGTTTGACTAGCAGCAGACAGTAGAGAAGGGTGCAATTTAGTGGCAGATTCAACATTGATAACTTGGTTCTTGGCGGCCGATTTAGACTCTGACTCCAAACGGGCACTTTCGTCAGTGCTGACACCCATCATTTCTGCCAAGTGAACCGCTGGCATGGCGACTGTTCCAAACTCGTTCTCGTAAAAGCTATTTGGAAAGAGAGTCAAGATTTGTTCCGGGGTGGCGTTCGTGGTAAAGTCAAAGTCAGTTGCTTCAATTGGTGTGGAATCTTGCTTTTGAAGGTCATTCAAAAGTAAGTCCCGAACTGCTCCACCAACCAGATATGCTTCAAATCCTGCCTGTTGTAAGGTAGTTAAAATAAATAGTGGTTCGGCGGGTATCTTTAAGGTCACCCAGCCATTATAGCCTAGAATTATGCATTGGAAAATCAAATCTCAAATTACTCCGCAATCAGTCAAAGAGCTGAGGGCAATTTTGCTGTCCAATCGCCAAATTGAAGACGAGTTATCCTTTTTCTCCCCGAAAAACCCTTTGGAGTTGTCATTAGAAGATGTCGGCATCGATCCAGTACAAATGGCACTTGCGGTGAAAAGATTGGCTGAAGCCAGAGATAAGAAAGAAAAGGTACTCATTTTTGGTGATTATGACGCTGATGGAATTTGTTCCACTGCTATCATGTGGGAAGGTTTGAGATCCTTTGGAATTATGGCCAAGCCTTTTATTCCAGATCGACAGAAGCACGGCTATGGTCTTTCAGAAAAATCCATTGCGGCGGTCTTGGAAGATGAAAAACCAGATTTGCTCATCTCAGTGGACAATGGCATTGTGGCTCACAAACCATTTGCTCACTTAAAAGAAATTGGTATTGATGCAATCTTGACGGATCACCACCAACCAGAAGTTGACGAAAATAATCATCCTATTTTCCCAGTGGCGCATGCCGTCATTCATACAACTCAGCTTTGCGGCGCAACTGTTGCCTGGTTTTTAGCCCGAGAACTCTCCTTAAAAGCTGCAAAAGCATCACTTGATTTAACCGCCATTGCCACCGTAGCTGATCAGATGCCGTTGCTGAAAGCTAATCGAGCATTTGTGAAGCATGGCCTCATTGCTCTTCAAAACAGTCAACGCGTCGGCATTCAGTTACTTTGTGCCAAAGCAAAAATTGACCAAAAGACACTCAATGTGGGTACCATTAATTATGGGATTGCTCCCCGAATTAACGCTATGGGAAGGCTCAAGCATGGTCTCGATGCCCTACGATTGCTTTGCACGAAGAACATGGAAACTGCTGATGCATTAGTGAACGAGATTAACGACACCAATGTCACAAGGCAAGAGTTAACTGCCGAGATGATTGATCATGCCATCAAGCAGGCGGCAGAGTGGAAAGATAAACACATTATTGTGGTCTCTTCACCAGACTACCATGAAGGTGTGGTTGGTTTGATTGCCGGAAAACTGGTCGAAGCGTATGCCAAGCCAGCCATCGTAATTGCCGAGGGTGAGTTAGTTGGCAAAGCTTCAGCTCGCTCAGTCCCTGGCGTGAATATCATTGAGTTAATTCGTCAAGTGAAAAATGATTTACTTGAAGCTGGTGGTCATCCACTGGCTGCCGGCTTTGGCGTATCGGCGGATAAAATTGGCATTGTCAAACAACGTTTAGAAGAAATTGCCCTGTCTCAGATTAGCAAAGAGTTGCTCGTGCCAACTTTAGAGATTGATACGCTTTTGGGAGGCAATTTAGTTTCCTTAGAAGCAATTGGCTGTTTAGCTGAGTTTGCCCCGTATGGTCAGTTAAATCGTGAGCCCATTTTTGGGATGACCCAAATGCAAATTATGAGTATTCAAAAAATCGGCCAAGAGGGCAGACACATTAAGATGCAGCTTCAAGCTTTCAATACCACTCAACCAGTTTTCACTGCGTTGGCCTGGAATAAAGCCAAGTGGGCAACGGAGTTTCTAGTTGGTCAGATCGTCGATGTAGCCGCCTTAATTGAAGTCAACGAATGGAAAAATCGCAAGAGCCTACAGCTGATTCTGAAAGATGTAGTGGCTACCGGTACCTCCGCTAACTAACAATTAAGCCTTTTGGGCGATGACGCGCCACCATCTATCTCTAGAGTCACTTCGCTCCTCAATTACGATATCTATTAACCCTAGTTTCGCAATCATGGCTCGGATTTCCTGCTCGTGTGAGAGTAAGATACTATTTCGCTTTAAATATCCCCAATGAACCCTTGTGGTTTTATCTTTGATACTGTCTACGTCTTCACCAATCATACTTGGGTGATGGCAATGCAGAATCAAGTAGCCACCTTCTGCCACGACCCGGGCGGCTTCCCGGTAGGGTTGATAGAAGTGTTCAGCCGGACGCGGGATGAAATCGAGTGCATGATTACTAAACACTGCCCCAAAGGTGCCATCAGCAAACGGTAAAGTTAAGGCATTTCCCACGGCATGTTTAATGGTTGGATCTTTCCTTTGATCGACGAGCAAATCAGCAGAGAAAATTGATCGATCAATACTAAACATTTGCGGAATTTTGGTACCCTGGCTTCTTGCATATGCACGTAGTTCGTTTTCAACTGCTCGTGGTCCCGAACCAACATCTAAAACGAAATCATTGGGAAAAGCCCCCGTTTTAAATAAATTGAGGACGTCCATTGCCATCTCTGTTCGACTTCTATCTGGACTGTCATGGAGCATCCGTTTACCATACTCGCGCTGATAGAACTGCGTCACTAGATCTTGATGGCCACCGAGCGCAGTCACCATCTGAAAGAGGTAGACGGCTTTCGCCTCTTGGTCGGAGGTCAACTGGATTGGTTGGTGTTGTTCTTTTGTTTGCATAGGCAATAAAAAACCCCTCTGGGGAGAGGGGTTTGATTTCTAAATAATGATATATCCATTACTCCATCAAAACCCCGCTCTTCAAAAGAAGAACACAGTTGACGATAATAATGGTTGTACGTGACATGAAGTTGAAATTATACTTTCTCTCTATTATTTAGCAAGCATTTCTTGAATTTTGGTAGGCAAGTCAGAAATTTTCACTCGAACTTGTTCTGCTGTATCGCGATTTCTCCATGTGACTGTTTCATCTTCAAGAGTTTGATAATCGATAGTCAAACAGACCGGAGTACCAATTTCGTCCTGACTTAAATATCGTTTTCCGATATTTCCGCGCTCATCCCAAGCAGAGTAGGCTTGTTTTGAACACAGTGCAAAGACGTCTTTGGCTTTGGCCACAATTTCCTCTTTATTTTTGACCAATGGGAAGACAGCTACTTTGTAGGGAGCCAGACTTGGCTTCAATTTCAACACAGTGCGGTTTTTCTCTTCATCAATCCAGAAACTATCAGACAGGACCATTAAGAATGCTCGATTCAGACCTAGTGCTGGCTCAATGACATGAGGCACCATCTTTTCAGCCGTGACCGGGTCGGTGTACTCCAAACTCTTCCCAGAGAACTGCATATGTTGTTTTAAGTCGTAATCAGTTCTATAGGCGATACCCCACAGCTCTTTCCAACCAAATGCGAATTGGTAATCCAAATCATAGGTATCTTTGCTGTAGTGACTGCGTTCTTTGTCAGTGTGTTGGCGCCAGCGAAGGTGCTCTTCCTGAATCCCCAAGGTCTCAGTAATGAATGACCACATGTTAGCTTGCCAATCTTTCATTAACTTAGCCCAATCCATTTTTGTAGGATCAAAGAAGTACTCAATTTCAGCTTGCTCGAACTCAATGGTTCGGAAGATAAATTGACCCATCGTAATTTCGTTTCTGAAACTCCGACCGATCTGTCCCACACCAAAAGGTAACTGAACACGACTGGAGTCTAAAATGGGTTTGAAATCAGAAAAAATACCTTGAGCAGTTTCACCTCGCAGGTAGACTTTCGATTTTTCGCCCGCTACTACACCAATTGACGACTCAAAGAGCAAGTTAAAGCTTTTCGGATCGGTCAGTTCATTACCATCAGGGCTGATAATGTGATGTTCTTTAATGAACGCCGCCATCTCATCGATTTTCATATTTTCCACAGTAGGGAACTGGGCTGGATCTTTTTGCTTGCCAATCCAAGCTTCTATTAAATGATCAGCTCGAAAGCGCTTCTTAGACACTTTATCTTCTACTAATGGATCAGAAAAGGAACCAACGTGTCCGGAAGCCACCCAAGTTTCTGGATGCAGTAAAATTTGCGAATCAAGACCGACCATGTCGGTTCGGCCGTGAATGAACGTTTGCCACCACAAGTTTTTGATGTTGCGAAGTAACTCTACGCCAACTGGACCGTAGTCGTAAGAATTGGCAAGACCGCCGTAAATATCTGAAGTCGGGTAGACAAAGCCACGGCGACGACACAAAGAACTGAGTTGATCTAAGGTTGGAGCAGACATCTGCATCCTTTCCGAGACGGTACAAAAAAACCGTCTCTACAATCCGTAATTACGAACTGTAGGGACGGTTCAATCTATTTGAATCGCGGTTCCACCCTACTTGCCCGATGACCATCGGGCCTCTTTCACTTTTTGTATTACTCCCGTGTGCCAAACGATCAACGTAATAGATGAATGATATCACGGGATAAATAAAATGTCAGCGAGCTATCGCGATATAGTGATGTTTGATATTAATTAGCAGTTTCTGATGTGTATTGATACTGTTTGATATTAGCACTCAAGACTAGAGACTGCTAATAGAGGTGGGTTAATATTCAGATTGATTAATCATGCTTTTTTTACTCTTCTCAGATTGCTTCGCCAAATTAGCTTTGATTTCGGCGATTCGCTGTCGCTCCTGTACAGTCAGCTCAAGATACCTCTGTGGCAGCAAGCATTTTCCGATCACATACTGAAAACCAAGCAGGTAGGTAGAAAGTGAGTCGGCCAGTAATAAGTCTACATCTTTTTGGAGTGGTTGAAACTCTGGTCCCAGAAATTCTAGCACGTCTGCCATTTCATTTGATGCTCCTGCAGATGCAGTCACTTCATCTTGATACATGCTGACGGCTTCCGCGATTGTGAAGGGTTCTAAGAGTGCCAAGTACCACTCTTTGTAATTCTTCTTTAACATATCTAGGAGCTCGTCCTGAGTTTGTTGTGTAAAAGGGATATCTTTGAAAAGGAGTAACAGTTTCATTTTTGCTGAACCTAAAAAGTGGTGAACATCATTAGCACCCTCGTTCAGCAAGTGGTGAGCCTCATGCTTGAAGATGGTTAACTGTCTGAGTGACAACGGTGCCTGGTTCAGGTAAACATTTTGGCGATAGTACTGCGCGCTATTTCCGGCATTGCCTTCAAAAACAAACACACTTTGATTTGGGTTCAGTAGATCTAATTCATCGACACCATTCGGCGTAATTTTGCGTAACGTAAAATAACTAATCTCAGAACCACCTGTTAGCATTTGCAAACTTCGGTAATGAATTCGAGTAACAGACTCTTCCGTGGTGATTGGTAAATCAAAATCGTATATAGCTCGATATTCTTTGCCAACCATGTTCCGATCATACAGTTTAAACGGTCTGGCTAAGGGTGAGGCGGCTTGTTCAACCCTCATTTCTGTTTCATTAGAGGCAATCCGCTGATAAAAGGCATCCTTTTCTAAGCCTCTTAATTTCCTTTTGCGATTACTTTCCATGAAGCGTTCAGCAAGCTTGAGTTGATCGTTATATGGAAGCTGGAGAAATAAATCGGCAGAGGGTATGTCTAAGCCACTTAATAAGGGATCTTGGAGCTGCGTGTACTGCTTGATAATATCAGGCGAGTTAGGATGGCTGCTTAATCGGATATCTTGATTGTCCAAGGCGATTTGCTCGAATGGGATAGGTTGGCGTTCTGGAGTATAGGAACGCTGTTCTTGGTTGGGCATTTGATTATTATATCAAAAGATATCAAAACTCTCGATTAGTACGTCCGTTGTGCTAATTTTCCTGAGACATCTTTTTCTGTACAATAATCAATCGTGCCGAAACTTCGTTTTGATCAATGGGTGAGTTTGTTGTTGGTTAGTGGCTTCTTGCTGCTGATGAGAACTGCGGCGCCTCTTAAAGTCGAAGAAGTGGAAGCAATAACAACTCCTGCACTCATTTCGCCTGTGACTGTGCCAGTTTACGTGGGTTCATCGGAGTTAGGAACGGAAATATCTTCTATCTCGGCTTCTGCGGTTTACGTGATGGATCGAGAGTCCGGTGCAATTCTGTATCAAAAAAATGCCAATGATCCAAGATACCCTGCATCCACCGCTAAGCTTATGACCGCGCTGGTGGCCAGACAAATTTATTCATTGGATAAGGTTTTGACGGTTAGCGATGCAGCTTATACCACGGGCACTGTTTCGGGCCTGAAGTTGGGAGAGAAAATGAGCGTTCAGAATCTTCTGAAAGCGTTATTAATTCCCTCTGGCAATGATGCCGCATTGGTTCTTGGTCAAAATCATCCATTTGGTTACCAAGGATTTATTAAGCAAATGAACCAGATGGCGGTGAGCCTTCATTTAACTCAAACAGTCTTTAACAATGTTTCTGGCCTTGATGCGGATAATGAACTGTCCAGTGCCAGAGATTTAGCTTTGCTAGCCAATCAAGTGGTGAAAGATCCAGTCTTGAAGGAGATTGTGGCTACCCCACAAACCACCATCAAGGATTCTACCGGCAAGATTACTCATTACTTACGAAGCACTCAAGAGTTGTTTGGTGAAGTCCCAGGTGTGGTGGGGATTAAAACCGGGACAACGGAGTTTGCGGGCGAAAACTTGATCACAGAAGTGGACCGTGATGGTCATCAAGTGATTATCGTAGTGCTGGGCAGTACTGACCGATTTGGCGAAACGAAGCAGATTATTCAATGGATATTTGCACATTATCAATGGCAAAAAATAGCGGAAAACTGATACACTAAACAAGATGCCAGAAAATACGGGAGCCAACCTCACTCAAATTGCTTATTTTGGACGACAAGGCGTGAAATTTAGCGCCATTGCTCTAGTCGTTTTGATTGTCGGACGGGTCTTTTTGACGGCAGCAGTTGGGTACTGGGTCGCCACACATCCTGCGGCACCTCCACCACCCACAGTTGGATTTGGCAGAATTCCTGGTCCTCATTTCCCAACCAAAACTCAAGCAGAAAAGCCCATCTCTTATCAATTACAAACAGGTAAAGGCGACTTCCCGGCATTTAAAGATCGAGCCAAGGTATTTTTGATGGTCAAATCGTCACCTAGTCTGTTAGCTGACCAACGCGCCAAAGAAATTGCCGCCAACTTTGGATTCTTGTTCCAGCCAAATGCTCTCAACGATAGAACGTATCGTTGGAATAAAACAACTCCGTTGATCGCTACCCTGGACATGGACATTCAGAATTACACTTTTAAGATGACCACTAATTACTTAAGTAAGCCAGAGCTGTTAGCACAGCGTAAGTTGCCAATTGAGCGCGATGCGGTGGAGTTGGTCAAAAGTTTCATTAGTACTGCTCAAACCATCGGTCCAGACATTGCTACCACATCTGGACGAGTCGCTTACTTAAAAGCGCTCGGAGGTGATGTCTCACCAGCTGTTTCGTTCTCAGATGCCGATTTTCTTAAAGTTGATTTGGATAGAACGCCAGTAGATAGTTTGTATCCTATGTTCACACCAAACGGAGTAGATGGAATTGTCCACGCCGTCGTTTCAGGCTCGTTTCAAGGCAAAGATGGCGTGATGGATATCGTCAGTAACTACCACCAAGTTGACTACACTCAAGTGGAAACCTACCCATTAAGAGCGGTAAATACAGCCTGGCAGACTCTCCAAGCCGGGGAAGGATATGTCGCTCAAAAAGGTACATCGGACATCGCAGTTGTCAGAAATGTGGTGCTTGGGTATTACGACGACGACCAAGAACAAGATTACTTGCAGCCAGTTTATGTATTCACTGGCGACAACGGATTCATTGGCTACGTTTCAGCGCTTGATCCAACCTGGATCAATACGGGAGTTACTCAGACAAAATAGAAAGTGCTTATTATGGTTGATGTCTCTCAGTCCAATGGACCTTTGCCAGTAGCTCCGCCTCAACCGAACCAAGTGAAGCAGTGGATTTCCGTTGAGGAGCATCGGTCCATCATGGAAAAGCTTTGTACCACTGTCAAACTGCCCGCTGGCAATTTGCCTCGAGAGCAAAGCCTTTATTTAGAACAGCAGCTCACTGACTTACTCGGTTTCGAGGTGAGTAGCGAACTTGATGGGTATCACTTGCCACATACCTTGGGTGCACTTGAAGCATTGCCACATTTGAAACGTCACCCGCAGGACACCCTGAAAGATCATGCAGCTGCTCAGGAGGCCGGAATTTCGGAAAAGCGCAGTAGTTTTGGGTGGTTTACAGAAATGGGGCAACTAACTCCTGCTGCTATCGAACGAGAAAAATATTTTGTCTCTTTGCAAATTGATCTACTACCAGAATGGAGTACAAATTCGCAAGCTTTAAAAACGTGGTATAAATATCGTAAAGTAGTAGTCATTAATCCCTTTCATGAAAAAGCGATTGTGGCGAGTGTTGGTGATCTGGGTCCAAGTGATTGGATTCAACATCAATTTGGTGGTTCACCAGAAATCATCAGACAGCTCGCGGTTTGGGACACTAAAAGCCAGGGGAGAGTTTTTGTATTTTTGGTGAATGATCCAGAAAACAAAGTTGGCCTCGGTCTCTTGGATTTGCACTTAAAAATATGATTCAAGTAAATTTATTCGTCCAGTCAAGATATTTAGTTAACAGAAAGAAAATTCGGCAAACTGTAGAACGCGTCTTAGCGGAAAATCAGCTCACTTCCGCACAAGTGGATGTCTCGATTGTTGGCGAGCGAAAAATGAAAGAACTGAATGAATCAAAGTTGAAACACGAAGGTACGACGGACGTCCTTTCATTTCCGCAACACGAACGCCATCAGCTGAACGATTTCCCGCTTCCAGAAGGCTTGCCGCCTCATTTAGGGGATATCGTGGTGAGTTTCCCAGAGGCAGTCAACAATGCCAGGAAGTTTGGTAAGTTAGTAGACGATCAAATTTGTTTTTTTGTAGAACATGGCTTGATGCACCTGTTAGGCTATCATCACGACGATTAGGAGTGTATGTCTTGGTACCGTACATATCGACCAACCCAATTGGCCGGACTTCATTTAACTGATGTTCGAGCACAGTTGTTGCGCCTCCTGGAGAGTAAGCAATTCCCTCATGCGTTGTTATTTGCTGGCCCAAAAGGCACGGGCAAAACTTCAGCCGCCAGAATCATTAGCGCCATTCTCAATGACCCGCAAAATGCAGCCGCCGTAGATCAGCTCTTTTTTGCCAAAGCTGGCGAGACGCCACAACAAGTCACATTACATGAACCTGACATCACAGCGGACATTGTCCAACGTATCCAACGCGGTAACTCATTCTCGGTCCAAGAACTAGATGCCGCCAGTAACCGTGGCATTGATGATATTCGTCAGTTAAAAGAGCGAGTCTTTTTACCACCGCAAGAGGGCAAGGTGTCAGTTTACATTTTGGACGAAGTTCACATGTTAACGACCGAAGCGTTCAATGCTTTGCTAAAGTTGCTCGAAGAACCGCCTGCTCATGTGGTCTTTATTTTGGCCACGACCGAATTGCACAAGTTACCTGAGACTGTCATCTCTAGAACCACCGTGATTCGCTTCCATACTGCTTCTGAGGCAGAGTTGAGTGCTGCGCTGACAGCAATCTTGGCCGCTGAGAAAATTGAGTATGAGCTTGAAGCCGTCTCACAAGTAGCCAAATTAGCTGAGGGAAGTTTCCGTGATGCGGTCAAAATGCTTGAGCAAGTTTCCGCGGGTAAGAAAAAGCTGGCTCAAAAGGATATCGAAGAGATCTTTCATTTGAGTTCCGGGAAACAGATGCTCAATTTGGTGGAAGTGATTTCTCAGAAAAATGCCGAGGGCGTAGTGAACTTTTTCTCCCAGTTGCGTAAAGAGCAAGTGAATGAGCAGTATTTCTATCGATCTTGGCTGCAATTTTTGCACCAACAGTTACTGCTTTCTGTGACAGCCCCAACCGACCCAAAAGTACTCGTTCCGGCGAAAATTAGTCATTATCTTCTGCTTCAGTTTCACTATTTACCAATTGATACGGCAGCCAGTATTCCTTTCCTATCATTAGAACTAAAAAGTTTAGAAATTGTTTTTAAAGCCAAAGAGCGAGATGGTGGCAAAGAAAACCCACCAGCCAAGCCATCAGCTTTACCAAAAAAGCCAGTCGTCCCAACCTCTCCTAGTATGCAGGCCGATGTTCCAAACCAGAAATCAGTTACGTCTTTGGAAGTTTTGGCTGAGAACTTTGATGAAATTGCCAATGTAGTTCCTGTGGCGGTGGTCGACTATGAGTTCCCTACGATTCAGCAGGTTCAAGCTGAGGAGGTGGTCTCGCAGAATGATCCTAAGCCAGCTACAGACTTGATAGCTCAGTGGAATCAATTCTTACTTCAACTACGCCAGCGAAACCTCACTCTTGAGGCGTTATTCCGTTCATCTACTCCAAGGGTTACGCCGGATGGTAAGGCGCAAGTCGAGGTCTATTACCAATTTCATAAAGAACAGCTCCAACAGGCCAAATTTGGTGTCATTATTGATGAATGTGTCAAGGTTTTACTCGGTGGGTATGTTCAATTTGAGTATGTACTCGCGCAGAAGGCAAAACCAGGCGCAGAGATGTCGACTGTATCTGGTCAAGTAAACGAAGAAGATCATTTACTCCAACTCGCCAAGGATATCTTGGTGTAGTACAATCGAGACTAATTCAAGGTAATAAATAGATACAAAAGTAGGAGCAATATGGCAAATCCATTCAAAGCATTAGGCGACATTAACCAGCTGCGCAAGCAAGCAAAACAGATGCAGCAAGAACTCGCATCAGAGCAAATTGTGCTTGAAGAAGGCGATATTCGTGTGGTTATCACTGGTGATCAACGAGTGGTCGAACTTTCAGTTCAAGGCATTAGTAGTCCAGATGTGATTGATGTTTTAAATCGTGCAATTAAAAAATCTCAAGAAATGGCAGCTCAGAAATTACAACAAATGACTGGTGGACTCGGCGGCATGCTGGGTGGCGGTCAAGGATAATTCCTGTGCCAGAGCTGTTGATTGCAACTCAAAATCAAGGCAAATTGGCCGAAATTCGGGCGATTCTTTCAAACAGCGACTACAAAATTCTCACTCCGATTGATGTTGGAATTGATGTGGACTTTGATGTTGAGGAGACGGGTGAAACCTATGAGCAGAATGCTGAGCTCAAAGCGATTGCCTTCAGTCGAGTGGCCTTGATGCTTACCTTAGCAGACGATTCCGGACTAAGTGTTGACGCATTAGGTGGTAGACCCGGGGTTTACTCAAAGCGATATGCTCCTGGCAGTGATCATGATCGAAATGTGAAGTTGCTCAGTGAAATGGAAGGGAAAGACGATCGTGCGGCAGCTTTCATTACGGTACTTTGTTTATATGATCCAGAGTTGAACACTTCAACGTTTTTCGAGGGTCGAGTAGACGGAAAAATCGCTGAAGAAATTACCAATGGTGATGGTTTTGGCTACGATCCGGTTTTTATCCCAGACGGGTATACAAAAACCTTTGCTGAACTGGGCCAAGAAGTAAAAAATAACCTAAGTCATCGCTCTCGAGCTCTTGAAAAGTTAAAGAACTATTTAGACCAGAAGTAAGAAAGATTCCAGATATGCCGAATACGATCTCAGGCTTTATTCCTAGCCAGGAAATTCTCTATAAATATGCTGATTTGCTCGTCAATTTTGCTCTCAATTCCGGAAAAGGTGTTAAACCAGGCGAAGTAGTCCAGTGCAATGTGCCAGATATTGCCAAGCCCTTGGCACTGGCGCTCCAAAATGTGTTATTAAAAGCAGGCGCGCATCCCATGATCCGGTTGATTCCAACGGGCTTCGATCATGATTTCTTCCAAAATGCCAATGATGACCAATTAACCTTCTTTCCGACCGATTATCTCAAAGCGAGAACGGATCTTTTGGACCACAATATTTCAATTATTGCTGATGTTTATCCTGATGAACTGAAAGATATTTTGCCAGAGAAAATCATGAAGGCATTAAGTTCTAAGAGCCCTTATATGGAGTGGCTCAATTTGAAAGAAAATCAAGGCAAATTCACTTGGACGCTTGGTCTTTGGGGAACGCAGGCAAAGGCCGATGAAGTGGGTTTACCGCTCGAGGAATATTGGCAGCAAATCATTGAAGCTTGTTATCTAGATAAGGCCGATCCAGTGGCAGAATGGCGCCAAATTAATGCTTCTCAAGAATTTATTAAAAAGACCTTGAATGATATGGACATTCAATGGTTGCACGTCCAAGGTGCTGATGCCGATTTGCATATTCAGTTGGGAAGTGACCGAGTTTGGAATGGTGGTAGTGGTCGTAATGTACCAAGTTTTGAAATCTTCACCTCTCCAGACTGGCGAGGAACTTACGGGTGGATTAAGTTCAATCAACCAGTTTACCGCTACGGCCAGGTCATGAAAGACGTTCGATTAGAGTTTAAAGATGGATTGGTAGTCAAAGCCGAGGCACAAGTGGGTCAGGCTTTACTCTCAGAAATGTTGAAGACACCGAATGCCAACAAAATTGGCGAGTACTCATTGACTGACAAACGGATGTCGAGAATTACGCATGTAATGGCGGAGACGCTTTTTGACGAGAATATTAGTGGACCATTTGGAAATACTCACTTAGCAATTGGTCGTTCCTATCACGACTGTTTCCGCGGAAATCCAGCAGATATCACGGCCGAAGAGTGGGCAGAACGAGGATTTAATCACTCTGCGGAGCACACAGACATCATCTCTACCACTGACCGGATAGTCACTGCAAAATTAAAAAATGGTGAAGAAAAAATCATCTATAAAGATGGCCAATTCACATTTTACGATGGCAAATAGTATATACTTATTGCATGCGGATTCCTCAATTTACTCTTGAGCCATTTTGGTCTATTCCACTGCCTCAACTCCTCAAAGAGTATGTTTCTACAGAGACTGGTTTGTCACAAGTTGAAGCCGAGCGTAGAGCGCTTTTGTACGGAAAAAATGAAGTCCAAGTCAAACAAAAACCAGTTTGGAAACTACTTCTCTCCAAGTTTGCAAATCCCTTAATCATCATTCTCCTTTTTGCCAATGCAATTTCTGCCTTTTTAGGTGAAGTGACCAGCTCTTTGATCATCGCTGTAATTTTACTGATGAGTATTTTCTTAGATTTCTTTCAAGAATTTCAAGCCAACAATATTGCCGAGAAGCTCAAAAAGCGAGTCTCACTGTCGGCAAACGTTTATCGAGATGGGGTGGTAACGACGATTCCCGCGTCACACTTAACGTATGGAGATGTGTTTGTTTTAGCTCCCGGAAATATTGTGCCAGCCGATGGTCGAATTATTTCTGAGAGTGAACTGCAGATTGATCAGTCAACCTTGACAGGAGAGTCTGCGCCTCAAGCAAAATCGACAAGAATTGAAAAAATTTCTACACCAGTCAGCGAGCAACTGAATTCTGTCTTTTTAGGAACGTTGGTAGTGAGTGGTCAAGGTCTGGCTGTTGTGACGAGAGTTGGCAGGAGTAGTCAACTTGGATTGATAGGACAATCTCTTTCTCAATCAAGACCTAAGACAGAGTTCATGCTAGGCGTTGAGCAGTTTGGATATTTTCTGTTAAAAGTCACCTTCGCCCTTGTGCTGTTTGTCTTCTTCACATTGGCTTTCTTTAAACACGATATCTTGGAATCCTTTCTATTTGCCTTAGCAATTGCGATTGGCCTCACACCTGAGCTTTTACCAATGATCATTACGGTCACGCTGTCAAAAGGTGCCATGCGGATGTCCAAAAAAGGTGTGGTCGTCAAAGACTTAGCAGCAATTCAAAACCTCGGAAGTATGGATGTGCTGTGTACTGACAAAACTGGCACTCTGACTGAGGGCAAGATTACTTTGAATGGGTTTGAAGATATGAACGAAAAGCCGATGCAGGCCGTGTTTGATTATGGTTGGCTGAACAGTACCTTTCAAACCACCATCCGTAACTTTCTAGACTTAGCTATTCTGGCTAATAATCCGGATCTTAAGGTTTCTCAATTTCAAAAGGTTCATGAAATTAAGTATGACTACCATCGAAAAAGAGTCTCAGTAGTTGTGAAACACGGGAAGGCGGAGCAGTTGATCACGAAGGGCATGGCAGAATCAGTTTTGACAGTCTGTAGCAGTGCTAGAGATAAAAATCGCTTAGTTCCCATGAACTCACGTTTGAGACAGAAAGTCAGCGATCGGATTACAGAACTGAATAAAAAAGGAATTCGGGTTTTGGCTGTGGCGACCAAAGATGTGGAGGGTGTCAGCCAATTTGGGATGCATTTAGAAGATAAGATGATATTTGAAGGGCTCCTACTCTTCAAAGATGAGCCCAAAGCTTCTGCTGGCGAGGCATTAAAGCTACTCGAGCAACACAAAGTTGAGATCAAGATTCTAACTGGGGACAACAAGTACGTGACCGCCAAGATTTGTCAGGATCTGAATTTGGAAGTTAAAGGCATTTTAACCGCCGCCGAAATGCGTCATTTAAATGAACCTCACCTGCTTTTGAAAGCTCGTCAAACCACAATTTTTGCTGACCTTTCTCCGGAAGATAAGCGCCGAATTATTGCAGCCCTAAAGAAGGGGAATGAAGTGATTGGCTTCTTGGGTGATGGAATTAATGATTCGCCGTCACTCAGAACTGCTGACGTGGGCATTTCCGTCAATACGGGCACTGATGTAGCCAAGGAAAGCGCGGATTTGATTTTGATGCATAAGGATCTGCATGTCTTAAAAGACGGTGTGGTTGAAGGCAGAAAAACCCACGCTAATATCATGAAGTACATCATGATGGGGACAAGTTCTAATTTTGGAAACATGTTAAGTGTGGCGGTCGCCTCCATTGTCTTGCCTTTTATCCCAATGCTGCCAATCCAGTTACTTTTAAACGACTTACTGTATGATGCCTCTCAACTCGCTTTACCAAGTGATCATGTTGATGCAGAAGAGCTGAGGAAGCCACATCGTTGGGATATCAAGTTTATTCAGCGGTTTATGCTGATTTTTGGACCGGTGAGTTCATTTTTTGATTTAATTGCTGGCGCCATTTTGTTGTTTGCCCTTAGAGCAACGCCTGAGATGTTTAGAACTGGTGTTTTTGTGGAAAGCCTACTGACACAGTCGTTTATTTTGTTTAGCATTAGAACGAGTAAAGTACCGTTCTTGAAAAGCAAGGCCAGTCGTTTCTTGGTATTGAGTATGTTTGTGATTATCTCGGTTGGTTTACTCTTGCCAATTAGCCCGTTGGCAGAGGTCTTTCAGTTTGTGAGATTACCAGCACAGTACTACGGTTTGCTCGCCGTGCTTATCATTACCTACTTTTTAATTGTAGAATGGCTAAAGAAGAAATTTTATTTTCATATCAAAGAGCGTATTAGCCAAGATTATGTAGTAAAGACAATTTAGACATGGAACAGCCACAACCACAAATTCCAGCGCCACCACAAATAAATGCACCTCAAATGCCAGTGTCAGAGATTAAGACACCCGTGCAAGCGTACATTACTCCCGCTCTTGAAGAGCCAGAATCGCCTTCCTTTGCCAAAAACGCATTCCTAATCGTGATTGCCTTGGGCAGCCTCTTTATTGTGGGTATGTACCTCTTAGGTTGGTATAAAACACAGCTCGATATCTCCATGCACGTTCAGTTCAGCCAGCCAACTGGCCAGCCCACAAAATAGTTCTTCTCAGCTAAAAAAAAGCGGGTGTATAATCTCCTCTGGTTTGGTTAGTTCTTTTTTGTCCTTTATAGATTCATGGAGAGACAAAGTGATAACTGTAACTGAATATGTTGCATTGCACAAGGAACTTGAAGGATTGCGAATTGCCGCCCTGAAAGAAGGGGGCTGCATACAGCAGCACATCGTTGCTGTTGAAGCCGACATTGCCAGCGCCGAACTTGATCCGTTTGATGTCCTTGGCGTCCCGTATGATGCGTCTGCTGACACAATATCAGCCGCTTATTCCGCCAAGCTGCAAGAGTACCAAGCAAGCTTGAGTATTCACAGCCGCGACTTCGGGAACTTCAAGGGCTCCAAGCGTGACGAGGATCGTGAGCGGGCAGTTACGGCCAACACCGGCGTCATGCTAGCGACGAACATGCGTTGCCATCTCGGTTACGCGCTGCAATCCTTGTCAGCATCTGCTGCCTAGCGAAACCAACCAACTCGAAGAAAGGTCAGCATCTGCCAAGCGCATGATTGCTGCTCTTAATCGAACACTGCAGGAGACCGGTCTCAAAAGGACTGGTCTTTTCATATCTACACACCTATTACACTTCGTCCTATAACAAGTGGTATAATATCCCTGTCTCGTTAAGTTTCGTCCTTTAAAATAATTATGTTCTCTGGAGAATAGAAATTGGCTACTTCCACCTCATTTACGGTTGACCAATATAAGGCGCTGTATGACACGTTAGAAACTTTGCAACTTGCTCAATTTGATGCTACTCAGGCACAAGACCATAAAAAGGCGGCTGAGCTGGCAATCAAAATTGAAACACAGCAATCGAAAATTCAAGCGGCAGTGGTCGATGACCACTCAGTGCTTGGCTTGGACAAGAAGTTCAACAAAACTGGTATTATGCGAGCCTACGGTGATCGCGACCGCCAGTTTACCACGTGGGAACGACAATATCGCAACAATATTCGTTGCTTTACGGGCGATGAAACAGTTGAAGCTCAACGCCGGCTTATTTCGTTGACCACAACTCATCGTTACTACGCTGCTATGGTAGAGAAGGTGCAAACTGCTTTTGTGAACCTGAAGCCGCGATAGACCAGACAACTTACTAGACAAAACAATCGTGAAATGATCTGTTGGATGCATTGCGCACCACTAGACCATGATCGTACATAAAAAAGAAGCCGGGACATAGTGCCCGGCTTTTTGCTATTCATTTAAAGTTCTGGGAGAGTATTTCATCTCCCAGATCTTATCTATTGATGACTGCGATCACTGAATACCGCGAATTTCGTATGTGCGATCTGCAGTCAAACCGGGCCAACTCTTCAGGAGTTTAGCAGCCTCTGTATTCAGTTCATTCTGAATGCTCGGCGTCAAACTCGACCAAGGGCGATCTATCTCGATGTACAGCGTATCAGTGTCTGGGTTTGCCCAGACTTTGACAACTTTGACTTCAATATAGACCGTATCACAGAAGGTCGTCCCAACCAGATTTACAACCGAAGTCCCAGCCAGATTCATCATGATCCTGTCCTAAAAACTCGGTTACCGTTGAGGTTATTTTATAGGGGAAACTAAAAAAAGCAATTTATTGGGGAAAAATGTGATCCCAGGCTAGGATTCGAACCTAGATTAACAGGGTCAGAACCTGCTGTGCTGCCATTGCACTACCTGGGAATGCTTGAATATTATAGCAGGGTTTCATCTTCTTTTCATTTTTGTACGTATAGTACAAAACATGTACCACATTTTACTTGTTGAAGACAACATTAGTACCGCCAAGCATATCACAGCCATGCTTTCTCCAGATCTCTACTTTTCGTCTGTCGCTAGATCTGTTGAGCAAGCCAGGTCTTTTCTAGATAGAAATAAGTATGATTTAGTGATTCTTGATCGCAATCTGCCAGATGGAGACGGTATTAGTATTGCTGAAGATCTCTATTGGTCACATCGTGAAATTGCCCTTTTGATTCTTTCTGAAAGGAGTAGTACCGAGGACAGAATCAGAGGACTGAGAAAAGGCGCTGATGACTACTTACCTAAGCCCTTCTCAATGGATGAACTCATGTTGCGAATTGAAAAGTTGCTGACGAAAGTGAAACAAATTGACGCATTTGCTTTACATGTGGGCCAAGTCAGTGTGTTCCCGCAAAGCGGAACGGTGTGTGTCAAAGATGAAACCGTCCAACTGCGCAAAAAAGAATGTGAGATTCTGAGCTTTCTGATCAGGCACAAAAATAGAATTATTTCAAAAGAGTCATTAATTGAGAACATCTGGAAGGAAGAGTCTATGCCAGTAGATTCTACAATTGCAGTCTATATTCGTCGAATTCGAATGAGATTAGGCAAAACTGGATATCAAATTAAAACAGTTCGCGGATTTGGTTACATGATCAGCGATCGATAGGCTTACTTGGCTAGTTGTTTTACTTGTGAGGTAATATCCCAAATTTGTAGACAAGAGGCATGAAATGGGCGACAGTATTGATGAATGAGGGCAGAGGGCAGCAATGGTAACTGCATTCTATCTGAATTGACAACAAGAATTGATTGATCAAAGTTCTTGGCTCGTTCAGCAAAGAAATCAGGAATCGTTTTGACTGGATATTGGCCGGTACCTTCAATATAGATATTGTTTACATTTCGATCGTGGAAATACAGCAGCAAACCATCAGGTAGGGTTCCAAATCGACCCTCTGTAGCCACAGCAATGGTATGGTTCTGACTTTGTTCCTGGATATACGATACCGTCTCTGGAATACCTATTCCGGATGACCAGGTTGTTAAGTATTGTTCGGTATCTGAACTGACGAAGGGAATTGTCGATGGATCTGTTAATGCCGGAAAAATTGTATGTGCCGAAATAGAGATAACGCTACCCAAGAAAACAGTGACGATGACTGCCGCCAAAGATTTTCTGAGTAATGATTTTTGTCTGGTGAAATAGATATCAAACAGCGCTTGAGCATTAATACTCGCCATGACCGTAAACGGTATGGCAACTGGCAGAAAATATCTTGAATAGACTACTCGTCCAAACAAGACGAAATACCCTGAAAAAGCAACTGCTACGGCCAGCATAACGAAGGTTTTTCTTCTGTTTGTGGTTGAGAAGACGCCAGCTAGAGCCAGCACAAGAACTGGCCAGGTCAAATAAGTGAAGAAGTAATTCATGTAGGTGGGTACACTGGCGAGTGTTTGTTGCCACTGACCATGTAGTAAGACATCGCCCATTGGAAATGAAAAATCAGAACTGCGATGAAAAAGCTGTCCAAAAGCAGGACTGATTCTTAAGGTAACGAAAAGCACCAAGCCGATGAAAACGCTGAGACCGATACTTGATTGCTGGAAAAATACTTTCTGACGATTTGTTTTTTCAGGTAAGAATACAAAAAATGGGAGTGCAGGAACGATAAAGACGGCCGGTATTTTTGTCCAGATTCCAAGTCCCAAGAATAGACCACTTAATAGCGCCATTGGCATCAACTTTGCTAATGTAGGCTTCTGAATGTGAACAGTTTTGAGTGTAGTCAAGATGACCAATGACAGAAATAATGTCATCATCCCGTCCATCAAGGCAAAGCGATGATAGATGTACCAAAATGGCAGTATTGCCACCAACAACATGCTCAACCACTGAGCTTTTTTTCTCCCTCCTAATTCTTTGACAATTTCTTTGACTACAAAGAGCTGCAGAAAGCCAACTAGAACGGCAACAAATCTCGCAGCAAATAATTGATCAGCAAATAGTGATTGAAACGGGATTAAACTCCAGATGAAAAGAGGTGTTTTGCCATCATTGAGAGGAAAAAAAGCATATTGCTGCCAGTTATCCATGACCAACTGAGCCCACCGAATATAGATACTTTCATCAGCAAATACTGGTAACAAAGTTAACTGCCATAAATGCGTTACGAGATAGAGCAGAAGCAATGAGATGGGTACGAGATACTTTTTGAACACAGTTTATTGTACGCTGGAATTTGCAAAAGATCGAGTCAGCAGCTTCTGAAGCAGCGTGTAGATCAGAAAAACAACTAGGGGCACAAAGGTAATGAGTCGTTGTTCCAAAACAATTTGATCAGAGAATCCGCCCGCAAGTAACCACGGAAGGTACCGAAGCAGTGAGCTTAAGGAAAGGACGAGTACGGCTGATCGTAACCACTGCCAGCGCATAAATGGAATCCAGACAAGTAGCCAGATCAAATACCAAGAATTGAAGAGTTGTGAGCGCGGTGTCAAAAGCGGAATGAACAGAAGTAGCGCCGAAACGTCAGCGTAGTGCTGATGGATAAATGAAGTAGCTACTCTAATTATTCTGGGCAAACGATACTGTGACAAGCCTTGTTCAATAAAAATAGCAATCCAGACAGGAATCAGAACAACGGTGCTTAATTTGATGGAGATAGAGAAGAATAATAAGAGCGTAGAAAAGACCCATCTCAGGAGGTGTGGCCTTTTTGTGTTGTGAAGCACCGCAAAACTTAATAGTGCGGGAGCCATCATCCAAACATCATTATGGCTATTACTAATCACTTCAATTAAGAAAAGTGGATTGAGAATCACGGATAGAATACCAGTCCAAACGACCTTCTCTTTATGAAGATCTATGCGAGTGAGCGCGATTGAAGAAAGTATCAAAAAGCAGATACTAATTACGCTGAAGAGCCTGAATAAGAGCCAGGTGATGGTAAACTTGCCAAAACCTAATGCTGAAGGGATCAAAGAAATCCCAATCCATCCATAGCCATAGGGTGCGGGTGTATTTGTATTGTGCATGAAGCGTACCCAAGAGTCTTGCGGAAAGTCGAGAGCGATCTGTTGCTGAGGATTCCCATGATATACCAACACCATTTTGGCATTGAAAATGTAATTAAAAATATCATGAGAGAGTGCGTTGTATGAGAAAAAGAGCGGCAAGGCGATGAGTAAAATTAACCACCACCGACTTCGTTTCAGATCTGTTTTTTTGGTAACTCGAGATGCTAAATACATGAAACCAAAGTAACAAGCGAACATGGCAGTGATCAGAAGAGTATAGACTTCGCTTAACAATGGGGCATTGCTGAAAAAAGTTTGCCACATCCATTGTTGAAACACCCAGTAAGGATGCCACGTTGTCAGAACTAGATTGGGATCGGTCAATGAAAAGGAGAAAATGGCATAGGCACAAATAACTAAAAAGTATGATGCCCCAATCAGCTTTTTCATTTAGAGTATTTTCCCTGTAAATCCGCTAAACGGACATACAGTATATCTCTTACCATTCTACTAGAATCTTTAATTGGATTCACACGGTCAGTTTCATTGTGCTGCCAGAATATTGGGACCTCTTTGATTTTATAGCCGAGTTTTCTAGCCAAAAATAATGCCTCAACGTCAAAGGCGCCCGTAAACGCATCCTTTCGAGCAGCTTGTCTACCATAGACATGCAGTTTGGAAAAAATTGCCTGTGTTGCTTCGGCAGAAAAAAGTTTGAAGCCACATTGAGTATCTTGAATACCGGGAATTGCCAAAACTTGTGTAAAAATATTGAAGGCTTTTCCCATGATGTGACGATGGAGTGGCTCACGATTCCTCTTGGCTCCCGCAATCTCTCTTGATCCAATCACCACTTGAAAACCGTCTTTGTAGGCTAGGAGTTCTTCTACCTCTTTTACTGGAGTCGATTGATCGAAGTCCGTAAACAATCTCCAGTCACCTTTAGCTTCCAGCATGCCTGCTTGGACGGTTGGACCTTTGCCAGCATGGATATTTTTCAAATAGGTAATTTGCTTCGGGAACTGCTTTTGATGTTTTGCAGCAAAGTCAGCTAAGTACTCAGCGGTGCCGTCAGTAGATCCATCATCGGTCAGAATTAACTCCCAGGCATATTTTTGTTTGCCTAAATATTCGATGACAGTGTCCAAGACACCGCGTTTCACGTTCTTCATTTCATTGTAGGATGGAATGATCACTGATAAAAACGGCTTCATAAACTATCTCCTGAGGACAGTAATTTCTGGTCCACCTGGCACGGTATACACTTGAGCAGGACTCTTGTTTGGAAAGACCACAATTTCGTAGATTGGAGAATCCACGACATTTTTAAGTTTGTGATCTTCATTAATAATAAAAAGAGTATCGACTGTTCCCCAATCAGCTTGCGCTAGTGGAGGATGAGAGCTGACGTCCAAAAAGTATCGATAGTTCTGTCCTTCAATGTCTCCTGTGCCGGATAAAAGGATTATATTGTATTTATCCTTGTCGTGTAAACGACCCAAGATAGTACTGTCGACTGCCTGAATCTGTTCGATGCTCCAAGTAGGTTTGAAGATCGCGTACTCACTAAAATTCCAAATGAAGAAGGTGATGCAGACAGCAAGGAAAAGCACTTTCCCAACTTTTGTTCGCAACCATGTATCTAGCACCACTCCCCAAAGCAGTATAGAAAAGGGAAAGAGGTAGATAAAGTAATGGCTGAAAATAGCACCGCGATAATAGCCTAGACCAAGTACGCTCACTCCAATGTAAGTTAAAATAATCAGTAATCCAGGCTTGTACTGGTTTGTCTTCTTAAGCAAGTTGAAGAGGGTCACGACAAGTGCAACAAGTGCAGCTGTAGAAGCAAAAATGTTTGACCAAATGAATTCTTGAAATAAGGTTTGATTTGCTCTTAGAAACAGTCTGGTGATAATCAACCGGGCTCGGTCAATTAACGAGCTTTGGTTCGGACCTAGATCGGCTGTTACAAAATGAATGAATGATTGTGAGTTGATAAAATTATGCCGGAAGTCGAAAAGGACTAATGGGGCAAACGAGAGTAAGAAAATAGCGATAGCTAACACTGTTCCGAATGCAAAAGATTTACTTTCCTTTTGCAATGTAGTTTGTTTTTTGTTTCGTGCCGAATCAATATATCTCTTCAACTGGACCAGCCAGATAATTCCTGCGGCTGGAATACAGAGTAATGTAATGTAGTGAAGTTGCACCAAAATGGCGAGGCACAACCCAACCACAGCCCAGTACCAAGGATTTTTGGAGAAGGCTTTATATGTAGCCCAAACCAAAATAATGGAAACAAATGGCGAGATATTGGGGTTCCAACTAAATCGGCCAAAGTAGACAAAGCTGTTCGCAAATGCGGCGAGTACCGTAGCGATCAGAGCTGGTCTCTCACCAACGAGTTGCCTTCCCAAATAGTAAATAAGTCCGATGGTGATAATTGAGAAGATGGCAACGGCATAAGCTGGTCCAATCGGACTTGGGTAGCTGAGCGCCAGGAATGGCACCATAAAGTAGTAATAAAACGGTCCAAGATACATGTTGCCCGTGCTAGTGACAGGCCCAATGAGGGCTGGATCATGATCAATTAGAATGCGTTTGGCAATAATGGCATCTCGGCCCTGATCACCTAAGAATTGCAAATTGTTTGGAAAGTTCCACAACCTCAAAAATGCGCCTAAACTCAAGCACAGAATGATAATCACTTGTGTCCAGGGAATGTTCTTCAAAAATTGTTTCAAAGATCGCATAGTTTATGACTTGGACTTGGACTTGGACTTTCGCCAAATGAACGTGTTATAGGCAAAGAAGTTCCAGATCATACCAAGTAAAATCCCGACGCCAGCATAGATGTACTTCAAACTAAATCCTTTTTGAACGACTGGGATCATAAACAAGTCGCCAGTTCCGAAGAGGGTTTTACCAATAAATGCCACAATGAGTTGAATAATGACAGAGCCGGCTGAGGCAACATTAAATTTAAAGAATTGAACAGGATATTGAGCCAAGGTGAGTTTTCGATCAGAAAAGGTCCAGGCGTTATTGATTAAAAAGTTTGACAAAATAGCAATTTCAATGGCAAAGAAATCTGCAATTAAAAAAGTAGCAATTTTGGAGAACAAAAAGAGAGCAATAAATTGAATTGCCGCACCCACTCCGCCGACCACAATAAACTTAAACAAACGATTTGTCATAATGTCCTTTAGCCTAACCTTTAGGATGAAGATCAAGCTATTTTTGATGTAATCCATGCCCATTTTCGACTCGCCGACAGTTCGATCCACGAAGTGAAAAGGAACTTCTGATATCTTAAATCCATTTTTGACGGCTTTATGCAAAAACCCTATCTGAAAAGTATACCCAGTAAATCGTTCTGATTGCATCTCTGAAATGACTGCATCATAGACTGGCTTAGTGATGGCTCGGTAGCCGCCGGTCCAATCTCGGATTCTGAAGTCAGCTAAAACGATATTAATGAAGAGATTTCCCCAGACACTGAGAAGTTTTCGGTGCCAGCCCCAATCCTGAGGAATCCCTCCGCCGGGAATATACCGTGAGCCAAGCACCATGTCATACCCTAAGTCAATTTTCTTAAGGAAATCAGGAATTTTTTGAGGGTCATGGGATAGGTCGGCATCAAACTCAAACACTACATCCGCATGAAGACGATGAAACGCTTCATCCATCCCTTTGAGATAGGCGCCACCCAAACCGCTTTTTTTCTTATTCACGAATAAATGCAGGTTTTTGTACTTCTGCTGCATGTCTGCGACGACATCATACGTTTTGTCAGGAGAGGTATCGTCGACAACCAAAATACCCAAATTCCAGTGAGAGACCTTTTTAAAAACGTCTTCCAAAATAGGGACGACTTTTTGAATGTTTTCCCGCTCGTTATAAGTGGGAATAATCACAATGCCGGTTTTCATGAATTCGAATTGCTTTCTAACTCGAGCTCAGCTTTGACCATGATCTCGACTAATTCTGCAAATCCCACTTTTGGTTCCCAACCAAGTTTCTGTTTTGCTTTTGCTGGGTTTCCAATTAACAGATCAACTTCGGCTGGGCGGTCAAATTTTGGATTATGCTTGTAGGCAGTTTTCCAATCGGCAATGCCAGCCACCTTGCAACTTAATTCCAAGAATTCCTGAACGGAGTGTGTCTCGCCTGTGGCAATTACGTAATCGTCCGGTTCATCTTGTTGAAGCATTAACCACATGGCCTCGACGTAGTCTTTTGCGTAGCCCCAGTCTCGCTTTGAATCAAGGTTGCCTAGTTCGACATACTCTTGTTTACCTAATTTTACTCTGGCAACTGCATTGGCAATCTTTCGAGTTACAAACTCAAGTCCTCGACGAGGAGACTCATGGTTAAAGAGCATGCCTGAAACAGCGAATAAATCAAATGATTCTCGATAGTTGACAGTAATCCAGTGGCCATAGGCTTTGGCGACACCGTATGGTGAACGAGGGTAGAAAGGAGTCGTCTCAACCTGAGGGACTTCTTGAACCTTTCCAAACATTTCTGAAGAACTAGCTTGGTAGAATTTAGCTTTTGGAGCGGCAAATCGCATCGCTTCTAAAACTCGAGTCACACCCAAAGCTGTGAACTCACCAGTTAAAACTGGTTGAGCCCAACTTGTTTGGACAAATGACTGTGCAGCTAAATTATAAATTTCATCTGGTTGAATGTCTTTTAAAGCAATTGTTAAGGAGTGTTGATCTAGCAAGTCACCAGAAATTAACTCAATATTTGGGTTGTGAATAATGTGTTGAATGCGCTCAAAATTTTGAGTACTGGTGCGGCGATTCAAACCGTAGACTTTGTAGCCTTTTTCTAATAGAAGTTCAGCTAAGTAAGATCCATCTTGGCCAGTAATACCTGTAATAAATGCTTTTTTCATATGCGGTTTCTCCAGTCATTCAAGACTCTTTGTAATGTTTCTTTTAATGGGATCTGCGGTTTCCATCCCAACTTCATCATTTTACTGGCATTCGCTGTGAAATATGGTATATCGGATGGGCGCATTCGGCTAGGATCTGTTTCAACCGTGATCTCTTTCTCAGATAAAGAAAGCAAGATATCAAGCACTTCTTGCACTGAGTGACCTTGGCCACTTCCGATATTATAGACTTCACCGGCCACACCTTTTTCCATCAGCAAAATATAGGCTTTAACCATGTCCTTCACATCTGTGAAATCACGGACGGCAGATAATTCACCAACTTTTAGAGTGGTCTGTTGTCCTTTTTCAATGGCGGCAATTTGACTTGCGAAAGCTGCAACTACGAAGTCGGCCGTTTGACCTTCACCAATATGATTGAAAGGACGTACTCGAATCACTGGTAATTTAAAGGCATAAAAGTATGTTTGAGCAAGTAAATCTTGGGCTACTTTGGAAACTCCGTAAGGCTCGGCCGGATTCAGCGGGAAGCTCTCATCGATTGATTCACCAGCTTTTAAGTTTGTGCGTCCGTACTCTTCAGCACTGCCAATGATTAAAATCCTACTTTCCGGGCTCGATTTGACAGCCGCATTGAGAACATTCAGCTGGAGGGTGATGTTGTTTTGTAACAAACTTGCTGCTCTCTCAAAACTTTTCCCAACCGCTGCAAATGAAGCCAAGTGATAAACCTGAGCCGGTTTTAGCTCGGCAAAAAGCTGCTGAGTGGCCTCTGGATCAGTCAGATTCAGTTGGTGAAATGTAACAGGAATCGAAAATGTTGGAATTGGCTGTGGGCCATAATGAGTTGAGTGAATATTAGAATAGCCTGCATCAATCAAAGCCTTGATTAAGTGTTGACCTGCAAAACCAGTGCCACCAGTAATGAGAATTGGTTGATCTTTCATGTTGTTATCTCCCAACTCCAATATATGTGTAGCCTGCAGATTCAATCTGTTTTGGTTCGAATTGATCTCGAGTGTCAATAAACCACTGAGGTTTGGTTGCTTTTGAAGCAGCAAAATCGAATGAAGTTATTTCTGGCCACTCGATTAAGACAATAATCACGTCTGCATCTTTAATCGTCTCATCAATAGTTTGGGTTTGAGTAAAACTTGCTCTCGACGCAGCGGCAGCAGTGATAGGGCTGGCCGTATAAAAGGCTACATCACCATTGGCTGGCCACTCGGCTTTAGGGTCAAAGCCAGCTACGTTGGCACCTTTACTCAGCAACAGTGGAACAACTTTCACGCTTGGTGCTTCGCGCATATCGTTGGTATTTGGCTTAAATGAAAGACCTAATACAGCGACTTTCTTACCTGACCATCCGCCTACAGCACTTTCATATTGATTCAATAACTTTTCAATTCGGTTCTCGTTAATTTCATTGATCTTGATAAGTAAATTGCTGGTTTCACCAACGGACTTTGAGTAGGCAGCTAGTTCTTTAACGTCCTTAGGGAAGCAGGAGCCGCCATATCCCATTCCTGGGTACCAGTATTGGGGTCCGATTCGCTTGTCGAAGCCAATTGCTTCAATAACTTCTTGAACATCAGCCCCGTTTTTCTCGCATAAGTCGGCAATTTGATTAATGAAGGTAATTCTAGTGGCTAAGTAGGCATTAGCAGAGTACTTGGCCATCTGGGCGGATTCTGGTGACATCACCAAAATTTCTGTTTGGAGTGGCTCGTGTAACGCAGTTAGTTTAGCTGCAACTTCAGGCTCATTTGCACCAATGACTACTCTGTCTGGATGGAGGGTATCGTTAACTGCCGTGCCTTCACGCAAAAACTCTGGAACAGAGGCCATAAAGAATGGGACCGTTGTCTTGGCTTTGATTCTTTCGGCGTAGGCTGTCAAAGTACCCGGTGGCACTGTTGATTTAATAACGATAATGCTTTGATCTTTTAAATGAGGCGCCATGGAATCGGCAGTCATGAAGACGTACTTGAGATCGGCTTCTCCAGAAGGTGCAGATGGAGTTCCAACGGCCACAAAAATAATTTCTGAATCAGAAATGGCTTCTTTGTAATCAGTCGTAAAGTGGAGATTCCCAGTTTTTTGCTGCTCTAGGAGAAGTTCGGTCAGACCCGGTTCAAAAAAGGGGACTTCACCATGTTTTAATTTTTCGATTTTTTGTGGGTCTATGTCGAGACCAATGACTTTGTTTCCAAAAGAGGCGTAGACTGCGGCTGAAACAACACCGACAAATCCTGTTCCGATGATACAGATGTTCATATTCGATGAGTATAACAGGCGACAAATGATATTTCGAGTATAATTCAGCTATGACAATTCATTTGCTGACGCTTTTCCCCGAGTATTTTGAGAATATACTGGGCAGTTCCATGCTCAAAAGAGCCCAAGAGAAGGAATTAGTTACCTTTGATGTGGTAAATATCCGAAACTTTGCGACAGATAAACACCAAACTGCAGACGACCGCCCCTATGGCGGTGGCCCGGGGATGGTGATGAAAATTGAACCAATTGCAGGTGCATTAGCCGCCACCAGAAAAAACTGTTCTGAAACTTCAACCAAAGTTCTACTGACTTCGGCAAAAGGAAGATTGTTCACTCAGCAAGTTGCAAAGGAATATGCTGTTTTGGAGGACTTAGTGATCATTTGTGGTCATTATGAAGGAGTAGATGAACGAGTCGCTGAGCATCTGGTTGATGAAGAAATTCGCATTGGCGATTACGTTTTGACTGGAGGAGAACCCGCCGCCGCAGTTATTACAGATGCGGTCAGCAGATTAATTGATGGAGTGCTTGGAAATGAATCAAGTAATCAGAATGAATCACACTCGGTACCCGGTCAAATGGGTTTTCCGCAATACTCAAGACCAGAAGAATTTAACGGTTGGAAAGTTCCAGAAGTACTACTCAACGGAAACCATAAAGAAATTGAAGCTTGGCGAGAAAAACAGCGGGTTCAATAATTTATTGATCCTTACTGTTGAAGCTTGGAAACGGCTTGTTGAATGGTGCTCAAATCAAAATCAAGTTTAGACCGTAATTTCGTGCAATCTAGAGCTGTATTTTTTTGATACGGTCTACTCAATGTCTTCAGGTACTCAGCCAAATGACCTTCTTTAACGGTTTTGCCGAGGTGCAGTTGTTCATTCAGCAAATTGGCAAAGGCAAAGTCTGACCATTTTTCTCCAGATGAAGCGTGAAACAAGCCAGTGTTTTTCGTTCTGATGACCCATTCAATCACTCTTACAAAATCATCGATAAATGTTGGGCCAATAAAGTGATCGGAAAACTGAGGGTAGAGCGTGTCGTTTTGGAGTCCCGATAAAATCCGATGCGCTAGATCGACTTTTGGAAATGGATCAGAACGGAATGGCTGATCAATGCGCAAGATAGTCCAACTTTTTGCTTTGTTTGTTACTTCATCTTCTGCCATTGCTTTGGTTTCCCCATACCATTCGATTGGATGGACAACGTCTTCTTCTGTATACATTTCCGGATTATTGCCATCGAACACATAGGCTGTGGAGATATGAATCACGTGTTTATTTGAGGCATTTGCGGCAGCAACAATGTTTCGCGTTCCAATTACATTTACTTGATAGGCTGGACCATTTAGATCACCTTTTTGCTCCCAAGCTTTTGTGACATCTGTGAACGCGGCAAAGTGAACGATGCATTCCGCATCAGATTTACCGATAAATTCGGTTACTTGATCAAGTTTAGTAATGTCGATAGGTGTTTTCTCATCGAGGCGATCAATATTTAAGAAGGCGTACTGCTTATGAAAGGTTTGAACCAGCTTTGAGCCGACTAAACCATTTAAGCCGGTGCCAATGACAGTCATATTATCCTTTGTTTAATTCCCAGACCTCGGTACCAAAGATATCCCATGGCAAACGATGTTCATCTGGTTCATCTGGATTAAACTGTTCTGTAGTCGCATAAAACATCATCATGTCGTGTTGATAAATATTGGCAATACCGTGAGCAACACCACGAGGAATTCTCAAAAGAACGTTTTTGCCTCCACCCAATAGGAGTTTTTGATGCTGATCAAAAGTTGGAGAACCTTCGCGGACATCGTGTAAATTGACGAGGAGTCGTTGAAATGGAGGTACGTACCATAAATCATCTTGCTTGTAATGCAAGTGATATGCTTTGACGGTCCCAGGGACTAACAAAGACATACTGACCTGTTTCGTTTCAAATGGTTCACTCAAGCCTTGAATACTTCCAGATGAAAGTCTGAAAATTTCAGTGAAGTTGCCACCATCATCACTATGCCAAGGTAAATTAACGAGTTCAACACCTTCAATTTTGGGAACAGATTTGTATGACTGAGTACTTACTTTTTCCGTGTATGACTGATGAACTTGCATAGTGTCCTTAACTGTTCTTTTGGTAATTTTGTTTAAAAAAGTCTTTAGCATTTTCTTTTAGAGGTCTCCACCAGGCCTCATGAGTTTGATACCATTCAATTGTTTTTTGCAGACCTTCTTCTAATGTAACAGAAGGGGACCAATTGAGTTCTTGATTTATCTTTGTCCAGTCTACAGCGTAACGACGATCGTGGCCAGCTCTATCCTTTACAAACTCAATCATTTCTTCTGATTTGCCCATTAATTTCAACATCAGCTTAACTACTTCCAAGTTACTGTAGTCTTTGACTAAGCCGCCAACAGTGTATGTCTCACCAACTTTGCCATTTAATAAAACAGCTTCAATTGCGGAACAGTGATCTTGAACATACAACCAGTCTCGGACATTTAATCCGTCTCCATAAACTGGTACATTTTTGCCTTCAATAATGTTGGTGATAGCTAAGGCAAATAATTTTTCTGGAAACATGAACTCGCCATAGTTGTTCGAGCAGTTGGTAATGGTAAATGGAAGGCTAAAGGTTTCGCCATAAGCTCTGACGAGATGATCGGAACCGGCTTTACTAGCTGAGTAAGGACTTCGTGGGTCGTAGGGCGTGTGCTCAGTAAACTTACTTGCGGAGCCAAGCTCGAGGGAGCCGAAGACTTCATCAGTAGATATGTGATGGAATCGTTTCACTTTATATTTGAGAGCTGCATCAAGTAAAACTTGTGTGCCGATCACATTTGTTTGTAGGAAGACACCTGGTCCTAAGATGGATCTATCAACATGGGTTTCCGCGGCAAAGTGAACCACCATATCAATTCCAACCATAGCAGCGTCTACGGCAGCTGGATCAGTAATGTCACCTTTGATAAACGAATATTGCGGATTGGTCTCAATATCGCGAAGGTTTTCTAGATTTCCGGCGTAAGTTAATTTGTCGAAATTCACTACTTGATCCTCAGGATGATTTTTCAACCAATAGTGAACAAAGTTTGATCCAATAAAACCGGCGCCTCCGGTCACAAGCAATTTTGACATATTACTCTTTCTTTAAGATCTCTAATGATTTATCTGTACCTATATATCGTTGCAGTCGTTTAAAATCTTTTTCTTTTCTATCATACCGTTGAATTAGCGATTGATAAGTGGTGGCATAGTAGCCGAGCAAAAGTGCCAATACTACGATGGTGAAAACGGCAATTTGTAGTAATTGTTTTTGAGTGGGCAATTTTAAATCTGGCAGGTGATATGACATCTGCACTGATTGTATGAAGAAATCATCAGAAAGGCAAGTTTATTGACCATATCCTAATGAAGTTCTGATAGCATCCTTAAACTTTTGTTGATCTTTGATTTCGTATACCCAAGCCCCAAAATACTTGGCAGCACTACCTTCTGGGTGATAAATCGTGCCTTGTTGGTCTGTCGGGTAGACTCCAGGTGTCCCTTCAGAGAAGCTGATCCCGCTCAAATGTGGTCGTAATAATTTGCCAATTCCGATTGCTTCGGTCACTGGCAAATATTGATTGAACTCAGTCATATAAAAGTGATAGATGAGGCCATCACGATGCAAGTCGTACCAAAACGTTTGATCTTTTAACTTCTGGACGAGCGCCAGAATGACGTCCTGCTGTCTGCTGCCTCGGGCATTGTCTGAACCTTGTTCACCCACGGCATGACGGCTTCGGACATACTTCAGCACCTCGCTTCCACTCATATGGGCAGATCCAGAAGCAAATGAGACGGTCTCATAAAGCAGCTTGGGATCGTGAACTACTGTGACGTCTACATCACTTCTCGGAAACAGTGGGTCTGTAAAACTTTCCTTCACAATCACATCAACTCCACCAACTAAATCCACCAACTTTGACAGGGTATCTAATTTCATAATCACTGTGTGGTGAATCGGAATTCCTGAAAGATCCTCAACTACTTTAGTAGGTAGTTGCTCAGGTTTGCTAGGTGTGAGCTGCTTACCTGATTCGTATAACTTATTGATTTTTTCTTGATAGGTCGTTATCCAGATGTCTCTAGGAAAAGAGTAGAGGCCAACCTGACCATTTTGCAGATTCAGTGAAGCAATCAACATAGTGTCTGTTAGGACTGTTTGGTGATCTCGATTTGGCAACTCATCACTCCCTAACACCAGGAAGTTAATTCGTCCTTTATCTTGCTGCGGAACAGTTTGCCAGCCTGTTTTAGCTATTTGAACTAGCTCTACTAAGCTTGCTTGAGCAGGAGTTGTGAACTGGGTACTTTTGTGCAAGAGATAACCAAGAACGAGCAAACCTGAAAAGGTGATGAGAATGAAGGCAAAGAGAATAGATAAAGCCATCGATCGTATGAAAAGTGCGACTAATCCTGGAACTGGTTCAGTTGGTGGCAAAAGTATCTTGACAGATTTTGCTGCTTTGCGTTTGGCCATTTTTTTATTATGACATATTTTTTGCTGATTAACTTGATTTACTTACTCCATAACTTCTCAATATGCTTTACAATTACTGCACATACCTATGTTTAAAAAGATTCCTATCTGGTTTTTTTGTTTCATCACAGTTCTTGCTGTGAGTCTGCCGTTATTTCACAACACTTTCTTTAGAGCTCATGACTACGTTCACGCTGCTAGGATTATTGAGATTGTCAGAAGCTTGAAGGATGGAGATTTCCCTGTTCGTTGGTCAAGTAATTTTGGTTACGGTTTTGGAATGCCGTTGTTTGAGTTTTATGCCCCACTTCCTTACTACACGGGTGCAATTTTGTACCTACTTGGGATGAACGTAGTTACCGCAATAAAGACGTTATTTGTACTGTGTTCCTTTCTTACTTTCCTTGGTATGTATCGTTTGGGATCAAGATTATTTGGAAGAGCTGGTGGAATATTATCTGCAGTTGCTTTAACCATGGCTCCATATCGAGCTGTTAACTTATATGTCCGGGGCGCTCTTAGCGAGGCTTGGGGAATTATGGCTCTGCCTTGGATTTTGTTGGGAATTGTCCAAATTATTAAGAAAGAGCAGAATGGCTGGATGAACCTTCTGGCTGGACTTTGTATCTTATTCCTCAGCCATAATATTACGACCTTGATCTTCATTCCGATTAGTGTTCTTTTTGCAATCTCATACTGGTTTATCGACTACACAAAGAAAATGAAGACTGGATGGTTTGATTTGAACAAGATGGTTTCTTTGATTCTGATTGGATTAACGTATTTGTTTGGAATTGGTCTCGCCGCATTCTATCTTTTTCCAGCGCTCACAGAAAACAGTTTCACCAAAGTTGGTCAAATTTTTCAAGGGTACTTCTCATACAACAATCACTTCTTATACTTTAGGCAGTTCTTTGTTCCGAATTGGGGATACGGTGGCTCAGTCTGGGGACCAGATGATGGGTTGTCATTTTTCTTAGGGTATGGACAGCTCTTTGGCCTAGCAATGTTGCTCATCTGGCTGGGGAAAGAACTAAGTAACCGGCTGAAAGCTGCAGCCTTAAAAAAGAAGGGGGTTGAGTTACTCTCTAAAAGAAAAGAGGTTGTGTTTCTTCCGTTAGTTTCAGTTGTACTAATGGGCGTCGCTATTTTCATGACCCTCTTAAAATCGAAATTCATTTGGGATGCATTGCCGTTTATGGTCACCGTGCAGTTTCCTTGGAGATGGTTATCTGTTGTGATTCTCTTTTTAGCGCTTTTAGTTGGCATGGGCACCCTCTACATCCATCAACGTTTCTTGCGTTATCTCTATGTTTTCTTCTTGTCGTTCTTTATCATTTTGACGAATTATTCATACTTCAGACCGGTGGGTTATTTACAGAATAATGATGAGTTTTACTACACGGATGCCATGATGATTCGAACAAATATGAGTTCGATTTTGCCAGACTACATTCCAAAGCAGATGCCCGAGAATTTGGAACCCGTGCCGGTTGGTCAAATTTTATTTCGGTCACCTGACGATGCGAAAGTTGAAGTGATCATTAATAAAGTGCAAGAAAAAACCGTCCACGTGATCGCTACAAAAAACACTGCCCTCGACTTTGCCATTGCGGATTATCCTGGGTGGAGCACCTTTGTAGATGATCAAGAGACTCCAAAATTCATTGGGAAAACAGGTACTATCTCAGTTGAGATCCCTGAAGGTGAACATCTAGTAACTGCCCGATTCTTAGATACTCCAATTCGCCAAATCAGCGATCGAATTTCATTAGCCTGTGCTATTCTGTTTGTCTGTCTTTGGATTGCCAATCGTTTAAAAATGAAAAAGGAACAGCCGCTGTATGAGTAAACGTACTACCGAAGAACTAATCGTCCCGACCACTGAAATGTTAGGTTCTTTTGAACCAGAGCATGTGGAATCAATTAAGCAGAAGACAATTTCGGGAGCTGTTTCTTACTTCATTAGAACCATTTTTGTCTTAGGAATTGGTTTGGTGGCAGAAAGCATTTTGCTTTTATATTTGCAAGTGACTGAGTTTGCCATTTTTAATTTAGTCTCTCAAATCACCGGTATCTTGACGTTCTTTTCTGACATCGGTTTAGCTTCAACACTTATTCAAAAAAAGGTTACACCAAAGCTGGTTGAGTACAGAACGGTTTTTACGATTCAACAGCTCCTTTCTTGGGCGATTTTCGGAATTACCGTTATCATTGCTTTGAGTCGAGTCATCGAGCCGAAAGTTGGGTTTGAAGGTGAGCTAGTCTTGCTGGCATTGGGTTTATCGTTTCCACTAGCATCTATCAAAACAATTCCCTCAATCATGTTGGAGCGAAATTTAAACTTCAATAAGATTGTGATTCCACAAATCGTTGAACAAGTTGTTTATAACGGAGTACTCGTAGCCTGTGTTCTTGAAGGCATGGGAGTCAGATCGTTTACGTATGCCATTCTTGCTCGATCTGTGGTGGGAATTGTGACTATCTACTATCTCCAGCCTTGGTCAATCGGCTTGGCTTGGGATAAAGCCGCAATTAAGGAACTCATTAGTTCTGGTAGCAAGTTCCAACTGAATGATCTGCTTGCTAGAGTAAAAGATCAGTTGTCTACCTTGGCACTCGGGTTTTGGTTACCACTGAAACAGTTTGGCTATATTTCATTTGCCCAAACAAACTCACAAATTCCATATTCATTAACCGTTCAGAACGTGATTGCGATCACCTTTCCAACCTACTCTCGTTTGCAAAATGATCATCATTTGTTGAAACGAGCCATTGAAAAAACACTCTTTTTTATCTCACTCTTTATTTTCCCACTCTTGATAGGAATGTGTGTTTTTATCACTCCGCTGACGCACTTAATCCCTAAATTAGAGAAGTGGCAGCCGGCAATCATGTCATTTATTTTATTTACTTTAAGTATTGGTGGTGGTGCCATCTCCACACCGCTGACGAATACCTTGAGCGCGATTGGCAAAATCAACACAACGCTGAAGTTAATGATCTTCTGGCTAATATTAACTTGGGTGCTGATGCCAATTTGTATTCGGCTCTTTGGATACAACGGTGTTGGTATCGCCACATTTATTATTTCCTTAACATCTGTCCTACCGATCTACTTCGTCAATAAAATTGTCAAAATTGATGTCTTCGGAAATATCTGGAGACAATTTTTAGGAGCCATGGTGATGACCGCAGTCGGACTATTATTTATGCCTATTTGGTCACAAAGTCTAATCTACTTAGTCGTTGGAATGGGCGTAACTTCACTGTCATATGTTGCCTCACTCGGACTTTTTGGCAGAGAGAAAATGATTCAAGAACTGAAAAGTTTGCGGAGAAAGAGATGAAAACTGCGATCGTAACTGGAGCGAGTACTGGAATAGGCAGAGCGATTGCCGTTGAATTAGCTAAACACGATTATCACCTGCTTCTTTTAGGTCGAAACGAATCCAAGCTTCAAGCAACGAAGCAGCTCATAGATGAAAATCATGGTCAGTCAACGATTTTTTTAGTCGATCTTTTGTCAAATGATGCTATTAAAAATGTAACGAATGGGATCAGGCTGAATTATCCATCGGTAGACCTGATCGTAAATGTGGCTGGAATCTGGCACGGAGAAAATGAAGTCTATGCGAATACAGAATATGCCAAATTTCGCGATGATGTCATCTCAGAGACTCTCCAAGTTGGTATTGTGGCACCGATGTTGCTCGTCCACGCATTAATCGAGAAAATGCCTCAGAACTCTCACATTGTAAACATCTCAGGGACTTTTGAAGATGGAGCAAAGGGTTGGTTACCTTACTATGTAGCAAAAAGGGCACTAGAAGATTTTACGGTTGGGCTGGCTGAAGACCTTAATGAACAGGGGATCTACGTAAACTGTATTTCGCCATCTGATACAAATACTGAAAGTTACGCAAAGTTCTTTCCTCAATATATTCCAGATGCCATTGAACCAGAGGAGATCGCTCAGGAAGTAGTTTCACTCAGTAACGGTGACAAAAGTGTTACTGGAAAAGTAATTAAAATAAAAAAAGGTTTACCCCCAACTGAGGCATTCCATAATTAACGAGCTCGTTTATTTTTGACAGTTTTTTTCTGTAGGACTGTTGGTTTCACCAAAGTGTGTAGACCATTATCAAGTCCGAGTAACCAGTGCCACGTGCTTTCACTCCACAGCCAAATACCTAGGCCCAAGAGGCCTGCAAGGCTAAGTATTTTTCCGGCCTTTCGGACATTAGTGTCTCCAAATACTAGATCTACCTGGTGAGTGCCGGCATCCAGCTTGTAGGTGATAACACCACGATAGTTCATGTCTTGAAACTCAATGCTAGCTGGCTTGCCATCCACTGATAACTTCCAACCTGGGAAGTAAAAGGTATAGTCTGCTAATCTGACAGGACCACTTGCTTGGACGGTGTAGTGCCTAATGCCATTTTGCACGACTGCTTTAGTGACAGTGCCATTCCCTTCAATTACTTCATACTTCTTTTCTTTTACCGGGTAATCTCGAGTATTTCCCGTCCAAACGGTGTTTAGGTTGGTGCCATGTAAATTTGTAATCGTAAAGAAATACATACTTTCCGGATAGTAAATGTAGTTCTTTCCATAGGTTTGGGGAATTCTAAACAGAATCACAAACAGCGTCACACCCACTACGAGAATTTGCTTACTCTTGTCATTTTTCAAAAAACGCTCAGACAAATCTGTTAACAAGAAAGGCGGCAAGAAAATCAGGGCGGTCAGCATTCGCCATGGGTGCTGAATGTTGTTTAAGAGCAGAACATGTTGGTAGATAAAATCAGATGCGGGCAAAGTCAGAAAGATACTCAATGCACACAGTCCGACGCCTAAGTAGAGTGAGGCGAATCGCTGCTTGTTTTTTTGAGTGAGTGACCAAATTGCAACAGCAATCGCTAACAAAAAGATGACTCCCTCTAGACTTCCCATATGGAAGTACTGGCCTCTAGGACCCGTGTCATTTTGCCAAAAGTAAAACCATCCAGGGTGAAAAAAGTTCTGCAAACTTAGGTACTGATTATTAATTAAATGCTCAGTGCCAAGCCCATAGTAAAAGTACTTGATCTCTCCAAAAAGCGGGACAAGATAAAAGGCAGCTATGACAGCACCAAATCCAGCAGCGATTACTGTCCCTAAGAGTGCTTTCCAATTTCTTCTGTTTGTAAATGCTAACACTAACCAAATCGGACCTAATAACATTCCTAGTGGCACAGTCATGATTGGATGAGTGAAGAGAATTCCAGAAACCCCTAGAGAAACTAGTCCTAATCCCCACCACTTTCTTTTTTGAATCGTGAACAGAAAGCCCAAACTAGTAATTGGCAGGAAGCGGCTGACGAAGAACTCCGGAATATCTCCCCGGATGAAAACATTGATCATGCGGTACGGGGCAAACATGAAGAGTAGTGCGCCGGCTAGTGAGCTTTCAAGTGAGTACCAATATCTTAAGCAAACATAGACAGCAATCACGGACACAAAAGCGCCTAGCAAAACAGTCAGGTTGTACGCGACAAATATGTTGCGTGCGATGAGATAGAAAAAACCACCGAGATAGGAAGTCGTCTGCTGAGCAATTATCGGAATTGGCATGCCGTAATTGCCGAAGCCATCAGCCCAACTAACTGGAAACTGACGTTGGAGTAACCCAGTTGCAAACTGAGCCATTGTCGTTAAGTGTGTGGGTCCATCAAAAGTAACAGGTCTTCCAGAATGCATGAACAAGTCAGCTGTAAAAATCAATGATACAATGAATAAAAGTACATAAATGTACCATTCTTTTGGACGTGTCATGCAGAAATTGTATACTAAAAATATAGTTCGTGAGCAGCTCTTTTTTGCAGGAGTTATAACTATTCTTTTCATACTAGGAGCTGCACTATTTCACCCCGCTCTGCATCTAGGTCAAAAGTTTGTTCGTCAACAAAAGGCTGTTAAGTTTTTATCTCACATGCAAGATAGTACCTTTACCATGAGAGACTACTGGCAGTTCCGCGAGTTTTACACACCAGGAACATTTACATTTGACCCTCAGGTGGTAAGTCTAGCGGGTGCATTGCAATTTAACGAAATAACGACCAGCAAAGCAGTACTCCTCAAATTTACATCTGATCACTTAGAGAGCACGGACAGTATTGTTGAGAAAACACCAGAGGACTATATTGGTGAGTCGTTTGCTAATCAGAAGAATGTGAAGCCCCTAGTAATCAAGCCTGATAGAATCGCCTTTCAAAGCGGGGACGGTAAAATTCATCTCGTTTTTTTGCGATCTACACAAGAAATGGTAGCGACATTAGGTCTTTTCGATTACGGAAAAAAAGAAAAAGACATTCTTGAGCATAAGTTATGGTTAAATGAAACAACAATTACACCGTAATATGAGATAAGAAAGCTGACATATGAATGATAAGTTACCACTGAGTGTTGTCATAAATACCAAAAATTCTGAAGGAACTTTGGCAGATGCTTTAAAAAGTGTCGAAAGTTTTGCCAGCCAGATTGTCATCATGGACATGAAGAGTTCTGACAAAACAAAGCAGATTGCCAAAAAGTTTAATGTTGAGTTTTTTGAAACAGGCACTGACAGTAACTACGTCGAACCAGCAAGAAATTTGGCAATTAGTAAAGCTACAGCAGATTGGGTTTTCATTTTAGATTCCGATGAAGAGGTCACACCGGAACTTGCTCAAGAAATTAAAAGTGTTGTCGAAAACACCAAAGTCTCTGAAGTAGCTTTTTTTGTCGCTAGGAGAAATGAAATTTTTGGCAGAAAAATGACTGGCACTGGCTGGTGGCCAGATTTCCAACTGAGACTATTTAAAAAAGGGAAAGTTAGTTGGTCGGACAAAATTCACAGTACGCCATTGATTGATGGCAAGACAGGTTACCTCCCAGTTGAACAAAATGCCACTATTTTGCATCACAACTTTCAACACGTAGACCAGTATATTGATCGCTTAAATAGGTATACATCCATTGAGGCAGAACTTGAAAAATCACCTGATTCATTCAACTCAGCAAAAGTACTTCATCTGTTCAGTGATGAGTTTTTCAGACGGCTTTTTCAAGAGGATGGGATAAAAGAGGGGATTCACGGTGTGGGATTATCACTTTTGCAGTCAATGTATCAAGTTGCCACTTACTTGAAGGTGTGGGAACGAAGCGGTTTTCCAGTGGCCCAACTAGAGGAAACGGTCGTTCTTCAAGAGCTAGATCAGTTCAAGTCTGACCTGAATTACTGGATAGCCGACCGGCATGTGGCAAGGTCAAGTGGAATAAGTAAAATAGCTTGGCAAATCAGACGAAAATTTAGACTGTAATCCCAAACAGCACTCTGTTTCAAGGTGATGTACAATTATTGTTATGTTGCACGTCTCTATCATCATTGTTCACTATAGTGGTGAAGCAGATACAATTGAGTGTTTGCAATCCTTGAAGAAGGTCAAGCATCCTCATTTCTCAATTTCGATTGTGGTAGTTGATAATGGTTCAAAAGACACGCTCCAACTGCCTGATAAACTCCAATCATCCAATGTTACTGTTTTGCGAAGTGACACAAATTTAGGTTTCACAGATGGCAATAACTTGGGTATTAAACATGCCATCGAAAATTTTGGTCCAGACTACTTACTGCTCCTTAATAATGACACCACCGTTGATCCTCAATTTCTAAACCAACTTGTGAAATGTGCTGAACAAAACTCGGATGTGGGTATGGTTTCTCCACTTATTTATTTTTCTCCTGGCCGTGAGTTTCACAAAGGGAGTTACCCAGTTGATGAACAGGGGAATGTCATCTGGTACGCTGGTGGTAGTATCGACTGGGATAATCTAGACTGTTTCCATCGAGGTGTTGATGAAGTTGATCGCGGCCAGTTTTTACAACAGACTGAAAGTGAGTTTGCTACAGGTTGCTGTGTCCTGATTCCACGCAAAGTTACCGAGAGTATTGGCACACTAGATGCAAGGTACTTTCTCTATTTAGAGGATGTTGATTGGAGCGTCAGAATTCGAAATGCTGGGTATAAACTTCTTTTTTGCCCTGAGGCCCACGTTTGGCATAAAAATGCTGGTTCAAGTGGTGGGGCAGGTTCTGGCTTACATCAATATTACCAAACCAGAAATCGATTATTCTTTTTTACAAAGTATGCCTCACTCAGACAAGTCCATTCTGCATTTGGTGACGGATTAGAGTATATTCATTATTTGCTTGTCATCTGGAAGTTTGCCATAATGAAACTTATTACCGGTGTTGCCCCAGAACAAAAAGGTGCCCTTGATTGGGTAATGGGCAAAATGGGCAAAGAAACCATGTTTTAAGCGGACGAAATATGTCTAAACCAACGTTAGCTGCGATTATTATCACCAAGAATGAAGAGAAAATGCTGGCTAACTGTCTAGAGACGTTAGGCTGGTGTGATCAGGTTTTTGTCATCGACAATGGGTCAGATGACCGAACCACATCAATCGCAGAACAACTCAAAGCGAAGGTATTTACCAAACTCACAACTTCATTTTCAGAATCTCGAAACTTTGGTTTAGAAAAGGCCAAGGATTTTGACTGGGTGTTCTATATTGATGCAGACGAGAGAGTCTCACCGAGATTGGCTAAAGAAATCCTGGTTCAGGTAGAAACAACCTCAGCAGAAGCGCTGCAAATGAACCGCGAAAACATGATGTACGGGAAAGTATTTCATCATGGTGGGTGGCAAAATGATTTACAGACACGCGTCTTTCGAACGAGTGCGTTTACTGGTTGGTCTGGTGATATTCATGAAAGTCCTTCACTTCAATCAAAACCAGTTCTATTACACAGTTCCTTGTTACATCTTACTCACCGCAATACGATTGATGGCCTGAAAAAAACTACTTCTTGGACACCAATTGAAGCACGCCTGCTTTATGAAGGTGGAACTGCCTCTGTCAGAAAAACCACATTGGTCAGAAAAGGTGTGATGGAGATTTTCAGGCGATACATTCTTCAAGGCGGCTATAAAGACGGAATGGAAGGTTGGGTTGAAGCCGTAGTGCAAGGAATTAATCGCATTTTAGTCTATATCCAACTCTGGGAGTTGCAGCAACATCCTTCTTTAGAAGACAAGTACCTCGAGCAAGAAAAAGAGCTCCTTCAACTTTGGAAAAAGGAAAAATGAAGATAGGGCTTTACTCACCATATGTCCCTGTTCACGCAGGTGGCGGAGAAAAATACTTTTTCGATGTCGCCCGGTCACTCGCCGATCTTGGTCATCAAGTAATTGTATTGTTAGAAAACCAGATAGATGCAAATGAAAACTTTCTGAGAGAAGTCAAAGAAAAATACCAACTCTTTCTTGGAACTTCATTAGATGGCATCACATTTCAGCACTCACCCTTAGGCGCGGCGCATTCAGCTTTAGAAAAACTTCAGTTCACTAAACAGTTTGACATGCTCTATTTGGTAACCGATGGCAGTTTATTTTTTAGTCTGGCAAAGAAGAATATTCTTCATATTCAAATTCCATTCACTCAGTCTAAGACTTCGTTCATAGACAAGCTGAAACTATCCAATTGGTCAATCAGAAATGCCAACTCTCAGTTCACGCAGCATGTTGTTGAAAAAAGCTGGCAGACCCATATTCAGTTTGTTCATTATCCAATGATTGATATTCCACAGGCTACATACGAAGAGAAAAAGAAAGAAAAAGTAATCCTCAGTGTCGGCAGATTTTTTGATCACTTGCATAGTAAGCGCCAGGACGTTTTGGTGACTGCTTTTAAAGAGATGGTTGATCGGCAACCGAAACTGATGAAGGGTTGGAAGTTGGTTTTAGTTGGTCCAATAGAAGATTCACGGTATGCAGAACGAGTTAAAGAGCTTGCAAAAGGATATTCGATTGAACTACATCACTCACTTAGCAGAACAGAACTGCTGAAGTACTATCAGCAAGCCACTTTTTACTGGCATGCAGCGGGATTTGAGGTTGACGAACAACTTAATCCAGAAAAAGTAGAGCATTTTGGAATTAGTACTGTAGAAGCCATGAATTTTGGATGTATCCCACTCCCTGTTGGAAAAGGAGGCCAAATTGAGGTTTTAGGCAGCTCGCTCAAAAATCTCGCCTGGCAGAAGACTGAAGAACTCACAAAAATGACAGCCTCAATTATCGAAAATGACGAACTGCGTCACGAATTGGCAGAGAAGGCAGTGACGCGAGCAAAGAATTTTGGGAAAGATCCATTTATTAAAACACTCACGGAGATGATCAAATGAAGTCTGTGTCAGTTATCATTCCAAATTATAACGGAGCCACACTCTTAGCTGAGAACTTGCCGCTGGTTTTTGAAACGCTTCGTAGCAATGATGAAGTGATTGTGATTGACGATAACAGTACAGATAACTCATTGCGATTTTTGCAAGACAAGTATTTTCTGACTGAGGTACCCGAAAAATCCACCAAAGATTACAAGACTTATTACGCACTCGTTCAGTACCAAAAGAAGACGATTGATTTAACAGTTGTGAGAAATGCAGTTAACTTGCGATTTGCGGCAAATGTAAACCGCGCCGTGTCACTTGCCAAAAATGACCTCCTTTTTTTACTAAACAGTGACGTCCAACCTCACCCGGATGTATTGCAACACTTACTGCCACACTTTGAGGATCCAACTGTTTTCGCAGTGGGCTGTAGTGAAAATGAAAAGACCTCAAACAACCAGCAAGTCACATCTGGAAAAAATGTACTTCGATTTGAACGAGGCATGTTCATGCATAATCGAGCAGCGAAAATGGATTCAGGAGAGACCGCCTGGGTTAGTGGTGGAAGTGGATTGTTTGATAAAGAAAAATGGAATGTTCTGGGAGGCTTCGACATAGCGTATTCTCCTGCATACTGGGAGGATGTTGACCTGTCATTTAGAGCACGAGAGCGTGGCTGGAAAGTCTTATTTGAAAGTAAAGCAAAAGTTGATCATAATCATGAGACGACCAACTCATCAACATTTGGTAGTACGAAGATAGAGGAAATGAGTTGGAAAAATGCCAACTATTTCACTCTTAAAAATAGTACCTGGCTTCAAAAGCTGCAGTACCTCATTTGGAAACCGTATTGGAGCTGGAAAATGGGCAAGAAGTTTTAATATATGAAACAACTAAGCAAAGCATTCGTGATTTTGTCCATATTGATCATCGTCTTAGCTGGGGCTTTGCGTCTTTATCAATTAGGTAACATTCCTCATGGGATGACCTGGGATGAAGCAGCCATTGGGTATAATGGATTTGCCATATTTCACACGCGCAGAGACGAGTGGCTGCACCGAGTGCCAATTTCCTTCAAGTCATTTGGGGACTATAAATCTCCGTTGGCCATCTACTTAAATGGACCTTTTACTTTTCTTTTAGGGATGAATCTTTTTGCTGTCCGTCTGCCGTTTGCGTTGGTGGGTACTTCATCTGTGGTTGCCATGATTCTCCTAACGTACTTGTTGGCTAAACGAGGGATGAGTGAAGATGAAAGCAAAGTGCTCGGGCTTGCGGCGGGTCTTATTACAGCCTTATCACCTTGGCATATTCATTTTTCACGAATCGGCTTTGAAAGTGGTATGGCTCTCTCATTCCTGATGTGGGGTGTTGTTTGCTTACTCTATTTTTTCGATTGTTCTTTACCAAAGTCAAAAGCACAATCAAGAAAGCAAATTGCTATTTTAGTCCTGAGTGTTCTTTTTGCAGTGGCATCTTTTTATACGTACCACAGTGCTAAGATCGTCACACCGCTTGTCTTTCTTGCCGTTGCGGCAACAAATTGGAACGGAATAAAGCTCCGACTGAAACAGTATATCTCGGCTGGAATTTTTGGGGGTGTGCTGCTTTTACCTCTTATGAAGGACTCATTTTTTGGTAATGGGGGAGATCGTTTTGGACAAGCAACTGTCTTTGGCCAACATCTACCACTCATTCAGTTGATTCAAGTTCTGTCCAGTCATACTCTTGCTCATTTCTCAGCCGCCTACCTAATATTTGGGCAAACAGTAACCTTAAGACATGGCGATGGCCATTGGGGCATTTTGTACCTTACCGACCTACTCCTAGGTCTCGCTGGTTTGATCTTTTTTCTACTCAAAGGCAACCGATTTCTTCAAAACCGAAGAATGTTACCTGACGGGTTGCTATCACTTTTCCTAGCTACAACCTGGGTAATTGTTGGCACACTCCCTGCGGTAATTGGCACAGACGTCCCTCATGGCAATCGAGCCATTTTAGCATTTCCCGGCTTTGTCCTATTAGCGGTTTTGGGTGGCTTTTATCTATTGAAGTGGCTTTCTACAACCAGTTTAGATAAGAGTGTCAGTGGCAGCAAAGGCGAGACACACTTGCTGGTGAAATCAGTCCTTGGAGTCACAATTTTATTTCACGCGCTCTTTTCAATGAGCTATCTACATGACTACTACACAACTTTTGCCCATGAGTCAGCGAATGATTTTCAAGATGGCTTCATCGAAGCCTTCCAGTTTGCTGTAAAAAATGAGCCTACTTCTGACCAGATTTTAATTAGCGACACGTATGGACAAGCGTACATCTTTGCACTCTTTGTGCGACAAACAAATCCGATTTGGTACCAAGGAGGATCAATGATTAAGTACGTCTATTTGCACAAACTGTCTGAGGGAGATCTTGCCAGAAAAAACACAGTCCTAATGGCTACGCCTGACCAAATTCCACCAGAAAAAGCTGACCAACTCGTCTACGGTTCTGATGGCAAAGTCAAGTTTGTCTTGGTGAAAACGAAGTAATATGGCATTGAAAAAACAAACTCACAACTGGCCTCAACGTTTCATCTTTCTCGGAATTGTGGCCTGTATTTTGATCTCGATTTTTACAAGATTTGTCGGACTCACCAAGTTTCCGCCATCACTTTATTGGGAGGAAGCTGCTTTGGGATACGATGCTTACTCAATTTTGCAAACTGCACGCGATCATCATGGTCACTTTCTACCATTAGTGGCATTTGAATCTTTTGGCGACTACAAACCCAGCTTTTACTTTTACTCACTAGTTCCTTCCATTGCAGTATTTGGTTTAACTGATTTTGCTGTTCGCTTTCCAAGTGCCGTGAGCGGAGTTGTGATTGTGGTCTTACTCGGATTGTTGGCAAAGGAAATCGGGGAGGCAACAGTGAAAAAGAAACAAGGATTGCCGTTATTCTTCCCCCAGCTCTTGCAACTCTTCACGATGTTCATTGCAGCGGTGAACCCTTGGGCCATTCAGTTTTCTCGAGGAGGTTGGGAAGTAAATGAAGCAACGATGTTGCTGACGCTTGGGATGTACCTGACATTGCTAGTTCGAAAGAAGCTCCTCTCCGAAAAAATGTTAACACCGCAACAAATACTACCAGTTCTCATGCTGAGTGTTGTTTCTACAGCTTTATCTTTATATACCTACCATGCCACACGAGTGGTGGCACCAGTCTTATTAGGCTTCTTTTGGTTGGATATCGTTGTAGAACTTTGGAATCAAGGCACCAATACCATCAACGGGGTTACGACATTTATTAAAAAAAAGCTAGGAATTATTATCTTGGCTGGTTGCATCTTTACGGCACTGATTTCGCCAGTACTCATTTCATTGAAGAGTAGTCAGACTCAACAACGTTTTGCCGAAACGAGCTTGTTTGCGGACGGCCGGCAAGTAACTTTAAGTAATCGCCTCATTGAGTTAAGCAATCCCAAATGGCTAGGTAAGATTGTCTACCATCGTTACGTGATCAGTGCTCAAATGATTACCGAAAATTACTTGAAGCATTTTTCACTTTCCTTCCTCTTTCTTACTGGCGACATTAACCCTCGTCACTCAACTCAGTTCGTAGGCCTTTTTTACACGGGGGAAATAGTTCTACTGTTTGCTGGCATCATTTTCTTGATCCGTTATCGAAATTCGGTCATGTATTTAGTACTGGCTTGGTTATTTGTCGGAATTCTTCCAGCAGCTTTAACCACAGCCACACCTCACGCTCTACGAATCCTTCCCAGTATGCCGGCTTGGCTTCTTCTGCTTGGGCTTGGTGGATTTCAAGTTTCGTTTTGGGCATACGGGCTACTGAATAGTATGTTGATGAGGACGACGATACCTCAAAAAGATACTCTATTGAAGATTCTAGTACTGAGTGCGTTCATGGTGTTTTACGGATGGCAATTTGTCAGCTATTGGCGTTTTTACTCACTAATTTATCCAAGACAATATGCGAGTGAGTGGCAATTCGGTTACAAAGAGATGGTGACATCACTTCAAAACGACCGCCTTCAGTTTCCTGATTTACCAGTTCAAATTACAAGGGAATACGGTCGACCAGCAATGTATTACTGGTTTTATTCAAAGACGAATCCAAAGGATGTACAAGCTGAGAACGCCAAAGCCCCAAAAGATCAAGGTGAATACCTGAAATTTCAGAACGTTTCATTTGTTGATCAAGTTCAGTTTAGTGAGAAATCACTGATTGCTTCTTCCAAGAAAGCATACACAGAAGTACTGCAAACTCATTCGAATACTAAAATACTTAACGAGATTTCAGACCCTTCAGGGAAGATCGTTTGGGTGCTGTACGTAATTGAGTAGCTTGCACTTCCAATTTGGCCATCAGGCACCACTGGATAAATAACCCCAAGATTGAGAGAGTTCGTACCCAACCAGCAATTAATGGAATGGGGAAGATGCCAATACTGTCATCCGAAAATCGAGTCATGGTGGCAAAGATAGCCAGTGAGGACAGAAAAATTGCCGTTAGCTGCTGTTTATCTTTTCTAAAAGGATAGACGGCTACCAGCGGAATCATCCAAAGCAGGAACGGAGTTGAAAGTACCTTGCCTGTTAAGAAAAAGATAAGCACATAGCCATATGTGAAATGAATTCTGCTCCAATTTGCATCGAGTGACTTATTCTTTAGCACATATACCGAACTGGCTAGCAGGTAGGCAGCAACCGCTGCAGGGAAGAAATATTTTTCAATGCTCTTCGCTTTGTCCGTTAATGGACCGGCAATTTCATAATTTTTAAATACTTCAATAACATGCTCGGAATGAGTAAAAGCATTCATTGTACGTAAAACGATTGCGGGTGCACTATCAATTTGAATACCACGAATGTTCTGGTATACCAAGCTGACTAAAATTGATGAACGGAAAATTGCTAACGGAACTGCCCAAATGAGCAGAAAACCAATAATTGCTGAGATAGCGGTGCGTTTAAACTCACGCCTCTCAATCAATGCGTAGAGCGGGGCTAATGGTGCATTCACGTACTTCAAGGCCGTTGCCAAAAAGAAACCAAACCACGAAGTAATTTGACCCTTCCAACCTGTTACTAAAACTGGAGCAACCACACCCAGGATTATTGATGCACCAAATGTTAAGTCCATCGTATCGTAAGCAAAGTCATGAGCCTTCATCATGAGAAGAATGTAGTACAACAAAGCGATCCAGTGCATTTTTTGTGACTTGGCAATCTTCTTAAGTGTCAGCCAAAGCAAGAAAAATAGTCCGGTGTCCCACAATAGTAACTGAGAGCGGTAAGCATCTAAATAGTTCAGATGTACCAACTTAAATCGAGTTGCCATGTCAATAACGTGGGGAATATAGAACAGTGGAATCGTAGCTGGAGGGTACTCATACCACTGCTGCAGATACGGTTTCGTGCCACTGGCCCAAAGATTTGCATAAGGCATATAACTGTAAATAATCTCAGTAAATGCCATTGGCCGAGCAAACCAAATGTACAATCTAGAAAGAATAAAAAACACGATCAGCAATATGGGAAGTGCCTGATTTCGCTTCATCTTAACTTTCCGACTTCAATCCCTGAACATCTCTCAGAATTTGCTCAGTGTGCGTGTTAACGTTCACTTTGTCATATACTTTCGCAATCTGGCCAGCGGGATTAATTAAAAAGGTTGTTCGTTTAGGAAAGAGGGAACCATCAACTTGATAACTATGAATGATCTCTTTTTTCGAATCGGACAGAATGAGAAATGGTAAGTGATACTTTTCCTTAAAAGCTTTGTGACTTTCTACCGAGTCGGCACTCACTCCAATTATTTCTACAGATTGAGACAACTCTGAGTAAGCGTCACGGAAACTGCATGCTTCTTTGGTGCAACCTGGAGTATCATCTTTTGGGTAGAAGTAGAGGAGTACCCACTTACCTTTATAATCAGAGAGTGAGTGAGTTGCGCCTTCAAAGTCAGGTAATTGAAAATCTGGTGCGGACGAACCGATACTTAGTGACATATACTTAGTATAACAACCATTAGGGTGAATACCAGTTTAATTATGCAAGCAGTTATTCATATCTGGAAATCTAAGAAACAGGCTATCTTGGTAAGCTTTTTTCTGTTCCTCGGACTCGTTCTTCGCAGTACACAATTGGAAATACATCCATCTGGACTACATAATGACGAAGCCTCATTTTTTTACAATGCAATTTCTTTAAAAGAAACCGGCAAGGATGAAGATAATCGCAAATGGCCCATTTTTCTCAACTCCTTCATAGATCCTAAGCCAGCTCTCTACTCATATTTACAAATCCCTTTTATTTCTCTGATGGGCAATACAACGGCAGCTTCTCGGATGCCGGCCGCGCTAATGGGGTCATTGTCGCTCGTTTTCATATACTTGCTTGCAAGGGAAGTAATCGATAAAAAACAGGCCATTTTACTCCTTTTCTTGATGGTGATCTCTCCCTGGCATCTGATCTTATCCAGAGCAACTCAAGAAGTTGTTATGTCATTTTTCTTTTCAATGCTTTGCTTACTTTCATTTACGTATTTTTGTAAAGGAAAAATACGGCTCATAGCTGCCGTAGTGACGTTAGGATCATTTGCTCTGGCTATTTATAGTTACCACTCTGCCAAGGTATTTCTGCCACTCACCCTGCTCGCTACATATCTTTTTTTCACTAAAGAAAAGAAAAGGCAACTCATTCAGTTCGTTCCACTTTTCATCGTCAGTGTGCTGTTATTTGTTGAGATCTCGTTTGGTCTTGCAAGCGGCTTGACTCGCTTTGGTCAGGTCAGCATTTTCTCTCAAGCAAATCCACAACTTATCTTGGAAGAGCAAACCAGAATTGCAACTCCATATCTCCCAGGAGTCCTTATTCGGCTATTTCATAATAAACTAGTTAATTATGGCATGGCCATTAGCGAGCTCTTTTTCCAGCATTTCACTCCTGACTTCCTGTTCTTTCAGGGTGGCTCACCCGCTAGGTACGCGGTGCCCTTCCATGGAATTATGTACCTGATTGAATTACCGCTTTTGTTGTTTGGCTTAGTCAAAGCTTTCAGTCTTAAAAAACATCAAAAGATTGCCTGCTACTTTGGCCTACTGCTTCTTTTCTCTCCGTTAGCAGCCGCAATAACTACCCAAGAGGTACCCAGCGAAATTCGAGCCTTCACCATGGTCTTGCCACTCTTATATTTCGTCTCCGTTGCCATAACTGAGTTATGGGGTGGCAGAGGAATGATGTCTAGTTTTTTGAAACTAGTTGTTTTGGCAGGGTACCTTTGGGGCACTTTATACTTTGCCAATCAATATCTCGTCCAACAACCAAACTACCATCCGTGGAGCCGTAACTACGCCGATCAAGAAATGGCTGCCGCCGTAAAGCAGTTGCAATCAAAATTCACAACTGTCAGAATTACCCGTTCAATCTCAGGCGATCCTTATATTTATTTAGCCTTGAATGGGACTATTTCCCATTCTGAGATGCACCAAAGTTACTCTGTTAGGAAGCAAACGAGTTACACGATTGGCAAGTTTCGATTTGTCACCGAAGAGTGTTCATTAACGATAGACCCACACATGCTCTATGTGATTCCAGCCTATTGCGAACTGCCTACCTACTATAAAAAACTGAAGGTTGTCGGTTTCAAAGATAACGCTGCAGCATATGCGTTCGTGCAGTTCGAACCATCACTATATACACCTAGCGCACCCCTGAAAAAATAAGCTTCATGCTATGATTACTTTTATGCAGAATAAGTGGCAGCTCTCTCTAATTGCTGGAATTACAATTCTGTTCTTGTGGTCTCTTTTCTTGCGTGTCTATCAACTTGGCAGTGTTCCAACTGGACTGTATTGGGACGAGGTAGCGATTCTGATTGATGCGAAATCTGTTGCTGAAACAGGGAAAGATATGCATGGGCGACCTTGGTACCAGGTCATTTACCCCTCTTATGGAGATTACAAATTGCCGGTGTATATTTGGGCGACAGCAGCCAGCGTTAAACTCTTCGGAGCAAATGACTTAGCCGTTAGAGTACCAAGCGCAGTTGCTGGTTTCTCAACAATTCTCATTTCCGGTGTTTTAATCAAGAAATTGCTTGAGCTAGAGTCTGGTCAGCGTTTAGGTGCTGGCCACAGAAATCAAAATAAGCGACAAATAGTTCCTTTGCCAAAGTTAGCCGGTGTTTTGACCAGTTTAAGCGTGGCTCTATCTCCATGGTCAATTCTTTTTTCTCGAACAGGGTTCGAAGCTCATGTAGGACAAGCCTTATTAGCTGCATCCATCCTTTTTGCCGTGATGAGTTTAAAAAATCGGTGGCTCATTTTACTTTCACCGGTGTTGGGTCTCTTGGCTACGTACAGCTACTTCTCAGTAAGGTTCGTGTGGATTGGCGTTTTTCTGGTATTTGCATTCCTATTTATTGCACTTCCTAAACTACGCTCCTGGGAGCACAACATTAAGCGCTCATTCACAGAGCTAATTCTGGCAGTTGTATTGCCCCTCATCATTTTTGGAGTTGGGTTGCTACCAATGCTGAAATCACCACTTTATGCGGCGAGTAATACTTTCCGATTAAGCACAGATTCCGTTTTAAAGAATGATGCTGACGTCATTCAGTCAAATGTTTACCGTGAACAAGCAGGGAATACGCGACTAGATCGAATCATTTTCTATCGATGGTGGCTAACAGGGAAAAAGTTGTTATCAAATTATGCTGACAATTTGTCTCTCAATTTCTTATTTGTTTCTGGTGATCCAAACCTACGACACGGAACTGGCGAACATGGGCTTTTCTTCTTGATTTTTATGCCATTCTTCTTCATTGGCTGGTACGCTTTATTTAGAAGTTACCCAAAAATTGCCTTCCTTTTCTTCTGTTGGTGGATGTTCTCATTGCTGCCAGCTTCTGTGCCTAATACCACCCCACACGCCCTCCGCTCCATAAATGCCTTGTTACCGCTTGCCTCAGTGATTGGAGTTGGACTGGCTGTTAGTTTTTTGATGTTGAGAAAAACTGGATCTCTACTGTCAACCTTAAGTTTTTCTGGTTTTTCTTTCGTACTTATCATCTCTCTCCTACAATTTAGTCAGTTTTATTTTTCGATTTATCCCTCGCTGTCTGCTTCAGCCTGGCAGGGCGGTTTTGAAGAAATGGCGATGCAAATCTTCATCCAACGGGATAATAAGAAGGCGGTTTATGTAATGCCTTTTGATGATCGATTCTATTTATGGTTACTCGCGTATGGACCTTACACTCCTCAGCAAATTCAGCAGCTTCCTAAAACACAGTTTCAAGTTCGGGACTTCGATCAGATTTACACAGAACACCTTCCCACTGACTTAGCGAGCGAGGCAGTTGTAGTGGGAACAGAGCAGCAGGTTGAAGAGTTCGTTCAGAAATCTCGCTACCAGCTGCTTTCTGCTCAGACCGTCAAAGCAGGCCATCAAACCACCTATCAGGTTGCCAAAGTCAAAAAGGGGATGCCATGAGATCACTCTTGATAACTCACAAATGGCTCGTTTTGATCGTTTTAATCACGACAGGGTTGCACTTCTTTAAGCTCGGAGAAGTGCCCAAGATTCTAAATCCAGACGAAGCCTCAATTGCCTACAATGCAGTCCTGTTGAAAGAAACAGGAAAGGACGAGTGGGGTAAACAATGGCCGCTGGTCCTAGACGCTTTTGGAGATCAGAAATTAATTGGTTATCCAGCATTAGTAGTTGGTTCATTTCAACTATTTGGCTATGCCGACTGGGTAGTAAAACTGCCTTCGCTGATTGCCGGCTCAGCCTTGATTGTCCTTGCCTACATTCTCACGTTGCAGCTAGGAAAGAAAAAGTCCGAAGCATTGTTAGCGGCAAGTTTGATCGCAACCGTGCCGGTGTTTTTCTTCTACTCGAGAGTTGCCTTTGAGGCAATGGTGACACTGGCCTACTTACTGAGTGGTTTAAGCTTGCTATTTCAATCTAGATTACTGACAACTTCCAAAAACAAAATACTCCTTGAGCTCTTCGCTAGTCTTTTGTTCTTGTTGGCTTTGCTGACATATAACTCACCTGTTCTGCTCGTTCCAATCATCATAGCAACCTTCATTCTCTCCCAAAACATCGTTCATTGGCAAAGGTGGATCAGACCAATTATCGTCATTTCAGCAATCTGGCTTTGCTTCTTTGCCTATTTTTGGCCGCTTACACAGCAGAAAAGCAAGATCACACTATTTGGAGATGAAACCACCTTACAGCAATTTGGAGAGTACCGAGCACAGTTCCACGGCATTGCTAGCTCAATACTGGGAAATAAATACCTTTTCTATGGTCAATTGATGGCGCAAAACTATGCTAAATCATGGTCGCCAGCATTCTTGCTTTACAACGTTGGTGGTCATCCTTGGCATACCATGGTGGGATATGGATATTTAAACTGGACAATTTATATCTTTGGTTTAATTGGCATTTTCTCAGCGCTATTTATGGCGGTACGTGAAATTATCTACAAAAAGAAAGGGAATTTGACACAACTCGCTGTCTTATTTCTTTTCTTCACCTCACTGTTGCCGTCAATCATTACCGTTAATTCACCCCAAGCCACGCGAAGTTTATTATTTTTCTTTTTGTGGTGCTTATTTGCCGCATCTGGTCTTTTATTAACGAGTAACTGGTTATCAAAAAAAGCTCACAATCCAAAACTGAATATAACTCTGTTAGCTCTTTTTTGCGCACTGTTACTGATCGAGGTTTTTCAGTACCAGTACTTCTACTTCAACGTTTATGGACGGAGCAATCAACTGCAAGGCATGTTTGAACCAGGTTTTGATAAAGCTTTGCAAAAAGTAAACGAGGAGAGTTCTGGTCCTTTAGCCATTGTTGATCAACGTGGATTCAACTATATTTTACTTGCGTGGTATTTAAAAATGACCCCAGCTCAATTTTCATCTACTGTGAAAAAGCAGCTTCCAGATAAGATTAACTTTAAATATGGCGAACAAGTAGGACGGTTCCATTTTATTGGGAAAGTACTAGACAGACGCACAGATGAAAAGACCGTTTTGGAATGGGACGCGTCGAAAAGCGAATGGCTGATACATCAATTTTAAACATGAAATTACTCACTTCATTACAGCACTCACTTCAAAAAAACAAAATGAAAACGTTGTTACTTACAGCTTTACTCATTCTGGCTGCTTTTTTCAGACTCTACAATTTGCCAAACACGATGATCTTTCAGGCAGATCAAGCTAGAGATGCCTTACTCGTTAGTCGAATCCTTGTTCAGCATAAGCTCGTGTTCATCGGTCCAGTCACCAGTGTAGGGAACATGTACTTAGGACCTTTGTACTACTACTTTATGTTGCCATTTTTGGCTCTAACGTATCCGAGTCCATTAGGACCAGCCTATGGTGTTGCTATCTTAAGTATCCTTACTGTCTACGCTTTTTACTATATTGGATCAAAAATGATTGGCGAGTTTGGCGGGTGGATCGCTGCTCTTTTAGCCGCCGTTTCTTCAACGCTTATTTATTTTGCTCGCTTCAGCTGGAATCCAAATCCCGCACCGTTTGTAGCGCTCTTAATGATGTACTTTACATACCTAGCCTGGAAAAAGAATGTACGCTACTGGATGGCAGTTGCTGTCTGTTTTAGTATTTTGCTCCAACTGCACTACATCACCCTCTTAATGTTGGGAGGAGCCGGCTTCTTTTGGTTGGTTTCACTCGTTACGCTGATTAGAAGTAAAGACAAACTGTCAAAAACATCGCTGACAACTTTTTTTGCAGCTACCCTTGGTAGCGTCTTGATAGTGATTATTTCTTTTACACCCTTATTTTTATTTGATCTTAAGCACAACTGGGTTAATACAAAAGCCTTTCAATCTATTTTTGTGTCAGAGAAAATTCTGACTGATAAATCGGAGACCAGACTCTCGGAAGTTCTTTTGGGAGTCATGAGAGAGAGCCACGGGAGAACATTGGAGGTTATGTTCACCCTATTCTTTGGCAAACTTACTGAAATACAGAACTTCTTACTGATTGCGCTCGGTGCTTACTTGGTTTATTTCTTTAAATGGCGTAAGAACATTCAACACTGGGATGGTCAGTTTCTAGTACTGATTTATTTACTACTAAGTATCGCCGGAATCTCTGCCTATAAACGTTCAATTTTCGATCATTACTTACTTTTCATGGTGCCAATGAGTTTACTTTTTTGGGGCGGTCTGTTGGCAAATGTAGAGAAGAAATTGCTTGGCAAAATATTGCTGATTACCTTCTTGGCAATATTTGGCTGGTTTAATTTAAGAAACCTGCCATTAAAAAGTCAGGGTTGGACTATCTATAACGTCAAACATATTTCTGATCAAGTTTTCCCTCAACTTCATCAAGGCGAGAAGTATGATGTTGTCCTGTTATCAGAGTCAGGTGACTTTTACGCCTTAAACTATCGCTACTTCTTAAATGCCACAACTATTCCACCAATTCCGTATGACATTAGTGAACCTGTCACCACCCTTGTCATTATCAACGAAAATCAGAAAAATAAAGCTGCTGATACAATTCCAGCTTATCAAATTCAAGTGTTCGGTAAACCCAAGAGCATCATCAAAATTCCCAACCTTGAAGGTCCTAATATCGAAATTTGGAGAAAGTAAGTATGTTTTCAGTTGTTCTAACCACACATAACGAAGAAGCAAACTTAAAAAGATGCCTGATCGCCGTAAAAAATTTCAGCGATGAAATCATTGTGGTTGACGGCGAGTCAACTGATGGCACAGTTGCATTGGCAAAATCCTTAGGCGCAAAAGTGATCTCCACGACAAATAAAGCCAACTTTCATATTAATAAACAAATTGCGATGGACGAAGCGAAAGGTGATCTGATTTTGCAACTTGATGCTGACGAGGTAGTTGATGAAGAGTTAGCAAACTTTATCAAGCGATTGATCTCACAGAATACATCTGACATAAAAGAAAGTGCTTGGTGGATCAGGCGAAAAAATTACTTTATGGGTCAATTCTTGAAAAAAGGTGGCCAGTATCCTGATCCCGTTATTCGACTCTACAAAAAAGGCAAAGCCAAACTTCCACAAAAAGATGTCCACGAGCAAATGGTCGTTGATGGCGAGGTTGGTTGGGCAGAAGGTCACTTGCTTCACTACGGGAATCCATCATTTTCAGATTATCTGCGCAAATTTAATACCTATACCAGTTTTAAAGCCCAGCAACTTTCAGATCGAGGGGTCAAGATTTCCTTTCTGAACTCGTGTAACTATCTCGTTTTCATGCCGCTCTCCACGTTTTTATCTTTGTATCTTCGCCATAAGGGGTTTGTTGATGGCGTACCAGGACTTGTGTTTGCACTTTTCAGCGGGTTTCATCATTTTGTGGCATACTTAAAGCTGTGGGAAATGACTCAAAAGGCCTAACTGGATATGCCAAAAATTTTACTCGAGACATCTCCATTACAAAACGAAAATGCTCACCGTGGGGTCGGTGTCTACACCAGATTCTTACAGTCGGAGTTGCGGAAGATTTCGGACATTGAGCTTGTTTCAGACCACCCAGATATTATTCATTATCCTTTTTTCGATTTTTTCTTCGCTACGCTTCCTCTTAAAAAGAAGGCTGCTACTGTCGTCACAATTCATGATGTGATCCCACTTGTTTTTCCAAAACAGTATAAAGCCGGAAAAAGAGGCACGTTCAATTTACTTCGTCAAAAAATTGCACTTCGATCAACTAAAGCGATCATCACTGACTCAAACGCATCCAAAGCAGATATTATCAAATACCTTGCAGTGCCAGAGAGCAAAGTCCATGTAGTTGCCTTAGCACCGAATCCAAATCTTCGTCCAGTTGCCAAACACGAAATTGATCAACTGACGGCAGTGTTCCAACTGCCTAAAAAATATATTTTATACGTAGGAGATATTAATTATAATAAAAACCTCCCACAGTTGATCAAATCACTCAAATTTCTCCACGAAGATATTCATTTAGTCTGCGTTGGGAAGAATTTTTTTGCCCATCCGATTCCTGAGTGGGAAGCCATCGAAGTGCAGTTGGCGTTAAGTGATGTAAGTAGCCGAGTGCATTTTTTGACTAAGTTGGGTGCAGACAGCGATCAGATTCTGTCAGCAATTTATAGTGGCGCCATCTGTTACGTTCAACCGTCACTATATGAGGGATTTGGCTTGCCGGTCGTTGAGGCATTTACATGTGAGACTCCTGTTGTGAGTTGCAAGAACTCTTCCCTCGTTGAAGTCGGTGGGGAAGTCTCACAATATGTTGAACCAAATGCTGAATCAATCGCCGAAGGTGTAAAAAAGATTCTTCAACTCACAGCAGATGAGAGAAAAGAGTTAATTAAAAAAGGAAGAAGCTGGGTAGATCAATTTTCCTGGACACGCACAGCTCATGAAACTGCTATTATTTATAGACAGATTGCTCAAGGAAATTCAGAGTCCTAATATATGCCTACTTCTCAAGAGATGAAAAAAATTGTTTTTCTCTTCTGTGGTTGGAGAGCAATTCTTTTCTTAATTGGCATAATAGCCCCCTTGTTTCTCCCATATAAGCCAAGTTTTCCTTACTTTGATGAACTACTTCCGATCTATCACTTACCACAATGGATTTATAGCTGGGCTAATTTTGATGGCGTGCACTACCTGACCATTGCAGATAAGGGATACATTGGAACCGGTTCGATTCAGGCGTTTTTCCCACTTTTCCCGTTTGTGATTCTCCATGGCATAAAGCTGTTGCTCGGCGGGCATTTTAATGGACTCTTTTGGGGGCTGCTGGTCAGCAACCTCGCCACATTAGGCTTACTAATAATCTGGTTTGCATTTGTCAAAAAATTTAAGAATGCCGAGATAGCTTGGATGAGTTTATTTGTAATGTTGGTTTTTCCAACTTCATTCTTTTTAGGCGCTCTTTATACAGAGAGTTTATTTCTCCTGCTGATTGTGGGCGCCTTTTATTTTGCCGAACAGAATAATTGGCGAGCTGCTGGACTCCTTGGTTTATTAGCCTCCTCGACTAGAATTGTCGGTGTTTTTATTGTGCCAGCTTTGCTCATCGAGCTGTTCAGGAAGGAGTTTAATCTTGCTATCTGCAAAAAAACCTGGCAAAAGTCCAGGGACTATCAGAAAACTGTCGAATGTACCTACCAAGAGATTATTTTGTTCAGTCAACACAACTGGTGGAAGATTATCTGGCTATGCTGCGGTGTTTTAGGAACTTTGTTCTATATGATATTCCTGGATGTAACATTCAAAGATCCCTTATATTTTGCTCATGTGCAGGCCTCATTTGGCAGCGGCCGAAATACCGAAGTCTGGACTATGTATCCTCAGGTTTTGTATCGGTCAGTCAAAATACTTTTAACTGCCAGGCCATTTAATTTCCGTTACTGGTCTTATGTCCAGGAGTTTCTGGCAGGAACTATTGGGTTAATTGCGATTTTCCTTTCCTCAAGAAAAGTCCGACTGTCTCATCTTTTTTTCTCACTCGGAGCCTTTATTATTCCTACACTCACGGGTTCTTTTTCTAGTATGCCAAGATATGTATTAGTCTGTTTTCCCATCTATATGCTCATTGCGCAGTTACTACACAAACATCATAAAGTTGCTATAGTATGGTTTGCGGTCTCGATAGTACTACTCATCATTAATACGGCCTTGTTTATACAAGGCTTCTGGATTGCATAACGAGAGGAACACATGAACTACTCTGATAAACCAAGAATAATTGTTACAGGGGGATCTGGATTTTTAGGAAAGCATCTTTGCCGAACACTCCTAGAAAAAGGCTTTCAAGTAAAAAACATCGACCTTCGAGACAATCCCGAAGTGGAAACAGTCCTAGCAGATATAAAAGATGTTGAAGCGATGAAAGAACATATTAAAGATGCTGAGGTCGTGTTTCATCTTGCCGCGCTGATTGAAGCTGGTGAGTCAGTAAAATTCCCACAGCGATTTGTGGACACAAACGTATCAGGTAGTATTGCTGTTCTGGAAGCCATGCGACTGAATAGTGTTAAAACGATCATTTTCTCCTCAAGCGCGGCTGTGTATGGAGAACCATTGACAACACCGATTCAAGAGGATGATCGGACAATGCCCATCAACCCATATGGCATGACTAAATTGGCCATGGAAGCCCTGATTTCGTCATATGTAGCAAGTTATGGATTAACAGGCATCGCGCTCAGATACTTCAACCTTTACGGACCGGGAGAGGCTCATGAACCAGAGACACACGTTATTCCTCGATTTGTGAAACAAATCCATCTGAATCAAGAAGTAACGGTATGGGGTCAAGGTGAGCACAAACGAGACTACATTCATATCATGGACGTAGTTGCCGCTCATTTAAATGCCATTGATTTAGCGCATCAGCAACCAAACAAGTACCATTACTTTAATCTTTCTGCGGAGTCACCAACCAGTGTGGCTGAGGTCATTTCTGCTCTTGAGAAGATCATGGGCAAGAAAGCAAATGTCAAACATTTCCCAAATCGACCAGGTGACCCGCTCGTTCTAGTAGCAGATGCCACCAAAGCGCACAAAATTCTCGGTTGGAGTGCCCAGATACCATTTGAAAAAGGTCTGGCGGAAAGCGTTGACTACTTACTTCACTATTTTGAAGAGTCAAAATAGTTTCAATTAATGTGTGACTGTTACAACCTGAAGATTATCTTGGCAGGTATATGTTTTGCCGAGTTTTTTCGGACCAAATGCTGACAGCTCATTGTAGTCGGTCTGCCCAAACTGAAACTCAGAACTTTCAACTACGATGGCCATCGTGTCTGCCTGGCCAGCTTCTGTCTCAATGTCTTTAACCGTACAACCAGCTTTTTTCAGGAGGTAACGATGCTCTGGCCCATTATGAAATGGTAAGAGGCCACTTTGCATAGAGACGAAGAGTGGCTCCTTTTCGTACAAACAGAAATTTCGGTAACAAGATTCCATTTGTGAAACAGTTCTTACTGCAGGCTTGGTGTATTGTTGATTTAGGAAACTAAATGCCCACATGCCAATAAAGATGACCATAATTCCATTTCTTAATGGTACGGGGAAGGTGGCAATCAAAATACAACCCAAGACTACCACACCAAAAATGTAATGAGCTAAGATTGGAATTGGCAACACCATGGTCATGGCCACACCCACCGCCAAAATTACAAACGCCGCCAGAAAAGATCTCGAGCCAGCATTTTTACTCTGTTTTTGATTTCTCATCTTCCAGTATATAAAAGCACTCACTAGTACAAAGAACGCAAAAAATGCAGCTAGTACTCTTTCCCAATCAGGCGTCATGGCCGTAAACATGAAATCAAAAATATTTTTCATTTTGCTGGGCAAATCGATATTTACCTGTTTAACTTTTGGTTGATTGAGCATCATTTGAGTGAGTAGAAAATGGTGTCGTAACTCAAAAAGTAACGTTGGCAGATTAAAAAAGGCTAACCAGGCAGCTAAGCTTACTCCAATCCAAAGACATTTCTTTCTGAAAAAATAAATTGATGCTACGCCAAACCCAATTACAATTGGAATCACTGAATAACTTAGGGAAGTAGCGAGAGCAAGAGCACCACCCAGTGCCACAATTTTGCGACGTGTAAAGTGTTGCGTCAAAAAATAAAAGGCGAAGTATGAAAAAAGAATTAACGGTCCCACAAAACTAGGATTCCAAACAAAGCGATTTTGAATAATAAACTGCGGATGAAAAATCATCAGCAATAAGCTGCACAGGAAGATGATCATCGCGTCCTTCTGTTTGGTTCGATACACCATCAGGAAAGTCAGCGAAAATATCACAACATAGTAGATATCCAAAGTGTACACCGCCGCAAAAGGTGAACCCTGGGTGAGTAAAAACATTGGATACAGCAGGTAGAAGTACACCGCACTCTGGTTAAAAGGCAGAGCGCTGGTTTGCGGACCTAGCAGGGGTGGTTTTTTTGCTTCTTGCCAATCCAGCAAAACAAGCGAGTCCCGACCCATGTCATTTAAGTACAAAAATGAATCTGTAATTGCATACAGCCGGGTGAAGAAAAAAAGTAACAGCAGAAACACAAATGCAAAAAGAGAAAATTTCATGCTAAAAATCCAGAACTTGTATTCAGATAAGTATAGCTTACTATAAATTTAGACAACTATGACTACCTTTTATCCGTATCTCGATTTAAAACTGAAGTACCTAGATCTGCAAGTAGAAATTGATGCGGCTATTCAGCGAACACTGAGCAGTGGCTGGTATTTACTAGGAAAAGAAGTGGCTCAATTTGAGAAGGCATATGCCGACTATATTGGAGTGAAGTACTGTGTGGGAGTTGCGAATGGCTTAGACGCAATCAAACTCGCGCTCTTGGCAATTGGCATTGAACCCGGTGATGAAGTCATCATTCCAGCAAATACGTACATCGCTACGGCGATTGCCGTCTCATCTGTGGGGGGTGTGCCAATTCTGGTCGAACCGAAGCCAGGCACCTACAACATTGACCCAGAGAGAATAGAGGAGCAGATCACCTCTAAAACCAAAGCCATTTTAGTCGTTCATCTTTACGGGCAGCCAGCCCATATGAAACCAATTCTCAAGCTGGCCAAGAAGTACCACCTTAAAGTAGTTGAAGATAATGCCCAGGCGCATGGTGCCAGAGTTGATGGACGAGTGACTGGTGGAATTGGGGACATTGCAGCTAATAGTTTTTACCCAGGTAAAAATCTAGGTGCTTTTGGCGATGCCGGCGCAGTCACTACAAACAGTAAAGAACTAGCAGATAAAGTTCGCCAACTGGCAAACTATGGTCAACAGAAAAAGTACATTTTTAGATACAAAGGAATGAACTCTCGTTTGGACGAAATTCATGCCGCCGTCCTCAGTGCCAAACTCCCTCACTTAAACCAATGGAATACAGAGCGTAGGCGACTCGCCAATATGTATCTTACAGAGCTGGCCAACTTAGACGGTTTGCAGCTGCCTCAGATTGAAGAAGAAACCGAGCACGTTTGGCATATTTTCCCGATATTAGTTGAAAACAGGGACGAGTTGCAAAAGAGTTTGGCGGAGCAGGGAATTGAAACGATGATTCACTATCCAGTTCCAATGCACTTCCAAGAGGCCTACTCGGAATGGGCTCATTTACAAGGCAAATTACCAATTACTGAAAAAATTCACCGACAAGAACTCAGCTTGCCTCTTTATGCTGGCATGTCGGAAGCTCACCAAGCAAAAGTAATTCAGATTCTCAAAACCCTCTTTCCTCATATATGATGGAGCGAGTGAAAAAACTCATTCGACTAGCACTTTCTTCATCTGGGCTTCGGCAATCTTTGATCTTGGTTGGTGGCAGCCTCTTCGCGGGAGTTTTTACAGCCGTAGCCTTAATCATGATTTCTCGGCATCTTGGTCCTGTTTTGTTTGCCGAGTTTACGGTGGGATATTCACTGATGGTGATTATCACCAAAATTCAGAGCCTTGGCCTGAATGTGGCTCTCCAAAAAATAGCCGGCCCGTACTTTCATGAATCAAACTGGGAGAAAAAGGTCTCACACTTAATCCACGTTTCGTCACGAATGAACATGTTCATTATGATGAGTTCAACGTTACTCGGAGCTATCGTGGCAATTCCGCTAGCAAATCTGCTTCACTTTCCACATCCAATTATTTTGTTTGGCAGCTTTCTGTTTGCCAGCGTCATCATGCTTTTTGAATATGGCACCACCATTTTACAGATGATTCACATCTTTTCGGCCAGTGTCTTGATGCTCGTAGCGCAAGCGGCGTTGAAATTGGGAGTCGCGTTAAGCGTTCAGTTTTTGGGAATCGATTCAGTAACCTTCCTTTTCTACTGTTTTTATGCGGTCCCACTGCTGTCATTTCCAGTTTTCTTTGCTGCCTTGCCAAAACAAGTGACTGTATTAAAACTGACCCATGATCCAGAAGTAGAAGGGAAGCTATGGCGAATTATGAAGCACTCGGTTATTCTTGTAGGGACGGTCGGGATTATTGATTATTTAGATATTCTCTTTGTCCAAAAGTACACTACACCTTTTGAAACTGGTATTTACGGAGGCTTAGCACAACTGACTACAGCAGTCACTCTAGTGGCATATTCACTGAGCGCTGTTCTAGATGCCAGAGTGGCACGATACCACAAGCTGACGGAGCTTCACTCGTTTCTGAAGAAAAGTATGGTGATTGTTTTAGGCGCTGTATTCGGCTTTATCGTCTACTATCCACTGACGCATTTATCCCTTCAAATTACGGTGGGAAGTCAATACTTTGCCGGAGAACCCTTTTTGCCATGGCTGATGTTGTCAGGCTTCTTGCTGATCGCCAGCGTACCATTCAGCGCCTTGTTTTACAGTTTGGACCACCCCAGATACTTCTCACTAAGCGGGCTTGGGCAGATTTTAATTACGGTGATTGGAGGCGTTGTCTTTATTCCTCTGTTTGGATTAGCCGGAGCAGTTTGGGTGAAAGTGTTAACTCGACTTTTCTTACTGCTCTTTAGTATCGGATTCGCGATATATGCATTGAGAAAAAGGAATCGAGATGAGCTAGCTAAAGTTAGCGCCTAGCTAGGTAATAACGAACTGTTTCAGCTAAACCTTCTTTAAATGAGATGCCCGGGTGCCAGCCCAAAAGTTGGTTGGCTTTGGTGATATCTGGTTTTCGGCGAACAGGATCGTCTTTAGGGAGTGGTTGGGAGACGGTCGTTAATGGACTGAGCTGTGGTGCAAGTGAACCAATCACTTCTTGCATGACATGGACAGTTTCTTCAATCGTAAACTCGCCAGGATTTCCCATGTTAATTGTTTGACCACCTAAGTTTGGTGTCGCGGCATATCTCAAAATACCTTCAACCAAATCCGTGACATAGCAATAAGATCGAGTCTGTTTGCCATCGCCAAAAATGGCTAGCGGTTGGCGATGAATTGCTGCATCAATGTAATTAGGAATTACCCGACCATCATGTAAATCCATTCGGGGACCGTAAGTATTGAAAATGCGGACAATTCGAGCATCGAAATGAAAGTTTCTGGCATGCACGCCACAAATCGTTTCACCTAATCGCTTCGCTTCGTCATAACAAGAACGAATGCCATTTGGATTCACATTTCCCCAATACGTTTCTACTTGTGGATGGACCTGTGGATCACCGTACACTTCTGAAGTACTAGCATAGAGAAAAATAGCTTTAGGATTTCTGGCCATTAAGTAACGCAGTAAATGATGCGTGCCAAAACTATTGACTGAGTATGTCTCAATCGGGAACTGCTGATAGCGTGGAGGACTAGCTGGGGAGGCAAAGTGGAGAACCACATCAGGCACTGTGGAGATTTTCAAATATTTCTCGGGCTCCTGTGAGACATCACCTTGAATAAATCGAAAGTTTTTAATCGATTGACTTCTTAAATGATCAATATTTTCAATGTGTCCGGTCAAAAAGTTATCGACGGCAATCACGTTGGCATTGACTGAGACCAGTGCTTCGCACAAGTGAGAGCCAATGAATCCAGCGCCACCAGTGACTAAAACGGTTTTACCTTGAAAAAAATCAGCAACAAATTGAGGAAGTGTATTCATACGTGTTCATTATTGTAGCATCATGCCATAATAGATCGCTATGAAGAAGTTGTCTCAACTAGTCTCACGCAATTGGCTCATTTCACTCGTCATACTTTTTGCCGCGTTTTGGCGACTTCCACTTTTGACAGGTTCCTTTTGGCTAGATGAAGCAGCGCAAGCCTTAGAAAGCGCCCGACCATTATCTCAGCAACTTCAAATCAGAGATGACTTTCAGCCACCCTTACTTCATCTTCTTGTCCACTTTGAGTTGATGATTTCCAGAAGCGAAATTTGGCTCAGACTCTGGGCAGCAGTTTTACCGGGATTACTAACAATCTGGCTGGCATATAAAATTGGTGAAAAGTTATTTGATAAAAAGACCGGGGTACTGGCAGCGATTCTACTCAGTACTTCCTCATTTCATGTCTTTTATTCCCAAGAGCTACGGCCATACTCCATGCCAGCTTTCTTGGGAGCGCTGAGTTGGTATTCGCTTGTTCTATTGTTTGATCAGAAAAAAACGAACATCAAATTACTGATTCTGTTTTTTATCAGCACCGCAGCCGGACTCTACACATCCTATCTCTATCCGTTTTTACTTTTATCGCAAATTGGCTACGTTCTGTGCTTTCAACCAAAATGGCGGAAAGAAGTTTTGGGAGCCGTAACAGCATCTTCACTCACATTTCTTCCTTGGATACCTTCCTTCTTCGGGCAGCTACAAGCCGGTCAGTCGCTTCGCCAAGATTTACCAGGTTGGCAGGATGTGGTCAGCTTTAATCAATTGAAGTCTATTTTGCTCATTTTTGGCAAGTTTAGCTTTGGTGTTTTAGATCTACAGACGTCACTTTTCTTTGGACTGGTAACACTGATTATTGTTGGAGCATCACTTTTTCTGATGTTGCCATATTTCAAAAGCCTAAAATCAGCTGAGATGAAGCCCGTCTTTCTGATTCTATTTTGGTTTGTCGTACCAGTCGTATTGGCGTGGCTGGTTTCTTTTGTGGTGCCGGTACTTCAACCCAAGAGAGTTTTATACAGCCTGCCGGCCTTCTACTTACTCCTAAGTTGGTTAATCGGCAGAAGCTTCTTTTCAAATACCCGCACTACGAGATTCGTGGGTATTACCCTAGCTATCACCTTACTCATTACCAATTTCTACTCATCCATCAGTTACTTCTCAAATCCCAAGTACCAGAGAGAAGATTGGAAGGGGATGCACGCTGCCATTTTGAAAAAGTATCCTGGACCACTTTCAGCTGCTGCTTTTGCATTTCCTGCCCCATTTGCTCCCTGGCAGTGGTATGACGATGGCAAGTATCCTACGTATGCGACCGGCTTGTTAACGACATCCAGTCAAGAAGAGTTGCCAAATGCTAAAGAACTCACCAAGTATCGTTTCATTTTAGTGTTCGATTACTTGCGCGATTTAACTGACCCACAAAATAAAGTACTAACGCAATTACAACAATATGGGTATCATGAAGTAGATCATTTGACGCCTGCCACGCCACTCGGCTTTGTCAGGGTGTATGCTAAAAGCACAGATGTGATTGGATTACTCAGATAGGGAATTATGAAGGTTGGCATTGACATCACTTCCATTATTTATGGCCGAGGCGTATCTCGTTATACGTCTAACTTAGTCTCTCAACTTGCTCAGCGCAAAGACGTCGATTTAATGCTCTATGGATCCAGTATGAGACAGGTCGATAAGTTGACCCACTTTGCCAAACAGATTAATCAAGAACGGGTTTTTGCTCGCAACGATATTCCCACTTTTTTTCAAAAATATCCGCCTTCAGTGATAGACATCTTATGGAATACATTAGGTGTCAATAAAATTACTTCATTTATGCCTGGAGTTAACGTCTTTCATTCTTGGGACTGGTTACAGCCGCCAGATAAAAACTTGTCGTTAGTTTCGACGATTCATGATTTGGCAATCTTAAAATTTCCAGAAACAGTCAATCCAAAAGTTCTCAAACAACACACTAAGGCCTGGAAAATCTTGAAAGAGCGAGACGCAGAAATTATCGCTGTCAGTCAAACCACCAAAAAAGATTGCATTGAGTTACTTGGTTTCTCACCAGATAAAGTTCACGTCATATATGAAGCGTTACCTAAAGAAGTCATGCACGTCGCTGAGCATATTGAAGAAGATATTTACGAAAAGATGAAACAGAAAATGAAGTTGGACAAGCCATACTTACTGTTTGTCGGTACGCGTGAGCCTCGCAAGAACTTACTTCGATTAATTGAAGCATGGCAAGGTTTAGATAGTGAAGTCGAGTTATTGATTGCTGGCGAAGAGGGTTGGGATGAAACAAGTAAACTCTCTAAATCTGGAAAACAACCAAGATTCCTTGGCCGAGTCAGCGATAAAGAGTTAGCTGTTTTATATAGTGAAGCAGAGTTGTTTGTTTTTCCAAGTTTGTACGAGGGCTTTGGTTTGCCAATTTTGGAAGCCTTTTACCATGGTGTGCCAGTAGTCACTTCAAATGTCTCTGCCTTGCCGGAAGTAGCTGGCAACGCGGCTGAACTAGTTGACCCTATGTCAGTAGCCAGTATCAGAAAAGGCATTGAAACTGTGTTGAATGAAGATCGAGAAGCTCAACAAAAACGCATGCAACGGATGATTATCAGATTACAATTATTTAGTTGGCGAAAAGCAGCGGACGAGACTATTCGTGTGTATCGAAAAGCTGCAGAAAAAGTGACCAATGACTAGCATCGCAATAGATGGCAATGAAGCAAACGTCGCCCAACGAGTGGGCAGCAACGCTTACGCGTATGAGTTAATTGTGGCGTTGGAGCAAATCCTGAGAAATAAAAAAGACATTCAGGTGGAAATTCTGTTGGCCACTCCGGCTCTCCCTGACTTCCCAGCCGAACGAGAAGGCTGGAGTTATCGAGTATTTGGACCTGTTCCATTTTGGACTCAGTGGGCATTACCTTGGTATTTGTTCTTATATCGACAAAAGTATGATGTCTTTTTCACACCCGGTCACTACGCCCCAAGACTCAGCCCGATACCATATGTCAGCTCAGTCATGGACTTGGCTTACTTTGACTTTCATAAGCAGTTCAGAAAAAAAGATTTACTCCAGCTCAGAGAGTGGACTAGATATAGTGTCAAACATGCTAAACGAATCGTGGCAATTAGCGAATTCACCAAACAGGATGTAGTTCAGAAATATCAAATCCCCGCAGATAAA
>CAZNOF010000007.1:7643-85931 GCA_964574595.1 uncultured Pseudomonadales bacterium | reverse complement strand
GAAGAACTGTCAAAGTTATTTGGAGTAAATCCGAGAAGTATTCATGGGTATGTTTTGGGTGAGCATGGGGATAGTTCATTTCCTTTACTTTCGTCGGCCAATATCGGTGGACAGTTGTTAAGCTCTTTCCCAGAATATTCTGAGAAGAATGTGAGCGACGCTTACTTGAGGGCTAAAAATGCTGCCTATCGAATAATTCAATCAAAGGGTGCTACGTACTACGCCATTGCCACAGTCATTATGAGCATCGTCAAAAGTATCTATGCAGATTCTAAAACAGTGCTGCCCGTCTCTGTCCCACTCAATAACTACTATGGCCAATCAGATGTCTCGCTCAGCGTACCATACATCGTAGGCGCTCGAGGAGCGGAGAAAGTACTTACCACACCACTCTCTGAGGGTGAATTAGAAAAACTAGCGCATAGTGCCACCGTCCTGAAGGCAGCTTACCAAGAAAGTCAAAAGAAATAAGGAGTTTATGAAAATTAAAATTGTCTACGAAACAGAAACAGGAACAACTCAGTATGTAGCTGAAGTGATTCAGAAAAAACTGATTGAGTTAGGCCATCAAGTGGATATCCATAGCATTCACTTTCAAGGTATGGATCCTAAATTGGAAGAGTATCAAGCCGTGCTCTTTGGCGGTCCTACCTATGAAGAGGGAAGTCTTGAATCTTCTATGAAAGAATTTATAGATCAATATAATCATGATTTAAGTAAACACAAAGTTGCTGTTTTTGGCTTAGGAAGCAGATCCTACGGATACTTCTGTAACTCGGCGACGATTTTGGAAGAGTGGGTCAAAAAAAACGGCGGAACACCAGTGATTCCAGCCTTAAGAATTGATGGCTTTCCCGAAGACTTAACGCCAATTGATGCTTGGACTGTTGAGTTGAATAACTTTCTGAAATAAACCTAAATTTGGGTCAGTGTAATTTTTTGCTATACTAGGTGAGATATATGAAAAAGCTCGTCTTTCTGATAGCACTAATCGCTGTGGCAATACTTTTGGCAAGCAAATTCATGTTAAATGGGGGTTCTCTCAATCCGCAACCATCACCAGCGTATTTAGAAACTGTCATTCCAAACCCAAGCCCAGAAGTGCCAACGATTCTTTTTTGTCAGAAGCAGCTGCTGCAGGCTAAGTTATCTCTCGACCCCGGAGCTGGGAATATATACGGAACCCTGACACTGAAGAATACAGATGCAGTTCCTTGCAGAATTCTTGCCAAGGAATTTATCAAACCAACATTTTCAGCCAAGAATATTACTGTTTCAAACCAAGGAACGCCATCATCAGATGATATTATTTTGCAGCCAAGTCAAACAGTGTATTCGCAAATCCATTATCCAAATGGCCCTCAATGCAGTGGCCAGCCAAACTCCGTACCAGTCACATTTACATATCAAGTTTCAACCTCTAGTGCAGTAGTCTTTACTGATGATTCCAAAAAGGCTCAGCAGTTAGTACCCTCTTGTTCTAGTTCACAGGAAGAGACAGAGATCCAAGTTTGGCCGATGTTATTCCAGCCGATTCAATAAAGAAGATGACACCTAATAATCAGAAAAACCTTTTAAGTACTTCTCTCAGGCTAGGTCCGGTAGAACTGAATGTGCAGTCGTTGGCCCGAATGCGTCAATTTTATGAGGAAGTGGTGGACTTAAAGGTGTTTGAGGAAACTCCGCAACGGGTGGTACTTGGAAAAAAAGAACTTTCATTGCTGGTACTTCATTCACAACCCGCGTTCAAAAAAGCCCATCCCTTTCATGCCGGTTTGTATCACTTTGCAATTCTGTTCAGTTCGAGGACGGAATTAGCGAAGACTATTGAACGCATTTTATCTAAATCGGCACATTCTTTTTCAGGTTCGGCTGACCATCTAGTCAGCGAAGCATTTTACTTCTCAGATCCAGAAGGCAACGGGATTGAGCTGTACTTCGATCGAGAAGCGACAAGTTGGCAGTGGCAAAATAATCAAGTTCAGATGACATCCATTTATTTGGATCCTCTTCAATATATTAGACAGCATGGCGAGTCAGCATCAGATAACGATTCTGCCCAGATGGGACATGTTCACTTGAAAGTTGGAGATATTGCTCAAGCAAAAGAATTTTATGTTGAAGTTCTCGGATTTGATATCACTGCTCAGCTGCCTGGAGCCCTATTCGTTTCAGTTGGTGGCTATCATCACCATTTAGGTTTGAATACATGGGAGAGCCAAGGTTCTCCAATTCGACCAGAGAGCCTAGGCTTAAAAAGTCTTGAGATCGTTTTACCTGCTAATGAGGATTTACGCTCACTCAAAGAACGGCTTCAGGTAAACGAGATTGATTTTACAGAAGAAGAGAACAAAATCACCCTCCATGATCCATGGCAGAATAGAGTGATTGTTCGGTCCTAATTTTTTAACTGAGTCCCAGTGCTGACTTACGCATCTTTTCAACTTGCATCATAACTAATCCCTGAACTAAATCTAAAACCACGGCGACTGCCGCAACTACGAACCAACTTGAAACGCCAAGGCCAAAAAACTCAGATTTTCTGGTAAGTAGCCAAAGGCCAACGCCATTGATAAGCAAATAGATGACCATCATCTCAACAGGAGACATTAATGAGCCTCGTTTGTTTTCCCACTCTGTCAAAAATGGCATTAACAAAACAGTAAACATAGAGAGAAAAATGCCGCTCAGCAAGATCGCCCATGCTGCAGGAATACTCACTGTTCCAAGCACCACGTCATGTGGGAAGAACATATTCGCCAGATAAAAGACGACAAAATTGATACACGCCACGAGAACAAAAGAAATAGTAAACATCATTCCAGGATTATCCTTTGTGACGATTTTCATTTCTTTTGGCATAGGTCCTCCTTTGAACTTGTACTCAGAATAGGATAGCACAAATCAAGAGGTGATGTGTTGTATACTTGAAGGATATGACCAAAGGTATTCACCACATTACGGCCATAGCATCAAATGCTGCCAAAACACTTCATTTTTATACTCAAATTCTTGGTTTGAGATTAGTGAAAAAAACTGTGAACCAAGATGATACCGCCACTTATCATCTCTTCTTTGGTGACAGAGAAGGTCATCCTGGAATGGATCTGACCTTCTTTATCTTTCAACCAGCCATGCAGGGCCGTGACGGCGTTGGACTTGTCTCCAAAATATCTTTTTCTGTGCCAGAAGAATCACTTGGCTTTTGGGAAAAAAGACTGGAAGCGTTTCATGTTACTGTTGTGCAGAAAATTGAACGAGACGGTAAAAAGAGAATTATTTTTTCAGACGAAGATTCTCTGACTCTAGAGTTAGTTGGTCTGGCAAAAGCTGAACTTGATCCAAAAGATGAAGTCTGGACAACATCTGAGGTGAGTGCCGGACATGCCATCAGGAATTTTTACTCAGCAACCTTAGCTGTTGTCAGCCTGGAAAGCATTGAGCCGGTTCTTTCTCACGTTTTTGGGTATGAGCATCAATCGTCTGATGGTCAACTGCATCTCTATTCTACTCACGGATCGAGCAGAGCAAACGTATTAGAGGTGCAAGAAGAGCCATCTGCAGCACCAGGATTTAACGCAGCTGGAACTGTTCACCATATCGCGTTCAGAGCAGCAGACGAAAACGAGCAATTGAGCATGAGAAAACAAGTACTTCAACTGGGACTTTACCCAACTGAAGTGATCAATAGGTTTTACTTTAAGTCAGTTTATTTTAGAACGCCGGCCGGAATTCTATTTGAAATCGCAACTGATGGACCTGGATTTGCCGCTGATGAAGATCCTGCACATCTAGGAGAAAAGCTTTCTCTCCCGCCATTCTTAGAGGCAGACCGTGATCAAATAGAAGCTCATTTACCTAAGATAGGGGAATGATATGGAAAAGGACTTGACTCTTTTTGATTTCACTTATATTGACAACAAGTCTGATAAAACGCTCTTTTTATTCCACGGTACAGGTGGCACGAAAGAGGACTTTCTTTTTTTGGATACACTCTTAGATAAGAAGTGGAATTTAGTGGGTTTGCAAGGAAACGTGAGTGAGTCAGGAAGTCCTCGCTTTTTTAAACGGGTAGCGATTGGCGTTTTTGACCAAGCAAGCATTAAAATAGAGCTGGATAAGTTGTATAAATTTTTAATAGCATGGGAAAAAAAGTATCTTACTTCAAATCATCGAACTGCATTTATGGGTTATTCAAATGGTGCTAACATGATTTTGGCGGGAGTATTCAGACACCCAGAACTATTTCAAAATGCGATTCTGCTTCATGCTCATTTGCCCTTTGAGGTTTCCGATTTGCAGCTAGATTTACCGAATACAAAAATTCTTTTGACTCTTGGGAAAGGTGATTTCTATGTGCCAGAACAAAGTCAAACTGAACTTATTTCCGCTCTTCAAACAAGGCATGCCATACTGACGCTGAAAAAATATGACTATGGCCATCAAATAACGGATGAGGAAATGAACGATGTGGTGATGTATCTGCGTGAGAATGCTTAAACGCAGCTGGTCATGAATGACACAACCAGCTGGTTTGAAGCGAGCATTTCGTTATCGAAAACAAGCTTCACTGTGTTAGTGAAATTGTTTTACTAGGGTGGTTGGTCTTGATTTGGATTTGCATCGAGTGGCAATCCACCAATGCCATCATTCCAATCGCCACCAATAACCGAGTGCATTGCCGCTATCTCTCCAATAAAGGAGGATTCGTTGTCATCAAAATTGAGCGGTACGAGCTCCGTTTGGGCAGCAGCCAACGTGGCAGTCAGAACTTCAACTTGAGCTCGGAGACTAACCGAGAGTGCGTCGAAGTGGACGCCACTATCCAGCAGCTTTTGCATCTGCTCGACTGTGGTAACCAATTTTTGGTACTGTTCTTCGGTAAACTGTTTCATCTTGAACCCCTTTACTGAACTGAGAACGAAAAGTGAAAAACGCTTGCTCGCTTTTAAGGTGCCTCTTGCGGCACCTCAAGAGGTATCGCAAGTTACCCGACTATTATACTATGTGGAGGCAAGCTGTTGACTAATTCTGGGAAAGTGGCGTTTCAGTAATACTTAAGATTTTGACGTGTGAATCTTCTAATTTTGGTTGGCGCAATAAGACCTTCTCATTCACCATTCTTCCAACAATTGCTTTGCCAAGGGGACTATTAGGTGAAATATACGAGGATCTTTGTTGATCACTGGCTGTAAGTGGGGCATCTTGGAAGAAAAATGTGACAGTATCTTGATCTTCCACAAACAAGAGGGTGACCTGCACCCCTTCTTTCACTTTAACTTCTTCAGCGAGTGGTAGGTCCTCAAGCGCTCCGATTAAAATCCGAGCTGCTTGACCATCAATGGGCTTATCAGAAATATCATGTGGGGCTTCTACAGAAGTCATACGTCTCCTTAAGAATACTCATTTATTCTAACATTAAATCAAAAAAGGCACAAAAAAACAGTTGGCGTATATTTCAACACCAACTGTTTCTTAAAAGTACGAACTGACCTAGAACTTGAATCGAGCTAAAACGTCTAAAGCTTTGGGGCTAAAGAGGTCTGGCTGTTTCCAAGCCATCCGGCGGCAAATGTAGATTTCCTGTTCCGACATCAGTTCCTCCCGCTCGAGTTGTCGGCTGTAGACAGTCGCCCAGAGCTGAAGTGTTGAACTCTTTGCCGGATCCATTTTCCCAAGCTCCATTGCCGTCACCAGTTCAGATAGTTTCGCCAAGATCTGGTCATACCTGTCTGTCGGGCTTATGTAGAGCAGATCATCACTGAACTCTAACCTTTTTTCGACTGGTTGATGATCAATTTCATCCGTTTGCAGGTTGAGCCAGAAAAGCAGGATGTTAGTCTGCATGAGCGGTGTTTCCTCTCCAGCGAGGACTTGGGTTAACTGCTCCAGCAGCCGTTCGGACAGGTTTTGTTCACTGATCATGTCGACCAGTGAACCCAACTGTGGTTCCGGAGTTCCTTGAGCTTCATCGAGATCCGGTTCTGAGTCGACGAAGTTCAGAAACTCCGTGATTAGCCTGTGCAGCTCTGGACTGTCTGGAGTGTGAATCAAGAGATGCGTCATGTGTCGGTCGCCCTTTTCATCGTGAACATCATAGGCAAACAGAGGCGATACATTGCGCCCAATTTGCCCATCCATGATTGTTGGGTCATCAACAGCTAGCCAAGGAGTCGACAAACAAAGAGTACGTTCTGATTCATATTCACTGCTGTAACCAATATCGACTTGCTGCATTGGATCAACTGGGGTCTTTTCGTTATCCCTTAGCACCTTAGGAGGCGCTTGTCGGACATCGAAGTTCCCTTTGAGAAGGAGAAATCCACGGCGAAGGCGATATATCTGATAAAGAAAACTAAGGTATGTCTTCATCATCAACTGCTTCATTTTGTCTGCGCTTCTTTCTGGCAATTTTGCCATCTATGCGTTTTATACTTTTAAGTTGCAATTCATCACGATATTCCCGAGTCAAAGACCCAAAAAAACCGTCTGAAATACTCGAGTATCATATCAAAATAGGAGTAAAAAGTAAAATTATAGGCTTCAATCAGGTTTTAACATCAAGGGAAGTTCATCCTGCGGAATGAGTTCTAGCTTCTTCTCGGTAGGCTCTTCTATGTTCGTCATTACCAGGTGAATGGTTCGACCTTTGCCACTCTCATAGATACTCATTGGCCAGTCTATTTTATTCTGTTCTAGGATGTATTTGATTTTTTTCTCATCTTCCTGCTTAAAACCTGAAATATAAAAAATTCTGACTATTTCGCCTGGAAAAAAGAAGAACTCAGTGTCCACGAAGTTGAGCTCAGCATGAAGTTTGTTAATATGGGGTCGAATGTAGGTGAAGAGATACTCTCGGACCTGACTTTCTAAGGCAAACGTTCTAGGACAAACTGTTGGTATGACGTACTCCATCAGTCTTAATAACCAATATGGGTTGTGGTCCCGAACTTCCTCAGGAAATTTAGGCCAAGGTTGTTGTTCAGGATGTCGGTTCATAGTCGAGTAATTGGATTCTAGTTCAATTCTCTCCTGAAGCAAGTGAAGAACGTGTTAGGAAAATGGTGGCCAGCTTGCTATACTGGGCTTATGAACTCAAGAACAGTTCGTTTGATAATTTTCTTTTTTGGATCGATATTAGTAGTCATTTCGTTCATGCTTCTGAAGAAGAAGTTTGAACCAGTTAAAACAGTAACCACGTCTACGACTCTAACAGCTGTAGATGCTGCAAAAGTAAAAAGTGACGAAGAATGGCAAAGAATATTAACTGCCGATCAATACAAAATCCTTCGTCAGGCAGGCACAGAAACGCCGTTTACTGGAGTGCTCTTACACGAAAGTCGAAAAGGGACATATTATAGTGTTGGGTGTGATGAGCCGGTCTTTCGCTCAGAACAGAAGTTTGATTCGGGCACCGGTTGGCCAAGTTTTTGGGCTCCCATTAATCCTGATGCAGTCATTCTCAAAGCGGATAGTAGTTTGCCCGGAGAACCCCGAATAGAGGTATTAGATAAATGTGGTGGTCATCTGGGTCACGTATTTGATGACGGACCTCAACCTACAGGTAAGCGTTACTGTATGAACTCTATCGCATTAAAATTTGTACCTGACCCAGATCAATCTAACTAGGAGATTCTATGCAGATTAAATTCTTAGGTGCCGCTGGAACCGTCACCGGTTCCTGTTACTTACTGACCGGAGACTCTAGTCAGTCACTGCTTATCGATTGCGGACTTTTTCAAGGTACCGCGGATTTGGAAAAAAGCAATTTCGAGCCCTTAGAATGTGACTGCACGCAAGTCCTGGGATTAGTTTTGACACATGCTCATTTAGATCATTGTGGCCGACTTCCAACTCTTCTATCCCAAGGATTCAACAAGCCAATTTGGATGACTCCAGCTACTAGAGATATCACAGAAATCTCACTTTACGATGCGGCAAAAATTAACGCCCAAGATCACCCAGAGCACCCTTTGTATGAAGAAGACGATGTGACAACCATTTTGAACTTGGCTGAATTAGTTGAGTATGACCATCAAGTTACGATCGGAGATTTTTTGGTGACTTTCCGTGACGCGGGTCATATTCTCGGTTCTGCGATGATCGAGATCATTGATACTTCAGCGAAATCAGAACTGAAAAAAGTGGTTTTTAGTGGTGACCTAGGAAATACTCCACAAGATTTGATTTGTCCTACGGCTGTGATTGATTCAGGTGATGTGGTGGTAATGGAATCGACGTATGGAGACAGAGTTCATCCCGCAGAAGATGCGGCTTCAGTCATTCAATCAGAGATTAATGCCGTTGAAGAAACTGGCGCAACTTTGCTCATTCCGGCTTTTTCAATCGAGCGGTCTCAGGAACTCCTGCACATTTTGGTTCATTTGAAAAAAGATGGCAAAATAAAAGAGGAGACTCCAGTCTTTTTTGATAGCCCAATGTCTGAAAAAGTGACTCAAGTCTTTGAGCAATATACAGATCTCTACAACCCAGAACTCAAAGCAGAGGCAGCTAAAGGCACACCGTTCCACTTCCCTGGATTGCGGGTCGTTTCAAATCCAGAAACGCGCAGTGAGTTAAAAGACACTGAAGGAGCGAAAGTGATTGTGGCCGGTAGTGGCATGATGAACGGGGGACGAATTGTGTCTCATGCTCAACAATATTTGCCTCTTCCAAGTACCAGACTGTTATTTGTGGGATACCAAGCCGAGGCGACCCTTGGCAGAGCAATTCTCGAGGGACAAAAGAGTGTCAGGATCAAAGGGGAGTTTGTTGCGGTGAATGCGACTATTAATCAAACACATTCGATGAGCTCACATGCAGATCAACCCAAACTACTTCACTGGCTGGGACAAATAAAAGGCGTCAAAAAGGTATTTTTAGCGCACGGCGAAGATGTTTCAAGAGAGGCGCTTGCCAGCAAAATAAAACAAGATCTCAAGATTGAGCATGTCATTATGCCAAAGCCTAATGAAGTTTATTAAAGCTTGAAATTAAGGGGTGTTTGTTAAGACAGTACCTACAAACTCACCCTCAGTCATCGCTTTTTTCAGGTTGTCCAAGTTACTTCCATCCATAACAAGTACAGTCAGATTATTTTCGTCTGCCATACGAGCGGCAATTGGATCAAATGGTGTATTAAGACCAGGAGTCCATTCATCACCCACCATGGCTCTGTAATCTGACCACTTCATGACGTCAATTGGTTTGGCTGTGGGATCTTTTTTAGGATCCGCAGTGAATACCTGTTTGATATTTGAGAGGTTGATCACGTAAGGAATTTGAAAACGTTTGGCCATCATTGTACCGACAAAATCAGTTGACCAACCTGGTTTCCAACCTGAGACAACCACAATTTTTGTTTCATCTACTTCATCAATTTCTGGATCGGTAATAATACTTGGTTGGGCTTCATTTCTGAACAATGTTCTCACTAAGTGAGCATTCATACGAGTTGCGTGAATTCCCAGCCAGTCCATGTCATCTTTAGTCAGTTCATTATTCAAGACATCTCTTGCCGCTTCAATATATTTGCGTGCTGGTGCACCACCACCTGTCACAATAAAAAAAGTCCAGCCTTCTTGGAGCTGGTCTTGAATGAATTTTCTGAACTTTGCGAGATAAGCAGAGTCAATTTCATTAGGGACAATAAGAGATCCCCCTAATGAGATGACTGCTTGTTTATGTTGAGTGGCGTGGATAGGGTATGATGGCATAACTCCTCTATAATTTTTGTCTTCCAAAGTATACACAATATGTCTAAATAAGAAATCCACAAGAAATCAAGCAATTTTTACGATTTTATACTCAATTTTTCCATTCGGTGTTTCAACTTGTGCTGTATCATCAACCTTTTTTCCTAATATGGCTGTTCCGATCGGGCTCTCAATAGAAAGTTTATGGTTGGCTAGATCTGATTCGTGCATACTGACTAAGGTGAAGGTTAACTCTTTTTTCCCATTTGTCAGTGTCACCGTGCAGCCAAATACCACCTTGTCATTATCAAGCGATTTTTGAACCACCACCCCATTTTTCAGTAAATGTCTCAGCTGACTCAATTGACGAGTAATTGAACCAAGTTCAAATTTTGCATAAATATACGCCCCGTTTTCGGATAAATCGCCCATTTCGCGCGCTGTTTGTAATCGGATCATCACTTCTTTTCGTTCGTTTGTAAGTCGATCAAAATTATCTTGAAGTTGCTGATATGCTTCTGGAGTAAAAGGAATGGGTGGAATCTTTGGGATTGGTCGATCAAACTTCATGAGTGGTGCTTTTGTTTCTTTATGACAGGTTTTCTCAAGGCGCAGCTAGCCATTGCTAACCCAAGACCGAGCAGACTTCCACCAACAACGTCCGTTGTCCAGTGTTCGCCCAGAGAGACTCTCGAGATCAGCATGATAGCACATAAACTTGCAATTATGAGGAAGACAATGCTGCGAGTAACTCGTGAGGGATATCGTTCAAACAGATAGACAAACCAGACATAAGCAATAAAGACTGTGCGATAAGAGTGACCCGATGGGTACGAATGCAACGTTTCAATGTATGAGCTAGGAAAGTGAAAATTGATGTCATTGCGAAAAAAGAGGTGCGGTGGGCCAGAGTGAGTTAGGAATGTTTTTCCCACAACTTCTATAAAGAGTCCAAAACCGTAGGCCAAAAATATGAGAATACCTCTTGATTTATAGTAGAGAAATAGCGGAACGAGCAAAAAGAAACTGATAATTTCAGCGGCTCCCAAAATACTAAAAAAAGAGAAGCCAGTGTCAAAAAAGTGAGAAATGTGATCTTGTAATTTGACTGTGAGATCTAAATCAAGTTGATCAAAGAGGTGTTGTCTAACCAAGATGGTAAACACCCCAAAAAGACCAAGCACGAGCACTGAAAAAAAGAACTCCAATCGTTTCATAGCTATATCGTACCTCATTTATTTGGTATGATGGCGTCCGAAAGTTTTTCATGAAAAATAAAAGTTCTGGTCCAAGTTTGCTTGGGCTGCTGAAACCATATACTGGATATATTATTTTGCTCATCCTCTTAGCGTTTGCTGCTAATGGACTGAATTTACTGTTGCCCAAAATTACTGGTTCAGCAATAGATTCATTTAATCAGGGCCAATTCCAGCTTACAAATTTAATGCTTCAGTTTTCAGTTGCTTCGGTAGCGATTCTTGTCTTGTTGTACTTACAAAGTATTGTTCAAACGTACGCTTCTGAGAGAGTTGCCAAGGACTTACGTGAGCAAGTGGCAGCCAAAATTTCTCGTCAGGATTATGCATATATTCAATCAGCTTCTCCTTCTAGATTACTCACAAACTTGACCTCAGATATTGACTCAGTCAAGCTCTTTGTCTCGCAGGCGATTGCTTCGATAGTCTCTTCACTTTTTTTGATCATCGGTGCCAGCACATTATTACTGATGATTAACTGGCGGCTTGCTCTAGTTGTCTTAATGATCTTGCCAATTATTGCCGGTACATTTATTTTTCTCTTTTCAAAAATGGGAATTTTATTTAAACGAGGCCAAGAAGCGATTGACTGGTTAAATAAAGTTATTAATGAAAGCATTTTGGGATCAGCCCTGATCAGAATCTTGAACTCTCAACAACCTGAGTATCAAAAATTCTTGGCAGCCAATATGGAGGCGAAAAATATTGGCTTTAGTATTCTGCAACTGTTTGCTAGTTTAATTCCGATTATTACTTTTGTTGGGAACATGGCGTCTCTTTCAATATTAGCTTTGGGTGGCAAATTTGTGATTGATGGCACGATGAGTTTAGGTGACTTCACAGCCTTCTTAAGTTATCTATCCATTTTAATTTTTCCAATCATTCTGATTGGGTTTATGAGCAGTGTCATCGGTAGAGCTGCCGCTTCTTACAAACGGGTTTCCGAGGTCTTGGATGTACCGGAGCAGAAACCAAGTGGAGAAGAAGTAGCCAATCTGACGGGAAAAATTGAAGTAAAAGATGTGACAATTAATTTTGGTGACAAACCCACTCTAAAAAACATCTCATTTTCTGTGAAGCCGCGAACGAAAGTGGCGGTGATCGGCCCAACGGCGGCGGGTAAAACGCAACTGCTCTATTTATTAACTGGTTTAACTCGACCCACTACCGGCCAAATTTTGTTTGATGGAAAAACATTAGAGAATTATGATCAACAGTCGGTGTATCAGCAGATTGGCTTTGTTTTTCAAGACAGTATTATTTTTAATATGAGTTTGAGAGAAAACATTGCTTTTAGTACATCTGTCACGGATCACGATTTAGAGAAGGCAATCAAAACTGCAGAGCTTGATGACTTCATTAACTCATTACCAGAAAAGTTAGACACGGTAGTCTCGGAAAGAGGAACCAGTTTGTCTGGCGGTCAGAAACAACGAATCATGTTAGCAAGAGCATTGGCAGTGAATCCAAAGATTCTTTTACTCGATGACTTCACGGCTCGAATTGATACTAAAACAGAGCAAAAAATAGTTGCCAATATCTCTGAAAATTACCCAGATTTGACTTTACTTTCTGTAACGCAAAAGATTGCCTCAGTTGAAAACTACGAAGAAATCATTCTGCTCATGGAAGGTGAGATTCTGGCTAAGGGAACGCACAAACAACTGATGAAGAGTTCGCCAGAGTATGTTCAGATCTTTAATTCTCAAAAGAGCACCAATCATTATGAACTACACGCTGAATAACGACGCTACTTCTAAGGCGACTAAACGCCCGTTAACTGCTCCCCTGAAGCAGTTCTTTCCATTAATCGCTGATGAGAAGAAAAATTTAGTGATCGCATTTTTAGCAATTTTAATCAACTCCTCGCTCACATTAGCCGCTCCCTTTTTAGTTGGTCATACAATTGACACCTATATCCAAGCCAAACAGTTTCATGGCGTTCTTGTATTCAGTGGCATACTACTGACAATTTATCTGTGTGCATTTGTGGCTAGTTACATCCAACTCAGAGTGATGGGTAGAGTAGGTCAGCGGGTGCTTTTCAAACTGCGGAATGTGATTTTTAACAAATTACAAGAATTGCCAGTTGCCTTTTTTAATCAAAATAAAGCCGGTGATTTAATCTCCCGAATTAACAATGACACCGATAAATTGAATCAATTTTTTTCTGAGACGCTGATGCGATTTGTTGGAAACGTTTTTATCATGGTGGGTGCTGGAATTTTCGTTTTATTTATTAATTTTAAATTGGGAATTGCTGCATTACTGCCTGCTGTTGGATTGTTCATAATCACTCGCTTACTATCTGTTTGGGTGAAGAAGCAAAATACAAAAAACTTACAGAGTACTGGCAATTTAAGTGCGGAAATCCAAGAGAGCTTGAACAACTTTAAAGTAATTGTTGCTTTCAACAGAAGGGACTACTTCAGAGAGAAATTTCAACAAGCCAATCAACTAAACTTTGTGAGTGCTGTAAAAGCAGGAATTGCTAATGGCATATTTACTCCAATCTACGACTTTTCTTCTAATGTGGCTCAAATCATTATTCTGACCTATGGTATCTATCTGATAACGATTGGAGACTTGTCTGTTGGTTTACTCATCAGTTTCTTAACGTACATGTCACGCTTTTATGACCCACTGAGACAGATTGCTAGTTTGTGGGCTTCCTTCCAACAAGCGTTGGCAGGCTGGGATCGAATATCAGAAATTTTAAGTTTAGAGAATAATCTAGCGGTTGTAACAACAAAGGAAACGTCAATAGAAAAAACAAATAACCTGCTTGAGTTTAAAAATGTGGCATTTGGTTACCCCGACGGTAAGGAAGTGCTAAGTGATATCAACTTCACCCTGAAAAAAGGAAAGACGTATGCATTGGTTGGCCCGACTGGTGGGGGTAAGACAACAACAGCATCTCTCATGGCTCGATTATACGATCCAACGTCTGGTGAAATTCTATTAGACGGTAGAAACATATCAAGTTGGACGCCTACTGAAAGAACGCAAAAAATCGGCTTTATTTTGCAAGAACCGTTTCTCTTCAATGGTACGGTCAGAGATAACATTGTTTACGGCAATCTGCTTTACGAGAAATACTCAGCTGAAGAGTTAGCCCGAGTCTTAGAGGAGTCTCACTTAGATGAAATCCTAAAGCGATTTGATAAAGGGTTGGAAACAAAGGTCACCAGCAGTGGAGACACAATGAGCTTAGGACAGAAGCAGCTCATTGCCTTTATTCGTGCCGTGCTAAGACATCCGGAACTCTTAATTTTAGACGAGGCAACTGCGAACATCGATACCGTCACAGAAAAACAGTTAGACGAGATCATTCAGCAGCTGCCAAAATCTACCACAATTGTGATCATCGCCCATAGGTTAAATACGATTGAGAATGCTGACGAAATCTTCTTCGTCAATGGTGGCAAGATCACGAAAGCTGGTTCATTGGACAATGCCGTCAACATGTTGCTTCATGATAAGAGACAGAGTTAATAGTAAATATAAGGAGTCTTTAAATTCAGCAAATTTTCAGTTTGCTTTGTTAGGCTAAATCATATGAAAAAACATCTTCTCGTAGGCCTTGTCGTCATCGCAGTTATTTCACTTTCTGGTTGTGCAGCCAGTTCTACAGTTCCCGCCGAAACACCCACCCCAGCTGCTAAAGTAGAAGCCTCACCAACTTCTGACACATCGACAGCAAAGTACAAAGATGGTCAATATGATGTTGTGGGTGATTATGTTTCTCCAGGTGGTCCTGAACAAATTGAAGTCAAAGTGACTTTAAAAGATAACGTGATTTCAGATGCCGAGGTAACCGCTAAAGCAGAGCGACCAATGTCCAAGCAATTCCAACAAACATTCATTGAAAATTATAAAGCTCAAGTAATTGGTAAAAATATTAATGAAGTAAACCTTTCTAAAGTCTCTGGCTCATCATTAACCCCACAAGGTTTTAACGATGCTATCACAAAAATTAAGACTGAGGCAAAAGTTTAAGATCGTCGTTTTTCATGAATCAATTTGACTTTGAAGCAATTGGCACCAAATGGCAAATTGATCTTTTTGATGAAGTAAATTCCGCAAAGCTAAGAGATGTCTATACGCTTATTCAAAAAAGAATAGATGCTTTTGATAAGTACTACTCACGCTTTCGTGAGGACTCGACTATCTTCGAGATGTCTAGAAATTCGGGTGAGTACAGATTGCCAGCTGATGGGGAAAAATTACTGTCCTTGTACCATGATCTTTATCGGTTAACCGAAGGCGCTTTTACACCATTAATTGGACAAGTGATGTCAGATGCTGGTTATGACGCAAGATACTCCCTTATTTCAAAGCCACTTAAAAAGCCAGGATTATGGGAAGATTATCTCTCTTTTACAAAGACTAGTTTAACGATTAAGAAGCCGATTTTGCTTGATTTTGGCGCAGGAGGCAAAGGGTATTTAATCGATCTTGTGGGAGATGTTTTAAATCAGCAAGGTATTTACTCATTTTGTATCGATGCCGGTGGTGATATTCTGTGTAGTTCTGCTGAAAATGATAATTCTGCCCCAATGAGAATTGGGTTGGAGAATCCATCTGATATCACTAAAGTCATTGGTGTTGCTGAAGTGAAAAATAAAAGTATTTGCGGTTCAGCGGGAAACAGAAGAAAGTGGGGAGAGTTTCACCACCTAATCAGTCCACACACTTTAACTTCTCCCACCCACATACTAGCCACTTGGGTGATTGCCAATGATACTTTGACAGCAGATGCATTAGCTACTGCCTTGTTCTTCACATCAGCTCAAAAACTACAAGCTACGTATGAATTCGAGTATGTAGTTTTATTTTCTGATGGGACGACCGACGTTTCAAATCACTTTCCAGGAGAGCTGTTTTTTGAAAGGTAATCTATGACAGTTGTCATCAACAAAATTGACTCACTCTTAAACACGATCACGATGTACCGGTTAGTCCTTTATGGATTATTGTTTCTCGTGATTCAAGCAGTTGTATTCAGTGCCGTTGGTCTTTTGTCATTTAATCCCGTGTTTATGGTGGCGTCATTATTCATTCTATTTGCAAGTTGTTATGTGACGAACCAAGTTTGGGGAAGGCTCCTGCAGGTTTCCATAAATGTGGAGTCAGCCACAATTACCGCACTTATTTTATTCTTTCTGTTCTCACCTTTTACGAAAGTTTCCGGAATTCCATTACTCGTTTTGGCGGGTGTAATCAGTATGAGTTCAAAGTACTTGCTTGCGTTACAAAAAAAGCATCTTTTCAATCCCGCAGCAGTTGCGGCTGTGATTTTAGGACTGACGACTCTTGGCGGGGCGACTTGGTGGGTCGGTAGTTCTGTGATGATCCCCACTACTGCAATTATTGGGCTGCTGATTGTTAGAAAAATTCGTCGTTTCCATCTGTTTTTTGCATTCATCATTCCAGCTATTTCAATGATTCTGTTAATGGGTGTACTAGCGCACTTAAACTTAGTAGATGTCTTAACGCAAATTGTTACTTCTTGGCCAATTTTATTTTTTGGCACAATCATGTTAACTGAACCTTTGACGACTCCACCAACTTTACAGTTAAGGGTGATGTATGGAGTATTAGTGGGAATTCTTTTTGGCGCTCAGTTTCACATTGGACCGGTCTACTCAACGCCTGAAGTAGCATTGGTTTTGGGAAACCTCTTCTCCTACATCGTAACACCCAAAATTAAGCAGGCTCTGCGCTTAAAGAAAAAGAACAAGTTGTCTTCAGATTTGTACGAATTTATTTTTGAAACAGAGAAAAAGCTACCTTTCACGGCTGGCCAATATTTAGAGTGGACGCTGGGTCATGCTCATCCCGATAGCCGTGGGAATCGGCGATATTTTACAATCGCATCGTCACCTACAGAAAATGATATCCGTTTGTCGATCAAAGTGTTTTCCGACTCAAGCAGCTTTAAGAAGAAATTACTCCTCATGAACGCAGGTGAGAAAATTATGGTTGATCAACTTTCTGGAGACTTTGTCTTGCCAAAAGATCACTCACAAAAGATTGTCTTTATTGGGGGTGGAATAGGTATTACTCCGTTTAGAAGTATGATTCAGTATGTTATCGATAAAAAGGAACCACGAGATATCGTTCTTTTCTTTGCCAATAAAAATGCTGATGACATTATTTACCAAGACACTTTTCAAAAAGCTCAGACAGCCTTTGGAATGAGAACAGTCTATACATTGAGTAGTGATGGGATGATTCCGAAAAATTGGGATGGATATGTCGGCAGAATTGATGCAGAGCTGATCAAAAAAGAAGTTCCTGATTTTGTTGACAGAATGTACTATCTTTCGGGACCTCATGCCATGGTGACAGCGTACGCAGCTGTTCTTGCATCAATGGGAATTAAGCAGGAAAAGATTATGATCGATTTCTTCCCAGGATTTGTTTAGACCAGATTTTGAAGAGGAGTTTCGTGTCACCTGTCAGTTTCTCCCAACTCAGTTTCCACCAAGTGTAATTTGATTTCCCGTAGCTCCTGGCGAAGTGAGAAACTGGGACTTCTGCAAAGGAACATTTTTGCGCCGCCAACTGGCAAATTAACTCAGGGAGAATAGAGGCATGTGTGGTTGTTAAGTGGGTTTTTTTAAGGCAGTTTCTCCTAATTAGTCTGAAGTCACAGTCAATGTCTCGGATTGGTAATTTGAAGAGGGAATGAGCTAACTGCTGATAGAGTCGCCCGAGCAAGATTCTGGCAGAGTTGTCACCTCTGTTAACCTTGTAGCCATTTACTACGTCCACACCTGTAGAGAGTTGCTTTAGTACTAAATGTTTAAGTTCAGCTACGTCATATTGCAGATCACCATCTGTGTAAAAGACCCAGTCCTTTCTTGCTGTCTCAAAACCGTACTTAATCACGGCATAGCCAATTTTATTTGCTGTTTGATCGATAACCCTTAAAGTAGGATGAGCTCTTTTGGCGAGTTTGATTTGGTGAAGGGTGTCGTCGGTGGAGTCTCCACCATGAATCGCAATCACTTCTAAATCATCTGTCAGTTGTGTTCCAAGTGAGAAGGCTAAATCCACAGCCTTTTGAACCGTACCCCCATCATTAAAAAATGGAAAGAAAATGCTTAAGCTAGGGAGTTTTCTCATAAAAATTATGTAACAAAGTAGCCACGAGTAAAGAGTGTAAGAATAAAAATGAGTGCCAGAACAGAAACAAAAAAGTAGAAAACTTTGGTTACTTTACTTTGCTCAGCTAACAAAATACTCCAAGCCAGGAAAAAGGGATAAAGATGGAGTGCGTACCTGGGCATGCCCTGAAAAGTACCTGTTGTCCATGGAATAAGAATACAAACGGCAATAAATATCCAGTAAGACAAGCGAATTTTCTTGATTGATAAAAGCAATACGTGACAGTAAAAGAGTACAGTAAAGAATTCTAAGACTGCGATCCAGTAGTTTGGTTGATTAGGGGAGTAAGTCAGCAGGATTTTTACATAATGCCAAACGACAATTGGCGGAAAGGTGAAGTGACTTTGTTTCCAAATCTCCATGGATCTAAAAAGTGTTCTCCAGTCCCCAAAAGTTACTTGGAGGTAGTAAAGGTATGAACCAAAGGCAAATGGAACGAGTAAAACAGCCAGGATTTTACTCTTCCAAATTTCAGAGAGCTGCAGCTTCCGTTTAATACTTTTGACAATATATTTGACATCCCAACTTTCCTTCAATGTTGCCTGAGCCAAGATGTACTCCAGACCAATATAGACCCCTAATGCTAAGCCATTTAAACGGGCAATTGAGGCTAGTCCAGCAAAAAGACTTGCAACTAACCAATTTTGCTTCCTAGCAAAGAATATTGAGTGCGTGGCAAGAAAGAAAAATAAGGCGTCGTTGTATACGGCACCATAAAAGAAAGAAGTTGGATACAACAATAGAATCGCGAGGAAAAAGTACCAATTAAACTGTCCATCTCTTTTGGTTAAGAAATAAAGTACTGGAACTGTGCAAATAAAGAAAAAATGGGACACAAACAATGCAGAGTAAAGATATGAGATTCCTGCAATCCTATGAACAGTCCAAATGAGAAGTGGGTAAAGGGGGAAAAACGCCTGCTTCAATGGCTCATATCCGTGACGAGCAATACTTAAGTAATGCATGCCATCAAAGTTACCCCAAATACCTACTAAATAAGGATACTTACGTGCGTACTCACTCACAAACGGGGTAAACGTAGGAATAAATGTCAGTAGCTTAGTTGCTAAGACTGCAACCAAAAGAAGAAAGATCTTCCAAAGAAGCAAAATGCTCACTGTTACCGCAAATTTTTTCCTAAACTCATTTTTAAGCGTATGTCACCTTATTAGTCTCGCTCTGGCTTCCAAAAGTCTGCGCCTAGCGCATCCCAATGAATTCTTTGCTCATCAGGATCTTGGAGATTGAACTGTTGGTTCACAAAGTAGAATAAGTTAATAGATTTTGATGAGGTGTTAATCGAGCCATGTGCCACTCCAGTTGGAATATACAGCATGTTGCGGTTGCCATTACCTAAGATGATTTTTGTTGATTGACCACTCGTTTTTGAGTCAGCTCTCAGATCCCATAATCCTACTACAATGTGGTTTGCTGGACCTGTGTACCAAATTTCATCTTGTTTAAAATGGAAGTGCCAAGCTTTGATGGACTGAGGAAAAAGCTCAGTTCGATTGATTTGGCGTAATTTAAAGTTCGGAAAGCGCTCAAGGCAACCCTCCTCGTTAATTCTGAGAATTTCGGAAAAGTCACCTTCTTCATTATTAATATGTGGCAAATCTATTAACTTCACACCTTCAATTTGTACGGATGGTTTGTATTCCTGTATGAAGTAAGAACTCTTTGCTTGGGGAATTAATGGGAATGCTGGCTTTTTCATGATGACCATTCTTTGAAATTATTGTTAGCTTACTGTAGCTTGCTTATAGCTCTCTGTAAACTAATATGGTTTCAAGCAAAGGTCAACAGTGAAACAAAAACCCCTACACGTTCGTGCAGGGGTTACCAGGCTAAAGAAAATTATTTTGTGGCAGGAGAAGGGGAAGTAATTACTTCACGCATCATGCCCGGGCCAGCAATTCCAAAAGCCGGATTCTCTTGAACTGTTTGAGCAGTCACACTGCCGTCACTATTCGTGGTGCCAAAAACACCCACTTTGCCACCAACCTTTAAATCAGCTTTTGAACCGGTGTCAGTTTTGCTGTAGGTTGCTGTATCTGGAAGTAACACAATTTTGCTGCTACCGTCTTGGAGTTTTACCGTAATTGATTTGTCGTCCATACTCAGAATCTCACCTACAACTGGTCTCATACTATTTGCTGTCCCGGTACGACCATTTTGACCCGCCACAAATTGTCTGTTTCCTTGCTGACCCATCATTCCCGCAGCACCCATCCGAAAGCCAGCAAATTGTTTACTTTGTTGATATTTCATACCTCCAAAGAATGCAGCGGCTCCCACAATTACCACGGCGACCACCGTAATGAGCATAGATTGATTTTTCATGTCTTTCATAAAGACTCCTTTTTTATTATTTATTCATATCTCAATGCTTCGATAGGCTGCAAATTGGCAGCTCGTTGAGCTGGGTACCAGCCAAACAGAATGCCAATCACTGCTGAGACCGCACAAGCCAGCAGAATTGAAGGAGGAGAAATGACGAATGGAGAACTGGTAAATTGAGCAATGGCAAATGAAGCGGCAATGCCGAAGAATACGCCAATGATTCCACCAGTAAATGTTAACAAGATTGATTCGATTAAAAACTGCGTGGTAATGACTTTTTTCTTGGCTCCCAATGCTTTTCGTAAGCCGATTTCTCTTGTTCGTTCAGTTACCGTCACCAGCATGATGTTCATAATGCCAATACCTCCAACGAGCAGTGAAATGGCGGCAACTCCTGACAGAAGCGTAGTGAATGTGCCTGTGGTGGCAGAAACAGTATTTAAAATGTCCTGTTGCGAAAATATTGAAAAGTCAGCCTTAGCTGGATCGGTCAACTTGTGCCTGGATAAGAGCAAGTACCCCACCTCATCTTGAGCCTGGACCATTACCTCAGAACTTTTAGCTTCAAGAGCGATTGAACTCAAGTAATTTTTCCCATAAATTTGTTTTTGAGCAGTCGACAAGGGAACATAGATAATGTCGTCTTGGTTTTGAAATCCCGTGCCACCTTTAGAAACAGTCACACCCACAACCGTTAAAGTTTGTGTTCCTACTCGGATGGTTTGACCAATTGGATCAGCTCCATTAAATAAATTAGTAACTACTGTTGGGCCAATAACTGCGACTTTAGCCATGGTGTCGACATCCCGTTGAGTAATAAAGTTGCCTGAAGAAATGGAAATCTTATGAACAGAGGTGTAGATAGGTTCAACGCCAATCACTTGGGTATTGGCATTCGTTGAACCGGTAGTCACCTGACTTCGACCAGAATATTCTGGAGAAACGTTGGCGATAGTTGTAACAGAAGAAGAAGTTTTAATGGCTTTAGCATCGTCATTGGTTAAGGTGGTTCCACCACCCTCCGCTCCACGCACCAGCCCACTCTGCTGAGAACCCGGACTCACGGTAATCAGGTTAGCGCCGAGTGACTGAATCTGAGATTGAACAGCCTGCTGACTTGCCTGGCCAAGTGAGACCAGGGCGATCACGCTGCCAATACCAATCACAATTCCTAAGATTGCCAAGCCGGTTCTCATCTTGTTGACGTTCAAAGTATTCAGTCCTTCAAAAAATAGATCGAGTAAATTCATATGTTATTGATCTTCTACGATTTTTGTATTTCTTTTTGCTCTACGTTGCTGATGTTGAGTCGTATCTGCTGAAATTTTACCGTCACGGATGTGAATGACTCTTTTTGCGTGCTCAGCAATATCTGGTTCATGGGTAATCATGACGATGGTGTGTCCTTCATCGTTTAACTGTTGAAAGATGGACATAATCTCAGCAGCTTGCGAGGTAGCAATATTTCCTGTTGGTTCATCAGCTAATAAAATTGCCGGGTTTAATACGAGCGATCGAGCAATGGCGACTCTTTGTTGTTGTCCACCAGAAAGTTGATTCGAAGTGTGCTGGAGCCGGTGACCTAAGCCAACCATTTCTAAGTACTTCTGAGCAGTTCTGAGTTGCTCGTCTTTTGGCAAGCCAGCGTACGCCATTGGTAGCATCACATTTTTCATAGTTGTTGTTCTTGGGAGAAGGTTAAATGCCTGAAAAATAAAGCCAATTTTGCGATTTCTAATATCTGCTAAATCATCATCATCAAGTTGCGAAACATTTTCACCATCAAGAATATACTCACCACTGGTTGGTTTATCCAGAGCACCCAAAATGTGCATCAAGGTGGATTTGCCAGAACCGGAGGGTCCCATGATTGCTACAAACTCGCCTTTTTTAACTTCAAAGGTAATATCAGACAAAGCTACAGTCTCCAAACCACCTTCCATCTTATAAATTTTGGAGATATGAGAGACTTTAATTGCCGGCACAGAATTAGCCATATTAGTTACCTCTAACTCTGACGACATTTACGCCAGCAGCACCGCCTCTAGCGCCACCCAAGGTACTGAAAACAGACGTTGTACTAGTAGTTGAGGTGGTGGCAGCTGCAGAGGAAGTTGTACCAGTAATGACCATATCTCCCTCGCTTAAGCCTGAAGTAATTTCCACCTGCGTACTAGACGCGAGCCCTGTCGTGACAGCCACTTGGGTTTCCTGATTATTTTTGAGAACTCTGGCGAAGGTTTCGCCATTTGAGCTCACTAGGGCACTGGAAGGTACAATCAGGACGTCCGATTTACTGTCGGTGATAATGTTGGCGGTAGCTGTCATATTTGAGAAGATGTCAGCTGAGCTGGTATCTAATTTAATGACCGCTGGGTATGTGGTGACCCCAGAACTAACTGAGCCGATTGTATCGATACTAACCACTTCACCGGTGAACGTCTTATCTGAAAAGGCATCAAAGGTTAAGGTTGCCTTGTTGCCAACTTTAATCTTTGGAATATCTACTTGGGTTAAGTTTACGGTGATTGTTGGTTGAGCAGTTGTTTGTATACTGGCGATTTTTTGAGCAGTTTGGTTGCCACTTGAATCTGAAGCTGATCCTAAGACTGAGCCCACCTGGAGTGATAATCCTGTGACGGTTCCAGAAATTGGAGAAGTCACGGTCGGAGAGACTTGGAGTAATGCCAGAGATGCTGAATTGAGTTGTGTCTGAGCTTGGGAAATGACGGAAGCTTGGTTTTTATAGTCAGCTTCTGCTTGTAGCCAAGTTGCATTTTCTTGAATGTAATTAGGGTCAGAAGTATCTGGTGTGGTAGAAGTTCCTTTGCCATTCATAAACTGTTGATTGGCTTTAAACTCAGCAGCTTGGAGCGAATACAGTTTGGCCTGTGCACTGGCTAGGTTGTTCTTGGCGCTCTGGTAAGATGCTAGCGCAGCCGCATATTTTTGTTTTGAAGTTTGGTCCAAGTCAAAAGTGGCAATTTCTTGTCCTGTTTTTACCTGTTGGCCGTTTTTGACTAAAATCTTGGTTACCACCCCAGAAGCTTGTGTAGTGACTGAGCCACTATTAGCGCTAGAAACAGAACCTGATGAAGTCACTGTGACCACAATAGTCCCTTTTCCAACTTGAGCAGTTTGATACTGAGCCTGCTGAGAAGATGACGTGGCTCCTACTTTAGAGTAAGCAAACCAGCCTATCGCCAAGATCATTAACAGTAGGCCAGCTTTCACGATGAGTGGGCTGTTTATTAGCCATTTTTTAATTGAATTGATTTTTTGCATGATACGTAAGTCTTTTCTACTAATAAGTAGTAGTTTAGTCTCGTTCTCTGAAATCTAACTGAAAAGGTGAGGTCTTCTTATAAAGGATTGTTTAAGAGGGATAAGAACCACAAATGTGCTCCCGTCTTCTACGTTCTTTTTAGCTTGGATAGTGCCTTTATGGGATTCCACGATTTTCTTAGCAATGGATAGTCCGAGCCCGTAGCCACCAATGGATTCTTTCGATCGCGCTTCATCTGCTCGATAAAAGCGATCAAATAAATGGGGAATATCCTTTTCATTGACGCCTATACCTTGATCTTGAACAAGAATCTGTAAAAAGCCATCTTTCTGCTTCGAGAAAAGGAAAATATTCTTTTCGTTTGCAGTGTACTTAATGGCATTATCTAATAAGATGACCAGCAAATCAGTCATGCCAAAAGCATTGCCCTCAAATGTAATATCCGCAGTTTGGTCATGGATGGTTATCGATTTTTTCTGAGCCATCGGTGAGACATGCTTAATCGATTTTTCCACCACGGCCTTAAGTGAAATGGTACTGAATGGAATGGAGTTATTTGGTTTTTGATACTGCGCTAATTGCAACAAACCATCAGAAAGTGCCTGAAGTTTATTTACCTCATCAATGCTTTCGTTCAGGATGGTTTTGGCTTCCGCTAGTTTTAAGTTTTTATCCCTGAGACTGACTTCCATGGCTGTTTTCAATGAGGTGAGTGGTGTTCTCAGTTCGTGGGATGAATCAGAAATGAAGCGATTTTGCTCGCTCAGCATTTCTTGAATTGGTCGCAGTGTTCTCCCGGCCAAGAAGTATCCGATGCCACCGGCTAGAATCAGGATACTGCCATTGATAATAAATAAAATGAAAATGAGTCGTCGTTGTGTTTCCTCAACAAGTTGTTTGCTAAAGTCGGGGACAGACTGATTGGGATCAATAAATCCTTGATAAAATAACTGACTCTCCATTACCTGATGTTCAATTCGAGCCTGCTGCATGTCAGCAAATCTTTGGACTTCAGTAATTAAGACGTTATAGATAAAAAAACTAAACGCCAAACTAATGAACATGATAATCAGTAAATACCAGAGAGTTAATTTCAAGCGGGCGGAGCGGAACATTGTCACTCTCCTATCTTATACCCAAAGCCGCGAACAGTCTGAATTAAAGCTTTTTTATCCTTGAAAGGTTGGTCAATCTTATTTCGGAGGTTACGAATGTAGACTTCCACAGTGTTAGGCAAAACATCTGCTTCATAGTCCCAAACGTGACTGATAATTTGCTTTTTTGTTAAGATTTTCCTGGGGTGCCGCATCAAGTATTCTAATAATGAAAACTCTTTGCTTGAAAGCTGAATGCTCTGGCCAGATCTTTCAGCCACGTACTGTTGAGGGTCTAGTTTCAAGTCGCCAATATTTAAGACCGAGTCAATGACGGTTTTAGGTCGACGTGATAGGGCGCGAATTCTGGCTAAAAGTTCTTCAAAGGAAAACGGTTTGGTTAAGTAGTCATCAGCGCCAGTATCAAGTCCAGTGACTTTGTCATGGAGTTGACCTTTAGCAGTCAGAATTAAAATCGGGGTGTGAATGTGTTTTGCTCTAAGCTCTTTGCAGATGGTTAAGCCATCCATTTCAGGCAACATTAAGTCAAGAATGATAAGATCATAATCTTCTGTGAGGGCGAGGTCAAAACCATCACTCCCACTATAGGCAACATCTACGGCGTAACGTTCTTGTTCAAGTCCCTTTTTTACCGTATTGGCAATTCTATGTTCATCCTCGACAACTAAAATTCTCATATCGTTATTATACGCTTTTATCTGAAAAGAAGCTGAAAATCCGCTGCTACTCGACGGGAAAATCCGAACTTGCATTTATGGAAATACATAACTAGAATGTACTCTCTAGTGCCAGACACTAGTTTTTTTTTGCCTAATTCATTCGTAATTCTTTGTCATAATGACAAAGATTGTCTTAAATTTGTGTTTCATCCCGATTCAGTCGGGATTTTTTTTGCATCTAGAGGCTTTGTTGCCGGAACACCGAGTACCTTATGAAAGCATACTTACATTTAGAAGACGGTAGCGTATTTGAAGGTGATCATTTTGGAGCAGAACTTGAAGTTGCCGGTGAAGTCGTCTTTTCAACTGGGATGACTGGGTACTGTCAAAGTCTCTCTGATCCATCCTTTGCCGGTCAGATTTTAGTTTTCACATTTCCTTTAATCGGAAATTATGGAGTTCCTAAATCTATTGCTCGAGCCCCACACCTATCAGAAAATTTTGAATCTGAAAAAGTTTGGACACAAGCCGTGATAGTGGGTGATCTGACTGTGGAAGAGTCTCACCACGCGTCTACTCAATCATTTTCCCAGTGGTTACGGAAAAATAAAGTTCCAGGAATTACAGGAATAGACACTCGGGCTTTGACCCAGAAACTACGCCAATTTGGAAGTATGAGAGGAGTAATCTCCTTTAAGAAAAAATCACCCGTCTGGAAAAAAGCGCAATCCGTTAACCAAGTTCAGCGAGTCAGTTATCCAAAAGTGTTGCATTACACTCCAGAAAAGAAGCTGGCAAATGGCAAAACAGTAGTGGTGATAGATTGCGGCGTTAAGCACGGTATTTTGAGAGCGCTGCTTAATAAAGGTTTCACCATTATCCGAATTCCCTGGGACATGAGCCCATTTGAATTGAAGGAAAAATTTGATTGCGTCCTGTGTTCCAATGGTCCTGGTGATCCAAAAGATTGCCTTATTACCGTGAGACACATTAAGGAAGTATTGGCTAAAGGAATTCCTTTCTTAGGCATTTGCTTGGGTCATCAATTATTCGCCTTGGCTGTTGGTGGAGATACATATAAATTGCCATACGGGCACCGAGGGCTTAATCAGCCATGCCAAGACCTTTCGACGAAAAAAGCCTATTTAACCTCACAAAATCACGGGTATGCCGTCAAGAGAGAATCCTTGCCCTCAACAGTAAAAGAGTGGTTTGTAAACTTAAATGACAATACGAATGAAGGGGTACAAAGTACCCAACAAAAAGCCTGGAGTGTTCAGTTCCATCCGGAAGGGGAGCCAGGCCCATTTGATACTGATTGGATTTTTGAGGTATTAACATGAAAGATCACATGCCAAACACCATTCACACCGTTTTACTCCTTGGATCAGGAGCACTGAAAATTGGAGAGGCAGGCGAGTTTGACTACTCAGGGACGCAAGCCATCAAAGCGCTGAAAGAAGAAGGAAAACGCATTATCCTAATCAATCCAAATGTGGCCACGATTCAAACTTCACAAGGTTTGGCAGATGAGATTTATTTCTTGCCTGTCTCACCGTACTTTGTAGAGAAAGTTATTCAGAAAGAAAAACCCCAAGGCATTCTGTTGTCATTTGGGGGGCAGACTGCATTGAACTGTGGCATGGATTTGTATCATTCCGGAATTTTAGCAAAGTATCACGTACAAGTATTAGGTACGCCAGTACAGGCAATCGTCGATACGGAGGACAGAGAACGATTTGCTGAAAGACTCGGGAAGATTGGGTTGAAAACAGCAAGGGGGAGGATTGTCACTTCGCTTGAGGATGGGTTGGCATATGCCAGAGAACTTCACTATCCGGTCATGTTGAGGACAGGTTTTGCCTTGGGAGGTGCAGGGTCAGGTGTGGCTTCCTCAGAGGCTATCCTAAGCGCGTTGCTGAAGAAAGCATTCGCCACAGCACCCCAAGTAATTGTCGAAGAATCATTAGCGGGTTGGAAAGAGATTGAGTACGAAGTGGTTCGAGACCAAGCTGATAACTGTATTACCGTCTGTAATATGGAAAACTTTGACCCAGTTGGTATTCACACTGGTGAATCAATTGTGATCGCACCGTCTCAGACGTTGAACAACCATGAGTATTTTTTACTTCGCCAAGTTGCCATGGACACAATCCGTGAACTTAAAATTGTGGGTGAGTGCAACATTCAGTACGCCTTGAACCCGGAAACTAGTGACTACCGCATTATTGAAGTAAATGCTCGTTTATCCCGATCGTCTGCCTTGGCCTCAAAAGCTACTGGCTATCCTTTAGCCTATGTGGCTGCCAAGTTAGCACTTGGGAAAACATTACCTGAACTCAAAAACTCTATTACCCAAAAAACCTCTGCTTTCTTTGAGCCAGCCTTAGATTATGTGGTTGTCAAGATTCCGCGCTGGGACTTAGATAAATACTCACACGCTGTCACAGAAATCGGTAGTGAGATGAAAAGTGTTGGCGAGGTTATGGCTATCGGCCGAACCTTCGAAGAAGCCATTCAAAAAGGCACGCGAATGTTAAATGATGGGTACCAAGGCGTCATCGATAAAAATTTTAATCGAGAAACCAAAGCCGTTCTATTAAAAAAGTTATCAGTTCCAAACACGATGCGTTTAATGACAATTTGTTCAGCACTGAGAGCTGGTATTTCTGTGAAAACGGTGGCAAAGATTACCAAGATAGATACTTGGTTCTTAGAAAAATTGCAGCACATCATCTCGATTTATAAGGAAATTGAGAAAACGAAAAACTTGTCTCCGGAACTGTTCAGAGTTGCGAAGCGAAATGGTTTCTCTGATAAACAAATTGCTGATCTGATGGAAAAGTCAGAAGAGCAAATGAGAGTGAAGCGTAAAAAATTAGGCATCTTGCCTGTGGTGAAAAGAATTGACACGATGGCAGGCGAGTTCCCAGCCCAAACCAATTACCTATACTTTACTTATGCCGCCACAGAATCTGATCACGTTGCTGATCCGAAAGAAAAAAAAGTGATCGTGATTGGTGGTGGGCCATACTCTATTGGTACATCTGTGGAATTCGACTGGTGTGCAGTGAATACAATTCAAACGTTGAAGAAAAATGGCTACAAATCGATCATGGTGAACTGTAATCCAGAAACCGTTTCCACAGATTATGACAACTCGGATTATCTGTATTTTGAGGCACTCTGCTTGGAACAAGTTTTGGATATTTACGATATCGAACAGTCTCCTTTCATCTTGTCCGTCGGCGGCCAAATTCCCAATAATTTAGCTCAAAAATTGTATGACCATCACGTACCAATTCTAGGTACTTCTGCTGAAGATATTCAGCGTGCTGAGGACAGACAACTGTTCAGCGCTTTGCTTGATCGATTGAAAATATTTCAGCCTGCTTGGTGTGAAGCAAACAATACCAAAAAAGCCTTAGCGCTGGCCAAAGAAATTGGCTATCCAATTCTCGTTAGACCATCCTTTGTGCTGTCAGGGAAAGCAATGAGCGTTCTCAAATCAGAGCAAGACTTGGAACGTTACATGGACAGAAATGAGTTAGATCTCAAAGAACATCCCCTGGTGATGAGTTACTTCCTGAATAACGCCCGTGAATGTGATTACGATGGCGTGGCTCAAAATGGCAAAGTTGTCAGATCCGCCCTTTCAGAACATCTAGAAGCAGGGGGCGTTCATTCTGGCGATTCTACTTTATCTCTACCATCAATCACTCTTTCAGACAGCATAAAGCAGCGAATTCAAAAATCTGTCGAAGATATTGTTGATGCGTTGCACGTCCAAGGTCCGTTTAACATTCAATTTTTAATTGAAGATGACACCGCGTTTGTTATCGAATGTAATTTACGAGCCTCTCGAAGCATGCCGTTTGTTAGTAAAGTACTTAATCAAAATTTTATTGAAGCAGCCACGGAAATTGCTCTTGGGAAAAAGGTTTCTCCAAACATTATTACAGAGATACCGTACCAAGCGATTAAAGTTCCACAATTTTCATTTCTGAAGCTACGTGGCAGTGATCCTATTTTACGTGTCGAGATGGGTTCTACAGGAGAAGTAGCAGCATTTGGAAAAGATATTCATGAGGCCTACTTAAAAGGGTTATTAGCCACAAATATTAAACTCCCTCAAAAAAAGGCTGTGTTAGTTAGTTTAGGTGGTGCCAGAAATAAATTAAATTTTGTAGAGAGTTGCCGCAAATTAATGAACGAAGGCTATCGAATTTACGCTACCTCAGGCACATATCTTTTCTTAAAAGAAAACAGAGTCACCGCCACGGAGATAAGTAAAATTCAGGAGGGGAAGCATCCAGATGCAGTAGACTTAATGACCAAGCGCGAAATTGACTTTGCAGTCGTGGTGCCTCGATCCCACAAAGATTCAACTCCCAAGAAGAATAAAAATGGTAATACTGATGGCTACATGATGAGAAGAATGGCAGTGGATTTCGGGATTCCAATTTTTGCTTCAACAGACAATGCCGCCTATTTTGTCGAGGCCGTAACCCGTTATAGTTTGCCTGATTTGGCAATTAAATCCTGGCGAGAGTATGTAGAACAATTATCAATTAATAAAGGAGCGTATGCTCAAAAATAATTTTTTCCAACAGGACATTTTAACTGCGGATCAGTTCACGCATGAAGATCTTCAGCTTGTCAGAGAGTATGGCAAGAAGATGAGAAAGTTGGTGGAGTCAAAAGGCTCGACAGACATTTTAAAAGGGAAACTGATGACGGCCCTTTTTTACGAGCCATCAAGTAGAACGTTTGGTTCCTTTGTGGCTGCCATGCAGCGCTTAGGGGGCAGCTTTATTCCCTTGCAAGGTGTAAGTTACTCATCAGTCAGTAAAGGCGAAACCTTGCCTGATACTGTCAGAACTTTTGCCTGTTATTCTGATGTAGTTGTCATCCGTCATCCAGATTTAGGATCAGCTCGAATTGCCGCCGACTTTTCAGAAAAGCCAGTTATTAATGCTGGAGATGGTGTGGGGGAGCATCCATCTCAAGCTCTGTTAGACTTTTTTACGATCAGTGATCATTTCAGTTCGCCAGAAGGTTTAACGATAACCATGGTGGGAGATCTCTTGAATGGTAGAACCATCCACTCGTTATCAAAACTCCTGTCTCAATATAAATCGATCAAAATTAACTACGTCTCGCCAGACATTTTGCGTTTACCAAGTGGCTTACAAGAAAAACTTCGTTCTAGAGGCGTCACGATTCATGAAAGTGAGACGCTAGATGATGTTCTCAAAGACACCGATGTCTTGTACGTGACTAGAGTACAAAAAGAACGATTTACCGATCTTGATTTATATGAGAAATTGAAACATCATTATATTATTACTCCGACACTCATTAAAAAATTGAAGAAAACAGCCATTATTATGCATCCATTACCACGCGTTGGTGAGATCACCATGGATGTCGATTTGGACAAACGAGCAGTCTACATTACTGAACAAATGCGAAACGGTATGTACGTCAGAATGGCTCTCTTATCACTCGTTCTATTGAAGGAAGGAATATAGCTGATATGTCTCTTCTCAAATTGCCAGGCTTTATTGATCCACACGTCCACTTACGAGAACCGGGGGCGACACATAAAGAGGATTTCTTGACGGGCAGCAGAGCGGCAGTCAAAGGTGGATTTACTTTTATTATTGATATGCCGAATAACCCTACCCCCACGATAAGCTTGGAGAGATTGGAAGAGAAGATCGCGTTGGCTCAGAAGGCTGCCTGCGATATTTCATTTCATTACGGAACAAATGGTCTCAATACTGATAGCTTTGTTGATGCAGCAGCAAACCCACGAGTCTATGGACTCAAGCTGTACTGTAATCACACGACTGGGGAAATGTTACTGGAGAACCCAGTTTTAGTGGAAAAAGTTTTTGCGACTTGGCCAGTTGGCAAGCCAATTCTCGTTCACGCAGAAGGTGAGCAGCTAAGAATGGCTATTTCTAAGGCAGCGGAACATGGACAACGTTTACACGTCTGTCATATTACCCAAGCTTCGGAAGTGGCAATGGTGGCAGAAGCGAAGCAGGGTGGTCAAAAAATTACGGCTGGAGTCTGCCCACATCACTTATTTATGACAGGAGAAGATCGTCAGAAGCTAGGTGGGTTAGCAATGATGAAACCGCCTTTAGGAACTCAAGCTGATCAAGATGCTCTGTGGGAGGGATTGAAAAATGGCACGATCGATCTAGTGGAAACGGACCATGCTCCTCATACGATTGAAGAGAAGAAAAAAGAGCCCGCTCCGTACGGAGTTCCGGGATTGGAAACTGCAGTAGGACTGATGTTTAAAGCTGTTCACGATGGCAAATTTCCTCTAGAAAAAATACAAGCCGTTTTGCATGATAATGCTCAGCGTATTTTTAATACTCCTGTCCAAGAAAAAACCTACATTGAAATTGATCCAGATAAAATGTGGAGAGTTGGTGAGTACGGCTATGAGTCAAAATGCGGCTGGTCACCCTTTGAGGGCTGGGAATTGTACGGGGTGGTTGAGACAGTTGTTCTGCGAGGAACAGTTTTAGTTGAAAATGGAAACCTGGTTATTTAATACACAAGGAAGCTATGTTAAAAACCCCATTTTACGATCCATCCAAGTCATACGAAGAGAATTATGATCAGGGTCCATTTGGTGCGTTTGTTGCGCCAAAAGAAGTAAAACGAGTCAAGAAACCATCGGCGAAGTTCTTAGGTCAAACAGTCTATACGCCATTTGGCATTCCCGCTGGACCATTACTCAATAGTAATTTTACGACGGCAGCCTTTAAAAAAGGATTTGATATCTGTGTCTACAAAACAGTTCGTTCTCACGAACATGCCTGTCATCCCTGGCCAAATGTTCTGGCAGCTCATTTTGATGGCGATTTAACATTAGAAAAAGCCAGTCATGAGGTCTTCGCCAATACGGAGTACACCGAGCCACTTTCCATTACGAACTCGTTTGGGGTGCCATCAAAAACGCCAGCTATCTGGCAAGCAGATATCAGAAAAGCTCTCCAAGAAGCAGGCGAAGGTCAGTTATTAATTGGCAGTTTTCAAGGTACTGGTGATGGGAGTGGCGACTTTGACAAGTACGTGGCCGACTTTGTTTTGACCGCCAAGCTCCTGAAGGAGACTGGTGTCAAAGTCATGGAAGCGAATCTGAGTTGTCCAAATGAAGGCAAAGCAGATTTGCTGTGTTTTGACATTCAAAGGACAAAAGTGATTGCTCAAAAAGTCAAAGACGAGATTGGTGATATTCCATTAATCTTAAAAATTGCCTTTATGGATGATCAGAGACTCAAGCAATTTGTGGGTGAACTGGGAAATGTTGTCCAGGCATTTTCAGCAATCAATACCATTGCTGCTACGATTGTTGATAAAGATGGCAATCAGGCATTACCTGGCGCTGGCCGAGCAAGAAGCGGGGTCTGCGGAGCTGGAATCAAATGGGCAGGATTAGACATGGTAACTCGATTGGCTCGTTTACGAACAGAACTAAATATGAAGTACGAAATTATCGGTGTTGGTGGTGTCTTAAGTGCTGCTGACTTCGCGGAGTACCGCCAAGTGGGTGCTGACGCAGTCATGAGCGCCACTGGAGCCATGTGGAATCCTGAATTAGGTGAAGAAATATATCAAGCAAATTTATAAATAGAAAAGGAAGGTTACTATGGATATCAAACAATCAGTGGCCCAAGCATTACTTGAAATCAATGCCGTTGGTTTTTCTCTTGAAAAGCCAATTACGTTTAAATCAGGAATTATTTCGCCCGTCTATGTGGATAACAGAAAGTTGCCCTTTTACCCGGAAAATTGGGATACTGTACTCGAGGGATTAGCTTATTTAATTCGCAAAGATAAAATTGATTTTGATGTGGTTGCTGGAATTGAAACTGCTGGGATTCCACATAGTGCAGCATTAGGATTTATCCTGAAGAAGCCATCTGTGTTCGTCAGAAAACAAGCCAAGGATCATGGCACCAAGAAAATGGTTGAGGGAGGAAGTGTCAAAGGTAAAAAGGTCCTTCTAATTGAAGATCACGTCACAACCGGTGGCTCTAGTTTAGCTGGAGTGGCATCTCTTAGAGCTGAAGGTGCCATTGTCACCGATTGTTTATGTATTACGAATTACGAGTTTCAAGAAGTCTTTACAGCTTTTGAAAAAGCCAATGTAAAGTTACATATGGCAACTACTTTCAAAGTGATCTTGGAAGAGGCAGTGAAGGCACAAAAAATCACTCAGTCGCAAATTGCGACAATACAAGACTGGATGAAAGATCCATACAGTTGGGGAAAATAATATGTCACCAGCCGAACTAAAACTCAATGCTAGAGAAGAAAAAGTGAACTCATTACTAAGTGTCGGGCTCGACTCAGAACTCAGCAAGTTGCCGGCAAAATTCCAAGCTGAAAAATTTCCTCAGTTTGAGTTCAACAAGTGGATCATTGAACAGACCCACGAGTTTGTTTCATCCTACAAACCCAACTCAGCCTACTACGAGATGAGAGGTGAGCAAGGTATCAAAGAGTTGAAGATGACGATGGAGTACTTACAAGAGAATCACCCGGATATTTTTACGATTTTGGATGCCAAGCGTGGAGATATTGGTTCGACCAACACCGCCTATGTTCGCTCAGCATTTGATTGGTATGGCTTTGACTCGGTGACGTTGCATTCGTATCTGGGACAAGAAGCCATGCAGCCTTTTTTGGATCGCACTGATAAAGTCTGTATTTTCTTATGTCGGACTTCAAACCCGGGCTCTGGCGAGTTCCAAGATTTGCTCGTTGAAGGACAACCGCTTTGGCAAAGAGTCACGGAAGCAATTGTGAAGAATTGGAACAAAAATCAAAACTGTATGTTGGTAGTTGGGGCGACGTATCCTAAAGAAATGGCTGCCATCAGAAAATTGGCCGGCGAGATGACCTTTCTCGTACCAGGAGTTGGCGCGCAAGGTGGAAGCGTCGAAGACGCTTGTACAGCCGGTTTAAACACTTCCAAGCAGGGCATGATCATTAACTCAGCCCGAGGTATTATTTTTGCCGAAAACCCAGCGATGGAAGCCAAGAAATTGCGAGATGAAATTAATCAGTTTCGTTAAGCTCAAGCATTTGTTTCCTGCTTGAAAAGACCTGTGACATTCCGTACAGTGTACTTCAGGACTCAGAGAGGGTCCATTTTTGTACCCTCTTTTTTATTTGATCTAGGAAACACTATGGAGTCCACTCACCGTAAACGTACATTTAACAGATTGCAGGCCGAAGAACGTGGGGCGTTGCAAGATAAGTGCGGTGTGGTCGGGATTTTTGCTCCTAGGGATTCGGCACTTTCCCAAACCGGACTGGTTGGTTTACAAAATTTACAGACTCGTGGCTATGACGGAGCAGGTTGCTGTGCAATCACTTCGCAAGGCAAAGTTTTGACACACAAAGGTGAAGGGATGATAAATGAGGTTTTTGCGATTGAAGTAATCAAAAAGCTAAAGAGTAAAAAAGCCAAAACTTGGGTCTTTCAAACACGATATGGTACTTCAGGAAGTTACTCTTCAGATAATGTGCAACCATTCGTCGCTCGAAATGTTATTGATCCCGCCCCCTTCGTGCTTGCCCACAATGGCCAGTTTATTCAAATCATGACTGACTCCGTGGCTAATAAAAGTGATACGGCAGAATTTGTTGATGAGCTAAAGAACTCTCTTTTCCCAACGATGGAACAACGATTGATTCACGCCATTCCTCAAAAAAAAGGTGCTTGGAGTTTAATTATTGGAACCCAGAATTTCCTTTACCTAGCGAGAGATCCTTTAGGTGTTCGGCCACTTTGGTATGGATACAAGACAGATTTAAAAACGAAACAGCGAATTTGGTTGGCTGCATCTGAGACAGGTGCGTTAGTGGAGATGGGTGTTGAGAATTTTTTGGAAGTTATGCCAGGAAGTATCTTAAGAATCGATGAGGATGGAGCTAAACTGATTTTTCAACAGCGAGCTATGGGCACGGCCACTTGTGTTTTTGAAACAGTCTACATTCAAGACGGAAATAGCCGAGCTCATTACCCGCGAATCACTCCTGAAGAGGGGAATGAATCATTCAAAGTAACGGAAGTTCGGGCCCGTTGCGGCAGTATCTTGGCTAGAGAAGCACCACTCACTAAAGCAGATGTGGATTTGGTGGTTGGGGTTCCGGGAACTGGTATACCAGGTGGTGAAGCCTTTGCTCAAGAACTAGGCTTGGATTACTCTCAAGCCATTACTGATATCAATTCGCCTACTGAGGAAAAGCGCACTTTTATGTCCGCCCAAATTGACTCTATCCTACAAAAAGTGCTGACACATTTCGATTTTGATGTGGAGATGCTACGAGGTAAAAAAGTGGTATTGGTAGATGACTCGTTGGTGCGTGGCAATGTAACAACTGGCCTGGTCCGACTACTGAAAGAAAAGTATCAAGTCAAAGCCGTTCATATTCGAATACTTTGTCCGCCAATTGATAAAACCTGTCATTTAGGCGTGAATACGCGCAAACAGCAGGAGTTAATTGTTTATCAGCATCAGGGCGATTTAGAAGGCGTCAGGGCAGAAATTGGCGCTGACTCGTTAGCCTACTTATCTGCTGAAGGTTTACTGGAGGCATTAACAGGTAATGCTCAAGCAAAAGGATTTTGTATGGGCTGTATGTTGGGTAAAAGATACCCAATTGATCGAGTTGGCAATATTCACTTAGAGCAAAAAAATTCAGTTGTGGTACAGTCATAAGCACTCTCTTTCATATATGAAAAAACCCTACTCTATCGCCACTCTTGGCAGTCACTCATCATTGCAAATTCTGAAGGGAGCCAGAGATGAAGGTTTTGAAACTGTGGTGGTGACAACCCCGAGTCGTGCTGGTTTTTACAAACGATTTCCTTTTATCGATCACCAAATTGTGATTGATTCATTTGCTCAATTTGAGCAGGCAGAAACAGAGTTAAAAAAATACAACTCGATTCTCGTGCCTCATGGTTCCTTTGTGGCATATCTCGGTATTGAAGGAAACAAAAAAATTACCACGCCATATTTTGGCAACAAAAAAGTGCTTGACTTAGAAGCTGATCGGGAAAAACAGAATGAATGGTTGAAAGATGCCCACATTAATGTTCCACGAATTTTTACAGAAAAAGACGTAATTGATCGACCAGTTATTGTGAAGTCATATGGAGCGGCTGGAGGAGTGGGTTACTTCATCGCACACAATCAAACCGACTTCCAGGAAAAATTAAAAAAGTTTACATCAAAGGACTTTATTGTTCAAGAATATATCATTGGTGTTCCAATGTATTTGCACTTTTTCTACTCACCACTTACTGGCCAGAATGAGTTGTTAAGTATTGACCGCCGCTACGAGTCAAATGTTGATTCATTAGGAAGATTACCACTTAAACACCAAGAGCAAATTGATATCGTGCCTTCCTTTGTAGTGGTCGGTAATAGTCCCTTAGTTATCCGCGAGTCGTTGATGCCTGAAGCCTATGCAATGGCTGATCGGTTGATAGAAAGTGGTAAAAGGCTGATTGATAAAAAAGGTCTCTTTGGACCGTTCTGTTTAGAAACGATCATTACTCAGGATCAGAAATTTTACGCTGTCGAAGTATCTTGCAGAATTGTGGCTGGAACAAATTTGTTCATTGATAGCTCTCCATATGCTTCACTTATCTATGACGAGCCGATGAGTACCGGCAGAAGAATTGCCCGGGAGATTAAACTAGCAATTGCTCAAGATCGTTTGGCGGAGGTACTCAACTAAATGTCTGACTCACCAATTACGATTGCTACTTTGGGAAGTCATTCGGCATTAGACGTTTGCCGAGGAGCCAAGGATCTTGGCTTTAAGACGTTGGTAGTGACCGAGAAGGGTCGGGAACAGACGTACACAAAGTATTACAAAACAGTCGGCAATGTAGGCTGCGTGGATGATTCCATGCTTTTAGATAGATTTGATGAGTTGCTGCATCCTGCAGTTATAAGTCAGTTACAAAAATCCAATCCAATTTGGATTCCAAACCGCTCATTTGAAGCGTATCTCCATTTTAATTATCAGGCTATCGAGAACCAGTTCCCAATTCCTTTTTTTGGCAATAAGTATTTGCTGAAAATTGAAGAGCGGAGCGCTAAGCCAAATCAATATGATCTGCTTGATAAAGCCAGTATCCCGTATCCAAAACATTTTTCTGATCCCAAGCAAATTGACCGACTTTGTTTAGTCAAAGCAAATGAAAAAGAACGCTCATTTGAACGTGCTTTTTTCTTGGCCAAAGATTTTGACGAGTTTCAAAAAATGGGTCGGGAGATGATCAAATCTGGAAAAATGACGCAGCAGATTTTAGATACGGCAGTGATTGAAGAGTTTGTGTTGGGAACTCAAGTGAACTTTAACTTTTTTTACTCGCCCATCCATCAGCGGCTTGAGTTGCTCGGGACAGATACGCGGCGGCAGACTAATTTAGATGGCATGCTTCGGCTCCCAGCAGCACACCAAATAGCTGTTCAAGAGAAGGTCGCGATTTCCTATGAGGAGGCCGGGCATATAGCGGTCACGGTTTTAGAATCATTATTAGAACCGGCGTTTGCTATGGCCGAGCGTTTTGTGAAAGCCTCTCAAGAAATCTATTCGCCCGGAATTATTGGCCCGTTTGCTTTGCAATCAATTGTGACTGCAGGGGCAAAGAAAAAGGAGATTGTGGTAATCGATGTTTCTCCAAGAATGCCAGGTTCTCCCGGAATTGCCGCTACACCGTATAGTAAGTACTTATTTGGCGATGCCATCTCTGTAGGAAAGAGAGTTGCCATGGAAATACAAGATGCCATAGATGCCGATGCCCTAGAAAAAATAACGACCTAGTATGCATGAACAATTGGGTGATCAGACCTTCCTTAAAGAACAATTTTTGCAAGATGCCAAAGTATTTGATGCTGCCCGAGGCTACTTGTCTGTACCAAGTTTTAATCTACGGATTGATTCTCGCGTGCTCCAAGCAGCTGCAAGACTTGTGGCTGCCCATTTTGATGATGAGAAAATTCAGATTGTGCACGGTATTCCGCACTCTGGAACTTACTTTGCTACTGCTGTCTCTTTAGCCTTAAAAAATCCAGTCCATTTACATAGTTCAAGAAAAGATCAATTTGTCCCGGCAACTTGGAAAGAGATCATGCGGCAGGAAGTTAGGTCATTTACGGGGAGCTTAGGTGGAGTGGATGTTTTTTCTGGCCTGAACTTTTCGTTTGTCAGAAAAGGGGATCGCGTTTTACTGGTAGATGATGTTTGCGCGAAAGGCGATACAGCGCATGTCATTATTGAGGCACTCCAAAAAAGAGGCGTCGTCGTTGTCGGTTTTGCTGTGCTTTTTGATAAAGTTTGGCAGGGAGGAATTGAGCGAGTCGAACAAATGGGCGTAAAAACCTTCTCCTGCATCAGGGTCAAACGAATTGACCGAAACGATCAAGTTCAACTACTCAAATAATGCTAGACTCAACTATGTCTTCAAAAACGCTGATGTATCTTGGTGTGACCATTGGCTCAATCATTGGTGGATACTTGCCATCACTTTGGGGTGGCACGCTCTTTTCTGTAGCTGGTGTGTTAACGAGTAGTTTGGGTGGAGCAATTGGGCTTGTAATTACCTATAAATTGATCAAAAATTAAGGGGTAGGAGGATGTATGTATAACAGTTACCGCAATCCATTTTGGCCAGCAGTATTTTCTAGCTCATTATTTTTCTTCTTGATTCCGTTGATTGTCCTGGAAATTGCCTTGAAAGGGTATGCAGTGTGGAGAGCTGATCGCAACGGCCAAGCGGTCTGGTTTTGATTTCTCTTCATGCTGAGCACGATGGGTATCTTGCCAATTATTTACTTAGCATTTTTCCAAAAACAGAGTGTGACAGTCTCGGAAACGGTCGCAGTAGTTAAACCAGCCAAGATTGTCAAAAAGTCATCCAAAAAATAGTTCACTTCACTAAATCAGCATACTTTTTCAAGAATTTTTGAATTTTTGGATTAATGACGACCTCACAATATGGTTGGCTTTCATTATTTTCGTAGTACTTTTGGTGATACTCTTCTGCAGTATAAAAAGTGTCTAGTTGTTTGATTTCAGTCACGATAGGTGCTCTGAACTCATTCGTTTCTTTTAATTTTGCTAGCATCGCCTCCGCCTGTTTTTGTTGCTCAGCTGAAGTATAGAGAATGATTGATCGATATTGGGTTCCAACATCAGCACCTTGCTGATTCAAAGTCGTAGGATCATGGACGTGCCAAAAAATATCCAGCAATTGATTGTAAGTGATGATTGTTGGATCAAACTCAATTTTAACTACCTCAGCATGCCCAGTCAGCTCTTCGCTCACTTGAAAGTAGCTTGGATTTGCGATTTTACCGCCCGCATATCCTGATGTAACTGATTCCACGCCCTTTAACTTGGAGAAAACAGCTTCGGTACACCAAAAACAACCTCCGCCAAAGACAGCAGTTTGAAGTGTTGTTGTACTCATTTTTCACCTACTTTCGGAATTTTCTGACCAGCCGGAATGAACTTCATAGACAGAGAGTTGACGCAGTGTCGATCGTTAGTCTCAGTAAAGTGCTCACCTGTAAAAACATGTCCTAAGTGTGCTCCACATGTATTGCACTGAATTTCTACCCGGATGCCGTCCGCATCGGGAATGCGTTTCACTGCACCTGGAATTTCTTTATCAAATGCTGGCCAACCACAGTTGGCATTGAACTTATCGTCAGATTTATACAGTGGAGTATTACACTGACGGCAAATATAGATACCATCTTCATAAAAGTCGTCGTATTCTCCTGTTCCAGGGAATTCTTTTCCTTTATCAATGATGACGTGGGCTTCCTCTGGTGTGAGTTTATTGAGTTTCATATAGTTAATAGTAACATATAATACAATCCTATAACATTTGCTATTTTAGAATGAATGGTGTATACTTCACTAACTTATTAACAGAAATAAGATTCTTCGTTTGTTTTTTTCTCCTTAAAGAAAAGATTTTCAATAAAAACTATAGTATCTTTTTTCTCACACAGCCCTCTATAGGAGCTGTAGATAAAGGTACTTATGTACAGTAATTCTCGTGGACCATCCCGAAGTTTTTCTTCTCGTGGACGATCATCCTCATCTCGTGGCTTTTCAAGTCGCGGTGGTAGTGGTGGCCGCTCAGGAGGAAGAGGACAAAAATCGTTTGATCCTTCTCACTTAGTGAGTAAAGCGCCAACTCAGCCTATTGCTGAACCTCCAGCCTATGTTGCAAAACATACGTTTGCTGATTTTGGCTTAGCAGAGCAATTATTGAGGAATATTACTTCCCATGGTTACACCGCTCCAACCTCAATTCAGGATGAAACAATTCCTACATTGATGGAAGGACGCGATGTCATCGGGTTAGCCAACACTGGTACTGGTAAAACAGCCGCCTTTTTAATTCCTTTGATCAATAAAATCGCCTTAGATAAAAATCAAAGAGTCTTAATCGTTGCTCCAACTCGCGAACTTGCCGTTCAAATCGAACAAGAGTTCAAGATGTTTGCCACAGGAATGAGATTATTCTCAGCTTTATGTATTGGTGGAACCAGTATGTACCAACAGATTCAACGTTTACGTCAGAATCCAGCGGTCGTGATTGGTACCCCAGGACGCTTAGCAGATTTAGAGCAACAACGAGCTTTAAATTTAGGTCTGTTTAATAACTTAGTTTTAGATGAGGTTGACCAAATGGTCGACATGGGATTTATTCGAGACGTCAAACACATTGTTTCTCAATTGCCATCACCGAGACAAACACTGTTTTTCTCCGCAACTTTGCCAATGGAATTAGAGCAATTAACTCGACAATTCTTGAATAACCCAACTAAAATTTCTGTCAAATCTCGTGAGACATCAGCCAACGTAGACCAGGATATTGTGAAAACTGCCGGTCGCTTGAAAATTGATGTCCTCCATGAAATGCTGCAACAGCAAGAGTTCAGTAAAGTATTGGTCTTTTTAAGAACCAAACGCGGTACTGAAAAACTCGCTGAAACCTTAGATCGACGAGGTCTGATGGTCGCTTCAATTCATGGCAACAAATCACAGAACCAGCGCCAAAGAGCGATCGATGCCTTTAAACGTAATCGAGTTCGCGTGCTTTTAGCAACTGACGTGGCATCCCGTGGTTTAGATATTGATGACGTAACTCACGTTATTAACTTTGACTTACCAGAATCATACGAAGCCTATATCCACCGCATTGGTAGAACAGGCCGAGCCAACAAAAAAGGCATTGCCTTAACATTTGTTGATTAATTTTCATTCGAAACTAAAAAGAAGAGCACCCCGCCTAAAAACCTGGTGCTTTTTCTTTTCTTACACATGAGTTAATATCAGGTGTAATGAACAACACCCAACCCTCTACGGAAGCGGTTCCTACACACATTACAATTCCTCTCAACAAAAATGCGTTGATGAGCAAAATCCTCGATATTATTAATGCAAATGAAGAAATCCTGACCTTGTGGAAGATCACAAATGTCACGGCTGTTGATCGTCTATCAATGACAGACCATGGAATTCTGCATTTCAATATTGTGGCAAATAATAGCTTAAAGATCGCTCGGGCACTTCACAAAAAAGACATCAAATTTTCGATCATGAAGGACTATAAATATGACTATGAACACGCCGAAGTGGTGGTGCTGCTCGCTAGCTTGCTCCACGATTTAGGCATGTCGATTCATCGAGTAGGACATGAAGAGTACAGTCTGTTGCTAGTGAATACTTTACTACGAGAAATTTTGAATTTCTTACCAATCCCGGAGCGCACGATTCTGACTTCGGAAGTCTTGCACGCCATAATTAGTCACCGAAGTGATGGCAAACCGTTAACTATTGAAGCAGGCATTGTGCGAGTAGCTGATGCGCTAGACATGTCTGAAGGGAGAACACGTCTGCCATATCAGCAAGGGAAAATTGACATTCATTCAGTTTCAGCCATGGCAATTGATCAAGTTGAAATCAAGACTGGCGTAAAGACTCCGGTTCAAGTTGAGATTACCATGAATCATACGGCTGGCATTTTCCAGGTGGATGAACTGCTCAAGAAAAAAGTCATGGGTTCTGGGATTGAAAAATATTTAGAGATCAAAATCTACATCGACAAAGGTCAAGGTAGACAACTCTTCAAAGACTTCTACCAAAAGTAAGTTACTGAACTTCTTTTTCCCTCGCAGGTTTCAGTATCTGCGCAAACCAAATCAACTCTTTGTACATTTTTTTAATTCTGTTTTCGTATTTTTCGCGCTGATCTTCCACAATCTTGCCGTTCACAAATAACTTTTCATCAAAAGGGAAATGCATATCCACTGCCGTGGCTACGAGACCCATTTCTCGGGTGGTTAAGACGAGTGCTTCGATTGCCCTGACTCCGCCCCATGGGCCATTGGAAACACCAGCAATTGCGACTGGTTTGTGATTGTAATTAGCCAGCTCACTGTCCAACATTTTCTTTAAGCTGCCAGGAAAGCTGTGATTATATTCAGGTGAGACAATGATAAAGCCGTCAGCCCGCGCGGTAATCTCGGTATATCTGGGATCTTTTGATTCAGGATCATTTCCATCAAATGGCAGGTGAAAATCATTCGGATCGATTAACTGGGTTTCAATTTCGGGGAAGGCTGCCGCAACTTCATGAACGAGCTCAGCCGCATAAATAGAGACGCGTTTGGGACGAATTGTACCGACAATTATTGGAATGAAAAGTTTCGCCATAATTTCCTTTTGCTTAGTATCTGACTTTCGGATTATGATGTGAAGGTGCATTTATTTTCTTCAAATCTTCCTGAGCAAAAGCCGACTAGAGATGGGTTTGGCAAGGCTTTAGTTGAGCTAGGTAAAAAGAACCGTCAGATAGTAGTGTTATCTGCTGATCTGAGTGAGTCAACCAGAGCACAACTCTTTGAGAAAGAATTTCCAGATCGTTTTTTTGAAGTTGGCGTTGCCGAGCAAAACCTGATGGGGGTCGCGGCAGGCTTAGCGCTGTCTGGGAAAGTGCCTTTTGTGGCCAGTTACGCCGTTTTTAGTCCTGGCAGAAATTGGGATCAACTACGCGTCAGCGTTTGTTACTCCAAAGCGAATGTCAAAATTATTGGCGGACATACTGGATTAACAGTTGGACCAGATGGAGCTACTCATCAAGCCTTAGAAGACATCGCGATTACTCGTGTCTTACCAAACTTAACTGTGGTTGTGCCATGCGATTACTTTGAGGCTTACAAGGCAACCTTGGCTTTAGGAAAGTTGGTTGGTCCAGCGTACTTACGACTGACTAGAGAAAAGAGTCCGCTGATTACGGTCGCTGAATCTGATTTTGAGATTGGAGTAGCGAATGTCCTGAAAGTTGGCAGCGATGTGACTGTAATTGGGTGCGGGCCTATTCTGGCTGAAGCTCTCAAAGCAGCAGAAAAGTTGGCAAAAGAAAACATTCACGTTGAAGTAATAAATAACCACACGATTAAACCTCTTGATGAAAAAACTCTTTTGAAGTCAATTGTGAAAACACATGCGGTTGTGACAGTAGAAGAACATCAAATCGCGGGTGGCCTGGGAAGTGCGATTGCGGAAATGGTGAGTGGCCATTTGCCGGTGCCAATTGAGCGGGTGGGTATGCATGATTCTTTTGGAGAATCTGGTCAGCCTGATCAGCTTTTAGAAAAGTACCATCTGACAGCGAATGATATTCATGCAGCAGTTAAAAAAGTTTTGAAAAGAAAAGCTGAGCTGAAAGGATAGTATGAAAAAGACAACGTCCACAAAATCATCAAAAACCTGGAAACACTCGTTCACGACCGTCACTCCGTTTTCTAAAACACTTGCCCTGGCTCTTTTTATCACCCTGCCACTTTTAACATTTGTGATTGGGGTCAAAGTCGCGCGAAGAACAATGCAGTGGACTTGTCAGTACCAAAACTTCAGAGAACAAAAATTATTAGGAACAGATCACCAATCACTTGGATACTAAGCTAATCAGCTTTTTTACTCCAATTAGTGCCTTCTTGGAATTGTGGGAGTTTTTCAAATTGAGTAATACAGTTGTCGCAAACTAGCAACCACTTTTGTGAAGCATCAATTTTAATGCGATGAAGTGAGTTTCTTGGTTTACCACAATTGAAACAGTAACGTTTTTTCATTGCGCTCATTGTACCTTAAATGACAAATTTGAGGTGCTGAGATATTTTATGGATAGTCGAAACTCGAGGGAAGTGGTATCCTGTAAGCTCACTTTTCACAAAATATGAAGAAAATACTGATCATTCTTGGCCTCTTATTACTTGCTGCGACTGTTGCATTAGCAGTCTTCTTTTACGGCTCTTTTAACCAGGTGACAGTTCATTCAAACTATAGTGCTACACCTACGCCTAAGCCAAAAGTAGAAGGCTTTAACGGTTTAGAACCATTCAATGTCTTGCTAATGGGATATGGTGGAGGTACGCATCAAGGTGGCAAGCTGACAGACACCATCATGCTGGTTTCTGTCCAACCTCAACAAAAACAGGTCTTCTTAATTTCCATTCCTCGAGATCTATGGGTGCCACTGCCAATTAAAGGTGATGAAGAAAGTTACTGGAAAATCAACGCCGCCTACGCAATTGGAGCTGACGATAGAGGCTATCCCTCTAAAAAGCCACAGTTTACAGGCAAAGCTGGTGGCGGTGAGTTAGCGAAGTATGTTGTCAACAAAGTGACTGGGTTACCTGTTGATCGATTTGCCACTTTAGACTTCAACGGATTTAAAAAGACCATTGATACTTTAGGTGGTGTAAATGTAAAAGTTGACAAAACGTTTGACGATTTTCACTATCCTATTGAAGGTAAAGAAGATGACACATGCGGCAAGACTCCTGAAGAAGTCACCGCACTTACAGCCACTATGTCTGGTGATTTGCTCGATCAGCAATTTACCTGTCGATATGAAGACTTACACTTTGATGCAGGAAAGACCTTAATGGATGGGACAACTGCACTTAAATATGTTCGCTCACGCCATTCTGCCCAAGATGGAGGTGACTTCAATCGTGGTGCTCGCCAACGAAATTTGTTTGTGGCCGTCAAAGAGAAAGTTTTGGCAATCGATTTTATTCCGAAAATTATTCCATTCACTTCCAGCCTAGCAAACGATTTAACAATGGATGTGACGCTGGCAGACATTCAAGAGTTTATAAAGTATAAGGACGATCTAAGTAAGTATAAAATTGTCAATTTAGCGCTCACCCAAGACAATGTTTTGAAGATCACAACGAGTGAGAATAAACAGAGCATCATTGTGGCAAAAGAAGGTATTGGCCAGTGGGGTGATTTACAAAATTGGTTGAAGCAGCAGATGGTGGCTTCAGCCTCAGCTCAAACTGCAACATCTTCCGCTCAACCTGTGAAGTAACAAGTAGTTACTTGTTTCGTTCATTTCTCACAAACAACCAAGTTCCAATTCCCAGCATCAGTACAAATGAGATTCCAATCACGGTTAAATCAATGATCGGTGAGTAGAGAACAACTTTTGAGTACTCTGGTGTGCCCCAAAAATAGGCTGAGCGAACCAAGTCCACTGCATACGTCATTGGTGAAATTCTGGACAGCCAGGAGAGTGGTAAAGGCAAGTTTTTGATTGGGGTGAAAACGCCAGCTAAGAAAGACTGGGGGAAGATGATGAAGGGGAAAACTTGATTGGCTTTCCGTTGATCGCTCAAATTGGCCATCACGATCGTGCCAAAAGCGCCGCCAAACAAACAACAGACGATGACGGCTGGAAGAATGGAGAGGAGTTGAGCCGGTGAAAAGGGAATGCGCAATACCACTCCCAGCGCTAAAACACCGATGAGTTGCACCATGGCAACTAAGGACTCTCCAATAATTTTGCCCAGTAAAATGGCGTATCTAGAAACCGGCGCTACAAACATTTCTTGTGAGAAGTCATTTTCTCTATCCTCAATTAAAGAAATAATTCCTGAGGCGGTCGATTGAAAAAGTGTTTGACCAATTACACCGGTAAAGACAAAAACTAAAAAGTTGTAACCAACATTTGTAGAAAGATTGGCATCCAAACTTGTTCCTAATACACCAATAAAAATGAACGGGAAAATGAGTGATGCCAAGAGTCTGGTTCGATCTCGCAGTAACTTAATCAAATCACGAGCGGCAATAGTGAGAATAGCATTGAGTGTTTTCATAGTTATGAATGATTTTGATCCTCTCGGATGACTTCAACATAGGCTTCTTCTAATGATGGTGTGTGCACTTTGACGACGCTCAACTCTACTTTTACGAGCTGAATAACTTTTTGTACAGATTTTTTATCTAGGTGAACAGTGTAAGGTCCAGCTCCTTCGAATCTCAACTTGTGACTTTTTAATTCTTTTTCTAAAGCTGATCGATTATCACTATCCAGCGTAATGTACTCTTCCACAAATTGTTTCTTTAGTTGCTCAGGTGAACCGAGTGAAATAATCTTGCCATGATTAATGATACACACACGGTCAGCATTTTCTGCCTCTTCTAAGTAGTGAGTAGTCAAAAAAATTGTTGTGTTCAGTTCTTTGCGAACAGTCTTCAAGTACTCCCAAAGATTTTGACGGCTGAGTGGGTCTAATCCGGTTGTCGGCTCATCAAGGAAAAGTACTTTGGGATTGTGAATCAGGCCACGAATAATTTCTAATTTTCGCTTCATGCCGCCGGAGAACGTTTTGATTTGATCAAAGATTTTGTCTTCAATTTCTAATATTTTCGCTAGTTCCTGCACTTTGTCTTTATATGCTTTCGGCATCAAACTATATGTTGGTCGAAATGGGTACAGGCCATAAAGCACAGCGTGAAAGCGAATATTTTCTTCAGCAGTTAAATTTAAATCTAAACTTTGGTTTTGAAAGATAACGCCGATCGATTGACGAACTTCAGCCGCTTGTGTGTCCACGTCATAGCCGGCCACTTTTAGCAGGCCAGATGTTTTTGAGAGTGTTGTATTTAAAATAGAAATGGTCGTCGTTTTCCCAGCACCGTTTGGACCCAGCAACGTAAAAAATTCCCCAGCTTTGACGGAGAATGAAATGTCATCAACGGCTCGTTTTTCGCCCGTCTTATATTTTTTTATTAAATGTTCAACTTGGATTACATCTGCCATAAGTATCGTCAAGTTTACTGGAAGTTTGTCAAAAAAACCATCCAGTAATAGATATAGCAGGGTGAGTTACAATAGACAGGTGAAAAAAACTGTCTATCTCAAAATCAAGTCACTTGAAAACCTGACTGAGCAACTCCAAGAAGCCGCGAAGATTATTCGTGAGGGCGGTCTGGTGGCATTTCCTACAGAAACAGTCTATGGGTTGGGAGCCAACGCCCTGAATCCTGAAGCGGTCAAAAGTATTTTCGTTGCCAAAAATCGACCAGTTGATAATCCAGTCATTGTTCACATTGCTGATCGAGCGGATATGGATGTTTATGCTAAAGACATTCCGCAGTTGGCTCGTGTTTTAGCTCGTCAGTTTTGGCCAGGTCCACTCACATTAGTCTTACAAAAAGCAGACAACATTCCTCAAGAAGTAACTGCAGGTGCTCAAACAGTCACCCTTCGTTTACCAAGTCATCCCATTGCTCAGGAGTTAATTCGCTTGGCCGGCGTGCCGATTGCTGCACCATCGGCAAATACTTCAGGACGGCCGAGTCCGACTACGGCGCAACATGTTTTAAATGATCTTGATGGCAAAGTAGATATGATCATTGATGGGGGACCTACGAATGTGGGAGTGGAATCGACTGTGCTCGATGTAGTTGTTCAACCGCCAATGCTGTTAAGACCTGGCGAAGTCACGTTTGAAGAACTGCAGCAGCTTATTCCAGATCTCCAATTACTGTCTCAACTAACAACCTCTGAAACGCAAATAGTCAGATCTCCTGGCTTAAAATACCAACATTACACCCCAAAATCATCCGTTATCTTGATTCATGCGACATCGGTGGAACTGTTCAAACAAAAAGCAAAAGAACTCGTCAAAGCAGCTGAACAAAAAAGCGAGAAAGCCGCAATTTTATCTCTTGATGAACTAGGTGAGGAGGTTACGCCCATTCAGTTGGCTGCCAAATCGCCAGCGAGGTATGCTGCTATTTTATTTGATGCTTTCCGGAACTTTGAACTCCAAGCAGTTGACATCATTATTGCTCAAGCTATCCCAGCTACCGGAGTTGGAAGAGCTGTTATGGATCGATTATCAAGAGCAGCCGATCAGGAAGAGTGGTTGTAATGTATAAAAGACGAACGAATAAAGTGGTCTATCAAAATCCTTGGACAGTAGTCAGAGAGTACCAAATTGAGATGCCAGATGGCAGTCCAAGTACCTACGCAGTTTTGGAGAGAAAAAATGGCGCTGTCATTTTGGTGAGAAATAAAAGAAATGAAGTTTTGTTAATGCGCCAATACCGATTTCCAGTTGATGCTGAGGATTGGGAACTACCAGGTGGTGGAGTCAATGATAATGAAGACCCAGACATGGCAGTTAAACGCGAGCTCTTTGAAGAGACAGGAGTACAAGTGGACGAAGTTGTCTTTATAGCCGAGTATTTTGCGCTGAGTAGTGCGGCCTCGGAAAAAGTTCGTTTGTATTTTGCTCAAGTAGATGAGTTTGGTACCTTAGAAACACATGATCAAGAAGAGGAAGTTGTGGGTTTTAAAGTGGTACCCTTACAAGAAGCAGTTGCCATGGCGATAAGAGGCGAAATTCAAGAGGTATTTAGTAGTAATGCGATTTTTTCGCTACAAGAGTATTTACGGCCCCCCAAAGCCTAGTTACTCAAGGCGAGACTTCTAATTTCGGGTCTTTTATGGTATAATATGCCTTCATAAAAACATGGATGCATATGTCAAAACAACCTTCAAATTTGTCACCCAAAAAAGCCCTTTCTAACGTGAAAAATGCAGTTACTGGGTTTATCGATAAACACCCTTTATCAACTTTTTTCATTTTGTTAGCTCTTTTAATTGGAATTGCTGCACTGGGTAATAAAATGAGAACACCAGCAGCAAGTGTTAAATCAACAGTCCCTCAAACAAAAGCAGTTGAGACTTATCAACTCTCTGGATCTCCAAGTATTAGCATTCAGGCCAAGATTGAAAAGTCAGGAACTATTACCTTAGTAGCTCAAAGTGGTGGTATTGTCCAACAAATTAAGAAAAAAGAAGGTGACCAAGTTCAAAGAGGTACGACGATTATTGCTTTATCAAGTAATTATCAAGGTGCCAACATCTCTTCAATTAGTCGGGCCATTTCACAGAAAAGTTATCAGTATCAAGTAGATAACTTTGATGCTCAAACGAATGTCATTAACAAGCAAAGAGATATTGCTCAAAAGGTCGGCACTCAGGCTAGTGAGTTAAGAGCCATTAATCGACAATCACAAGATGCCACCAAAGATTTAATTAATTTGAATACAGATCTATTGAACTCAATTAATAGTCAACTCGTGACGTTGAGCGCCAATAATGCTGATCACAGTAATGATGCAGCTATTCTGCAACTACAACAAGCTAAATCCGGAGTTCAATCTGGTTTAGCAAATTTGCAATCAGGTCAAAGAACCTTGGAATACCAGGCTGCAGATGATAAAACACCAGCTGCTTTATCTGATGCGCAACGAGATTTGGCTGTCCAGCAGCTCGATTTACAGCAAAAGATGCTTGAACTGAACCGAGATATTGCTGGTTTGAATTTAAAAATTAGCCAAGTGACTGAATCATTCATGTATCCAGCTTCTCCTGTGTTGGGAACTGTGGAACGGGTCTACGTAAAAGTGGGCCAATCAGTTCAACCAGGTGCAACCTTGGCTACAATTAAAGCAAAAGATAACCAAGCAACTGCAGTGGCCCTGGTCTCTCAGCAAGTTGCCAAAAGTGTCTCGGTATTGGACCCAAGTATCTTTAGTATTGGTGACCAAAAAGTCTCTATCAAACCAACCTATATTTCTCAGGAACCCACTGAGGGCACCTTATTTAGTGTCATTTATCACATTCCGGCTCAGTACTCTGCTGCGTTGGCAAATAATAGTTGGGTAGCTGTCACTGCCCCAATTACTTCCGCCTCGTCACATATTTCAGCTTCAATTCCGCTGGATAGTGTTTACCAGACGCAAGAACAGTCTTACGTGTATGTAATTGGCAAAAACCAGCAAGGCTCTGCCTCTGCAATGGTTAAGCCAATCTCATTAGGTCAAGTGTTTGGCCAATATGTGGAAGTGAAGGGTGGTCTAGAAAAGACTGACCAAGTCATCATTGATAGAAATGTTTTAGAAGGTGACTTAGTCCAAGCAAAGTAATTCATGCCAAATAAGAAAACCGAAAAATCTCAGTCTTACATGGAGCGTTTGAAATTTAATCCTCAAATGATGGGTTCGGCTGTGGCGAAATATATCTCAAATATTCGTTTAGTTATCTTGATCGCAGTAACTATTAGTTTACTAGGCGTGATGAGTTACTTAAGTTTGCCAAAACGACTCAATCCGGAAGTCAAAATTCCAATTGTGACGGTTCAAACCATTTTGCCAGGTGCTGGTCCAGAAGACGTTGAATCACTCGTCACAATTCCGCTTGAAGATGAGGTCCGGGGTGTTAAAGGTGTTGATACTGTTTCGTCGTTCTCTCAAAATAACGTGTCATATATTACGGCTCAGTTTTTCTCAACTGTTGATGGTGAAAAAGCCAAAGTTGATGTCCAAACTGCTATCGATTCCGTGACTGGTCTTCCAAGTAATGCCACCACGCCTGTTGTGAAAGTGTTGGACTTTGAAGATACGCCAATTTGGACATTTGCAGTGACAACCGATCAACAAGTTCCCGACTTAATGAGTTTTACTGACGAGCTGAAGAATAAAATTGATGACTTACCAAAAATTGATCGTGTAGTGACATCAGGTTTTGAAACACAAGAAATTGTGGTTACAGTTAGCCCAGAAAAAGTTCAAGAGTTTGGATTAAATCCCCTAGGACTCTCACAATCAATTCAAAAGGGAATAGCTTCCTATCCTGCAGGCTCAATTACTGCCAACGATCATCAATACTCATTGACTATCGATCCAAGTATTTTAACCATAGATGACATTCGAACCATGCCAATTACGGTTCAAGGGAAAGTACTTCATTTATCCGATGTGGCTTCAGTAGTTGAAAAATCCAAAGAAAATCAACAAATTTCCTTCTTAGCCACCAAGGAAATGAGCTCTCAACGAGCTGTGACTTTCTATGTTTACAAATCTGGCGGAGTAAATATTGATGAAGCCGGCGACAGCGTCAAAAAAGTGGTTGATGAAGTTGTGGCTGAACACCAAAACAAATTCAAAATCACAACGTTAGTCAACTCCAGTGAAGAAATTTCCAAGCAGTTCGTTGATCTATTAGGTGAGTTCCGATCCACCATTATTTTAGTTTTTGTAGCATTGTTCTTGTTCTTAGGTTTACGACAAGCCATCATCTCATCAATTACAGTTCCTTTGACATTTCTATCTGCTTTCTTCTTCATGCAGTTCTTTGGTATGTCAATTAACTTCTTATCACTCTTTGCTTTCTTACTCGCATTAGGACTATTGGTTGATGACACCATCGTGGTGGTTTCTGCCATGACAACATACTACAAGTCGGGTAAATTTACGCCGATGGAGACAGGGCTATTAGTTTGGAAAGATACCATTATTCCAATCTGGTCCACAACCATCACTACGATTTGGTCTTTCGTGCCACTATTAATTAGTACCGGAATTATCGGTGAATTTATTAAACCAATTCCAATTGTGGTGACGATTACCATGATCTCATCAACTGCCATCGCCGTATTAATTACATTACCATTAATGATTATTTTGTTGAAACCAAATATTCCAAAGCGATTGGTCACCTTAGCTAAGGTGGTTGTTTTCTTGTTAGCTCTGGTTGCATTATTGTCTGCAGTAAGCGGATCACCAGTCCTGCCAATTGTGGCCGTGATTTACATCGCCTTTACCTATGTGCTATTGAGGGTTTTTCCAGAGTTGAAAACTCGCTGGAATACTCTATTAAAGAAAAGTTCATTTTACAAAAAAGCGGCTCCACAAATTGAAAAGTATACGAACAATGGTGTGATCAATGTGGAAGGATTTAGTAATTGGTATTTCAGGAGTATTACCAAAGTGCTTGATTCCGCGAGTGCTCGTCGTAAAGCCATGTTTGCAGTGGTGGCATATTCCATCATCTGCTTCTCACTGCTCCCACTTGGTTTAGTGAAAAATGAGTTCTTCCCAAAGACAGATGCTGATTTATTTTATGTAACTCTGAAGATGTCTTCAGGGACTGTACTCGGTCAAACTAAAGCTGTTTCCGATAAACTATTAGATGAGTTACGACACACTCCTAGTGCCGAATTTGTAACTGAAGAAGTGGGTAGAAGCTCAACAAACAACAGCACCCCATCTGACGCACTTGATGCCACTTTATTCACAGTTCACCTGAAACCAAAAGCTCAACGCACTATTTCTTCAACTACCTTGGCTGATGAAGTGCAAAAGAAATATGCTAACTTCCCAGATGGAACTGTGACAGTCACTCAAGAAAGTGGTGGTCCTCCAGCTGGTTCTGATTTACAGATCATGTTGTCAGGCGATGACCTAGGTAAAGTAGAGGAGTACGCAGACAAAGTAGTGAATTATCTAAAGTCACAACCTGGGGCGGCAAACGTTGATAAATCCATCAAGTCTGGTCCAAGCAAGTTAACATTTGTACCTGATCAACAAAAATTGGCTGAAGCAAATATCTCACCTGATACAATTGGTTTCTGGTTGCGTGTCTATGCAAGTGGATATACCTTAAACTCAATCAACTTTGATAAATCAAAGACTGAAAAAACAGACGTAGTCTTCAGAATTAATGGTGCTCAGAAAACTCCTGAAGGTTTGAGTGAGCTGAGTTTAACTAACCCAGCCGGCGTTAGTTATCCGCTTTTGTCATTAGGTCAAATCGTCGCTAAGTCAAATCCTACAGTGATCACTCGTGAGGGTGGTAAGAGAACAATTTCTGTTTCTGCTTCTGTGAAAAATGGTTATGTGACGACAGACGAGAATAAGAAATTGGAAGACCTTGCAACAAACAACCTCAACTTAGAACAAGGATATTCTTGGAAGACGGGTGGTGCAAATGAAGAGAATCAAAAATCGGTCCAATCTATTTTGCAGGCAATGATCATTGCCGCAGTCCTGATTTTAATTACGATGGTGGTGCAGTTCGGTTCCTTTAGACAAGCGATTATTGTGCTAATTGTCATTCCTTTGGCTGTTTCTAGTGTTTTCTTAGCTTTTGCTCTGACTGGCACACCATTGTCATTCCCAGCCTTAATTGGCGTTCTGTCTCTCTTTGGTATCGTCGTGACAAACTCAATGTTTATTGTGGATAAGATTAACTTGAATCGTAGACAAGGAATGAAGTTTAAAGAATCAATTGCTGATGCAGGTGCTAGCCGTTTAGAACCAATTATTTTAACCAAGCTCTGTACTGTATTAGGATTGTTACCAATCACCATTAGCGATCCACTGTGGAGAGGTTTGGGGGGAGCAATTATTTCTGGATTACTCGTTTCAAGTACGATTATGTTGCTGTTCATTCCGGTGCTTTACTACACGTGGTTCCACGATGAAGAAGAGCTCAAAGATGCGACGTAACAAGTAATGCTCAAGATTTAGTGTATAATCAGCACAAATGGTTCCTCAAAATCTCAAGGTTTTATTTGTTTGTGCGGAAGTCGCCCCTTTTTCCTCTGTTGGTGGTTTATCTCAGGTCGCCTATTTTCTTTGTAATGCATTGAAAAGTTTAGGTGTTGATGTCAGAATTTTTACCCCGATGTACGGCACAGTTGACCCAGAGAAGTATCCGTCAAAAACAGTTTTTGAAAAATTAAAAATTCAGACAGGTGAAAATAGTTCTCCCACTAGTCATAATCCTTCTGAAATTGAGTGTTCAGTAAAGTTATATCAACCTACAAAAAATTCCGTTCCCGTTTATTTCTTAATCAATGAAGAGTACTACCAAAAGCGATCGAACGTTTACAACTATAGTGATGATCACATCCGATTTGGATTGCTTTCCAAAGCATCGCTCGAATTTGTCAAAGAGGGTGACTTTGTTCCTGACATTATTCATGCAAATGATTGGCATACTGGGTATTTAATTGATTATTTGAGACATGACAGTCGTTATAAAAACGTGGCAAAATTGAAAAAGATTGCCACTCTCCTTTCTGTTCACAATATTTATCAAGGTGTGTACGATTTTATGAATGCTGGGGAAATGGATTTTGATGATGGTAAGAGCCCACTTGGTTCTTTTTACTCTGATCGATTCGTTAAACAAAACTCATTGAAGCGGGGAATTATGTACGCCGACGTCGTGAACACTGTTTCTGAAACATATGTTCATGAGTTACTTGACGCGGAGTATGGTGCTGGGTTGGAAAATCTTTTCCGTGAGTTGCGAGGTAAATTGTATGGTGTGCTGAATGGATTAGACACCGGTGACTTCAATCCAACCACTGATAAATTAATTAAGCAGCAGTTTTCCAAAAAAACCTTAGACTTGCGCAGTGCAAATAAGCGAGATTTACAACGTCATTTTGGTTTGGATGTGAATGAAAAAATTCCTTTGTTATCCTTTGTTGGTCGTTTAGATGAGCAAAAAGGCTTGTGGCTATTGGCCAGACAGCTAGAATTTATTATCGAAGAACTAGGTGCGCAATTTATTGTGGTAGGTTCAGGTGATCAAGCTTTTCACGAACTATTTACTGAGTTAGAGAAAAAGTATCCGGGCAAAGTTGGAATCCACTTAATGCGTGATTTTATTTTGCCAAGAAAAGTTTTTGCCGGAGCAGACATGATTCTCATTCCTAGCCGCTACGAGCCCGGTGGCATCATTGCCATTGAAGCCATGCGCTATGGCTGTATTCCGGTTGTACGTGCCACAGGGGGATTAGCTGACTCAGTTGTGAATTATGATCCACAGAATAATACTGGATATGGTTTTACGTTTAAAAAATTTACACCTGAGAGTCTATTAACAGCCGTAGTTCGAGCCATTGAGACTTTTAAAAATCCGCCCCGATGGCGCACGATTATGGAACGAACCATGAGTGTGGACTTTTCTTGGAAGAAGTCGGCAGAACAGTATTTGAAGTTATATCAAACAGCCCAGGACTACCGCTCTGAGGCCACCTCTATTAATCCCTCATCAGCTTTTAGACCTTTATATCCATAAGATACGTTTTGACTTTTTCAAACTGAATGTCACTCAGTACTTTTTTCATTTCATTTTGATAGTTTTCAAACAGTTTTTTGACATCTGATTTATGTTGATTTTTATTATGAAGATGGATGTTTGAAGTATTCTGGTCATGCAACCTATGAATATAAAGTGGTCCGGCAAGATAGTGTGGAACAACTCCCTGGAGAGCCAGTCTGGTGCAGAGATCAAAATCTTCGGCCATGGTTAACTGCTCCTGAAACCCGTTTACCCCATCAAGCAAGGCTTTCAAAAACAAGTTATTCTGTTGAAAAAAATGCTGCCCTGTATACATAGATGTTAACAATTCGGCAGCCGATGAAAATGGCCAGCCGTAGTAGTCATTGCCAATTTGGTAGGCAAGATGTTCGTCGCTTCGAATGAAATCGCCAGTAATCCAACTTGATCCTGTTTTTTCTGCTATTTGATACAAAGTTCGCAAACTATTTTGGAAGAGCACATCGTCTGCATCTAAAAAGAAAACGTACTTTCCAGTTGCACGTTGTAAGCCAATATTTCTGGCTGCACCGACTCCTTGATGTTGTTTCAGTTCAATCAGCTGAGCATTTGAGTTTAATGAATGAATGAGAGATGCCGTCTGGTCAGAGGAATGATCATCAATCAGGATATGTTCAATTTGATAGTTGTTCAAGGTGACTGATTGGGCCACTGAGCTGATACACGCCATGATGAATTTTTCAGCATTGAAACAAGGTGTGATAACTGAGATGGTGGTCATGATAATTTAGGTAAATTCTCCAAGAGAAGCTCTCGCTCGCGATTGTGTTCTTCATATCCTTTTTTCACTTGATCAGACCAGTGATATGTCCAGATATCAAGTAGTAATGAAAAATATAATCTTTCAGCTTCTTTTTTCTCTTCAAATGAGGATGACGATGCGCGAACACTTTTGACGAGACTGTGAGCCCCACCTTCAACTAAGTCAGGATGCCACCACGGGGTATTGGAGAGCCAATATTGATAACAAGATGCCCATCCTTGATTGACTAACTGGATTGCTTCGGCGTTAGAATGTTCTACTACAAGCTGTGCGCACAGTTGTGCTAACTGAAAATACTTTTTTTGAAGGGGATTGTGTTGCCATAAATCAAGCTTTTCTCCTGTTTGCCAGGAAGAGACTTCAATTGATTGAACTGACTTAGCGTTACTACCAAACTTAGCTACGGCTTGAGTACCGGTCAAGAATTCGATTTCTGGATTGTCTAAAAAATCACTCAAGAACTGCAGTCGCTCAGCGTAGTGGTGTCCAAACAGTTCAGCATCGCTCGGTAAAATAAAGAGTTGTTGTGTTGGGTACTGATCAATCACATACTGCACAAACGGTTTAACTGGTAAGAGTCCGGGATATGAGCGACATATTTCTACCAGTTCTTGGTTTGCGACAAGCAAGGTCTTATCTTTAAACTTGACGATAGCTTCCTCTCTATTTTTGGTGGCAGATTGATTGACTATCACATATCGCGCTTTCAGCTGGCTAACATGTTTGTCATCCACGGCGAGCTCAGGGGGAAAGAAGCCAGACAAAGTGCCAACACCAAAGAGACGACTTAAAATTGCTTGATCCAGTTGAATTTGATGCTGAAATATTTCCGGTGGTGAAATTGGCAATAGCGAATGATACATGGCGCTATTGAGTAGTTCGATTTTTTTGGAGTCTACAAGTGACTTCACCAGCTCGAAGAACTCTGTAGCATGTAGTTGTTCGAGTTGTTCCAAAAGACTGCCACTGAAATTACAAGTTACTCCGATATCATCTTTTTGGGCCAACATGCGAAGTAGTGGTAGGTAGCAACTTTCGAGGATTGCTTTTGTGATAGCCAGTTTTTGAGTCGGTGGCTGATAGAAGTGCAAAACAAGGACAAACGATTTCATTACAAAGAGCCAGGGCTTTCTAATGCCGATTATAACACTAAGTTGACTTCTCTGTTCTAAAACGCCCAAAGTATGGCATACTAAAGTCCTATGCTAGACACCGAAAACACCTGGTTTGACCAACTTCGTACTTCTCCAAAATTCACTCATCTTGTAGAACGACCGATTGCTTACTTCTGTGCAGAGTTTGCTCTGCAAGATCATTTGCCTACATATGCCGGAGGTTTAGGCATTCTCGCCGGGGACTATATTGCTGAGGCTGCTGATCAAAAAATTCCGGTGGTTGGTATCAGTCTCTACTATAAAGAAGGTTTCACGAGCACTGAGTTGAGCAAAGAAGGCCAAGTTATTGAAAAACATGATGTTATCCCACCAGAAAGCGCCGTTGCTGAGCTCGTCAAAGATGAGAAAGGTGAAGTATTACTCTTAACGTTGCCAATTGAAGATCACCATGTTTTTGTCCAAGCTTGGGTTTGGCAAAATGGGAGTACCAAAATTTATTTTCTCGACACCGACGTTGACAAAAACACTTCGGCAGACAGACTGATTACAGAGAAACTCTATTCAATGGTCAAGGAAACTCGATTGAAACAGGAGTTTGTGATGGGAGTTGGTGGACTGAGGTTACTTGAAGCGTTGAAAATTCATCCCTCCGCCTATCACCTTAACGAAGGTCACTGTGGTTTCTTGGTCTTTGAGTTGATTCACCACGAGATGAAAGAGCGATCATTAACTTTTGATCAGGCAAAAGAGATTGCGAAAGAACGAATTCTTTTCTCCAATCATACCCTGGTGCCTGCAGGTAATGACATATTTAGTGATGACTTAGTTTCATTAGTGTTTCAAAAGTATGCTGAAGAGTTGGAAGTGCCAGTTAAAACCTTGGTTGAGCTAGGACTTGTTCAAGAATCGAGTTCGTTCTCCATGACCATGTTAGCTTTGCGTAGTGCTGGCAAAATCAATGCCGTCAGTAAACTTCATCAGAAAAAAGCAGCTGAAATCTGGCATGACCACCCAATGATGGCCATTACCAATGGCATTCATATTCCAACCTGGGATAAAGTTTGCGACACCACTCAGATTTGGACTAAACATCAAGAAAATAAACGAGAATTACTGAAGCTCATCGAAACCGAGACGAAAGAAGTCTGGAATGAAAACACTATCTTGCTTGGTTGGGGGAGGCGCATTGTTCAATACAAGCGGCCGCTCGCATTAGTCGAGCGACTGAAGAGATTTTGTGAATTGGCATCCACCTCAGATCGGCCAATCAGAATGGTCTACACTGGCTTAGCACATCCCTCAGATGAAGAAGGCACGACTATTTTAGAAGAGCTGCAGTACAGACTTTCTCACGACCTGAAAGGTTTGGCAGTGTATCTACCCAATTACGATAAAGACTTAGCGAAAATCTTAACTGCTGGCTGCGACATGTGGGTAAATACGCCGGTAGTTGGATTTGAGGCTTGTGGGACAAGTGGCATGAAAGCTGCTTTGAATGGAGCATTACCACTCACTACCAAAGATGGCTGGTTTGATGAAGTTGATCTCTTTAAAATTGGTTGGTTACTGGATGATGCCAATGTCACAGAAGACATTTTGGAAAAATTAGAAAAAGAAATTCTGCCAATTTACTACCAGCGAAATGAGCAAGGTATTCCGGTCAACTGGGTAGAGATGATGACCAACGCTCGACAGTTAATTTTGAATGAGTTCTCCATGACCCGAGCTTTGCATGAGTACTTAGAAAAGGGCATGGCCATCGTACCTGAGCAAGTTTGATTATGAATGATGAGACTACATTTCAAGCAGATGTCATCTGTATTGGTGCCGGTATCTCTGGTGCTGTGCTAGCAGAGCGTTATGCTGCCATTGGCAAAAAAGTATTAGTCCTGGAGAAACGAGATCACATCGGGGGCAACTGTTTTGATTTTGTAAACGAGGCAGGGATACTCGTTTCTAAATATGGTCCTCATTTGTTTCATACCAATTTTGAGGATGTCTGGAAGTACGTTCAGCAATTTGGTGAGTGGTATCCGTTTGAAATTAGGACAGTTGCCTCTGTTGATGGTCAGATCGTGCCGGTGCCTGTCAATATCACCACCGTGAACACACTCTTTCATCTGAATATTCAAACTCCTCAAGAAATGAAACGATGGTTAGATGAAAACCAGGTGCATGTGTCTCAGCCTAAAAATGGGAAAGAGGCGGCAGAGGCTCGGGTCGGGAGGGTGCTGTATGAAAAAATGTTTAAAAACTACACCAAAAAACAGTGGGATAAGTTCCCTGAAGAGTTAAGCCCTGAAGTATTAAACCGCATACCTGTCAGAACGGATTTTGAAGATCGTTATTTTACAGACAAGTATCAAGCTTTGCCTAAACTGGGGTATACCAAGATCTTTGAGAGAATGCTGTCACACCATAACATTACTGTCCGGTTGAATACCGATTTTTTCGATGTCAGAAATGATCTAAAAAAATTTGAGAAACTTTTCTACACTGGGCCGATTGATCAATACTTTGACTTTAAGCACAGTCTCAAAGAGAAACTCGAGTACCGATCTTTACGTTTTGAGCATGAGACGCTTGATCAAGAGTTTTACCAGTCCAACCCAATCATTAATTACCCAAGTTTAGAAGTTCCTTACACCAGAGTTGTTGAGTACAAACAAATCACGGGACAAAAGTCGGCAAAAACCACAATTGTCCGCGAATACAGTACTGATCAAGGTGAACCATTCTATCCCGTGCCGAATCCGCGAAATCAAGAAATTTATGAAAAGTATCAACAAGAGGCTGAAAAGTTACAGAACATTCACTTCGTGGGGAGATTAGCCAATTACAAATACTTCAACATGGATCAGGCGTTTAAAAATGCGCTTGATCTCTTCTATTCGCTTGAGACAGCAGCTTCTAAAGCTGACCAGTCATAGCAGAGCTTACCCAATTCTTACATAACCTTGACCTTATTCGTTCACAAGGCGCATACAATGTTATTAGAAAAGGTTCTTATGACCAAACAAGGTACTGTCTTTGTCAATAATACTATTCAAGATGTTGAGGACTTACCAAGCAACCGCGAGGCTCAGCCAATTTCTGCAGATCAAGAAAATAAACAGCAAGAGGAGCAAGCGATTGCGGTGTCTCAGCTGCAGAATTTAGCGAAAGATGAACAGCCAGTGTTGATGTCAGTCAAGACCGTTTTTCCTTTCAAACTGTTTCCAACAGAGATTATTATCGAAAAGACCAAAGTGAATATTAAGAACACGCTGTTTTTTGGATCGAGCGATATTCAGAGCTTACTCATCTCTGATATTTCCTCGTGTGAAACAGAATCAAGCATGTTCTTTGGGTTAATTCGCTTTGTCTCCCGAATTCCAAATGCACCACCTCTTGTCGTCAACTACTTACCAAAAGCAGAAGCCCAAAAAGCGAGACGAATCATTCAAGGATTAATGGTTGGGGTGATGAATAAAGTTGATGTGACAAAGGTGTCTACACCAGATCTATTAGACAACATCGAGCAAGTTGGTGACTCTAAAGCGGTCGTGTAGCTCATCTTTCTTACATTCTCCTTACTTGCCTGTGTCCGACTTTTCACTGAACTGTTTCACAATGAACACAACATTATATATAGCTAGATAAAAAGCAGAAAGGTTGGTGAGATATGAACATACTACTGTGGATTATCTTAGGGGGTGTGGCTGGATGGTTGGCATCAATGATTATGAAGACGGATGCCAGTCAAGGAACATTAATGGACATCATCTTAGGAATTGTGGGTTCCGTGGTTGGTGGCTTTGTGATGAATTTTTTCGGCCAAGCCGGTGTGACAGGTTTTAACATTTACAGCTTGATCGTCTCCACAGTTGGAGCCGTAATTGTGATTTGGCTCGGCAGATTACTCCGTCGAACCGCTTAATATTTGAGCTCAATTACTAATAGAGCAGAAAGAACACTATGAATGACAAGAAACAAACAGGAAACGGTGTGAATCCGCTCGTTGTTGGCGCAGTTGGAGCAGCCGTTGGAGCAGTTGCAGTTGCCTTAAGCGATAAAAAAAATCGTGACAAAGTAATGGAAACTCTGAACCAAGCTGGTGATAAAGCAGAGAAACTCCGCTCGGAAGCTGAAGACAAAATGGATGATGTGAAGTCTCAAGTGGACGACATGAGTGGTAAAGCTGAAAAAGCAGCAGATGAGTTAAAGAAAAAAATTAAATAGTTTGAAAGTGAAGGGCTTCCTATGAAATACTTTTTAGCTTGGCTACTGGGAGTTCCCTTTGGCCTCCTGGTCTTAATCTGGGTGCTGAGTAATGTATTCCATCTATTTTAGATGAATGAAGAGAGAATTATGCCAATGGGAATTTCCCTACAACATATTAATTCGGCAGCACTAAGATTTTTAGAACCAATTAGTTTATCTCAAACTTTAGAAACCATCGCCCATCAAGCACTTGACCTGCTCGATGGGTCCGATGGTTTTATTTTGTTAGCTGATAAGAATGGCGAGCTGAAACGAGCTTACGCCACCAACTCTCAGGACACAGGTGAGTATATTGAAGACGAATTTACGTATCAGGCGTTTAAAAATAAAATGGCCCTGATTCATGAAATTGATTCAAAGAACTTTATTGTGTTGGTGCCACTTTTTTACCAAAAGAAATCGTTTGGAATTTTACTCATTCACACCCAAAACACGCACGTTCTGGAAGAGCAAGAACTTGAGGGATTGAAAGCCTTTGGCTCACTGGCCACGTTGGCCATTCGTAAAGCCCAGCTCTATGAAGAGAACCAAAAGTCGTTGAAGATCAGGGATATTTTTACGTCGATGGCAGCACATGAGTTGAAGACACCACTGACTACTGTCAGCGGATATGTTCAGTTACTGGACACGCGTTTGGGTAAAAATGAAAGCCAAGAAGCGGGTTGGGTGAAGAATTTACTGACCGAAACCAAACGAATGAACAATTTAATTAACGACATGATGCAAACGCATAACATTAAGTCAGGCAAGTTGGAATTTAAATGGCAAGAATGTCATGTTTTGGAGGTTCTCGAGCGCTCAATAATTTCGTTCCATTTTTCAGATGCTCTGCGACCAGTCAAAATTACCAGTCTCCTAGAACCAGGAAAAGATGTGGTAATTGGGGATGCTCAAAAGTTGGAGCAAGTTTTTGACAATATCTTAGATAATGCTCGAAAATTTTCGCCAAGATTAAGCCCTATTCAAATTGATGTTTATGCGGAAGAGCCATACATCAATGTTGAAATAATAGATAAAGGGGTGGGGATTCCCAAGAAAGATTTACCTCACGTATTTGAAGAGTTCTACAAAAGCACCACAACGGATACAGCTGAGGGAATGGGTCTGGGTTTGTATCTAGTCAAAATGATCCTCAATCAACATCATGGCAGAATTGCCATCTCATCTTCAAAAAAAGGTACAAAAGTGACGATTCGTTTGCGACGAACTGATCTAGATTAATCTTTAATCACGTAGCCAAAACCGCGGACATAATGGAGAAGTGGTTTGTCAAAGTTCTTATCAATTTTCTTGCGTAAATACCCCATATAGACATCTACTACGCGGGTTTCAATATCTGGGGAGTACATCCAAATTCTATTTAAAATCATTTCGCGGGTTAAGATCTGTCCCTTATTATTCATTAAGTACTGGAGCAATTTAAATTCTTGGGGAGTCAACTGAATTTCTTGACCGGCCCGAGTTACTTGCATGGATTGGCTGTTAAGAGTCAAGTCACCAACTACGATTTCTTGGGTGTTGCCATTGATGCGTTTTAAACGAGCCTTAATTCTCGCTAACAGCTCATCCGACATAAATGGTTTGGTCATGTAGTCGTCTGCGCCTAAACTCAAACCTTGCACCACATCATTGATTGTGTCTTTAGCAGATAAAATAATGACTCGTAATTCTGGATAATTTTTGCGAATTTCTGAGACGACGGCTTCGCCAGAAATCTTGGGAAGACCTAAATCTAGGATCACTAGATCAGGTTGAGCCTTTTGAATATGCTCGATTGCTTCAATTCCATCATTGGCGAGTTGAACAGAAAAGCCATTATCCAAAAGTAATTCTTTGAGAAACTTTTGAACACCTGGATCGTCTTCAACAATCAAAATAGAATAGATCATGAGCCGATTGTACCAAGAAGATCTGGTGAGAGCAAACGAATTGTGATCTTTATTACACTCTTCTTACTGATCTAACGTCAAATATTTATCTTTGGAACGTATTATCGAACAGTATTATAAAAGGAGGTCAAATGACGTTCATACCAAATGAAAAAGTCTATTTCATTAAGGATGATCAAGATGATAGCCTGCAAGAAGGCGACGATGAACCTCTCGATGAATAGATGTTGAAATAAAAAAAGCCGCTCTTGATGGGCGGCTTTTTGCTGGGTTTGTCATTCTGTTCAGAATGCTCTAAGATAAGATTGTGACCGAAAAGAAATTTCCTGATCAGTATTACGTTGACCCATATGGGGTCGATCGGTATGTGGTTCAGGAAAAAACGCTTTTTGAGTGGAAAACCCCTAGCAAAGTGCAAAAAGAGTGGAAAAGATCTGAGTTTGTTCAGTTCGTTCTCTTTATTGCCCTACTGAGTTTAATTCTGTTATTGCTTGGTGATCCACTTTTATTTCTCGTCTTTTTGTCTGGATCAGTTCTTTTATTAGTTCACCTACGTTCAAAACCGACCTACTTAAACTGCAAAATAACGACCCTCGGAATTAAGGTTGAAGACCAATATGTCTACTGGCCGCAGTTAAGTCAGTTCTGGTTTGAAGTGCGCAGCAAAACCCATTTTCTCTACTATAGGGATCTCGTTTCTCTAACTAGATACCGCAAACTGATTATTACGGAAAGTGACGAGGAAGAAATCAAAAAAGTAATCGGCACCTACCTGCTTTACAAAAAACCTCAAGAAACCAGAACCCAAAAATTCATCCAAACTTTAATAGAGAAAACACCGTTAGCAGAAGAAATTTTTTAGGTATGCCGAATCATACAGTTATCGTCATCGGAGCTGGTCCAGGCGGACTGGCAGTTGCTGCTGACTTACTGGCTGCCGAGATTGATGTGATAGTGTTAGAAAAGGGCGATATCGGTCAGTCCTGGTATATTTATCCGACTGATACCCACCTCCTGTCTGAAAGCACTGAGCGCCCTGGTCATCACGATGAGAACATGATTGCCGGCATTCCGACCTCTGAAGTTTTCCCGAATATTCCTCATCCCAGCCATTTGCTCTATCAGAAATATTTAGAGCATGTTGTGACCAAGAAACACCTGCCTATTGAGAAGAATGCCGAGGTGGTAGCTGTCATGTTCAATCCGGATTTGAAAGAGTTTGTGGTGACGCTACGTGACGATCGGCGGTTAACCTCCAGTTTTATAGTTTGGGCAGCGGGTATGTACTCCACACCCAATGAAGATTTGGATTGTGCTGGTGCCTATGTCCATTATGCCCACATGCCGTACCTGGAGAAGTTAGATGGAGATGAGTTCACGGTGGTCGGGAGTGCCAATGGCGCGAGTAGTGTGGTGCTCGAACTGGCTAAACCAGGGAGGAAAGTTAATTTAGTAGTCTCCCGCACGTATGAAGTCCCAGAACCGATCGACTGCCTCTGGAAAGAGCAGATGCATTTTATTCAAGAGCTTGAGAAACAAGGTCTGGTTACGATTACAGAAAACTTTCGAGTCAAACGTATTTACGACTTGCCAGATGAGAAGAAATTTGTGCTGGAGAATGAATCGGGTGAAAAAATGATAGTCAACAGTCGGCCAATTGTCTGTACCGGGTTTTCGCCAAATATTGAACCAATTAAAGAGATGGTGGACGTAAGTCATGAGGATCATGATCCTTTACTGGTTTTGGATAAAGCGCATCAGTCTAAAAAACAGCCGGGTCTGTATATTGGTGGAGCAATTGGCAAATTTCAGCATGACGAAGGTTTTATTCGATTTTTCCGTGATTTTGGCAAAGTTATTACTGAAGACATTCTACAGAAGCTGGCTGTAGCCAAGTAACATTTTTCTTGACGCGATGTGGATTACATGGGACACTAAGTCATGTTACTTCTCCTCGTTTTCGCTTTCCTAGCCGGTATCGTCACAATTTTGTCACCCTGTATTCTGCCTGTTCTGCCGATTGTGCTTTCTGGCTCACTAGCCAGCGGTCGCCGCCGACCTTTGGGTATCGTGACCGGGTTTGTTGTCAGCTTTACCTTCTTTACTTTGATGTTGACCGCCATAGTTAAAGCGACCGGCATCTCCTCAGATGCACTGCGAATCGTAGCCGTGGCTGTAATTGCCCTCTTCGGCTTTTCCTTACTCCTGCCGCAAACACAAGCCATCCTCGAAAAAATCACCACCAAACTTTCAGGAATCACGCCTCGGACAAGTGATACGACCGGATATTGGGGTGGATTGATTGTTGGACTGAGCTTAGGTCTGATTTGGACGCCTTGCGTGGGACCGATTCTTGCGGCGGTGATCACTCTGGCCATCACCCAAACTGTAAATGCCCAATCATTCTTGATCACCTTTGCCTACTCATTGGGCTCAGCCTTACCAATGTTGGGAATTACGTATGGCAGTCAAAAATTGCTCAAAGAAATTTCTTTCTTTCATAAGTACACCGCCCAAATTCAAAAAGGCTTTGGTGTGGTCATGATTCTGACGGCACTAGCTATTTATTTAAATCTTGATCGCCAATTTCAAACTTGGGTGCTTGTCAAATTTCCAGCCTACGGAACGGGCTTAACCGCTATTGAGAATAACGCGTCGGTGCAAAAGCAGTTAGATCAACTCAGAGGTGCTGGTTCACAGAATATCAGTCCAAGCTCCAATTCAGATTTGCTCTCACAACCGAAAGTTCAGGCACCTGACTTCACTGGCGGGGGAAATTGGTTGAACTCGCAACCGCTCTCTTTGAAGAAAGAACTGAAAGGCAAAGTGGTACTCGTGGATTTCTGGACGTACAGTTGCATCAACTGTTTACGAACTTTGCCTTACCTCAAAGATCTGTATGCAAACTACAAAGACAAGGGATTTGTGTTGGTTGGGGTTCACTCACCGGAATTCGAGTTTGAACGGGTCACTGCAAATGTTACCAAAGCCGTTACAGACCTAGGCATTACCTATCCAGTTGTTCAAGATAATGATTTCAAGATTTGGCAAGCCTATACCAACCAGTATTGGCCAGCTCACTACTTAATTGATAAAGATGGCTTTATCCGATACACCCACTTTGGCGAAGGGAACTATGTGGAAACAGAGAATGCGGTTCGGGCGCTGCTGGACGAGCAGCCAGTCAATAAATCCGAGCCTGCCAGTCAGTATCGAAGTACCACCCCAGAGACCTATTTAGGTTACACTCGTGGTCAATCTTATACCTACCAAAATGACATTCGACGCGACAGTGCCCAAACCTACCACACCGACAAATCACTTGAAGATGATGCGGTTGGTTTGAGTGGGGATTGGCAAGTCAAGTCAGAGCAAATTCTCGCTAAAACAGATGGTGCTACGTTAAAGATTAACTTCAAAGCCCAGCAGGTGTACCTTGTCATGGCCAATCCCAACAACGTGTCTGGCAAAGTTGTCGTCACTCTGGACGGTAGTGCATTACCAGAAAAATACTTGACGGGGGATATGGACAAAACTGGAGCTGTTCTAATCAAGGATCCTAGGAAGTACGATTTGATTGATCTAAAGGATGATTACGGACGTCACGAGTTGGAAATAACCTTCCCGGCAGGCGTCGAAGCCTATGCCTTTACTTTTGGCAGTTAAGACAATTGACTGCTAATTCATGATTTTGAGAAAAAGGTTGATTGATCAATCTAGATTTGACTTAACCCCAACCAGGTCAATGTGAGAGTACATTTGTTTCACCTCAGCCCAGAACTTCTCGGCGAGCTTGGATGAATAGACAGCGTTGTGTCCACGCTCCATACTCGAGCAAAGGCGTTGTTCCCACTCACGCATAATGTCTACCACTTCCTTGCCTTGAGCGTGAAACTGCTTGCTCCATTTCTTGCGATCTTCTTTGTAGCCATCATGCACTTCTTTAAAAGAGGTGAAGAGGTCATGATTAGCGTCCATCATTTGTTGAAAGTATTGTTTGTACTTAGTCATAGGAGAGGTGGAGACGAGTTATTTCGTCTGAATGAGTGGCGGGCTAGCTGGAGCCTGTTTAATTGATAAAAAGCCAATCACGCTGGCGAAGAACGTCAACAGTGCCAGAATGATCCCAGCCAACATGAGCAGGAACGAGGGAGGGGTTTGGTTCTGAGTTTTTTCCATTATTTCTTTAGTATAACAAAAACTTTTTAATTATTGAGGGCTTTTTCTAGGAGTTTAAAGCCGTGGTCAAGTAAATTATTTTCGCCTTCAGAAACTGGCGTATAGGTCAACTCAAAGTAGGCTTGATCATTTTTGCCGTAGAAGGTGCCTTGGTCAATCTCTTTAACAGGGTTGAGTACAGTAAAGCTATTTGGATAGTCTGCAGAGTCTAGGTACGAGGCTGATGACTTGACGCTGGTTTTTTTGCGAGTCCAAATGCCATTGGCATCGTTCGTCAAAGTTTTTTTGTAGCGGACAGTTGGGAAGACATTGCCAACCGTTTCACCGTATTGATACACGCAGTCAAGTTGTTTGACGGGAGCAGTGTAGACCTCATTTTGTAAGACATAACTTTTTCCAGTAATCTGTTCTACGTCTCCGGCGGACATACAATGCTGACTGACATTAGCAATGTTATCTGTTTCGGAATTGGTGTTTAACATGATGCCTGGAGTGCCAGTGAGTCCAGCACTTTGGCGCTTGGCATACTGTTGCCAACCCCAGAAACAAATTGCGGCGACGAGGATTAAAAAAATGATCTTCTTCATCTCTTCACTATAGCATGTTTGGGCATGTTAGAATATCAAGCAGGAGAACCTATGTCCCAACTTAAAGACAAATTAGTAGAAGATATGAAAACAGCCATGCGCGCACACGATAGTGTCCGTTTAGGTGTCATTCGATTTATTTTATCTGAGCTGAAAAACTTTGAAATTGACAACGGTGTCCAAGACGACGCTGGTGTGGAAAAAGTGATTGCTCGTGAGATCAAAAAAGTCAAAGACTCAATCGTTGATTTCGAAAAAGGTGGTCGTCAAGATTTAGTCGATCAAGAGTCTGAGAAAATTGGCATGATGGAAGTGTATTTACCAAAACAAATGAGTGATGAAGAACTGCAGCAAATTGTGACTTCAGTCTATGCCGCCGCAGAGAAAAAAGATTTTGGCAATGTCATGAAAGCAGTCATGGCTCAAGTCCAAGGTAAAGCTGATGGTTCCCGTGTGATGGCAATGGTGAAACAAGCTTTAGGGTAATACATTTTTCGACCATGAAAACAAAAACAATTGGCGAGTTGCTACAAGAAGAGCGACAACGTCATCATCTTTCGATTGAACAGTTAGCCCAACAAACTCGAGTCAAAGTGGAGTACCTCCGGGCACTTGAAGCAAATCAATTTGCTGAGTTACCAGCGGCCACGTTTGTAAAAGGTTACATCAAGACCTACGCCAAGATTTTTGGGTTCGATTACCAACCGCTTTTAGCTTTACTGAGGCGTGACTTCAAAGAAAGTGCGGCTGGCAAGCTCGTCCCTCGAGAGTTCATCAAACCCGTCCTGAAGAAAAGACAAGTTTGGACGCCTGTCACGCTGGCCGTCATTGCGCTGGGCGTGGTCTTTTTTAGTTTAATTTGTTATGTGGGTCTGCAATGGTATAGCATCCAGAAACCGCCAAGGCTTGATGTGCTTGAGCCTCAAGATGATGCCTTTGTTTCGCAACAAATAACAGTCAAAGGGGTGACGGTCGGCGATGCCATTGTCAGTGTCAACGAAAAACCAATTTCGATTTTGCCAAATGGCAGCTTTCAAACAGATGTCTATATTCCCCGAGACGGCATTTACACGCTGACAATTACCGCGACTGATCGGCGTGGCAAAACGAATGTGGTTCAAAGATCCGTTCACGTCAGGCAGAAGTAAATTCCTTACAAGCCTCTGATGTTTCTCCAACTAGAGATATGTTATAGTTCTCCTATGCAACAATACCTCTCCATTTTTATCGTCGTTATTCTCAGTATCTTGACCATTTTGTTAGTCGCTGTCGGTGTAACCATTATTCAGGTTCTTCAAAAAGTGAAGTACACAATCGATCGATTAAACATCACCATCGACATGGCTGAAAATAAGATTTCCAACTTAACCGCCCCGCTGCAGAGTATTAGCGGCATTGCAACTTCCCTAGGAAGTGGCTTAAAAGTCTTTGAGTCTTTTGTGGGCTGGATGAATAAAAGTAAAGACAGGTAGATCATATGCAAAATCAATCTTCTGACGACGGCAACTCATTTGTAACTGGATTCACTGTTGGCTTATTTGTTGGTGCCGCCGGATATTACTTGTTTGCTACTGACAAGGGTGCCAAGCTGCGCAAGCAGTTGGTCGCCGATTGGGAAGGTGCCAAGGAGCAGTTAATTGCCGATGGCGTTATTGAAAATGATCGATTGTCCCTCCGCGAGTTTCTCTTTGACCTCCTTCATAAAGCTTTTAATCCAGAACCATCAAAAAACCGTTCTTATCAACACGTTGTACTGGCTGAAGAGCTAGAGGCTGGCCGCAAAAAAGCCCGTGAAGCTGTCAATAAAGTTAAAAAAGATGTTAAGAAGTTTAAGGGTGTGTAATCGCTCTTAGGCCTATATTTATTGCGATTTTCTTGAATTTATCATATAATCCCCATGTTTCGCTCTATTTTGAGCATTAGAACTCTTAGATGAGTTCACCTATCACGCACTGCTGTGAAAAGTGACCTTCTCTAGGTTTCTCCTAAGTGTGCTGACAAGCGCGCATGAAACAACCTTAAACCGGTCTTCTTTAACAAAAGGATGGAATCAAAAATGGCTCAATCTGTAGTCCTGACTCGAATGTTGCAGGCGTATCACGACGAAGCGACTGCCCACCTCAACAATGTTGCTCAAACTTCTGTGGTCAAACACGCGAAGCGCTTGCTGGAGAAGGGGAAAGCTTTGGTGGTCCCGTGCATGTGGGGCGATCTGGAATCAGACATTCACAGTTTTGGCGCCGTGATTGACTGGGAAGAAATCCCTGAGGGCAGCTGGCTGACCAAGGATGTCGAGTACCTTGTGGCGTATGCCTCATTCGCTGACGGTGTGCCACCTGTTGCTGCTGAGGTGCCCGGCCTGTATCCCGAAAAAGGTTGGATGATCGTCTGCCCGCCGAATCAAGAAGCAGGCGACGAAGACTAATCCATCGGCAGTCTAATAGCTGCTACGCTGTCGAAATCCCCCCGATGTACATCGGGGGGGTTTTTGTATCCTGTGACTTAGTGTTACAATTCACCTCATGAATTCGTCCAAAAACCTGACCCCAAATCAACTTCGCCAAGCCTATTTGGATTTTTTTGCTACACATGGTCACGCCATCATTCCGTCAGCATCTTTGGTGCCAGAAAATGATCCATCCACCTTATTCACCAGTTCTGGGATGCAGCCTCTCGTGCCGTATCTGTTGGGCCAACCTCATCCAGAAGGCAAACGACTGGTCGATTCACAAAAATCCTTCCGCTCTCAAGATATTGAAGAAGTTGGCGATAACCGTCACACCACTTTCTTTGAGATGTTGGGAAATTGGTCACTTGGCGATTACTTCAAACAAGATCAACTCACTTGGGCTTTCACCTTCTTTACCGAAGTCGTTGGCTTACCTGCCGAGAAGTTATTTGTTACGGTCTTTGCCGGCAATGATGTTTTAGGCATTCCAAAAGACACCGAGGCTGTCGAGATTTGGCAAAAACTGTTTAAAGAAAAAGGCATTGAAGCCAGAGCTGTGGAGCGCGCTGAAGAGTTAGGTTTGCAAGAAGGTGCTCGTATTTTCTACTACCCAGAAAAGAAAAACTGGTGGTCTCGATCTGGTACACCAGATAAAATGCCCGCCGGTGAGCCAGGTGGTCCAGATAGTGAAGTATTTTACGACTTTGGGGAAGAGCTCCATCTGCATGAACATTCCGCTTGGAAAGATGAAGTTTGTCATGTGAACTGTGACTGTGGTCGCTTCATGGAAATTGGTAACTCAGTCTTTATGCAGTTTCAGAAGCAAGCTGATGGTTCATTCCAAGAGTTACCACAAAAAAATGTGGACTTTGGTGGCGGTCTAGAACGTATTTTGGCGGCAAGTCTTGATGAAAGAGACGTTTTTAAAACGCCACTTTTTTGGCCGATTATTGAAAAATTAGAAAAAATGTCGGGCAAGTCGTACCAAGGCAATGAAGTCCAGATGCGGGTGATTACCGATCACTTGAAAGCATCCACTATGCTGGTGATTGATGGAGTCGTCCCATCAAATAAAGCTCAAGGCTATTTACTCCGACGCTTACTCCGCCGGGCAGCTTTGAAAGTCCATCAGCTTGATGTGAATTTTGTCGATGTTTTGCCTGAGTTAAGTACCCAAGTCTTAGCCCTTTATGACGGGGTTCATGACATTGATGCCAAAGCTCAAACAGAGCTAGTGGTAAGTACCATTCGCCAAGAATTAGAGAAGTTCCAAAAAACGCTAGCGGCTGGTTTGAAAATTGTGGAAAAAACTGAGCACGTTGATGGCAAAATCGCCTTTGATCTTTACCAGAGTTATGGATTTCCACTTGAGTTAACTGCCGAAATTGTCCAGCAAAAAGGTCAAGAAATTGATCGAGAGATGTTTGCCGCTGAGTTTGAGAAGCATAAAGCTCTGTCTCGAACTGCCTCTGCTGGCACGTTCAAAGGTGGCTTAGCTGAGCATACGGAAATTACGACCAAGTACCACACTGCTACCCACTTACTTCAAGCAGCGTTACGAAAAGTCTTAGGGACTCACGTCCAGCAAAAAGGCTCCAACATTACTGGCGAGCGCTTACGATTCGACTTTTCTCACTCACAGCCAATTTCTGCTGAAGAACTGAAGCAAGTTGAAGATCAAATGAATCAGTGGATTGCCAAGAAATTGCCAGTTACGGTGCAAACCCAGCAAAAACAAGCTGCTTTAGATCAAGGTGCTATCGCTTTCTTTGCCGAAAAGTATCCTGACCAAGTTACCGTTTACACGATTGGAAATGATCCTGAAAAAGATTGGATCTCCAAGGAGCTGTGTGGTGGTCCCCACGTCAAGAACACAGCTGAAATTGGTCCGGTGGAGCTCTTCAAAGAACAGTCTGCTTCAGCCGGTGTCCGCCGAATTTACGCTCGCTTGAGAACGGCCTAATTCAATCTTGATCACTTCCCAAACGCGCTGATCTTTGCTTTAATGGTAGTTGTAGAATTTTATGCAACTGCCTCACCTTTTCAAAAAACCAGCTGTGGCAAAACCTGTCTACTTCTTTGCCATCCATTTAAGTGATTTAGTCGTCCAGTCTGCCTTATGGAAGGTTGATGAAGGCATGATTGAAGTCGTTTCCCGCTCTGGTCAAAAGAGTTGGTCAGACGATGAAAGTTGTGTCGCCGCCATCGACCAGACCTTACAAGAACTCAGTAAAGAATCAGAACACGTCACCGAAACCTTGTTTGCCTTAAGTCCTGAATGGGTGACGCCAGAAGGTATTTTGCCTGGCAAAAAACCACTCTTTCAGAAAATTACTAAAGAGTTATCACTCGAGGCAATCGGCTTTGTGGTGACCACTGAAGCATTACTCCAACATTTTACCCAAACCTTGTCTCCACAATTAAGCTTGTTCTTAATTGAAGTGGCTGCCAGCCAACTCTTCATTACTCAAGTCAAACAGGGTAGTCTCCAGCAAACAGAAAAAGTGGGTCGCTCAGGTAACACTGTCTCTGATCTGGTTGAAGCCTTTGCGCACTTTAAAGATAAAGTGTTCCCAAGTAAATTTTTACTCTACTCATCCGTTTTAACCGAACCAGAGCTTGAAGAGATTCGTCAAGCGCTTTTTGGTCACGATTGGCCAAGTGATTATCCATTCTTGCACCCACCAGTCATTGATATCTTCGCCCCAGATCATGTTTTGGAAATCATTATCCAAACTGGTGGCCGCGCAGTGGCTGAGAGTAAGGGCTTGAAGTTAGCCAGTCTGCCAGAAGTCAAAGCGCAACCTGAAAACGAACCTTCTCTGTTAGTTCCAAATGCATTGGAAACCACCCCTGATGTGAAACCAGTCTCGCCACATGCTGATGACTTTACGGCTGTGCCAGTTGTTGCGAAAAAAGCTCATCTTGAACCTGAAAAAATTGAGCGAGCGGTGGAAGTTGAAGAAGATGAAGAGTCCAATCTGATGCCAGTTTCTAAACAAGAAATTGAGCTGGGCGGTGAAAAAGATGCGCCTCCACCAGATGACGACGATGAGCCGGAGACAGTTGTTCATAAACCCCGACGCCTGATGACGAAGCACATTTTGCCATTTTTAGCCTTTGGCATAATTGGCGGATTGCTGCTGCTTTGGGGAATTGGTACCGTTTTTGCGCAACAAGCCAAACAAGCGACTATTACTCTCCAACTCAATACCAAGGCGGTCAGTAAAGACGTAGTCCTGACCTTAGATCCTACTGCGCCGAGCAGTGATCCAACCAAACTCCTGATGAAAGCAGAAGTAGTCACCAAAGATGTCCAAGGTACCAAAACGGCTCAATCCACCGGAAGTAAAATTATTGGTGACAAAGCCAAGGGCAGCATTAAACTCTACAATCGAACAAGTAGTCCAAAAACCTTCTCAAAAGGAACGACCATTAACAGCGATAAGCTGAAGTTTACGTTAGATAGTGACACGACTATTGCCTCAGCCAGCAGTGGGACCGATCCATCAATCATTAATGTCGGCACTGCCGATGCCAGTATTACTGCCGCAGCGATTGGCACAGATTCTAACTTAGCCAAAGATGTGGACCTGACGATTGATACATTTTCAAAAGATAGCTATTTTGCCAGAACCTCCAGTGCGTTGACCGGGGGAACAAGTCGAGAAATCTTAGCGGTGTCTGCTGAAGATCAGACCAAATTGAAAAATAGCCTGCTCCAAGATCTGACAGCTCAAGCAGCTACTGAATTCAAAGCCGACTCCAACGGTGGTACCTACATCGTGCCGACCAATCAGATAAAGATTACCAAGAGTACTTTTAGTGCCGACGTAGGCAAGGAGACGGACTCCTTCTCTCTAACCCTGCAAGCAACTGCCAGTGGCTTAACCTACTTGGCGAGCGACCTGCGCCCACTAGCTACTCAGTTATTAAGTGCTGATATTCCCGACGGGTACCAGATCAAACCGGAAGATATTCAAGTCTTATCAAACCCAGTCTTAGCTTCAACCTCTTCTGCTCAAGTGAATTTGCAGACGAACGTCTCATCAGTAGCCGTGCCAACCTTGGATCTGAATCAGCTCAAGCAGACCTTGGCTGGCAAATCACCTACTGAAGCAGAAGGTTTACTTAAACAAAATGCGGCAATTAAATCAGTAACTATCAAGCAAGAGCCACCAATTTTGAACTTCTTCTCGAGTGCTTTGCCGAAGAAACTTGAAAAAATTACGATAACTGTAGGCCAATAGAAGACAGAACTGTGCTCAGACTTAAAAAACGCTCACCAGCTGCTAGAAAACCGGTTACCAATAAGAATGAGGTAATCCAGTTGTATCGTCAAGCCATTTTGTCTGGGGTACCTCTGGACGTGATTCATCAAAAAGTCCTGACCGCTTCAGAGAAAGCGCAAATCACCGCTCAAATCGAGAAAGAAGAACGCCAAAAATTGGTGAAAGCCTATCGAAAGACAACGCCCTTGGCGACTCGAGTGACTTCAAGGATCTTGCCGCCAGTATTTATCATTTTAGGTTTGATTCTGGTTGGCTCAGCGGTATTACCAATTGCTTCATACTTTTTATTTACGATTCCAGATCTGAAGGCACATTTGATCGCGCCGGTGCCTGAAGCACAAGTCTTAGATGTGATGCCAAAAGTGGTTACTCAAGTTCAAGCGACGACGAAGTTAGCCGCCAACTCACCGAGTGTTGCACCTACTGACTCGGCACAACCAGATGCTTCCGATGCGCCAGTGATTTCGCCAACCATCGACAATACTGAGTTGGACTACACCAATTTGTCCAATTGGTTTCCGAACTTAGAGCTGCCAAGCGCCAATAATCCGCAAGAAAGCCACGAGTATCGACTGGATATTCCATCCGTGGATGTGGTCAATGCCTTGGTCAGAGTTGGCGGGAGTAACTTGGACAAGAGTCTAATTCAGTATCCAGGCACGGCCGATCCTGGTCAACCAGGTTCACCAGTTATTTTTGGGCACTCAGTTCTGAGGCAGTTTTACAACCCTAGCGAAAAGAATCCCCGCCGATACTTATCTATTTTTAGTAAAATCATGACCTTAAAGAATGGGGACTTTATTTACGTGACTCAGGACAATGTCCGCTATACCTACCAAGTTCGCGGTCGAGAAGTCGTCCAACCGGAAGATACCTTCATTTTGGACCAAGATTATTCTCAAAAAGTACTCAAGATTGTGACCTGTGTCCCAGAAGGAACTTTCCTGCAAAGAGGTGTTATCACCGCCAATTTAATAAAATCCGAGTAGAATACCGCTATGGAAACATACTTAGCAATCGATTACGGCACCCAACGTGTTGGTGTGGCCAGATCATTTGGCACTTTAGCTGAACCTTTAGAAATTTTGCAGAACACGCCAGAGCTGTTCACACAGCTCCAAACAGTCATCTCCAGTCAAGGCATTACGAAGATAATTGTGGGTTTATCGGAAAATCAGATGGCAGAGTTGACGAAGGCTTTTGTAGAAGAGCTGAAGAAGTACACTAACTTGCCAATTGAGTTCACTGACGAGACTCTTAGTTCGGCCAGCGTCCACCAAAAGCTGCATGAGCGAAATCTAGGCAAGATTCACCACAAGGGGCACATTGACCACTTTGCCGCGGCTGAATTTTTGCAAGATTACCTGGATTCAAATCCGTAAATCTGCCTCAACATGGTATACTTTTTAGATGTCAAAATGGCTGAAAATCCTCCTCCCACTTGTGATCCTGTTCGTTGTAATTGGAGGCGGAAGTGCCGTCTATCTCCTGTCTCAATTTCAACCGGCTGATCTTTCGCAAACCAAAAAATCCAGTTTTGTGGTCAGCAAAGGGGAGTCCGCTTCAGAAATTGGCGCTGCTCTTGAGGAAAAAGGAATTATCAAAAGTGGGCTGGCGTTTCGCTTGTTAGTTATCAAAAATCATCTGGAAGGGAAGATTCAGAGTGGTTCATTTTTGCTTTCTCCGAGTATGAGCGTCCAGCAAATTGCCCTCGAGTTAACTACCGCTCCTACCAGTGCCAGAATAACCGTCAAAGAAGGTCTCCGCCGAGAAGAAATGGCAGATTTCTTAGCGAATTCTGAGTTGACCAAGTTTGATAAAGAAGAATTCTTAACCCTGACGAAAAACAAAGAAGGCTATCTTTTTCCAGATACGTACATCTTGTCTAAAGAGTCCACTACTCAAGTAATTTATGGTCAGTTGACCTCCACTTTTGATAAAAAAGTCACCACTGGTATGGCAGATGAAATTGCCGCTTCCGGTCATTCACTCGACGAACTTGTTACAATGGCTTCGCTGGTACAGCGAGAGGCCCGTGGCCCACAAGGCGGTAGTTCTGATCCGGCCGAGATGAAGATGATTGCCGGCATCCTGTGGAAGCGAATTGAACTGGGCATGGTCCTGAATGTGGATGCCACTCTGCAATATCTGAAAGGCTATGACGCTGCTCAAAAAAGTTGGTGGTCTACATCTGGAATTGTTGCGATGAAAACCAGTTCTTCTGCGTATAACTCCTATAAAGTCGCTGGATTACCTCCCACGCCGATTTGTAATCCAGGACCATATGCCTTGCAAGCTGCCATGAATCCCACCAAATCAGATTATTTGTTCTACTTGCACGATAATAATGGCAAAGTTCATTACGCCAGAACGTTGGATGAGCAAACCCAAAACGTCAACACCTACTTGAGGTAATTGATTCTTTTCAACCCCACAACGCTCGTTACATATTCATTACATCTCATAATAAATTGCTATATGTGAACTATGGTATGATATTGCTATCGGTTGATCCTACTTGCCTTGGAATCAATTCAAGTCTCCAAGTGGAATCAAAAAATAGATGGAGGAAGATCATCTTGTACGGGGAAAAGCTGACTGGCGACGAACGGATGTCTCGTAACGCGGATTATGCAACCTTTGTCGTGATTGGTCTGACAATAGCGCTCTTGGTGGCGGGCGCGATAGCGACTGGTATTGGTTACCTCGTGATTTTTGTCCGCCATGTTTGAGCCAGTGAATGGCCGCTAGGATGTTTCAAAAAACGTCCCAGCGGCCCTGTTTTTAAAGGTAAAGGCATTTTTGAAAGGCAAAATTGCATGTTTAAGCCTCAAGAATTGACCTGGAGTGA
>CAZNOF010000007.1:0-7633 GCA_964574595.1 uncultured Pseudomonadales bacterium | reverse complement strand
TACGCAAGCTCATTTGGAAAGAAAGTGGCTCTTTTTGGCAAGCTGTGGGATTTTCGCCCTAGCTGTTCATGGCGCTATTGCCGTGATTGTCCACTAGAGACACATCTAACTAAGCCGTCTGATTATCTTGATCAGACGGCTTTTATGTTATAATAAGCAAGATTGGGAATTACTTGATTTGGGCGTAAAACCTCAAGCAACCAAGTGTTTCAAAGTCAAAAAAATCGGTTAAGTAAAGGAGATGCTCGATGGCTAGTTCAGCCGCAATTCAAGATTTCACCAAGAAAACGACAATTGGTGACTTCATGGCTCAAGAGCGGAAGAGACGGCGCGCTGGTGTGCCGAATCTGAATCCGCAGGCCGACCCAATCAAGTGGGGACGCTTGTACGTACCAGTGCTGGGTTTGTTCGTTGCCTCGATTGCCAGCCTTGGGCTGGCTGTACTTCCTTATCTGCGCTAGGCGCGGATAAAAGTATGCCTAACCGTCCGTGAAGCCGTCTTGTGGAGTTTTCTGCAGGCGGCTTCGTTCTTTCTATTTGGTATAATTTGATCTAGAAGATAGATCTGCACCTTCGGGCCACCAGATCTGTTTTAGAAACCTTCAAGTCGGATGAGTTGTTAAAGGAGCCTTAAAATGGCACCACGTCTGAGTGAGGAGTTCACAGAGCACGACGAGGAAATGGTTGAAGTTGTGGCAGTTTATACCTGTGTTGCAATGGTTTTAATTGCCACCGTTGTCACTTTCGTCGGCACAGTTGGCGGGATCATGTATCTGCTGAAAGGTCGAAAGGCCAAGCCATAATCATATCTCGCCGCACAAGCCGCTCCTCAGAAGTTCAGTCTTCAGGGCGGCTTCGTCATTTCTAGCGATTTACCCTCGTATTTTCTACGGTTTCTGTCATAATCATGTATTACGATCAAAATCCTCATCCCTCTTGCATTCTTCCCCAGCGGTTGATACAATAGCGGGTACGAATTTTTTCCGATTGTGTGTTGAAAGAAAGTCAGTTTGCTAAAACAGTCTCTTGATAACTAACATAAAATGATTTAGAAGGATGTCTGACCCAGACAGCCTTTTTTTGGTTTGTATTTGTAAATTAAAGATAGATGTCCCGCCGAGGCGGGATCAAGGAGCCCTTCATGTCTCATACTTCCCTACAGACCCAAGACCAGACCCCACGTCAATACTGGGGACGCACTGGTGTAACCTTGCCAGAACTGGACTTAACCTCCGTTCAACGCGAAAGTTACCAAGAGTTCCTCGATAAAGGTATTCGTGAAGCTTTGGACGAAATTAACGCTCAAAACGGCATTGAAGACTTTACCGGCAAAAACTGGAGTCTCAAATTTGGTGAGTATCACTTTGGTAAGTCAAAATACACTCCTTCTCAAGCCAAGAAAAAAGCAGTGTCCTTCGACATGCCAATCAGAGTAGAAGCCACTTTAAAGAACAAACGCACCGGTGAAGAGCAAACTCAAGAAGTTTTCTTAGGTGACATCCCAAAAATGACCAGCGCAGGTACCTTTATTATTAATGGTATTGAGCGTGCCGTTGTTACTCAATTAGTTCGATCTCCAGGTATTTTCTTCTCAGGTGATTTTGACCAATCAGTTGGTAAGATGCTTTACCAGGCAGAACTTAGACCATTACGAGGTTCATGGTTAGAGCTAAATGTAGGTAAACGCGATGTGATCACTGTTAAAATTGACCGCCGCCGTAAATTACCAGTTACCGTCTTACTCAGAGCAATGGGCTACAGTACAGATGAAGACGTTTTAAAATTATTCCAAGATATTGAAAACAAAGATGGTGTTGATTACATCAAAGCTACCATGGCTAAAGATGTCACCAAAAATCAAGCTGAAGCTTTAATTGAGCTTTACGAGAAAATGAGACCTGGTGAGCCAGCCGTCTTAGAAAACGCTCGTCAAATGCTCCAACAGATGTTCTTCGACCCACGCCGCTACGACTTAGCTCAAGTTGGTCGCTACAAGATGAACCGTCGCTTAAAGATTAATGTTGACGAAAACACAACCGTTTTAACCCCAGATGACTTAGTGGCTGCTGTCCGATACTTGATCAATTTACAAAATGGTAAAGGCAAGACAGACGATATTGACCACTTGAGTAACCGTCGTGTTCGCCGAGTAGGTGAGTTAGTCCAAGCTAATGCTTTCCGAATTGGTTTAATTCGTTTAGAGCGATCTATCCGAGAAAAAATGTCATTGACCAAAACAGATGAAATTTTGACTCCAGCTGCTTTAGTCAATGCAAGACCACTGATTGCTACCATTTCTGAATTCTTCCGTCGCAACCGTTTGTCTACCATTTTGGATCAAACTAATCCTTTGGCCGAAATTGATAACTTACGCCGTTTGTCTGTGATGGGTAGTGGTGGTGTGACCCGAGAGAGAGCTTCTTTCTCTATGCGTGACATTAACGCTTCTCAATACTCCAGAATTGACCCGGTCCGTTCTCCAGAAGGTCCAAACATCGGTTTGGTGACCTACTTAGCTTTATACGCTCGAGTAAATCACTTTGGTTTCTTAGAAGCTCCATACATGCCAGTCGAAAACAAGAATGGCAAAATGATGATTCAAGACAAAATCGTCTACTTATCTGCAGACGATGAAGAAGATGCCAAGATTACTCACAAGAGTGTGGCTATCAGTGATTCCAACGAAATTACCCAAGAATGGGTGCCTATTCGTCACATGAACGACTTTAGTGAAGGTCCAGTTACCGATATCCAATACATCGACGTCATTCCACGCCAGGTGATTGGTACTTCAGCTTCCTTGATTCCTTTCATTGCTCATGACGAGGCCAACCGTGCTTTGATGGGTACTCACATGCAATGTCAGGCCGTACCTTTATTGAAGCCAGAAGCTCCAATTGTTGGTACCGGTATGGAAATGGATGTCGCCAAGGCTATGGGACGCACTGTTGTGGCTCGCCACGGCGGTACAGTTGAGTACGTAGATGCAACCAAGATCGTGATCGCCTTAGACAAAAAAGAAGTTGATTCAGCTAAATTAATGTCTAAAACAGTCGAGAACGAGCGCGTAGTTGTGAATGGCGAAAAAGAAACCTACTCAATCGAGAAGTTCTTCCGAACCTCCAACAGTACTTGTTACTCACAAAGTCCAGTCGTGACTGCCGGTCAAAAAGTCAAAAAAGGTGACATTATTATCGATGGTCCAGCTACCGACAACGGTGAGCTCGCTCTCGGTTCTAACTTGTTAATCGCTTACACTTCATTTGAAGGTCTTGGTTACGAAGACGCTATCGTCATTTCTGACCGAGTCGTTAAAGAAGATGCCTTAACTTCTGTTCACATCAGTGAGTACAAAGCTGCTGTCATGGACACCAAGCTTGGACCTGAAGAGTTAACCAATGATATTCCAAACGTTTCTGAAGCTTTCTTGGGTAACTTAACCCCAGACGGTATCATCAGAATCGGTTCCATGGTTTCATCTGGTGACATCTTAGTCGGTAAAATCGCTCCAAAAGGTGAGACCGAGTTAACCCCAGAAGAACGCTTACTCCGTGCTATCTTTGGTGAGAAATCCCGAGAAGTCAGAGACACTTCATTAAGAATGCCTCACGGTGAAAGTGGTATCGTAATTGACGTCCAGATCTTAGATCGCGATTTAGGTGACGAATTAGACCCAGGAACTTTGAAAGAAGTCATGGTTCGCGTCGCTCAAATGCGTAAGATTACCGTCGGTGACAAGGTTGCCGGACGCCATGGTAACAAAGGTGTTATTTCCAAGATTGTGCCTGTAGCAGATATGCCACACATGCAAGATGGAACACCAATCGACATTATCATCTCTCCATTGTCAGTCTTAGCTCGTATGAACTTAGGTCAGCTCTTAGAGTCTCACTTAGGTTGGGCAGCCAAAGAACTCGGCTACAAAGTGGCAATTCCAGCCTTTGAAAAAGTCGATGAAGAGAAGATTTGGAGTGAATTAGGTCGAGCTGGTTTACCAGTTTCTGGCAAAGTTCGCTTAGTCGATGGCCGCACTGGCGAGAAGTTTAGTGAAGACACTGTGGTTGGTATCGGTTACATTTTGAAACTGATCCACATGGTTGAAGATAAGACTCACGCCCGTTCAACTGGACCTTACTCATTAGTCACTCAACAACCTTTGGGCGGTAAAGCTCAAATGGGAGGACAGAGACTTGGAGAAATGGAAGTCTGGGCCTTAGAAGCACATCGAGCAGCTCACATGTTGCAAGAAATGTTAACGATTAAGTCAGACGACGTCGTTGGCCGTGCAAAGACCTTCGAAGCCATTGTCAAAGGTACCGATATTCCAGATCCAACAGTCACCGAGTCATTCCGAGTGTTCTTGTGTGAAATCAAGTCACTAGGTTTGAACATTGTGCCTCACGGTGAAGAGATCGTAGATGCCGTTGAAGAGTCCGAGAAAATTATTAGTACTTCACCAGTCAACTTATCTGACAGTCCTGAAGATTTAGCCTTAATTGCAGATGACAACTTAACGATCGTCGATGCAGATAAAGCCAATGACACCAGTGATTTAGACGAAGAAGTTGTTGAAGACATGCAACCAGATGACGTTGAAGAGCCTGAAGAGCCTAGTGTCGATGATTTAGAACAAGTTGAAGAAGGAGCCATATGAAGCAGATAGTCGATTTTACCTCCCTAGAAATCCGTTTGGCTTCTCCAGATGTGATCAGATCTTGGTCATACGGTGAAGTAAAGAAACCAGAAACGATCAATTATCGTTCACTGCGTGCCGAAAAAGATGGTCTTTTCGATGAAAAGATCTTTGGCCCAATGAAAGATTATGAGTGTTACTGTGGTAAGTACAAACGAATCAGATATAAAGGCATTATTTGTGATAAATGTGGTGTCGAAGTCACTCAATCTCGCGTTCGTCGCGAAAGAATGGGTCACATTACTTTGGCAACCCCAATTTCTCACATCTGGTTCTTCAAAGGTGCTCCTTCCAAACTGTCTCTGTTACTGGACATTTCTCCACGTAACTTAGCTTCTATCATCTACTTCTCTCAATACGTGGTATTGAACGTAGATCAAGATGCCAAAACTGAGATGATTGAGAACTTAGACCAAGAAATGGTCGTGGCTCAAGATCAATTGAAGGAAAAGACCAAAGAAGCCATGGAACAGGTCAAGACTGAGTTAGAAGAGACCAAATCTAACTTGAAAGATAAAGTGAAGAGTAAAGAGACCTTAGATCTGAAGATCGAAGAGTCAAACTTAAAAGCTAAACAAGCTCTCAACACCTTAAAAGAACAGTTAGAGACTCAGATCGTCCAAACCGAAGAAGTCTACAAGACTTTGAAGGCCATGCTCAAGAAAATCCGCAAGGGTTCTATCTTAAGTGAAGACGAGTACCTGAAATTGGATGAGTACAACGCCGTTGACCACCTTGAAGTGGGCATGGGTGCTGAATCTATTCTCCAATTGGTCAAAGAAGTTGATTTAATTGACCTGGTTGAGAAGCTCCGAGCTGAAATGGTTGATGCTAAAGGTGCCAAAAAAGTCAAAACAACCAAACGCTTACGCGTGGTTGAAGGTTTGTTAAAAGCCAAAATTGACCCAACTTGGATGTTCTTAAGTGTCTTACCAGTCTTACCTCCAGATTTGCGACCTATGGTTCAATTATCTGGCGGCCGATTTGCCACTTCAGACTTAAATGACTTATACCGACGCGTTATTAACCGTAATAATCGGTTGAAACATTTAATTGAACTTGGTGCTCCAGAAATCATCTTACGAAACGAAAAACGTATGTTACAGGAAGCTGTAGACTCGTTAATCGATAGTAGTCAAGCTCGCCAAGCCAAACGAAGAACCACTCGTAAACCATTAAGATCTCTGTCTGAGATGTTAAAGGGTAAACAGGGTCGTTTCCGTCAAAACTTGTTGGGTAAACGTGTCGACTACTCAGGTCGTTCTGTGATCGTTGTCGGTCCAGAGCTCAAGTTGAACGAATGTGGATTACCAAAAGACATGGCATTGGAAATGTTCAAACCATACGTCTTACACCAATTGATTACTCAAGGAATTGCTCCAAACGTCAAGAGTGCTAAACACTTGATCGAGCGCCGCGAGCCAGAAGTGTACGACATTTTGGAAAAAGTCATTTTCAACCATCCAGTCGTTTTAAACCGTGCTCCTACCTTACACAAATTAGGTATGCAAGCTTTCTTCCCAATCTTGATTGAAGGAAAAGCGATCAGACTCCACCCATGTGTCTGTTCCGGTTACAACGCTGACTTTGACGGTGACCAGATGGCTGTTCACGTTCCATTGACAGTAGAAGCCCAAGAAGAAGCTCGTACCTTAATGATGTCTTCTCACAACCTGTTGAAACCAGCTAACGGTGATCCAATTACAGTTCCTAACAAGGAAATGGCAATGGGCGCTTACTACCTGACAACAGTCGATGCTCAAGTGGAAAAGGTGCCAACCATTTTCGCCTCCGTCACCGAAGCCTACCACGCCTTCCAAAGTGGTCACATCGGCAAGAGACAGCTCATGAAAGTACGTTTAGTAGATGCCGCTGGCAAGTCTAGTATTGTGGAGACCACTGTTGGTCGTTTGCAATTCAACGACGTCTTACCAGAGCGCTTACGCTTCGTAAACGAGCCAGTTAACGCCAAGAAGATTAAAGATTTAGTGACCGTGGCTATTCACACTGAAGATCAAGAACGTGTCCGTCAATTAATTGACGACATTAAAGATCTTGGATTTGAATCTGCCACTACCTCAGGACTTTCAGTTTCTGTGAGTGACTGTTTGATGATTCCAGAAAAAGACGGAATTATTGAAGTCGCCAACAAAAAAGCTGAAGAAGTTCAAGAGAGTTACTTAAATGGTTTAGTCACTGCCGAAGAACGCCGCCGCTTAACCTTCCAAATTTGGATGGATACAACGGATGACGTGGCTGACAAGACATGGAAGACCTACCCAGAAGAGAACGCTGTTAAAGTCATGATTAACTCTGGAGGTACTCGTGCTTCCAAAGATCAGGTCAAACAGTTGGCTGCAATGAGAGGTTTAGTCGTCGACCCATTAGGTAAGATCGTGGAAATGCCAACCAAGTCTAACTTTAGACAAGGTTTAACCATTTTCGAGTACGTGACATCTTCTAGAGGATCACGTAAAGGTTTGACCGACTCTGCTTTGAAAACTGCAGACGCAGGTTACCTGACTCGACGTTTAGTTGACGTTTCTCATGATGTGATCGTCCGCATGGATGACTGTCAAACTGACAAAGGCTTAGAGATCTTCCGAGAACCTCGATCTGCAATCTTTGCAAACCGTATCGTCGGTCGTGTCGCTTTCGCTGAAATCAAGAGTGGCAACAAAGTTATCGTCAAAGCTGGTGAAATCATCGATGACGTCTTGGCAAAAGAAGTTGATGCTTCTAAAGTTGACTCTGTCATCGTTAGATCTCCATTAACTTGTAAAGCTCCAAGAGGTATTTGTGCTCAATGTTACGGTTGGGACTTCTCAACCCGACACATGGTCGAAATTGGTGTTCCAGTCGGTGTGATCGGTGCTCAATCAATCGGTGAGCCAGGTACTCAGCTAACCATGCGTGTCAAACACTCTGGAGGTATCGTCG
>CAZNOF010000006.1:0-91103 GCA_964574595.1 uncultured Pseudomonadales bacterium | reverse complement strand
TCAAGGGGGAGACTCGAACTCCCAACCTCCACGTTATGAGTGTGGCGCTCTAACCAGTTGAGCTACCCTGACGATGGAGCAAATTATACCAGGTGCGGCACAATCAGGCTATCACAACGTTATCGAGCAATTTCTACTTGAATGGCCGGGTCGACATTTTGCAAAACAATGCCTTGAGCAAATCGATTTAAATGAATTCCATCATCTATAAAGTAGGTGGATAACATGTTCACGTCGTAAGCACCTTTCGGCAAAATTGAGACAAAATGCAGCTGAGTGGTGCCAATTTTAGGCTCTAGCATTACCCACTTTTCTAAAGCGGCATTAAACTGAGGAATCAGCTGGTAGGCTTTGTAGTTTGGCGTGTAAGGCACGATATTTCCTTGAGCTGGAAAGGCGGGCGGAATTGAGGCAATCAAAATACTTTTGGGATGAAGAATAGAGACAACTTCTTTTAAAAGTGTTTCATAGTTACGAATAAATTGTTCTGGACTATCAATCTTTTCCATCATGATGGCATTATTTGTACCCAGCAAGGTCACCACCACGATTTGATCATTTGGACTAACAGATTGATTCACTGCTCTAAGGCCTTGGTAAATGTCACTCGTATTAAAATCTTCCACCGCGTGACCACCGATCGCCATATTGATCACTGTCTGATTTTGTTGGTGCGCTTCAGCGTAATCTTGACTCCATTTTTTGACGTCAGTGATGGAGTTGATATCTGAGTTGGAATCGCCAATGATCACTACCACAGGTTTATTTGATTGAGGGATCTGAGCATCGAGTCCTTTCAGGTACATCAAAGCAGCCAAACACAACACGCACAAGACGCTTACTAAAATAATGCGATTTCTCATTCCCCCTATTACAAACTAAATGATGAGTCTCATTCAAGTGGGAGTTGTCAGAATGTGACTTGACACTGTCCCGCATTGCCGTTTAATAGAGTGATTCAAAAAAGATACAACTATGCCTGATCTCCCTGCGTTACATGACCGAATTTTATTAGTCGTCAATACGGGTTCGCAAAAAAAGCGTTTCATTCTCCAAAAACTTAAAAAGCTTGGCTTAAAAATTGTTTTACTCAATAAGGATAAAAACTGGGCACAGCCATATGTAGATCATTGGATCTTGGCAGATACTTACAACCACGAGGCTTGCTTACAAGCTATTAATACCTTTATTCAAGAAAATCCGACTCTGAGGCCTGAAGGCGCCATTACTTTCTGGGAAGATGACATTCCGCTGTTGGCTGAAATTTGCGCTGAGTTTGGATTAAAGGGAAACTCTGTTCAAGCGTCTCACAACACCAGAAGTAAACTACTCATGCAGCAACTATTGGCAGAGTGCGGTGAGCCGGCGATTCCATACCAACTCCTGACTGATGAAAATGATTTGAATGAGGCCATGGAAAAAATTGGCTACCCAGCAGTCATTAAACCGATTTACGGTTCAGACAGTCAATACGTGGTGTACGTGACGAATAAAGAAGAGGCTGAAGAAGCGTACGAATACGTTCGCAAGAACTGTACCCCCGCTTTTGACCCTATTTATACCTACAACCAAAGTCAGTTTGTCTACCAAGCGTATATTGCCGGCAGCGAGTTTAGTGTGGAAGGGTACTGCCAACACGGGATTCCACATGTGGTGGGAATTCACGAAAAAACCAAGATGGATCTGCCGTTCTTTATGGAAACAGGTGAGTATTTGCCAGCTCGCATTAGTAAAGAACAAGCTGAAGATTTAGCGGAATCAGCCAAATCAGCACTGATTGTTTTAGGCGTCAAAGATAGTCTGTTTCATGCAGAGATTAAATTGACAAAAAAAGGTCCTCAGGTCATTGAGATTGCCTCAAGAATGGGTGGAGACAACATCTATGGCCAGATTGATAAAATTTATGATTTTGATTTGATTGAGGCTGGTGTTGAAGTGGCGTTAGGTATCAACGTCAATAAACAGCCTAAAGAAGCCAAAAAGTGTGCCGTGAATCATTACTTCATTCCCAAAGTTTCCGGCGTGATTACTCGCATTACTGGGTTTGATGAAGCCACCAAGGCTAAAGAAATTACTGAGCACTTTTTAGCCAAAGAAGTGGGCGATAAAGTCTTAGTTCCGCCAATGGGGTACGACAATATTGGGTGGGTAGTCGCCGTGGGAAATACCTATGCAGAAGCGGAAAATGCACTAGCGAACTTACTTGAAAAAGTCCAAATTGAAGTTGCTCCTTTCAGAACCTACTCCTCATTTGGTCAAACCAAACGTAACAGTCGCTTCTCGGCCGCTCAACTTCAGTTGCCAGCTGACATGGCAGGCATGGGCAAAATTGAAAAGATCACCAAAGTTTCCTTGAAAGATATTCGGAAGTTACACATAGGCATTGCTGCCAATGATTATGTCCCGGGTAAAGGAAGCGAAGTGGAAAAAAGTCTGATGGATGTGGGACATACCATCGAAAAGACGCTTAAAAAATTAGGCTATAGAACAACCTATTTTGACTTCAATAACTGGCCAAATACTTTTCAGGAACTACAAAAAAGTGATGTGGATATTATTTTCAATGTCTGTGAACGGATCAATAATTCGAGTTTGCTCGAGCCACACGCGGCCGCCATTTTTGACTCGTTGCAAATTCCTTACACTGGTTCAAACCCAATCACGTTGGGTTTATGTATCGATAAAATTCGTGTTAAAAAATTACTTGCCTTTCACAATATTCCCACCCCACGATGGGATTATGCCTATTCCATGCAAGACAAGATTCGCGACGATTTAACCTATCCATTAATTGTCAAACCAGCCGAAACAGATAACTCTATCGGTGTGACAAATGACTCTGTGGTGACGAATAAGCAGCAGTTGGAAAAACAAATGAAGTACGTGTTAGAAGAACTCAAAAGCCCAGTTTTAGTGGAAGAGTACATTGAAGGTGATGAGTACGATCTGTCAATTATTGGTAACGACGCTGCTGACTTGCGTGTCTTGCCACTTTCTCGAACGGTCTTTAAAAACATGCCGAAAGATCTCTGGCATATTTATTCGTATGAATCAAAGTGGGAAGAGGGTGCCAAAGAAAAGCAGCAGTTAATTGTTCAGCGCCCAGCCAAAAACATTAGCAAAAAGCTCGAAGTCCTATTAAGCGAAATTGGTTTAGATACCTACAATATTTTGGACTGCCACGACTACGGCCGAATTGAAATCCGAGTCGATGATGAGGATAATCCATATGTGTTGGAGCTGAATCCAAATCCTTCGATTAATCAGGGAGACTGTGTTCCAGAAGTTGCCAACTTAGCCGGGCTTGATTACGGTGAGTTTATTGAACAAGTGATTCGCATGGCGATTAAACGCTATCAAGATCAACCCCCGTACGCTCATTTGCAAACAACGTTGCTGTGAACTACTAATCTCATTTGCTTTTTACGATTGGTTTCACTTATCATTACTTTCATGACTAGATCAGCGAAAAAGCCCCATTTCTTGTCTCTTCGAGCCATGGTGGGTTTGGCGATTGGTGCGTTCTTAGTTGTGGGGTTAATCGGATTTGTTCTCTTATCTCAGGTGAATCAAGATGTTCGATCGAATGCGGCTTACCCAACAAGTTCACCAATATTGATGACGCCCAGTCTAAAACCAAGTACTTCTCCGAGTGCAAAACCTACTGTTAAACCTTCTCCAAGAGTAAGTCCTCGACCGATGCCTTCTGGGGCAGCACCTCAAACCCCTTCCTGTGATATGGGTGGGACTCGAGTGCCAGTAGGGCAGTGTGGCTGCAACGTGAAAGGTTATGAAAACAGAATGTGTGTTGCAAATAATATATCTGTGAAAAGTCCAAATAGCTGTTACGCTCAATGTAATAAACCAAACACTCAGGAGAGTGATTGCAATAAAATTGGAGATCCAGAGCCAGCTTGTGGAGGCAAAAAAGTGGGCGACTCCTGCTCATCTGTTAAAAACTTTAGTTGCCAAGTCGTAACTGTCTCGCAGACGCCACCATATTGTGACTGTCTGCTATCTACGCAAGGGAAATAACTTTACTGTGAGGTGGCTATATTAAGTAATCCTTTTGATGAAGGTCGAATTTGGTCATCATTTAACATGGCAATTTGTGGTGCGGTGAGGGTCACCACCTGGCGGTTCTGACTGGCTAAATTCTGGATCATCTTTCCCAATTCTGCCGCATCTAGCTGGTAGGAGAAACCAAAGACGAAAAAATTAGTTAAGATGGCGGGCGACTGTTCTGTTTGGCGAACTTGTTCTACTTCAAATCCTTCTGCGTTGAGTTCTTTTAGTCTGGTTGAATCAACTTCTAATCCCGTCTCTTCTTGAATTTCACGAAGTATTGCCTCCAGAACCTTTTCGCCGGGTTCAACTTTCCCGCCAGGGAAACTCCACATGTCTGCTCCAACCATGACTAACTTGATCGTGTTTTTCATCCGTTCGGATTTTTTCATGACAACATCCTCCGGATCTACGGTCATCAGCACAAATTTTTCTCGTCCGTCAACCAGGTAGGTAAAGAGACACATGACTCCTAAATCAGAATTGCGTGGCTGATCAAATTTATTTTCGGTTTCATCGGGGGATTGAGATTTTTCAGAGCTTGTCATGGATTGTGATTATATCAAACCAGTTCTTTAGCCCGTACTGAAGAGCTATATGCCTGGTAAAGTCCTATAATTATTGACTTTTTGTCTATTTTAGCCTATAATATCCCTGATAAATTGGCTGGCACCACATCTGGTGCAAAGTCGGTTTATGAACCTTAACATGTACTAAACAGGGCTGTCTCAAGCACTAAGCGTATCTTTCTTGAAAGGTACTCTCCGAGTTTGAGACAGCAATATCGCCAAAAAGAGATAACTTGGAGAAAATCTGATGAAGACTGAACAACAGATTTGGTATGTTTTAGAAATGGTAGGAGAAGCAATCCAGCGGCTAAGTCGAGCTGCTGTGGTACTTTCCACAATTGGTATTGGACTGTTGATATCAATTGTTTCGGCTATGGCATGGGGCGTTCCCGTTGCCATAATCATTCTGGTTTGTTATCTGGTGTTTGCAAAGAAGATGCTTCAACCCGAAAAGCTTGAGCTTCACAAGCGCTTTAAGCGCAAGACCAGTTAGCATTGTTTTCGTTTCGATACTTTCCGTAGTTGCTTCAGGAATTACAAATTGCACCCAATCATCGTTGAAGTCCATAATCTCATACATGAGATCGAGCAAGCAGTCGCTGCGCTCGGTTTCCAATTTCACTTCAGCCCTTCGGGACTGGTGGTGGGATTAACAATTTTCGGAGTAATTCTGTTACTCCGTTGGCTTTTGTTTTAGTACATGCCTCCCCGCAAGGGGAACCCAAAGAGGGCTCGACTACTCAGTTGACGCCCTCTTTTTTGTGCCAATTAGACTTTATATCTAGTCAATGTCAGCTTGTGATTCTCACCTATTTCAACATCCACAATCTCGCCTCGAGAAATAACCAGATCTTCATTACCTGGTTTCCACATATCCTGAGGCAATTCCTTCTGTAAGAGGTGATAGTACAAAATCGTCAACGGATCGCCATGGGAAACTAAAATACAGTTGTGATTGTGGTTGAGTTTTTCTTCAAATATGGAACTGGCTCGTTGGCGGATAGACTCAATTGACTCACGAGTTGGATCCTCATCTTCAATCTTCCACTCATCTTTTTCTGGTTTGTGAGTGCCCTGAATTCCAGGACTAAATGTTTCTACGAGTCTGTCATCAGCAGTAACAAAGGAATCTGTTTGAGCGGCAATAATTTCCGAGGTTTGGACACAACGGACAATTGGACTGGAATAAATTGGAATTTGACCAAGTTTTTTGTCCTTGAACCAAGCTGCGATTCGTTTGGCATGCTCGCGTCCTTCCACTGATAAATTGACCGGCAAATGAAAGGGAAAGACATTTTCCGGATTGTGATACTTTGTGTGTCGGACAAGGTAAATGTGCATGTCATGATTGTAGCAGCTCGCTGCTTGGCTGACCCTGTATAATTGCGCCCAGATTTAAACTTGATGAAAAGAAAAGACATTCACTACAATACCAATCTTTTTTTAGTTGCTGCCGAAAAAAATGGAGCTCGGCTACGGTTTATCGATGACACGCCAATTACTGTCGCGTCTCTTAATGGTCATAAAGAACTGCTGTTTGATATCAGTTCTTCCTGTTCTTCTTTCACCTCCGGCTGGATTGCTAGCGATAAGTTCTATACCAAAAAAGTCCTGGAAATGAACAAGATCAATGTGGCACCAGGCAAAGTGTTTAGTATTTATCAAAAAAGGGAGGCACTCAAGTTTGCCGATGAAGTAGCTTACCCCGTAGTGGTTAAGCCAGTTAATGATGGCCAAGGAAACTTCGTGTATTCACTTATTGAATCACCAACGGAACTGAGTACCTGCATTGATCGTTACGCGAAGGAAAATCATAGTTCCTCAGTCTTCTTACTTGAAAAGCATATCTTTGGTGAAGAGTATCGAGTCTTGATTACCAAGACTGGCTATTTTGCGGCAGTCCACCGAACTCCAGCACGAGTCCTTGGTGATGGCAAGCACTCAATTAAACAGTTGATTGAAGCAGAAAACTTTCGACGAATGAATCCCAGAATCACTTGCTTGTGTGAAATTAAAATGGATGAAGTGGTGAGTACTTTCTTAGCGAAAAATCAGCAAAATCTTCAATCTGTTCCAGCACAAGGTGCTGTTGTGCAGCTTCGGCCAAATACCAATGTCTCAAAAGGTGGCGGTTGTGAAGATATCACAAATCGAGCTCATCCAAGTGTCAAAAAGTTGGCAAGTCGCGTTTTAGATGCGGTGGGCGGATTGGCATATGTGGGTTTAGACTTGATCTGTCAGGATATTAGTAAACCACTTACAAAACAGGAATGGATAATCTGCGAGCTCAATGCCTACCCAGGTTTATCACTGCATACTGTCCCAGGAAAAGGTCAGTCTCATGACGTTGCCAAACCGCTGGTGGAAGTGAGTTTTAACGTATGAAAATGCATCAACAAATTCTTGATTACGCACTCAAAAATCATTTCCAAGTAGAAGAAGTTGTTGGCACTGATATTCAAGTCTTCACGAAAAATGGCAAACAGCGCTTTGTGATTGGCGAGTATTTGCCGATGGTACCCTATAACATAGGACTGATCTTGGGCAATCGATACTTTACGCAAAAAGTCTTGCAGGACGCTAAACTGTGTATACCCCAGTCGGCAGTTTTCTCATCCCAAGATTTATCTAGAGCTGTGGCTTTCGCTCAAAAAATACTCTTCCCAATTTCACTGAAATTAGAAAATGCGAATGCCAAAGGTGATGAGCTAACGACTATTTATTCCTTAAAACAGTTAATTGAAGCATTTGAGACCTTGAGCAAAGTCGAACAAAACGTGCTGATAGAAAAGCAACTTCAGGGCAACGAGTATCAAGTCTTCTTGAGTGACACAGGCTTCATTCAAGTGCTCGAAAAAGTTCGGACCCACGAGAATGTGATCAGTTTTGTCGAGGCAGGAAAAAAAGTTGATTTTCAAACAAATTCTTTTGCGTATATGGATGTGACTGGACAAGCCTCTCGTCAACTCAAAAAAATTGCTAAAAAAGTACTGCTGACATTTCCAGGATTGAAGTACGTGTCATTTACGATGTTTGCGAAGGATGAAACGTGCCACGAATACGTGATCGAAGAAGTTCGCCATTTGGCAGAGGTACATTATGAATATCTTGCCCAAAAAGGCAGAAGCCACAAGCCAGTTTTAGACATAATTACCAACTCTTTCGAGCGATTATTTGAAGTATAATGCTGATTTATCTATGATTTCACACGAGGCAGACACTGGCAGATCCGAAGTCGTTTATCGAGAAGAAACGCGACGTCAGTGTGCTGAAATCGTGAAATTTGCGAATCCGGGCAAAGACATTCCTGTTATTTGGAAAAAAGGTCAAGGTTGGTACTGGAACTTTCAAGAAAATTATATTGTGATGGATGAGAATGACTTACTCGGGAAATCTCGTGAGTATTGTGTGGGTGTTGCTTTGCATGAAGCACTTCATGTTTGGATGAGTCGTGTGAAACACTTTACCAAAGACGAGTGGTCACAATTAGGATTTGCCATAGGTTTTAACTTTGCCGAAGACTGTGGAATTGAAAATGCCGCTGACCGAGTTCACCGCCGAGGCAAGGAGCTGATTAAATCTCATCTGGATGTCGATGTCGCAAAAGGTGGCGGCTTAGATATCACCATCAATCAACAAGTTGAGAAAAAACTTGGCTACATTCCAAAACACATGATCTTAGGTGGCGTGATGCGTCAGTATTTTTACGGCAGGCAAGTGGCTGGAACCCTCAACGTAGACCAAAAAACCCCGATCTATGGAGTTGATCCATACACCGAAATTGACCAAACTAAAATGGATGAGTTTTCCGCACTCATTAAAAGTATCGATCCAGATGTAGAGGCAGCATTTCAAAAAATTGCCCCGCTGATGGAAGCTTTTTGGGATGCCGTTCCAGACATGTATGCCAAGGAAGAGCAAATTCAAGAGCAAGCAAAGGCTCGCGCGATTGTTTACCGTGACATTTGGAATATTTACAAAGAATTAGTTGAAAAATCTGTTGATGATCAATCCTTGAAAGAGTTTATTGATCAACTGATCGAGGGTGGGCAATTTGAAGGGAAAGATGGTGGTCAATTCGTCATCATCGATTTTGACTCTTTGCCTCCAGAAGTCCAAAAAGAGTTGGCAGAACTCATCGACGAACAACGTAAAGAAGAAGAACAACAGCAGCAAGGACAGCAACAGAGCCAACCTGGCCAGCAGGGTCAACCTGGTCAACAGGGTCAACAATCTGGTGCCGGCTCAGGAGAATCAGGTGAAGAATCTGGCGGGTCTGGTGAAAGCCAGGAAGCTCAGGAGGGTTCTGATTCAGGTCAAGGCAGTCAGGCAGGACAAGAATCAGGTCAACAAAGCTCTTCAAGCTCTTCTCAACCAAGTTCTCAATCAGGTTCAGCAAGTGGGCAATCTGGCGAACAATCCCAAAGTGGAGAAAGTAGTTCTCAAGGCGGGAAACCTGAAATTCCATGGGATAAAGTCAGCGAAGAGTCCAAAGAAAAAATTAAAGAACAGTTCGATAAAGTCAAAGAAGATACCAAGCAAGGAATGAAGGATAAGGCTCAGCAAGAACTTGGCGAAGTTGAAGATGAAGTCAATGAAAAATTAGAAGGCAAATCTGATAAAGAAGGCGTCAGCCGACCGAGTAAGGTTTCAGAGAAGCAGAAACAGCAGCAAAAAGGTGAGAAATCTGAATCAGGTGATGACAGCGGTGAGAGTTCAGAGGGTGAAAGTGGGGAGGGTGAGTCCGGTGAAGGCGAAGCGGGTGAAGGTGAGTCCGGTGAGGCCGGCCAGCCAGGACAAGAGAGTGGTGAATCTGAATCAAGTGAGAGTGAAAATGGAAAAGAAGGTGAAGAAAGTGAAGAGGCCAGTGATTCAGGAGAAGAGAATCAACAATCCGCCACGAGAAAGCCAATTCCTGAGCAAAAAAAGCCATCCCCCTCGCCAAGAGAATTACCTCCAGTTCCCCAAGATATTTTGGATCAAATTCAGAGAGCGAATGATCAATTTATGTCGGAAGTTGAAGATACCATGGAGGTATTTGATACAGTAAGCAGATTGCCAGAGATTAAGTTAGCAATTGAAACACTAGTTGATGAGTTTTCGCCAATTTTCAGACCCAAGAATCATCCGAGAACTCGCTATTCTGAAGATGAAGGTGAGTTAGATATTGACCGAGATATCGATCGCAAACGAGGTGAGGGTGGCCGAGATGTTTTAGCATATGAGGAGAAGCCAAATAAGAAAAATTATCGATTTACTATTTTAGTCGACTTATCTGGTTCTATGGACGATAAGATTCGCGAAGCGTTCAAGATGGTAACCATTTTATCTACAGTATTTACCGCGTTGGGAATTGAGTTCGCGGTGGAGGGATTTACGGAGTTTAGTGATGGCACGACTATGAAAGTGTTTAAATCCTATGCAGAAACGGAAGACACAGATGAGGAGTTGAGTGAAGAGCAGAAGAGGAATATTGGTGGTCTCTTAATGGTACCAAGAAATGGCACACCAACCTCCAGTGCCATGTTATCCACGTTCAAAGAATTAGCAACAAGAAATGAAGAGACAGCCAGAAGCGGTAAGAAGCGAGATTTCTTAATTGTCTTAACAGATGGTCAACCAACTGATAGCATTCCAAATATCCCGCTCGCACCAAGTGATTTGCTCAAAGAGGTCATTAAACAAGTGCAGTCTGATGCCACAAATAATAATATAGATTTGGCCCTGTTAGGGTTTGGTATCGGTCAGAATACAGAATTTGTCAATGAAGTCTTTCCTCTGTTACCAGACGGATTGCGCGCTGAGATCACTCAAGAGCTGAACAATTACTATACTCGTGAGGGACTAACGGCTAAAGTTGGCAAGGTGAAATTTGAAGGTATAAGTAACTCATTCTCAGATACAGCAGAGTTAACGATTGTATTACCAATCATTTTTCAATACATTATTAGTAACCCAAATGAGTTTAAAAAATAAAGAAGGTGCAGTACAATACCGTGAAAGCTACCTATGAATACCGTTGAAGAGTTCATCACTAAACGTCTTACCCCAACCCCAGAAGGTTCTCATTTTGTCTCCCTTTTTGTGACTGACAAAGACACAAATGGCATGGAAATTGTGAACATCATTAAGAGTAAAGGCCAGATGTGTCAAACTCTTTCTGGAGATCAAGTTGAGAAAATTGGGGCCGCCAAACTGTTCGACATCGTCAACACCTTTTTCAAGGTAGGCGTGGTCGTCCTGATTACTTGTAAGGATCAAGATCAGTTATTAAGTATGTACACCGATTTAATGGGTTGGCAACAAACAGCTTCCCAGGCAGGTCATAGTGATAACAAAGGTCGCCTTTTTGTACTCTTAAATAACACAAATGTGTCTGATTTATCACCAAATTTACAACATGTGTTTGATTACACATGCAGAATGAATTAAAGGACTAAATGCACGAGCAGAATCCAACTAGCAAGAATCCAGAAGCTGGCAAAACAGCAATTGAACTCCAACGTGAACGTAGCCGTGAAGCAGCTCGTGAGCAGTATCAAAAAATCAACTGGAGTGAGTATCACTCTGTTTTAGGTGATGATAGTAGTGCATTGAGATTTTATGCCAAGAATGATGATGAACGACACCAAATTGTCCGTATGTATTGCCCTGAGTTTGATACTCCAGTGATCGTCCGTATCCCAGAGATGCCAGCCAATGAAAAAATGCAGGAGCGCATCACGCAGTGGGAGCATATCCAAGAACAGGTCATGCTTGATGAAACAACACTGTGGGTGCTAGGAGAAATTGGTGTCCGTTACAATCGTCGCCAGCCGATGACTTTGGAAGGTCCTCCAGCTGTTTCTAAAACATTTGCGACCTGGGTGTTTTCCGCGATCATTGGTCAACCATACTATCGCTTAAGTTTCTCAGCTGGCACCAAAGAATCAAATATTATTGGTAGTCGCGTTTCTGATCAAAAAGAAATTATCCTGCCAACAGTGATGAGATTGCTGAAATCAGCTGGTGTCTCCAGACAAGTTGAATGGAGAAAAAAACTGATTGCAGACGGAAAAGAAGATAAACTTACAAGTGCAGACCGCGACTTAATCATTGTCTACGACAACTTGATTGAGCTTTTAGAGAGTAAAGCTCTTGACGATGAAGAAGTATTGGATGCTGCTAAAGCCCTGATGAGTCAGATTAATTTGGAGCTCTTAATTAAATCTGAATACACATGGAAAGATTCTCCCGCTGTAGAGATTATCGAATGGGGTGGAATCTTGGCTTTAGATGAGCCAAATACTGTAGATAACACAAGTGTGTTGGAAGTGCTTTTGCCTTTGCTAGAAGTCAATACAGTAAGTTTCTCAGTATCTGGGTTTAGACCACCCGTGGTGAGAAGTCCTGACGCATTTATTGTCATGGCTCAGAACCCACCAGCTGTTTCCGGCCGTTCGTATCTTTCAGACGCCTGGCAAAGTCGCAATGAAACAGTTGTTTTACCAAATGTAACTCCTGAGTATGTAGAAAATATCCTCAAATTTAAGATGGTAGGTGATGATCCAGATGTACGTGTGAATGGCAAACTGATTAAGGGAAGAAGAGGCGTGGAAACTCCACAAAAGTCATACTTTGAATCTTTGCCAGCTGACAAAGTAAATGTTGTCTGCAAAAGTATCGCTACGCTCCATGTTTCTCTTTCAGAAATGGTCAGTAAAGGTTTAATTGGTCGAACGAAGAAGAACGGTGGCTCGTATGTCTTTGATCAGCGGGATGTCTCTGCTTTAGTTGATGCAATGATTGCTGGTATTAACCGTACGGCAGAAGAAACTCCAAACGGTGGGCTCGAAGAACCAGCTGAAATTAACTGGGGAAATGTAGTAAGAGAAGCCTTGAGAGAAGTCTATTTATCTGGTGTTTTTGGTGATGAGAAGACACCAAGTGATTACAAAATCGTCTACGACTACATCGATAGTATGCCACTGTGGAATATGCTGAAACCTAAGAACCAAGCTGGTCACAACTACATGGGACCAGGTGCAAGCGCCAAAGTAAGTGGCAATGAGGTTGTTCCAGAATGGTAAATTACGAAATTACAAGAGATAGGAAAGTATGACAGAAAATCCGAATAGACGCTTTGATCCAAAAGAATTTAAAACTGAAATGGATTTGCCACCTGAGAAAGAATCTACAGAGGGTAGCTTTCTATCTAAATTTATTGGTGACCAGAAGTTCGTCTTTTCTGAAAAACCACTCTCTGATCCAGATGAACATGATCAGGGTGTGACACGAGATAAAGCATTTAAATCTGGTACGGGTGAACTTATTTTTGACACGGAAACAATAAGTGCTGCAGAAAAAGCGAATATCGAAAGCTTTATTAAGCTGGTAAGAGATGGTGGGGGGAAGGCAGCCCTTCAAGGAACCAAGTTTGAATGGTTCTACGGTGATGAAAGCGATGAATTCTTAGGAAACTTGGCTGACTTATTAGAGCTGCGGGTTGATGAAATTGATAACAAGATTGATAAGTCTTCTCTAGCGAGTATTGGTTTAAATACCAAGCTTGTTTCCGCCATGGATTCATTCAGAGAGATGGCAAAACGAGAACAAGTCAAGAAAGCCATCGATAAGCAAGTCGAGAAGTTACCAATCGTCCGCATCGAGGGTCTAGTTAAGGGTGGTAACGGCCAGCTCGTGACTTTGCGATTTAATCCGAGTGATATTAATGATCCAAGCAATGAAGTTGACATCCTTTATATCAATAATGCCAATGGTGAGAAAGAGCTGATTATCTCGTGCAAAGACCCAGATAAGTACGACCTCATTCGTCCAATCTTACTGACTGAAGAAGCCCCAGGGGCTAAGTCAAAGTTTCAAGTTGTCCCAGGTTCTTTTGCAAATATAGGAGATATTGACTCAGAGACAGGACGAGATTTCTCACGCTTTGAGTTTGAAGTTGAGCACAGGGATGGTCAAGTTATTGAGTTGTTTACAAAAGTGAAAGTTTTGAAAAAGCCAATTGATATGGACGCCCAGCTTAAAGAGTATCGAGAAGAGAAAAATCGCCAACGAATTAAAGAAGAAGCTGAAGAAGCAGCCAGACAAGCTCAAGCTCAAGCGGCTAAATACAATTCTCAGCCACCAAGTGTTCCGTCCAGTTCTAGTTATAAGTGGAATCAGTCTCCACAAACGTACACTCACTCAGGGTAATTGCAGAAGCTTTAAAGATTCAGTAATTGAACATGTTTCAGACATAGCTCAACGATTGTTGTCTGTGCGGTGAATCCAAAGAAGTAAAAGATTTCAGCCCTGTATGGATCTATTTCGCTTAGTGTCATTGTAGGTGCAACGGCTTTAAAAAACGCCGCATTTGCTTGCCATATCTGTTTAGAGAACTCAAAACTCGCCAAAAATGGTAGTGAGCCACGCCTGGAAATATTGACATACGGCCACAAGTACGGAACTCGGTACTTGTTGTCAGACAGCTCAATCACTAACCCGCTGGCAGGAGCACCCACAAGAAAGTCCCGTAGATCTAAGACTTCATGCACCGAAGCATCGTTTGTTGAAAGACTGGTCACTTCAGAAATATGATGCTCAGTTGCTTCCAAAAGTTTGCGAGCCTGTGTTGTCGTAAAACCAGTTGAAATGTCATCGTCCGTCAGCTGGTACTTACCAGCCGGAATTTGCGCTAACTGTTTTTCGATTGATTCAGAGCCAGGAGTTGCCACGAGTTTGAGTGGTTTTGTTTGTGAGTCAAACAAAGAGAACAAGCGTGACACACGCAAAGCGTGACTTCCTTGGGTACATTCATCTAAATTGATCACAAGCTGATTTCTCATCAGCTCAGCTAACTTTTTTTTCTGCTCATTCATGGGATTTTTGATCACCTGCCAACTGAAGGTTTCGTCTTTTGACAATGCTTCTTCTAAGAGCTGAGTTAGGCGTTGGTGAAATAAATCCAAGGTAGTTTTCAACTGAGTTGTATTCCCAATCGGCCATTTTTCTAATAGGTAGTCTCGGTCATCACGAAGTAAAAGTGTTTTATGCTTTTTCACTAACTTTGGCGTGGCAGGAGTTTCTGATTTGACGGTTCTATTTTTTGAGGATGCATAGGTGGAGTACGGGATGATGGCATTGGTAAATAAAATTCGGTGGTTGGTTTTAAATAACTGCTGATACGTTTGCCACTCTTCATGAAAAGTATCTCTTTGGACGCAGATGGCGCTACCAAGATGAGCGAATGCATAACAGAACTTCGCATTATCAGATCCAAAGACATAGATGACTTCAATAGATTCCGTCGGATAGAGTTCTCCAAGATAGATTTGCAAACTTTCAATGATATCAGTGAAGTTGACGGATGTTTTACGGTAAAGGGATTCCGTCAGTGCCACGTCTAACCAGTCTGATTCATCGGTCAATAATCGTAAGGCAGCCAATCTTTCCTCAATCGAAAAAAGAGGTGCGATCGAGCCCAATTTATAAGAAATATAATCTTGGTGAGAGGGAGAGAGGAATCCGCCGACTACAATTTTCCCAGATTGTTCAACTGCTTTTTTTGCTTGCTCCATCATATGAATATGACCAAAGTGCGCATGGGCAAACGCGCCGGTACTTAACAAAACGACTTTTGGTTTTGCAGAATTTGAACTTTTCCCTAATAACGTATCAAGTTTCCGGGTTGGAATTCCCACTTGGGCAACTTTTTGATGTGAGAAGACCGTATCTTGAAAATTAATCGTGTCATCAAAAAAACCTGCTTTAATGAGTTCTTGCGTGTCAAGCTGTTCACAAACCGTGGCGTAATGCGTGTCTCGTAAGACTTTCCAGCAAAATCTGTTTTCTGGATTTAGCTGATCAATATCGGGCAAGGCACTGAAAGCTGCATCAAGCTCATCCTGATTGAGACCCAGCCATTTTTGGAAGTACGGATTGAGGCGATGGTCAAACATATTTTACTAATGTCCAGCCACCGGGAATAGTTGCCTCAAATACCGTGAAGTGCAGTCCTTGTGGGGCGACAGTATATTTGTGCCGATTATATTCATGAAGTCGTTCTAGATTTGCTCTCATCCGCTCGAACTCTTTTTGAGCTGCCGCCGGCCAACCTTTCAATTTCCGTGCTTGCTCCGCTTCAGGTAGCTGAAGAAACCAACTATACAGTTCCACAAAATCATAACTCGTTCCAAAAACAGCTTCGTCATTTCTATTGTCATACATGTCCCCGTTGGGAATCGCGTTTCTAATCTCTTCAGGAATCCGAAAGTACTCAGCAATTTTTTTGACTTCCGACTTATGTAAATCGGAAATCAGCTGAATGTCAGTCATGGCGTCAGAGCTTTTAGAGAAGTAGCCCAGATAGCTGCCTTCATCAAAATTAATAGTGCCGGAGACGATTGCCCGATGGCCTGCCTCGGCTAGTTGAGCCGCTAAACTATACCAAACGGGCGTTCTCAAATAGGTCGTCACTTGGCCTTTTAGCCAGCCACTGCTGAGAGATTTTTTATTGAGTTCTTCGATCACAGTTTGGTGCAAGTTTGAAATATCAAAGGTAATGAGCTCAACTTGAAGTTTGTCTGCCAGAAGTTCGACTTTTTTTTGAGCATCGGCTTGGTTCGAACTGCCCTCATTGAACTGAGGAATAAAAAGCAGGATCACTTTTTTGAGCGTTTGATTTTTCTGTGTTACAACCGCCGTTAAGGCTGCCACCACCGCAGAGTCAACTCCGCCGCTAACTGGCACAATTAAGGTGTCAATCTGCCAATCCGTGCAGTATTTTGCCAGTAGTTCTTGTTTTTGTTGTACAACTTTCTCTGCCTCAAAGCCGCGCCTCTTTCGGTAGTTTTGCAGTTCTGTCAAAAGCACGGGATTAGTAAGGGCTTGAAAAGTGGGAGAGGAGATATTCATATATTAGACAAAATGGGCTTGAGTGAACGCCGTAATGCGCGATTCTAAGCTTTCTAAGGTGACTGCTTGGGCAAGTTGCCGATCATATTCTTCTTTGCATGAACATGAAAAATTGACGAGAGCATCAATATTTCTTGAGTTATTGTATTCTTCTAAAAGATGGATGAATCGATCAGAACATTGATCACAATTATACGCCAACTTTAAATTCTCAAGATGTGAAGAGCTCAAGACGGATGTGGCAAAGCGTGGCAAAGTCAGGTTTTTTTGTTGAGCAATCTTTAAAACTTCTATCGCCGACCATAACCACGGTGGAGTAAATGATTTCTCAGTGAAAAGGACATCTGCAATCGTAAAGTCAGAAACTTGAGTTGGGCAAATGGCAGTTTCTGTGAGTCCTAAAGACGTCAGGTACTCTAAGCTTTGAATCATGTCATCAATGCCTTCTTGTTCCGTTAAAAAAGGTGGTTTGAGCATTAAGAAGGTCATTATCTCGTGACCAAGTTCGGTGGCTTCCTTGACCACTCGTTCAAATTGTTGTTTTGAACAAGTTGAGTTCACCGCCACTTCACGCACATAGTCATTGGCAGATTGGAGACCAATCGATAGGACGAGCTTGGTATTTCCAAGTGCCGTACTCATTTCTTGAAGTGCTGTTGAGGTGATGAACTGGGGAAGAGACTCGACGAGCAAGTACTTGCAGCCAGCGGTATTAATTTGATCAGCAATCTTGAGGCGCACCTCAGGTGGAACTTCGCGATCGGAAAAAAAATTGCCGTTATTATAAATCGTGATCATGTCGTAATTATTGATCTTGTCTTCTGCGAACGCGGCCGAAAACTGATCCAGCAAGTTTTTTTGTGTGGGCTGTGGCCGATCTTTCCAAAGTGCTTCATTGGGCAAATGACACATCGTACAACTGGCAACACTACAACTTCCGGTTAAAAGCACAATCCGCTTTCGAGAGATGAAGGTGTCTTTAAAACGAATCGTATCTGATGAGACGGATTGAGGCAGGGAATAGTCAAGAACTTCAGGCAGTGTTGTATGTCGTAAGCCACGCGCAATTCTGGTCAGTTTTTTTCTCAACTGAATTGCTTCGGCAGAAGTGGTGGATTGATCAAGTTGCATGGCGAGTGTTCCAGATGATATTATACGGCAATTCCTCATGAGCACCTCATCCACCTCTTCTCAAATATCTTCTTACTTAGACCGCCTGCAAAAACTGAGTTCTACGTTGACGCCTTTGGAGCAAGAAAACGTGGCTTTTGACTTACAGTTTATGGTCGAGTATGCCGAGAAGGGGCTGTACTCGGAGACAGAATTCATTGGCAGGCAACATGACGATGTAGGCAGAAGAACCGCTGAGTTCATGCGTTATTTAGAAGGCTTCCATCACATTTCAGACCTCTGGTATGAATTACTGAAATCAGTGAAATTGACTTCGGAAATGAACGTGATTGATCTGCTGCCTGGCTGGGCTCCCAAAGTTGAGATTGCATTGGCTCGTCATAACTTTACAGGGGAAGTTGCGTTGTTGGATACGGATCTAGCCTCATTGGAGAAATTAGAGACAGTTTTACGCTTTTTTCACCCTCAATTCGCTGTCAAAAAACTGGTTTCTGAACTCCTCGTTCTGCCAAATGACCCACAATACGATCTTGTAACGACCAATCATTTTCTTGATGATTATTTGTTAAATACTTGGGCGGAAAAGTCGGGCCAGCACATTCAAGAGTTATATCGAGATGCTGAGCTATTTAAAACAGCTACCCAAGAACTGATGTCTGGCAAATCGCCAGAGTTGATGTTTCTGGCTAGACACATCACTTCATTAATGAAACCAGAAGGAACCCTGCTGGTCGTTCACTACAGAAGTGTTTTTGAACAAGCCAAATCATTGACTAATTGGTATGAATATTGTTTGGCCCAGTACGCCGAACTGATGGCTTGCTTTAAGCAGCTTGGCTTCTCAGTTGAAGCTATTCCTGTTCATCAAAAACTCGTTTATAAGCTTCGTAAAAACTAGGCTGCTGGTGCTAGCTCGCGGCCAATCTTCTTGAGTGCCGATCGTGTTTTCATCAAATTAATCAGTTCCGGATCAGTCATGAGTGGTTTTTTGTTGGATGCCTCTTCTTTTCGTTTGCCATTGTTCCCGAGCGTGGTATCAATTGCTTTAACAGCAGAATCAATCAACATCTTTCGAGCACCTGGATCAAATTTGAAGCCGTATTTTGCTTCCAGCGTATCAAACGTAGCCAGATAATCTTTGACGGTTGAGAAGCCCCATTCTGGTCGTGGCAGCGCAACTTTTCGAGTCTCTGGATCCATGTGATTGACATAGAGCTTGCCGAAACGTTCATCAAGTTGAGCTGGATCGAGTTTTATGACCCCATTTTCCTCAGACACAACGCCAGTTAAGCCATCTGCGATAAAGAAGAGAGCAACTCCTCGGTCCACTGATTTCTCTGATGAAGAGTACTTATCACGCTCTTTCTCTTTAAAGATGTTCTCATGATTGCCAATCACGCCGGCAATGAATGCTACTTCTTGTGGAGTAAATCCAAGTTTCTCAAAGTAAGTGTTTACGATGTATCCAGCAAAGACTTCATGGTCAGGGATAGCTTGGACATTTGGAGCACCGAGGAGTTTTAAGATGTCGTGGAGAGGAGCCACATAATCAACCATTAACTTCATTTCTTCTGGAGTTAAGTATGGATTGCCATCAGCGTCCGGATGAGCCGCAACCAATTCTTTCAAAGTGGCACAAGTGGCCTTGACTTCATTCAAGTGCTTCTCTAATGATGGCGCAAATGGGTTGAGCTCTACAGCAGCTTTGATCGCATTCCAAACAATCTCTACGGCATGTTCTTTATCTCCAGCATGCTCAGCCACCATGGCCTCCATGTTATCGTTAAACTTACTTAAGTTGTTGTAGAACACTTCACGACCCTCAAAGGTTTCATTGTCGGCAATAATTTGGCACTTCTGTGCAAAATCAGTCAAATCTCGACTAAAGATAAACAACTCAATTTCCTCGTCACCCGCAATTTTTCTGGCCTTTTCATTGATACCTAGTAACTGCTGTGAGGAAATGGCTCGAGTGCGACGGACATTATCAGCACGTGAGAAGAGCCGAGTCTTTTTGAGTTCAGGTTCATTTTTGATGGATTTAAAGGTAATTGTCTCTCGTTTATCTCGGAGCTGGTCGTAAATTGGCAATGGTCCAGTCGTTTTTTCAAGATCTGGTGCTCTTCTGCCAAACAGGTGTTGCACATAAAAGTCAGCATCTAAGTCTTCAGAGAGGACGCCTACTTGTTGCCCTTCTTCTAAAGCATTTAGGAGCAGGAACGGTGTTTCCGTTATGGCAGCCATCGACTCGGCTCTAGCTTGAATGATCCAGAGTAAAATGTCGGCTTGGCTTTTGGGACCAGCTTCCATTTGGAATAAGAAGTTCATACGTTTGATCTGCTCATCTTTACTAATACCTTCTTCGTAGGCACGATCCCAGGCAGATTTGAGTGGCTCTCTGTTAAGTACATCCATAGCTGCTTCGCCACCAAAAATTTGTTGAATTAAGTCTTGCTCAGTGTCAAAGGAGAGTTGCAGTGATTTATCGAAAGGCGCAGAAGATCCGCCGTAAACCACTTTGCGTTTCTTTTTTGCCAATCTCTGTCTTCTTTTTTCGGCAAATTCTTGCAATTTTTCTTTGGTAATTGGCTTGTTGGCGGTTTCAGGATTCCGTTGTCTCTCCATGGCCAATTGAATTTTCTCAGCATAGTTTTGACGAGTACTATTGTACTCAACCGAGACTAAGTGACCGTATTTTTTTTGAATTGCTGCTAGTTGTGTCTTTAACGCTTCAAATTGTGCGATGGCGCCGGGGTCTTCTAAGGTTTCCTCAAAGTGTTCGTCAAAGTGAATATCCACATGCTGCCCACTAATAACCGCTGAGTAGACGGACATACCGATTTCTACTAAAGAACCTAAACTTCCATCCTTAATGTCAGCAGCATTTTCAATATACATCGCCAGCTCGGCAGAGTTTCCCAAACCCCATGCTTCAGCTAGCGTGTCACGCTTAGGATCCCAGTTCGCGCCCATATCTGGATTGAGAGTATTGATGCCTGCTGCAGTTAAGATGGGTTCTACATCTTTTCGCCAGTCAATATTTGTTGATCCCAACTCAAAAACCAAATCGTACAGCCCGTGCGAGAGTTTGGGTATTTCATTGTTCGCTACCGCTTCGAGGATCGTATCTGATTTATAGGCTCGTCCTGTTTTCACCGCTTCTGTTTCTACAAGTGTTCTTCTCATGTCTTCTGGTTCATCTTGTGGAATATGAGAGGTAGGAGAGTACTCGCCGTTCATAGTGGGTCTTTCTTGTCCGAGTGGGGCAACTTCTTTAATTGTACCTTTTTCATTTGTAATAAATAATTGGGTTTTTTGTGTTGAATCAAGCGTTTCGCCTCGAGCATTGATGACGAGACCACTCGCTAGGGGTTTCGATTCAGGTGCTTGATGCTCAGAAGCACCAGGAATAAAAATTTCTAATGGCATAATCTGGATTATAGTATAAAACAAAAAATCTTAGGCAGAGGTACAAAAAAACCGCCTCTGGGGCGATTTTCTTGTTTCTTATGTTGCGGGATCGGGAGTCGAACCCGACCTGCGAGATTATGAGCCTCACGTGCACCGTACACTATCCCGCGCGGATAGAGAGTTAGTTTACCACGTCTGGTATGCTATAAGCAATCGCCAAGAAGAATATGCCTAATTCACGAGATCCCATCATAACGGTAGTCATTGCCAGCTCAAATCGTCCCCAGAGCCTGACCGCTTGCCTTGAAGCCTTGAGGAAAAGTCGGGATGTGCCGATAGAGGTCATTGTGGTAGTTCAGGGCAAAAATAGCCTCACAGCGCCTCAAAAGGCCAAATTTCAAGCTGCTTTTAGCTCGTTTCAATATGTGCTAGTGCCAGAGAAAAACAAGAGTAAAGCCTTGAATCGGGGGATTTCGATGGCAAAAGCGCCCCTAATTGCATTCACCGATGATGACTGCCTCCCAGATCAGGACTGGTTGAAAGAAATCGTTCGTATTTTTACTCAATATCCAGATGTGGCCGGTGTATTTGGCCAAACAAGGCCATTTCAGCCTGAAAAGCATCATGGATTTCGCTGTCCCTCCAGTTTTAAAAATGTGCAACATCCTCAATCACATCGTATTACCAAGCCTGGAAATCATGGCAAAATGATTGGGGTTGGTAATAATATGGCGTTTCGGAAACGGTTCTTTCAGCAGGTGGGAAACTTTAAGGAGTGGCTAGGTCCAGGCTCGGTTGGCCAAAACTGTGAAGATGGGGAGATTGCTTTGCGGGGTTTAACCAGGTGGCAGCAGTACTTTTATTCTCCAGATATGGTGGTATTTCACAATCGGTGGTTAACGCCCAGAGAGTATGACCTGCAGTATCTCTATTACCAAAGAGGTGAGATGGCCTGTTATTTGTACTTTGTTTTGCAGGGGTATCGATTTGCTAGGCCAGTCATTCGCCAAAGTTGGCAGCAGTTTTGGACAAGTTTTGGGCATTTTCTATCTGCTGGAGTACGACTGCATGGCTATACGCCAGCTCTCTTACAATGGACACTCTTGGAGTTTTGGGTAAAAGCTAGCGGAGCAATGACCGGATTTTATTTCTGGGCTCTCGGTGGGTAGCTGCAATTTTAATTGATGCTTAGTTTAAAAGTAACTGCCACTCTTGCCACGGTGAAAGCTGTTTTTGTGTCACCTTCTGATTGATTATAGGTTCTGGTAAATCAGGCATTTGGACGATATATTCACCCGGTTTTTGCATGAGTAACTCATCGCGAATAATACTTTCCTGATTAAGAGAAGTTTGCGCTCTATTTGCCTCTTTTTTCACTCTTTCGAACTCTTGCTGCCGCTGGTCCACCTGGGATCGTAGATGAGTCACTAAATCGGAAGAACTTTTAATTTCTCGAGCGTTGAAATATAACGACACGCAAACCGCAATTACAACCAAAGTTATACCGAAAACTGTGACTGGATGGTATACTAAGCGCGAGAATTGCGTAAAAACCCTTTCTGTGATATTATAAGCTCTTGTAGAACGAGATTATAACTACTAGTTAATAAGAATCGCTTGAGTACATTTTGCCCTGTAACAAGCTAGAAGACAAGAATATGAATTTAGACTCATTATCTGAAATGCGCGAGCAGTTCACTCAATATTTAGTCACGGCAGGCCGAGCACACGCTACGGTTATCGCTTATAGTAAAGATGTGGAGCAAGTGCTCCAGTTTTTAGCTGAGCGAAACAAAACCAAAGTTGATGAAATCGTTTCTGACGATATCGAGGAATTTAAAGAATTACTCAAGAAGCAACGCTACACCGGTAAATCTATCTCTCGAAAAATCAACTCAATTAAGTCCTTTTTCCGTTACTTAATTGCTCAAGGTGCTTTAACTGAGAATCCAGCAGATGTGATTACTCATCCAAAATATGATCAAGTTCCTCCTCGAGTATTGTCAAAATTAGAGTATCGCGCTTTGCGAGATGCTTGTCGAAGTGATGTCCGTATTTACGGTATCGTCGAGATCTTACTCCAGACAGGAATGCGTATTAGTGAACTTTCTTCTCTCCAAGTAAATGAGGTTGATATGGATCATAACGTGATCTTCATTCAGGCTCAAAATTCTCGAGAAGCACGTAAAGTTCCTTTGAATACAGCTGCTAAGAACGCTTTAACCGAGTACATGAGAATTCGTCCACGAGCTCGAGAAAAAACCTTGTTTTTAACCAAAACTTGCCGACCTTTCTTAGTTCGTAACATCAGAACCGCTATTGATCGCTACTTCCGCTTAGCTGGTATTAAAGATGGTAAAGTTAACGACTTACGCCACACCTTTATTATCGAGCAATTGAAAGCCGGTACACCTTTGGTGTACGTCTCTCAATTAGTAGGTCACAAGCGAATTACCACCACTGAGAAATACCTCAAGTTGATTGATACTCCAGATATGAACCCAAGTGTTCGTATTGAAGAATTATAAAACTTTCGCTACTTTCCCTGGTACTCGCAATCCTGCGAGGCCCTCAGCGTAAAAAACGGGGGAGCCACCTGCATCTGGTGGTGTTAATTTATTGCCATTGCAAGAAACCAGCAGAATAGCCGAGTATTTACCAGTTTCTGCCTGCATTTTTTTAAAAACTTCAGTTAAATCGGTATAGTTTTGAGTGAAGGACTCGCCAATTTGCCACTTTTGTGGTTGACCCTCTCGGTCACCGCCATGTCCATAGATGATTAGAAAAGGTTTTTGGGGTGTCAGCTTGATTGTGTCAAAAAATTGCTTGAAGATTGCTGGGTCATCCTCCAGAATCATTTTGGCTCGTAACTCAATTTCAACTTCTTGATAACCTTGTCGAAAGTAATCAGATCGAGTTCCTAAGGCCAAATGATGGCGTCGCTCTCTTTTCTCGGATTCAATAAAATCAGCCAATTGTTGTTTCTTGGATCGTTTGTCAAAATTGGGTCCAGTATTCCAGGTACGAATGGCGTTTCGCCCAGTTAAGCGATTTCTAATGCGCTGCATTAATGGGAGAGCCTCATTTGCTTCCTTAACTCTTTGTATATCTGCAGCAATTTCGACTTGTTTTTGCTTGTACATATTTTCAAAGGCAACTCTAATAGAAAGATCATCATTGGGATCTCTGGCAATCTCGTCAGTTGCTAAATTGATGGAGTCAAATGTGCCATCTAAGTCAGGTGGAGGATTGTCCCCAAAAAGGGTTTTGATGTACGACTCCTCAAGTGGAATTCCTTCATGAATGAGTGCAATCGCGTTGCCAATCTTTTCAACTCTACTGCTTTTGGCAGGTTTATCCCAAGCAGTAAGTTTGATTGACTCAGTGATACTAGGTAATTCGAATCTAGGCATAAACTACTTTCAACATTAACTATAAACTCAGAATTGACATTTGTCTGTTTTGTACTATCATACTAGTACGGTGAAACAAACAACACAACTTGCAACTACTTTTTTACAACCCAAAACTCAGTCAGAAATGAGTGATTTTTTGGAAGGTATTTTGACACCTAAAGAAATTCTAGAGCTGAATCAACGAATTGAAATCGTTAGACTCCTCAAGTCAGGCATGCCTCAAAGGCAAATTGCTGAAAAAGTGGGCGTTGGCATTGCCACGGTCAGTCGTGGTTCTCGAGAAATTTCCCGAGGAAAATTCTCTGAATCCTGGTGGGACTCTTCATCTGAAAAGGGAGTTCTGTAACGCGTTTTATTCTGCCAATAAATAAAGTTGAACTCCTGCAAAGGAGTTTTTTTGTTGCTAAAAAGGTACAGAGAATCAGGTTTTACATGCAAAACTTCTTTCTCTTTACTAATTAGCAGCAGCTCTCAAGAAACCGACGATCTTTCCGAGTGCAAGGAGTCTCAAATGACTGACAGGGAACTAGAACAAGATAGCAGGCACGTACCAGAAATAGCGCTTTTAGTCTGGGAGAACATAGATGAACTTTGTCGCTCACGGGGTATTTCTGAAAACCATATCCCCGCAATCCGTGACCTAGTTATCCAGCGTTTAGATGAGAATTCTGGTGAATTTTGGGGAATTGAGGAATGGAAAGGACAAGTTCAATGGAGGATAGAACAACGAGCTAAATCAAAGTCGGATTCTGAGTAAGCGTAAAGGTAGGTCATTTATAAGACCTGGGGGTAACCACCGTGGTAGTCATACCTAAAACCCCCCACCTTTTAAAGGAGATATGAGTAAAAATGAAAGATTACTAACCAGTATTTATCAAAAATACCCATTGTTGCCGGAGGGACTTTGGCGCAAGTTTGCCAAACTTAAAATCTGAACAAGATAGAGAAAAACTTTCTCTTAGTGGAATTAGGTTTAGTGAACATGAAAATGCGTTATCTTTGCAGCCAAAGAATGATATTTTGAATCGGGCTATTGAGGAAGCACTTCATTTAGTTCTGAGTTTAGAACCCCACCTTGGAACAAAATGCTTAGATAACCTTTCGAATATTTGTGAAGATACTTGCTTGCTGATTCTTGATTTGCTTCAAAACCAACTACCAGCTATTGATCCGTTGAGGCATTATCCGCTGGATGAATATTCATCTTTAGCGAGACATTGCATATACTCGCGAGTCCATGGGTTACCCTTATCACTAGTTTCCCCGGTTTGTCCCGACTACAGCGAAAGATATCAGTTAGATCAAGGCATTGGATCGGCAGCTCAAAAATTATTAGCCGTATTACACGATGTATCAATTTTATTTTCCAAACGTAATTTTGATTTTCACTTAAAAATTCATTTGGCTGATGTTGAAGCTTTCGATCCAAATATTTTAAAAGCTACCTGTGAAACACACGCAAGTTTTCTACTGAAACTTGAGGCAACAGCCCTGAAGATTAAAGAAGAAGTAAGAAATATAGGTTTTTCTGACAGGGTAGAAGTTACTTCAATGAACGCGTTTTTTGAAGCTCATGAGATTTCTTATTCTGAAGAACTAAAGAGAATTTCAGAGTTGCTGTTAACTTGTAATAAGAAAAAAGTTGTTAACACCCTGAATCAACTCTACTTAGAAAGAAAGAAGCAAAAAGACATTGATCTCATGCAGGAGGAGTTAGCAAGGTCAATGGTGGTTAATGAATTGGCTGGTTACACAGTTTATGGAAATACAGTTCAGTCCAACTCAGTTATCTTGTCACCCGATGCCCTAAGTGCTTTGCCTGCATATAACTTTTTGAAGCACCCTGAAGATATTTCACCCGTTATTTTTATTAAACATAAGAAAGGAAAGATATGAAAAAAATGGTTGTCGCAGATGTGATTAAATTACTGGAAGAATTTGCACCTCCCAATCTAGCTCCGTTTGATTACGTAGGTCTTCTTCAAGGTAATCATGCACAGCGAGTTACTAAAATCGGTTTGACATTAGACTACTCGCTTTTGGCTATAGAGAGAGCAATAGAAGCGAACTGCGATTTTTTAATCGTTCACCACGGGCCAACGGAAATTCACTATCCGCTGACAGGAAATAACTTGCAGAAAATTTCCTTTGCCGCAAAGCATCAACTTTCTGTGTATCGTTGTCACCTTAATTTGGATTTTTGCGAAGGAGGTATCATTGATTCACTTTGTGACATTTTGAAAATTCCCTCTTCAAAAGCAATCACTTCTTATCAAGGAAGAAGTTTAATTGGTGGAGTAAATTTGAGCAAAGAGTATCCAATATCGCTAGAAGAACTGATTAGCAGAGTTCAAGTTTTGGGAAATTCACATGTTCGAGTTGCCGGAAGAAAAAGAACCAGGTTTTCTCGAATTGCAATTACTTCTGGACAAGGGTTTATTAGTGAGTTCTTTGACCAGCTAAAACCAGATCTCTATATCGCAGGAGAGTTTGAGCAAGAGGCTACTAAGTATGCCGAAGATTTAGGTATCACTCTTTTGGAGTTAGGTCATCATTTTAGTGAGCAGTCAACCTTTCCAATTATTGCAAACAAGTTATCAAAACAGTTAAAAATACCAGTTATAGACCTGGAAGTTGAGGATACAATTCAGGTAATATCGTTAATTAGCAAATAGGCTATATAATGCAACAAGAAATTAGGAACTTATGAAAAATCGTATTTTAGCTGGAATTACGCCTAGTGGCAGCACGCTGCACATTGGCAATTATTTTGGCTTTATTAAACCAGCTTTAGAACTGCAAAATCGGGATGAAGAAACCTACTATTTTGTAGCGGATTTGCACGCCTTAACAACTGTTCAAACTAAAGAAACTCTCGAGAAAAACATCGAGGGTGTGGTGCTAGATTACTTGGCGTTAGGCCTGGATCCTCAGAAATCAGTCTTCTTCAGACAGTCAGATGTGCCAGAACACTCTCAATTAGCCGTTGTATTGGCAAATTACGTCACCTATGGCCATATGCAGAGAATGCACGCTTTTAAAGATAAACTCCAAAAAGGAGCTTCTGTAGAGTCGATCAATATGGGTCTTTTTAACTACCCAATCTTGATGGCAGCGGATATTCTGCTCTACAAGCCAAGTGGCGTGCCAGTCGGTGACGACCAGCGCCAACACGTCGAGATTACTCGAGATATGGCTGAGGCTTTTAATCGTGCGTACCAGACAGAGCTTTTTCCACTGCCTGAGGCCTTAATTCGTAAAGAAACTGGCCGAATTGTGGGCACAGATGGCGAGCGCAAAATGAGTAAAAGTTTAAACAATACGATTGGCATTTTTGAAGACGAAGAAGTCATCAAAAAGCAGATTATGAGCTCTTTCACCGACCCAAATCGTAAAAAAGCTACAGATCCAGGTAAAGTCGAAGGCAATCCAGTCTTTATTTATCACGATTTAATCAACGATGACTTGGCAGAAGTGACGGATTTAAAAAAACGCTACACTCTTGGTCAAGTTGGCGATGTAGAAGTCAAGCAAAAATTGCTGGCCGCTCATCAACGGTTATTTGCTCCGGCTCGAGAGAAACGCGCTGAATTGGCCGCAAATCCAGAGATGGTGAAACAAATTTTGGCTGAAGGCGCCGCAAAAGCTCGCCAGGTGGCCAAACAAACCATGGATGAAGTGTACGAAACAATTGGCATTAAAAATAAACTCAACTAAGGACCTATGAAACCAACTATTGAATACGCTGATTTTGAAAAAGTAGACCTCCGAGTCGGGTTGGTGACTGAAGCTACCATGCCTGAGTGGAGTAATAAATTGATTCAGTTTACGGTGGACTTTGGCGCTGAAATTGGCACAAAAACGATCTTGTCAGGTGTTAAAAAATGGTACACCCCAGAGAATTTCTTGAACAAAAAATTTCCATTCGTCATTAACTTAGCCGAGCGAAAAATGGGTGAGGCAGTCAGTCAAGGCATGATGATCATGGGCTCAGACGACTCCGCCGAATCTGACGGCAAGCCAATTATTTTTCCGTTACCTGAAGCTGTCAAAGAGGGCAGTATTATTCGCTAAACGAGTTGCGTTCGTAACGACGATTATCAATTGGAGCTTGTCTGTATTGATAGGCTGGCGTGTATGGTCGACCCATAAATACATTATCCATTGACTTATCAATATTTTTTCGCAAGTTTTTGGCTTTCTTTAACTCTTTCATCTCATGAGGTGTCATGTATTGAGGTTTGCGATTCTCTGGATGGAAGCTTTTTTTACTGCGAGTTTTATTCTTTTTGTCGAATTTATCAAAGCGGTGATCTCGAGAAGTCCATGAGCCCCAGCGGAATTCGTCAGCATTCTGGGTTTCTTCACCACGATTCATTTTTTGAGCATCTCGTCTCTTCTGCACGCCTTCAGGTCTGCGAGTTTTTCTTGAATATCGATGAGTTTCTTTGTCTAAAATTTGACGAGTTCGACCTGCAAATGTCTCTTCAAAAGTGGTTTGCAATTGGCGAGCGACGCGAGCCCAATCTTGAACAGTTGGTTCTTTAATAGTTGGGTCCATTTCTCGTTTAAAGACGGCGGCGGGGAACTGCTCTTCCATCACGAAGGCATCTTGTTCCTTTTGAAGAGCTGCTTCTAAAAGGGCATTCTCTGTAGCTAGATCTGAGGCAGTATGATCAGCAGGTGTCTTTTCAGCCTCTTCTTTAGGAGCATCAAGGTTGGTTTCCGGCTCGTCAGTGAAGAGTTTGGCAGATCGCATTTTTTCAACGGTAGATTTACCTAAATAAGCCTCATCCAGATCTTCATCTGGTTCAGGAATAAAAAATCGAAGTGATTCAATCTGAGTCATAAGTTCTTTCTTTATAAATCCCATCTTAAAAAGACGAATGTTTCGTCTCTTTAGGATAGGATCAGCCGTTTCCGGCTGACCCTACAATTTACACATGTATTCGATTGTTCTAATTACTAGCAGACTTTGTTGCCCAGCTTGATGTATTTGGCATCGACGAACTGTTTACGTTCGTCGCCGGTGATCTGGATATAGAGCGTTCCGTCATCTGCATTGAACGAACCCTTGAATGGATACTCCGCGTCTGCCACACCATTGATGGTTTGGTAGACTTGCAGCTTGTTCTGGCTGTCAAGCATGTAGACGCTGTAGTTCGATTCAGCGACCACTGCCAGCTGACATACGAACTGATTGATATCGTTTAAGAGCCATTGACCGCTAGCGTAGGTAACGCCGTAGTTCTGGCAATCTGCAATTTCACCTGCAAAAGCCATATATTCTGAAAGTACCCAGCCATCCAAAATGAGCGGATGATTGGACATATTATAGGTGATTGTCACTTTCAGGAATGCTTGATCCCTTGAAATGCGGCTGACCTGAATTGAATCGGGCTTGAATCCCTTGGGAACAACTGCGGAGGTGCTGGTCATGTTATCTCGAGAAGTGTCATACACTGGGTAGACAAAGACACTTATCGGGAGCAGGTCGTTTACCTGCTTGGCTTGGCAGCCTTGCGGGGCGACTAACTCGACAATTGAGGTCGGGGCGGGGGTGGCGGTAACAACAATAACTTCCCGTTTTACTTGATTGAACAGGTAAATGGGTAGGAATATTGCGGTAAGAAATGCCAGAATCGTGCCAGCAATCGTGGCGTACGTCAGGACGCGCATTGAGTCTACGTTTTTCATCGAAAATCTCCATATTTGAATAGTTGAAAGATCACTAACAGAGCACATTGAAGCGCTCTCTTTAATGATCTCCAAATACTCGAGGAGAATGTGTAAACTGTTAAAGTGCTGAGGCAGTCAATTTCGCAAATAAATCAGTTGATTTAGTCGCAAAAAAAGACGATCTCATCGGGTCAAATTATATCAAAAAAGATGAGAAAAGTCAATTATTATAGGACTCTTTGCAGATATGGCTGAGCCTGAATTGATTTCAACATCTTCCTCCTAAAGTATAGTGATTTGTGCTAAACTACAGCACATTGCTTGACTAGCATATCGATAAGAAAGAGACGCAAAATATGGAGAAACCAGTTCCACCAATTCGAATCCCAAGATTTAGAAAACAAGACGCCAAAAAAGAGCCAGCTAATCAGGCTTCTAACCAAGTCGGTGGTGAAAATAAGCCAACTGAGCCTAAAAAAGTTGAGTTACAGCTCAATATGAACCAACTTTTGACAAAAGGACTGTTGTTTGTCTTTGTAGGGTTGCTGTTCTTACCATTCATTATTTCTTTGTTTGGCCTGGGAAAACAGAACGAAATCACTCTGTCTGAATTGGTTGGTGATGTGAAAGCCCAAAAAATCAATAAACTTGAAGTGGCCGGTTCAGATGTTCATATTTTCTATAAAGATTCCTCAGAAAAGATCACTCGTAAAGAAGACGGACAACAAGTTTTGGATGTCTTAAACAAATCTGGCCTGGATTTAAGCAGTGTGAACGTTGAAATTAAGAACTTAACCCTGATGGATATGGGGTGGCAATTAGTGATCAATATCTTGCCTATCATCTTGATGGCGGTGATTTTCTTGTTCCTCTTCCGTCAAGCTCGAGGTGCTCAAGATGGCATCATGGGGATTGGTAGAAGTAAAGCCAAGTTGTTTATCAAAGGCAAACAAGATACCAAGTTCTCGGATGTGGGTGGCATGGACGAAGCCAAGCAGGAACTTGAGGAAATCGTCGACTTCATGAAGCATCCTAAGAAGTACAAAAAGGTGGGTGCCAGAACACCAAAAGGTGTTTTACTGGTTGGTCCTTCTGGAACAGGTAAGACGTTGTTAGCCCGAGCTGTCGCCGGTGAAGCCAACGTGCAATTCTTATCAATGGCTGGATCTGAATTTATGGAGATGTTGGTGGGTGTAGGTGCTTCCCGCGTTCGTGATTTATTCCAAACTGCTAAAAAGTACGCTCCATCAATTATTTTTATTGATGAAATTGACGCAATTGGTCGCATTCGCGGTCAAGGCAGTATGGGTGGACATGACGAAAGAGAGCAAACCTTAAACCAAATTCTCGTCGAGATGGATGGCTTTACCCCAAATGATAACGTGATTGTAATGGCTGCCACCAACCGTGGTGACATGCTCGATCCAGCCTTGGTGAGACCAGGCCGTTTTGACCGTCGAGTTCAGGTGAACTTGCCAGATTTGGAAGAACGAAAGTTCATCTTAAGTATTCATGCCAGAGGGAAATCCTTCAATAAAGATGTTCAATGGGACAAAGTTGCCAAACGGACAGTCGGTTTCTCAGGTGCTGATCTGGAAAACATGCTTAACGAAGCGGCTATTTCTGCTGCTCGCAACAATCGAATTGAAATTGATTACGCTGATATTGAAGAAGCCTCCTTAAAAGTGAAGCTTGGACCAAGTAAAAAACGTTTATTTGACGATGAAGAACGCAGTATGACGGCTTATCACGAAGGTGGTCACGCCGTGATTGCACACTTCTCACCTCATGCAGATCCAGTGCACCGCATCTCAATTCTTTCCCGAGGTATGGCCTTAGGTTTCACTTTGACTCCGCCAGAGAAAGATAAAGTCCAAGTGACTCGATCAGAACTCCTTGATGATATTGCTGTCCTACTCGGCGGCCGAGCCGCTGAGCAGCTGATTTTTAATGAGCTAACAGCAGGCGCTAGTTCAGACATCGATAAAGCCACTCGCACCGCCAGAGCGATGGTTACTGATTATGGTATGAGTAAATTGGGTCCAGTCAATTTTGCGCCACAATATGACATGGGTTATGGTCGAGGCGGCGAGCCTTCTAAGATTTCCGATCGATTCCAGGAACAAGTCGACTTGGAAGTAAATGCCATCATCGCTGAAGGTGAAAAACGCGCTATGACCATGCTTAAAAAGTATCGCAAACAACTTGATAAAATTTCCCAGCGCTTAATCGAGAATGAAACCGTTGATGCCGATGAGTTCATCGAGATCATGGGTGCGCCAAAAGCCGGCACCAAAGCCTTTGTGAAAGGCCAAGAGGGCATGATCGTTGAGGGGTAATAAAAAACCGCCTCATATGAAGCGGTTTTGTGCTGAACTCCTTAATTTGATTTCTTGACTATGTGTTTTCGCCGACATGCAGCTCTCGAACCATGTCCAATCCGTCTTTAAAGTTGATGCCACCGGCTGAATAAACCGCGCCGGCATTGGCGAACGTAACGCGCACATTTGACAAAGTAAATTCATTGAATGGGACGCTACTTTCGGTGTGTGTCCTGATTGCTCCGTACCATTCCCAGACAGACCAAGCCTTATCCGCCACAGACTTCAGATCAGCCACCTTAAATTCAGTAACGTGGAACGGCTCACCAACTGTATGCTTGAAGAGCTTGAAGTTGGGATGGAGTGAGTAACTCCAGATTTTGGCAATCTGCCAGTCATTGAGGGTAATCCGATGGTAGAAATCGTTCATCTCTTGCTGCATCCACTCACGCGCATTTGTCAGCATTTGCCGCGTTTCAAACTGAACTTCCTTCAGGGCGAATGGACCAATCGTTCTAGAAACTTGACCTTCGTTCCCAACAATCAAAGCAACCACGCCAGAATCCCACAGATACCGTTCACGACTCAACTGATGGCTGAGCGGCACGTGGTAGCCTGACCAAGCCAACAATCTCAGGGGATCGAGCACTAACTCACCACGAGCATCACGTAACGATTTCGTAGCCATTGTCTCTGCTCCTTAGTCTAAATAGTCTAAAAATCTTAAAAGGGATGTTAATGTGCACAAGTATAAAAAAACCTAGCGAGCAAACTCGTCCTAGGTTTCAAATTGGTCTGGTGTCACTTTGCGGTGGCGGCTCGGATGAACCGGCCGAAAAGTAACACGAGGAGTACTTGCTCTATCCTTTTCTACGCGGCTGCGATTTTCCGGCAAACTTCATCTTTACCGTTGCTAACCACATTTCACATTTGCCCTTGTGCAGGTTGAGGGATCCCACACAAGGAGCCCATCATCATTCATTCGGTCAGCGCCACCAGGCGCTTCCCGCATCCATAATCTGCCATCCGGAATTATCCAGAACAGAGCAAGTACGTGCATGATTCTACGATTTTTGAAAGTGAAGTCAAGAAAGAGAAATGGGAAAGAAAGCAATAAAAAAGCCCTTGGATTTCTCCGCGGGCTTTAAAAGTTTTCCTAACTGTCTCGCGAAGATGATCCGATAGGACCAAATCGCTTCCCTTAGTATAAGGAAGTACTTGCTTTGCCTGTTGATCTTACACCGTTGGAACACTTCACCTTAGGGGGATAGGGGAATGTAGCCAGAGCAAAACTAACACTTTAATGGATGCCGAGGCGAACCAAGGCAAAGCAAGTACTGAGGGGGATAATACGACTTTCTGATTGAAAGTCAATCAGTTTTCTTTAAGGAGTAATCAACTAATTGTAGAAACGAGGCGTAAATAGCGGCTTGGTCAGCTTGTTTGCCAGTGCTGCCTTCTCTTATTTTTTCCTCTGCCTCTTCTCTAGATCTCCAGCGAGTGTGACCTTTAAATAACGTCAGAAAGTTAATATCGAGTTCCTCGACTACCACTTTGTGATAGAGATAGTAATGTCTAGAGTAATCAAAAGAGGAGAATGCTAACAACTGAGCATCAGCCACCTCAACTGGGTAGTAGGCTTTTAATACCAGCTGCATGACTAAAGAGTATTCGAGGCAGTTACCCTTTTTGTTGGTAACTCGCTCAATGATGCTATCCAGATTCCCAGTGACACCCGCAAAATAGAGTTTAAGAGAATCGAGCAATTCGGGAACATGGCTTTTATTGAACTCAACTTGTGGCCCAAGATCTCGAGGATTCATAAAGGCAAGTAACTCTTGGGGAGATCGCTTGTGTCCATCCCAAAGGACCATCCACTCGATCGCCTTTTTTGACTCTGCTGAAATACCAGTAATCTCAACCTGAGTTACTTCTGAAGATGGGGCGACAGAACAACCACTGAGAAGTCTTTTGATGAACAGCTTTTCTCTGCCCAACAACAACGGATTTGCATCGACTTCCAATAACCGGCTCGCTTCCAGATTAGTGACTGGTTTTTCAGGCGATGGCAGAGTCAGGTTTTCTGAGGAGTGATGGCCAACCATTCCTCAATTATCGCTTTATGCTCAAATCGAGTAAAGTGTTACAATTTCCCCATGTCAAAAAACATCATCCTGATCGATGGTCATGCTCTGATCTATCGTGCATACCATGCGTTTCGTGATTTATCGACTTCTTCAGGATTGTTAGTCAATGCCGTATACGGTTTTACTCGAATTTTGCTGACGGTCGTTAAAGACTTTGATCCGGAGTATATCGTTTGCACATTCGACAATGCTAAGCCCACCTTCCGTCATGCCGATTTTGTAGGTTACAAAGCCAACCGCGCTGAAATGCCAGACGACTTGAAGGGACAGATTGATTTGATTAAGCAAGTGGTGACGGCACTGAATATTCCCCAGTTTGAACTGCCAGGATATGAGGCTGATGATCTAATTGGAACCTTGTCACGTCAACTTGATGAGTTGCGCCAAGTAGAAGGTGATGGTCGAGGATTAGTCCCAGATTTAACAATCATTGTCACCGGCGATCGAGACGCCTTTCAACTAGTAACTGATACCACTCACGTTTGGATGCCAGGCAGACCCCCTAAATTACCTGATCGAGAGTATGGCCCAGAAGAAGTCCAAGCCAGGATGGGTGTTCGACCTGATCAAATTGTGGATTTAAAAGCCTTAATGGGTGATGCATCCGACAATATCCCTGGAGTCACCGGAATCGGCGAAAAAGGAGCCATAAAATTGATTCAAGAATTTGATAGTCTAAATAAGATCTATGAATCAATCCAAATTGGAGAAAAAGAAATTAGCAGACATGAGATAATGACTGCTAAATTAGTCAAGAAGCTCGCTGAGGGTCATGAAGACGCCATTTTGAGTCAGCAACTCGCCACTATTGATCGAAATGCACCCATCACTCTCGAGTTAGAACAGTGCCGTTTAACCAGCTATAAGAAGCAGGATGTGGAAAAATTGTTTGAAGAGCTCGAATTTACCTCATTACTAAAATTACTTCCACCTGACGAGTTTGAAGTAGGAGTCCAAAATGCCCTCTTCTAAAAAACTGGATCTGAAAAACCTCAAAGTTGCCTTAGTTCATGACTACTTGCGAGAGTACGGTGGTGCCGAGCGAGTGGTGGAGTCAATTCATGATCTTTTTCCAACAGCACCAGTTTATGTAGCCTTCTCTGATCCTGAGGTAGCCGGCATCCATTGGCAAAAATTTAAAGATTGGGATATCAGAGAGAGCTGGTTAACCAAAATTCCTTTTTATAAGAAGTTGTTTTCTCCGTTACGGATTTGGGCACCAAATTACTTTGAGTCATTTGACCTGTCTGACTACGACGTAGTGATTTCTTCATCTAATGCCTACTTTGGTAAAGCTGTCAAAACGACCGGCAAGCACATTTGTTACTGTCACACTCCGGCTCGATCACTTTACGGGTACAGCACTATGACTGACTGGGAGAGTAAACCAGTGACCAGAGTTATTGGAACACTCATTAATCATTATTTGCGAATTGTCGATTTCAAAGTGGCACAGCGAGTTGATCAATTTGTGGCCAACTCAGAAGAAGTGAAGCGCCGGATCGCCAAGTTTTACAGAAGAGACTCGGTAGTGATCTATCCGCCAGTTCAGGTTCCTGATTGGAAAGATGTTCAAACTTGGAAAAAAGAGGATTCGAGTTCCTCCGCGGTCACAAAAGATGGCTACTTTTTATACGTTAATCGATTAGCCTTTGCCAAACATCCGGAAATGGCGATTCAAGCGTGCACTGAGCTGCACTTGCCACTGAAAGTAGTTGGTGATGGAAAGCTGCTGCCGAAGCTCAAGGAAATGGCTGGTCCAACCGTGGAATTTTTGGGGGCAGTCCTTGATGATGATTTACACAAACTCTACGCCGGGGCGACCGCCTTACTGTATCCAGTTGAAGATGAAGACTTTGGCATCGTCCCAGTTGAAGCCATGGGACATGGTATTCCAGTACTGGCGCACCGGAGTGGTGGGCCGCAGGAGACCATTGCTGAAGGAGTGACGGGCTTGTTCTTTGATAATTTAAATACGAATGCCCTGATTGAGACGATTTACGAATTCCAAAAGAAAAAATGGGACGCCAAAAAAATTCACGAACACGCTATGAAGTTTAGTGAAGCCACGTTTAAAGAGAAAATGTTGGAGTTGGTGGAGAAGGTTTTGAGTTAATTCAGCCGAATTTCAAGTTACTGTTGTTTCACCTCAATAAAGCTAACACTGTTCGCCGACATTGGCACGTTGAACCTGAGACTGGCAGCGGTGGTGGCCACGTCCTCTTTTTGCTGAGCTCCACTTAAAAACTTCTTGGTAATTTGATAACTGCCCGGATTAATGTTCTGAAGGGTGATGGGCACGGTTTCGCTATGCAGACCATTAGTGTCATAGTTGGCTAAAATTACTTGAATTTGACCCTGGTCGCCCTTTGCGGCTAAGCCTTTTACCCAAGAGCCATTGCCAAGTAACTGCAAACGTTGTTGGCCGATTTGATCGAGCATTTTAAAAGCGTTATAACGAGGTTTAGGTGTTGTCCCAAAATCTTGATGTGTGTACAAACCCCAGCGGCCCCAATACTTCTGACCAGCTGGATCTTTGCCATCTTGAATCTCAAAAGCAAAGGCTTTTTCGACGAATCCCACCATTTGAATAGCACCTGCAACAGAATGAGCAGCGCCTAAATTATTGTCATACCCTGGACTGACGTTACTATCATGTCCCCACTCAGTGATTTGATACTCTAATGTACTTTCAATTTGTGGATAGGCTTTGGCCCAAGTTCGGACATCCACCATATCTTTTTTGTATTGATCTAAATCTTTGCTGTAGCGGTGCCAGGAGAAAAAATCGAGGCGCAAGTTATTTTCGACCGTGTATTTCGCCAGGGAGTCAAACCAATTTTTATAGAGGGCGGTTGTGGCAGGGCCACCAATTTTAAATGGCTGAACCTTTGGGGCGGCAGCGTTGGCGCCGCGCACAGCATAATCGTATAAAGTCAGGTAATTTTTATCACCATAGGTTTTCCAGCCGCCAAATAAATCTGGCTCGTTCCAAACTTCGTAGTAAACATTGGGTGTGCCTCGTTGGCCGCTAATGTGCTCAATCGTCTTCTGAATAACTAATTGCCAATCACTCCAGCGAGTTGGTTTACCGGTTAGGTCACCATTAGAAATGGCAGGAGGCATATAGGAGAGAGAAATGTAGGGAGTTGCCCCAGTCCCTTTAATGTCATTCAATACGTCATCTAATTTGCTAAAGTTGAAAGTTAAATTTCCAGGTGTGCCTTGAACAATATCGTAAAAGTCATAGATGTGGTCTAAGCGAATATATTGAGGATGTAGCGCTTTGACCCCGGACATGACGGTGGGTGACATCCGCCAGTTATGATCCTCACCACCTTGGGCGAGATTTCGCCAGGGTCTTGGCATGTTGCCTAAAACAGCTTGATTATCAATTTGAATATTGGCAGGCTCGCCGCTGGCTCGCCCAAAAAACTCTCTGACCTGTTTAATTTGCCAAGCACCCACCAGGGCACCCACGACCAGGAGTAAAAAAGGGACCGTTCTAAGGATGAGTTTTAAACGGGCGGTTCGGAGGGAGTAACTTCGATAGCTGTCCATGAAATAAGCATACCGAATCTCAGCTAGAGATGTAAGTGGAAATGTTTTATTATCCAGTTATGAATAAAGCCGTGGCCTGGGAGAAAAAAAGAAAAGTCTTGCTGGCTCAAGGAAAGCACAGCCAATTGCTTCGCACCTATCGCCAACAACAGGATTTTTTGCCAGATGAGAATACTGGCGAGTTTTGGGATGACATTTTTGCGAAGGAGCCAGGGGTTTTCCCAATGGAGCAGTGGCGCATCGAAACGATTGCCAAGCTGATCGATCCTCACAAATCACTTCTCAACTTAGGTGTTGGGCGTGGCGATTTAGAAACAGTCCTTTTAAAAAAGTATGGTCAGTTGAGTTATTTAGGTACGGATATTGCCGCCAAAACGGTTGATCATTTAATCGCTAAATTTCCTGATCTCCACTTTCAAAAAACTGACTTGTTAGGCTTATCACCCAAGAAATATCAGTTTGACCAAATCCTGCTGTTAGAAGTTTTAGAGCACATTAAACAGCGCGAAACCTTTCCCGTTTTAAAGCACATTTATAAACTGACCAAACCAGGTGGCAAGTTCATTGTCAGTGTTCCGGTCAATGAAGGTTTAGAAGAGATGTTGCCAATCAATCCAAATAGTCACATGCGCCTCTACTCAGAATCACTACTCAGCTTTGAAGTGGAAACAGTTGGTTTTGAAGTGGAAAAAGTCTATCGCGCGTCTGCCTTTAAAAACCGCTTCCCAGTGAAACAATTGATCAATACGTTCTTTCACTTCAAAGAGCCAAATAACCTCATCCTGGTCTGCAGAAAACCTGTCCGCTAATAACCCTTGACACATTAGCAGTTAATGAGTAACATTGCTAATTACAGTTGTTTTTATGGGTTTTTAAGACAAGGAAAGCAATGTTAGATCTTACCGCTCGTCAAATACAAATCTTACGCTCCATCATCGAAGAGTACATTGCCACGGCTGAGCCAGTGGGTTCTGAAACATTGGATCGCAAGTTCAGTTTGGGTGTTTCACCCGCGACGATTCGCAACGAGATGGTCTACTTAACCAAGCAAGGCTACTTAAATAAATCACACAGTAGTGCTGGTCGTATGCCCACCCCAATTGCCATGAAGTTGTATGTGAACGAGTTAATGAAAGAGAAAGAACTTTCTGTAGCAGATGAAGTGTCTGCCAAGGAACGCGTTTGGGATTCTCGCAAAGAGCTGAACAGCTTAATGTATGAGGTCACAAAGGCTTTAGCTGAAAAATCTCACTCATTAGGTATTGGTTTAACTGATGATAAACATTTGTATTCGGCTGGCTACGCCAACTTATTACAGATGCCTGAGTTTTATGACATTGAAGTCATGAGACACGTCTTAAACTTAATTGAAGAAGTCAAATTACTCGAAGAAATTTTTGAATTTGGCGCTTCTGAAAACTTAATTCGAGTAGTTTATGGACCAGAACTAGGCAATAAATTCTTAGCTCCAGTGGGATTCATCTATATGAGTTTCCCAGTGGCTGGACATAACTGTCGATTAGGCGTGATTGGGTCACATCGATTTGATTATCAATATGTGATTCCCATGATGCGCTACTTCCGCTCTTTGATTGAAGAACTAGTGAATAACCAATAGGAGAAACACAATGGCAGACGACGTACACAAAATACCGGTAAATATGGTCGACGACGCTGAAGAGCTGGATCCAGATGATATTGAGGTAGCTGTTGAAGAAAATGGCGATAGAGTGGCTGACTTAGAGGCACAGATTAAAAACCTACAAGAACAACAGCGCCGCGCGCAAGCAGATTATCAAAATTTGCATCGCCGGACGCAAGATGATCGAGCCAAAATGGCCAAGATGGCAAGTTTGAGCGTCATCGAAAGTATCTTGCAACCTTTGGACCACTTAATTTTAGCCAAGGATCAATTGAAAGATAAAGGTTTAGACATGGTGGTCATGCAGTTCCAGCAAGCCTTAGCTGGTGAAGGTTTAGAAGAGATTGATGTAATGGGCAAAAAGTTTGATTCAGCCACCATGGAAGTGATTGATAAAGTCGAAGTCAAAGACAAAAAAGATCTGGAAAAAGTCATGAAAGTCGTTTCCAGAGGATATAGATTGAATGGAGAAGTCATCCGCCATGCCAAAGTCGTGGTTGGAGCAGAGAAAGAGTTATAAAAAATTACAAGGTCCCCGAAGGGGGGCGAATTTATAGGAGATTGTATGTCAAATACAGGAAAAATAATCGGAATTGATTTAGGTACCACCAACTCAGCAGTCGCTGTGATGGAAGGTGGTTCACCAAAAGTTATTCCAACTGCGGAAGGTCGAAATACCTTTCCATCTATCGTCTCATTTAAGGGCGAGAACTACGTAGTCGGCGATGCCGCCAAACGTCAAATGGTCTTGAATCCAAAAGCTACCATTAACTCAGTCAAGCGCTTTATGGGTCAAAAAGTGAAGTCAGATCGCGTGCAAAACGCGATGAAACACGTGGCCTATGATGTGGCCGAAGGTAAAGATGGCATGGCCATGATTAAAGTGGCTGCCAAACAATACTCACCACAAGAGATTTCTGCCAAGATTTTAGGTAAAGCCAAAGCTGATGCTGAAGCCTACCTTGGTGGCGAAGTAACTCGTGCCGTGATTACCGTGCCAGCCTACTTTGATGATTCTCAACGTCAAGCAACCAAACAAGCGGGTGAAATTGCCGGCTTAACAGTCGAGCGTATCGTCAACGAGCCAACCGCCGCTGCTTTAGCCTACGGTCTTGATAAAAAAGGCAACGGCGTGATCGCTGTTTACGACTTAGGTGGTGGAACTTTTGATATCTCCGTCTTGGAAATTGGTGGCGGTGTGTTTGAAGTCAAATCTACCAACGGTGACACGTTCTTGGGTGGTGACGACTTTGACAGTAAAGTCATTGAGTGGATTTTAAGTGAGTTCAAAAAAGAAACTGGCAAAGATCTGTCCAAAGATCCACAAGCCATGCAGCGTATTAAAGATTCTGCTGAAAAAGCCAAGATTGAGCTGTCTTCTGCCGCTCAAACTGAAATTAACCAACCATTCATTGGTCAAGGTGATGATGGTCAACCACTTCACTTAACCATGACGCTCACTAGAGCAAAATTGGAAGAGTTAGTGGATGACTTAATTAAACGCAGTTTCGAACCTGTCAAAAAAGCCTTGGCAGACGCCAAGTTGAAAGCTTCAGATATTCAAGAAGTGGTCTTAGTTGGTGGTATGACTCGTATGCCTAAAGTGGTGGAAGAAGTCAAGAAATTCTTTGGCAAAACCCCTCACCAAGGCGTCAACCCAGATGAAGTCGTGGCCGTTGGTGCTGCAATTCAAGCTGGTGTGATTGGTGGAGACGTCAAAGACGTAGTCCTCTTGGACGTGACCCCACTAACATTAGGTCTAGAGACTTTAGGTGGTGTCAGAACTCCTTTGATCGATCGCAACACGACCATCCCAACCAGTAAGTCACAAACCTTCTCAACTGCGGCTGATAATCAGACTCAAGTCGAGATTAACGTCTTACAAGGTGAGCGTGAAATGGCCGCTGACAACAAGTCATTAGGTCGATTCATCTTGGATGGAATCCCAGCTGCTCGCCGAGGAATGCCACAAATTGAAGTCACGTTTGATATTGACTCCAACGGTATCTTGAACGTTTCTGCCAAAGAGAAAACGTCTGGTAAAGAGCAAAAAATCAGTATTCAAAACTCTACCAACCTTTCAGATGAGGAAGTGGAACGCATGAAGGCTGAAGCTGAGAAGTATGCCGACGAAGATAAACGAAAGAAAGAGCTTGTTGAAGCTAGAAATCACGCTCAAAGTGTGGTCTTTGAACTCGAGAAACAATTGGCTGATTACGGCGACAAAGTCGACGCAGACACCAAGAAAAATATCGAGGAAAACGTCAAGAAATTGAAAGAGTTAGCTGAGAAAGACGACGCGACCAAAGAAGAGCTTGATAAAGCGACTGAAGAAACCTTAACCTCTTCCCAGAAAATTGGTGAAGCCATGATGAAAGCTCAATCAGCTGCCAGTGGTGCACCAGGAACTGAGGGAGCTGCCGAAGCCGGAACTGGAACCGCAGATGGCGCCAAAGCCGATGACAAAGGCGCTGCCGAAGAAGGCGAAGTCGTCAAGGAATAACATGGATAAGCATTTGATTCAGCCAGAGCTCATTGCTCTGGCTGATTACGCGATCACCTCCGAGGATAAGAAGTTATCTGTGATGGGTATTTTTGACAAAATTTTTGTGCAACAAGTCCCTATGAATTACCCAAAACTGTCCTTTGTGGCCATTCTCCGAGGTAAACCACATCAAGAAGCTCAAGTGAAATTGCGAGCCCTCTCTCCAGCAAATGAAGAGCTGTTTTCCGCGCTCGCCAACATCAAATTTGGTGATAATGGCAAAGCCAACATGATCTCTAACTTGGAAGGGTTTCCTTTCCCAGAAGTTGGGGAGTACCTGTTTATTATCGAGCAAGAAGGTCGCATACTGGCAGAGTATCCCCTGGAAGTTATGCAACTGAACGCGCCAGGTGTCAAGAAATTAGTGAGTTAATGAGAGCTGTATAATTGAATCCAGAAAGTAGGTGAGTATGGATCAACTTCTTTTCTTCTCATTATTTCTGGGTGTTGTTGGTTCATTAAGTGTTTTCGGGTATGCCGTGTGGATTTTATTCCTGTTTCCCAAATACATCTTGCCGCATTTCCATCTTTCTACAAAAAAAATTCAATCTTGGAAAAAATATTTAGTCTTTATTCTCCCGGCGTTTGGGTGGTTTGGGTGCTGGTTAGCCGCCCCGCTGATTATTGCTTTTATTAAAGACCAAGTCATAAATACCCATGTACCGCCTCCAGCGGTGTTTTTTTCAACAGTCTTGTTCGTAGCTGCGAGTGTGTTCTTGGGCATAACGGCGATACCGTATGCTTTTTTTAGGTTGATTTTAAAAGTAACCAAACGGAGCAAACAGTTTGTTCAAGTTGACGCCATATTAGCGGTCCTGACTTTTTTGACATTTACCTTAGGTGGCTCATTGATTCTCCAAAATGTCCTAGAAAGTTACGGCAGTGCTCAAGCCTCAAACTTTTTCATCTTGAATGCCGCTATCAAGAATACCTGTTTTATGGATCCCAAGCGAATTGGTTGTCCACATAACCTGACCGAGCTGTCATACATTGAGCCGGGTGAGTTCGCTCGTCTCAGCCCAGTTTCTCAGATGATTTATCAATATTACCCCGATCAAAACATGTATACTTTTATTGCGAGATACTCCAAAAAAAGAGCAATTATTTTTGACTGGCGATTAGTCCCAACTGACAAAATTGATTTTAGAGATGTGACAATCGAGACCTGGGGAAAAGATCACGTCAAGAATCCACCAAATTTCCCAGGGCCATGGGATAATCTTCCGGAATGGGATAAGTAGTATGCCAACCAAATACAACCTCGACGACGCCATCAAACTCGGCGAGTATGATCCGGAATTTCTCAAAAAATATGAAGAGTGGGCTGAGCTCAGTCCGCACATGCAGTTTGAGTTTATCAGGCAGGGAATTAACAATCGCAGGCTGCATTTGCGCCGAGAGTACGCGGCGATTGTGAACCAACCGGACTTTAGCCAAAAGCCCCACTTAAAAGCAGGATTGAACAAAATTACCCAAGCGCAAAAAGATTTGTTGGCAGAAGAAGAACGGCTGCAAAGCGAATACGCAGGAAAGTAAAAATTGACAGAAAAAACCCCTGCAATACATGCCAGGGGTCTTTTTAATCTAATGCGGTTGGTGAACCGACTAGAGTTCATGAATGTGCGTAATCAGGTAATTGCGCAAATTATTGTACGTGAGTAGGGAACCGATCAGCCCAATAAGAGCTAAAGCGAGTCCTATGACGATGCTTGGAGTATCCTGCTCCGTGGGCATATAATCCCAAATCCCATGATAGTCGAGAGCTAATCCGATTAAAGTTACAATGATGAACACTAACAAGAGAGCAACACGACCGATTCCTGGGAAACGACGCTTCTTATTCACGGTTTTTACCTTTAAAGAGCTAGGTCTGATCGCTGTGTGATCAGACTATTCAATCACCTCGGTTATTATAGCAAAGAAAGTCCAATTTGTAAATGTTATAGGCCTAATTTCTGATAATATCACTCGATATCTGATCTGGATTTAGCAATCAATCTATTTGTCTGCTTAACTTAATACAAAAAACTTGTTAGAATAAACAACTTATGGCAACTACTCGAGACTACTACGAAATTTTAGGTGTATCAAAATCGGCTTCCGCAGCTGATATAAAGGCGGCTTATCGCAAGATGGCGCTTAAACATCACCCAGACCACAATAAAGAGGCTGGTGCAGAGGCCAAATTCAAAGAAATCAATGAAGCCTACCAGGTGTTATCTGACGCCCAAAAGAAACAGGCCTACGATACCTATGGTCACAACGCTTTCAACCAAAACAATATGGGTGGGGCCGGGGGTGGCAATCCATTCTCAGGAGCTGGCCAAGGTCCGTTCCAATGGTCATATCAACAAGGGGCAGGTGGAAACCCATTTGAAGGCATGGATTTCAATGATCCGTTTGATATTTTTGAAAATATTTTCAGTGGTGGATTTGGTGGCCAACGCCGACAGCGCTACTCTATGAGAATTGAGTTCATGGAGGCCGTCAAAGGCGTGGAAAAAGTCATTGAGGTAGCCGGTAAAAAGAAGACCATTAAAATCCCTGCTGGAGCCGATAATGGCACCCGAATTCGATTTGATGAGTTTGATATTACGCTGGAAGTAACCCCACACCGCATTTTCAAACGAGATAATTACGATTTATACGTTGATCAGAACATCTCATTTACTACTGCCGCACTCGGGGGGACCACAGAAGTTCCTACTTTGGAAGGTTCGTTGAAGGTGAAGGTACGCGCTGGAACACAGACCCACTCATTAATTCGGTTACGTGGGGAAGGTGTGCAGCACCTCCAGGCTCGAGGTCGTGGTGACTTATACGTCCGCTTAATCGTGACTGTGCCAGAAAAATTGACTCGAGAACAGAAAAAAATTCTTGAACAACTTCAAGACGTTGAGTAATTAGCTGCCAGTTTCTTCTCGGTACATTCTAATATCTTCCATGGAATCTGGCCATGCTTTACCTTGCTCATCCAAATTAACTGAGTCAGCTGAAGGGGCATAGTCTTCTTGAAGTGATTGTCTAGTGCCGTGAAAGCCAGCAAAATGAGTGACTTTTCCATCGAGAAGGAAGATGACAACTTCAGAACTTTCAACTGGGAGCGAGTCGGTAACCTGGACGTCGCCATCAGTTCGTTGTGTTGTCTTGTAGACAGTATCGTTATATTCAATAATTTTATTAAATTCAAACGATTGGCCGTTCACTGTTTTTTGATGTGTGGTTTTATAACTTAGCCGTCTGTCAACATTTGAACCCAACAGTCGGTACACATCCGATTCTGAAGCTCCAAGTGAAGGAAGTTTACTGGCATCATAGGTAAAATGGGCTGGTTCACGATAATCATGAGAACTAGACAGAATGTCTCGGGAGGTATTCATCGGAGATGAATAGCCTTTCGATGCTAGTGCTAAAACAGCAATCACAATAATTCCGCCAATTACCCAGGTTTTTCTTGTTGGTTTCTGCATTCAGTAAGCGTATCAGAAAATTAGGCCTTTTTACCAGCGCAATTGATCATCCAGTTGGTTCCGAATTTGTCTTTAAACATGCCAAAGGTATCTCCCCAAGGAGCTTTTGTGTATGGCATGGTGACTGAGCCACCTTGAGTTAATTTGTCCCAATATCCTTGAAGCTCGGCTTCATTATCACCACTAATGGAAACTTGGATACTAGAGCCGGCATCAATTGGCATATCTTCTGGAGCGTCAGAAACCATCAAGGTAAATGAGTCGCTCACGGTCAATTGACCATGCATGATCAAGTTATCTGTCGCGGGTCCGTGAGACATGCCGCCTTCTTTATAGGTAGTCATCTTCAAGTCGCCACCAAAACAGGAATGATAAAACTCCAAGGCTTCTTTTGCTTGCCCTTTGTAATTAATGTATGGATTTAATTTTGTGACGGCCATGATGACTCCTAGCTGGGGATGTAATTCTCTTTATTTTACTATAACTTCTCGCTTCTGGTAATCTAGATTGCTCATATAACTAACGGTTGACGTCGCGGAAAACCAGATTATCATCATGTACGTTGACAAATCCTTAGCGGATGCCATCAAGGCGGTCAACTGCAATGTTCAGTTATGTAAGGAGTACTGCAGCATGAAGAAGTGTCTCTTGAGCTACGGTCCCGATGACGGTCCAAGTCCTTCTCCCGGTAATGGAGATACTGGCACCGTTGGCGGCAACTAGAAGCTCGCATCCTTAACAGTTGAGGTGGGTTTTGGCTTATAAACCAAAACCCGCCTCTCCACAAAATCTTTCCCTTTGCCACCTCACCTTTGAATTTCCTCAAAAAATGTGTATAATAAGGGCTGTTTGAGATTGAGTAGAGAAGGACGCCCAGGCTGTCCTTTTTTTGTAAAAGATATCAATTAAGAAGGAATTTTTATGTCAGCCACACCAAAAGTTGCTCGTACCGAATTTTCTGCTGCGATTGCACAGATTTCTAACGAACGTGGAATTACCCCAGAATCTATTGTGGAAGGTATTCAGCAAGCGTTAGTTTCAGCATACCGCAAACAATTTGGTCCACTCGATGAAGAATCACATTACATTGCCGAAGTGAACGCCGATACTGGTGAGTCACAGATCTTCAAATATCCAGTTTTGGAAAAAGATGAAGAGACTGGCGAAGTCTTGAAATGGAATCCAAAAGTCAAAGAAGATGTTACTCCAGCTGGTTTTGGCCGTATTGCCGCGCAAACTGCTAAGCAAGTGATTTTACAAAAGATCCGTGAATCTGAAAAAGACCAAGTGATTTCTGACTTCCAAGGCAGAATTGGTGAAATTATTAATGCTCAAATCCTCCGTATGGACGGCAAGATGGTGATCTTAGACTTAGGTCGAGGTCAAGGAATTATGCCTCCAGAAGAGCAAATGCGCGGTGAGTTTTATCGATTAAACAATCGTATCTCCGTGTATGTCAAAGAAATTCGAGATACTTTCAAGGGTAAATCTATTATCGTTTCTCGTGCTTCAAAAGAACTCGTTTCTAAATTATTTGAACGAGAAGTTCCAGAAGTCGCTTCAGGTGCTGTCAAAATTGTGGCTATTGCTCGTGAAGCCGGTGTCCGCACTAAATTAGCTGTTAAATCAACCCAAGAAGGTGTTGATCCAGTTGGTTCATGTGTTGGTCAACGCGGTGTGCGTGTCCAAGAAGTCATTCGTGAAGTTAACAACGAAAAAATCGACATTATTCCATACACTGAAGATCAAGTTGATTACTTAAAAGGTGCTTTAGCTCCTGCTGAGAATTTGAAGATTGAGATCGATGAAGCCATGAAGATGGTGACCGTGACTGCTCCAGATGATCAACTGTCATTAGCCATTGGTCGCGGTGGACAGAACGTTCGTTTAGCTGCTAAATTGACAGGGTACAAAATTACCATTCAATCAGCATCAGGCGATGTCCAATCTGCTGTCACTGGTGAAGAAGAACACGAAATCGATACCTTCCCAGGCTTAACACCAGAAGTTCGCGAGTTATTAATTCAAAACAAATTGACAACTTTAGCCGACTTAGCTCGATTTAAAGATCGCTGGAGAGCCATGGAAGAGATGAGCGATGAGTTCAAAGCCATGCTTGAAGAAAAAGTAACTGTGTTTGAAAAAGAAATGGCTGAACGAGATGCCTTAGGCATGAAGTTAGGTCGCAAACCTTTTGATAACAAACCATTTGATAACGATAGAAAAGACAAGAAAGCTGAATAAATAATGGCATTGACACCAAGACCACCAATTGTAACCATCATGGGTCACGTCGACCACGGGAAGACGTCCCTCTTGGATTACATCCGTAAAACCCACGTCACGGCTCGTGAAGCGGGTGGAATTACGCAGCATATTGGTGCCTACCAGATTGAATTTGAGAAAAAGAAGATTACTTTTATCGATACTCCTGGCCACTCAGCATTTAACAAAATGCGTGCTCGTGGTGCCAAGGTGACCGATATTGTGGTCTTAGTTGTGGCTGCTAATGATGGCGTCAAACCTCAAACCATTGAGTCAATTCGTCATATTAAAGAAGCTGGTGTGCCTTACGTGGTGGCTATTAACAAAATCGACTTACCAAATGTCTATCCAGATATGGCAAAGGCCCAACTTGCTGAGCAAGATGTCTTAGTTCATGGCTACGGCGGTGAAATTGACGTGGTTGAGCTGTCTGCCAAGACAGGTAAAGGTGTTGATCAATTGCTCGAGCTAATCTTAACGATGGCTGAGTTGAACAACTACCAAGCAGATCCAGATGCAGATTTGAAAGCAGTAGTCATTGAATCTACCAAAGATCAAAAACGTGGCGCAGTTGCGACTGTAGTTGTCCAACAAGGTACTTTGCGAGTTCGCCAAGACGTAGTGGCTGATGGTGCTTTAGGTCGAGTTCGCCAATTAGTTGATGAAAATCGCAAACCACTTATCACTGTGACACCAGGTAGTCCAGCTGAAATTGTAGGATTCACTGATGTTCCAGCCGTAGGTGCGATTATTCAAGAAGTTGGCAAAGAAGCCGCCGTAGAAGAAGTGGTCGCTGAGCCTGAAGTTCGCGTTCCAACTGACTACACCGCTCTTTTCAACGAGCATCCAAAATTAAAATTGATGATTAAAGCAGATGTCCAAGGTACTTTAGAAGCCATCATGCAAAACATTGATGAGGAAAGTACTGTGGTCTTACGATCTGGTGTGGGTGAAGTGACTGAAGATGATATCGATTTTGCAGAAACCACTGGTTCAATGATTTTGGTTTTCCACACTAAACTTCCAAAAAAGGTTGAAGAGAAGGCTAAAAACGCTAAAGTGAAGATTAAGCAATACGACGTCATCTACAAATTACTCGAAGACTTACAAAAACAGATGTTGAAACTTCTCGAGCCAACCATTGATGAAGTGGTGCTGGGCGACATCGAGATCTTACAGATCTTTGAGATGAAGGGTGAAGTCATTGCCGGTTGTAGAGTTGTGACTGGTGAAGTGAAAAAGACTGATAAATTGCACTTAAAACGTGGTGATGAAATTTTATTAGACCCAGAAATTAAATCAATGATGCATGGCAAAGATCAAATCGATATCGCTCGAACCAAGAGTGAGTTCGGTATGACTTTCAAACGCAATGTTAGATTCCAAATTGGCGATCACTTGATTGCCTACAAAGTGGAAGAGGACTAAAGGTTTATCTCTCGAGTTGTTGTGATATAATATCCATCTTATTAAATAAAAGGCTACTTTTTCCCCAGGTTTCGACTCGGTGAAAAAAGGAAAATACCAATATGGCATTGACCAAAACAAGTAAAACACAAATTATCAAGGATTACGCCTTGTTTGAAGGTGACACTGGATCTCCAGAAGTCCAAGTTGCTCTCTTAACCAACTCCATTCTTGAATTAACTGAACACTTAAAGAAACATAAGAAAGATAACCACTCTCGCCGTGGCTTGTTAAAACAAGTTGCCAAGAGACGAAGATTATTGAACTTCTTATTAACTAAGAGTGAAGAGCGATACCGAAAATTAATCGATCGCTTGAACTTAACTAAATAAGTTTAAATTTCCACTCGTTGGTAGGTATTACTTCCATTGGTTGTTCTATATAACGCTAAACTCTGACTTTTGCAGGTTTCGAGCATGACTTTTAATTGGACTTTAAATTGATCCTCTCTACTTTTGCCGATCTGCTGCATGTCCACTTTTAGTTTCGCAGTGTTTATGATTGCCTCAGCTTGTGCTGGGGGTAAATCGGGTGTCTCAAACGAGCGAAGCAGTAAGTATTTGGTGGTTTCGGTTACTACGACGAAAGCGACTTCATGCTTTTCTGATTGATCAGTAATAATGTCCAAGAAATCTTTAGAAGATGGGGGCGAGTCTTGTTTCCCATGAGAATGAATAGTCATAAGTCTCAGCTCATTTACGTCGTATTTTAATAAGGTGACTGGGTTCTGTAGGATTTTCGTTTTAAGAGGTGATTTTGTCGAAACATGATACTCAGTTCCAATAGCCATCGGCTGAAAACGAAGACCCCCGTCGGTTGTCCTAATACCAGCTCTGAACCGCTCATTTCGTTGAGGATCTTTCGCTGTTTCTGACCAAATCTCATCGGTGATTGTGCCAATACTTGGGCGGGTATCGCCTTTTTCTCGATCCAGTGTGATTTCCTTAGGCATGTCCTTTAATGATATGGGTAACTTGCGTCCAGCCTCAAGAATGTACGATCGAAATTGGTCGTAGCTCCACTTGTCTCTGGGTGATGTTGTTTCTTGTTTTGACTGCTTTTCTGATCCAGTATCGTTCATAGAGACCTTCTCCTAGATAACTATCCAGTAAAAAGGTACAGCTATGCTATAATAATCACAATATACGTTTTGTGGAGTCTAAGGAGATTTGGATTCTAAAGTTTAAAAATGAGGTTCTAATGTGCGGTAGAATTTAGAGCTTCATCATTAAAATTTAGAATTTCTTCTTTCCTTTCCCTTATTTTTTTGTAAGTAATCCACTAGAGGAGTTTTCATGTCATACCCGACATACCCAAACACATACACCCGTGAGCTTCACGTTGGTGACAAAGTTATTAAATTAGAGGTTGGTAAATTTGCTGAACAAGCAAATGCTGCCGTCCTTTTGACATGTGGTGGCACAACCGTGCTGGCTACTATTGCGCTTGGTCGCAAAGTTGACTTGGGTTACTTCCCATTGTCAGTTGAGTATCAAGAAAAGTTATTCGCCGGTGGAATCATTAAAGGTTCTCGCTGGGTGAAACGTGATGGTCGTCCAACTGATGGCGCGGTCTTAAAAGGTCGTTTAATTGACCGAACCATGAGACCAATGTTCCCAGAAGGTTTGACTCATGAAGTCCAAGTCATCGTAACTGTTTTCTCAGTAGATAAAGAGAATCCAGCTGACATGCTTGGCTTATTAGCTACCGGTATTGGTTTATCCATTTCCTCAATTCCATTTGACGGACCAGTCGCTGGTTTACGCGTGGGCTACACAAAAGCCGATGGTAAATTCGTGATCAACCCAACTGAGTCTGAATCTGCCAAAGCTGACATGGACTTAATCGTGTCTGGTACAGGTGAAGCCATCATCATGGTTGAATCAGGTGCTAATGAAGTTGAAGAAGAGAAAATCTTAGAAGCCTTTGACTTAGCTCAATCAGAGTTAGGCAAAATCTGTGCTGAGATGAATCAAATCGTGGCTGATATCGGTAAAGAGAAAATCGAACTCATTCCAGTTGTGGAAGAGACAGAAAAAACCAAAGAAGCTGCCGCAACCAAAAAAGAGATTGCTAAGAAATACGAAAAAGAGATCTTAGAGATGATTAAGTTGGAAGGCGTCTTAAAGCCAAGTGGTATGAACGAATTGATTTACAAGATCGTTTCAGAAAACCAACCAGCTGAAGGCGAAGAGCCAGGTCTCCTAGCTGACCCAACCTTCTTAAAGAATGTCTTTGGTGAGTTAATGATTGAAGCTGGTCGCAAGATGATCATTAAAGATAAAGTTCGTCCAGATGGCAGAAAGACCGATGAAATCCGCCCAATTTGGTGTGAAGTTGACTTATTCGCCAGTACTCACGGTTCAGCAATGTTCAAACGTGGTGCGACACAAGTGTTATCAATCGCAACTTTGGGCTCACCAGCTCGAGGTCAGCTAATTGAAGACATGATGGGTGAAGAAGAAAGACATTACATACATCACTACGAAATGCCTCCATTTGCATCTGGTGAAGCAGGTCGCGTTGGTTCGCCAAAACGCCGCGAAATTGGTCATGGTGCATTAGCTGAAAGAGCATTAATTCCAGTCATCCCATCACAAGCAGAGTTCCCATACACCATTCAAGTCGTTTCAAACGTGGTCAGTTCCAATGGCTCAACCTCACAAGGTTCTGTCTGTGGATCAACCATGGCTTTAATGGCAGCCGGTGTGCCAATTAAACGACCAGTGGCTGGTATCGCAATGGGATTGATGTCTGATGGTGAAGAGTACGTAGTTTTATCTGACATCCAAGGTTTGGAAGATCACATCGGTGACATGGACTTTAAAGTCGCTGGTACCGCTGAAGGTGTCACAGCCTTACAAATGGATATCAAGATTAAAGGAATTCCTCCAGAAGTCATGAAGCAAGCTTTACGCCAAGCAAAAGTTGGTCGTATGCACATCATGGGTAAAATGTTGGAAGTCATCGCTGAGCCAAGAAAGACCCTTGCTCCAACTGCTCCAAAGATTCAACAGCTCCAAATTCCTGGTGACAGAATTGGTGAGTTGATTGGTCCAGGTGGCAAGATGATCAAGAGTATTATTGAAGAGACTGGTGCTGAAATCGAAGTCGATGAAGACAAAGAAACCGGCATGGGAATCGTCAATATCGGTTCTTCAGATCAAGCTAAAGTTGATCACGCTTACAAAGTCATTAGTAGCATGATGAAATCCATTGAAATTGGTGAAGAGTTTGATGGAGAAGTTGTTCGTATCGAAAGTTACGGCGCCTTCGTCAACATTGCTCCAAATAAAGATGGCTTAGTTCACGTTTCTGCCATGTCTACCGACTATGTCCAAGATGCAAATGACGTCGTAACCATGGGTGAAAAAGTTCATGTCCGCGTCAGTGACATTCAAGAAGATGGCAAAATCAAATTGACAATGCTTACTCCAGAACAAGAAGCTGAAGCAGCTGAAAAACGCGGCAATGGCGGTGGTGACCGAGGCGGCGACAGAGGTGGTTTCAGTGGTCGTAGAGACGGTGGCAGACCATCATTTGGTGGTGGCCGCGGTGGCTATGACAGAGGTGGAGATCGAGGTGGCCGAGGTGGAGACCGTGGAGGTTTCTCAAGAGGTCCACGTCGATAAGACTTATTGACCTAGATAAAAGCACTGGCTGATGGATCAAACCACACCAGTGCTTTTTTGGATCTCTGAGAGCTATTTGGGAAGCAGTTCATTGTAAACGTGGAAGTAACTCAGTCTATTTTTCAATTTAAGAGTGGTTTCAAATCTCCAAACAGTTACATCTGCTGTTTCCCAAATTTTCTTTTCATTTGGAAGCAAGTAGTCTCGGACGCCCGTGAACCGATTTAGGCACTCTTTTTCAATGAGCTCTGGATTTGTTCGATGGTCGCAGACCATGTACAAAAAAGTGGGGTTTGAAGCCAATGGGTAGCTATTTACGCCCCAGTCACTGAGTTTAACAAGCGGATGTTTGAACTTCTGTTCTAGTAAGAACCAAATCCCAGAAGTACCCCAGCCATCAAATGGTTGAGGATTGCCGGTTACTAACGTAACGACGCCAAAATCCTCAAGATTATCGTTATTTAACTGGATGTGGTTCAGGTTGTAGTCTTGGTAAATTGCGTTGGTAGCTTGCCGAGACTTTTCATAGTAAGAAGTAGCAGGTAAATCAAAATAGAGTGCGTTTTTACTCGTTTGAGTGAGTGCGATCAGTAAAACCCCGGTAAGTAAATATCCCACGAATCGATTCTTTAAAATGATGATTCGTAATCCCACAGCGATGCCTATCAAGAGAAACGGAACGAATCCTGAAACATAACTTTGTAAAAGGTTGCCACCAAAAAAAATGCTTAGCAGGTAAGAAATCAAAAATGAATTAAAAATCCAGAAATTCCTTTGACTTTTCTGATCTCTCAGTACTTTTGGCCAGAATAAGGTTAGTGCTAGCAAAATAACACTGATGGCCTCTTTTAATAAATTAACTTGGCTCCAAAGGAGTTTGAATAGTAAAGAGGCACTGTTCTGAACATTAAGAATAAAATGCCCCTTCGATCCAGTAAAATTGAAGACAAAAAAATAGATTTGATCAAATGGAAATCGAGTATACGTAGAAAAAATCCAGATCAATCCAAGAATTATTCCGACTAAAAAAGGTAAGGCAAGCTGTTTTTTATTGGTTTTACCCTCATCAAAAATAACGAGCCAAACATGCAAAATCCACCACAGCCCAACTGGAAAGAAAAGCAAAATACTGTAATGAAAGTGAAGTGGTATGAATAAACAACAGAGTGCTAAGCAGACACTTTTTATCGATGGTTTCCAGGTCAGAATCCAAAATAGTGACAGCGTGAAGAGTGGAATTAAGTAGGGCTGAGTGAAGTGACGACTTTCAAAAATGAGCTCCTGGTTTAAGGAGAAGAAGGCTGCCGCAATTAGTCCAGTTTTTTTATCCCATAATTGTTTCCCTACCAAATATGAAAGAGGAATAACGAAGCTGACAAGCAATAAGCAAGTTACAGAAAAAGAGAAAGGTGTACCTCCTGAGACAAACCACAAAAAAGCTGTCAAATAATAATAGTAGGGAGAGTTTTTAATGAGGTTAAATCCACCACCCGCCAGTGGACCACGACCAATTGTCTCACCAAAATCCACAATGTGTCTGGAGACGAGCATATCTCGTTGATCATCAAATCCTCGTTGAGCCCAGAGCAAATCAGAAAGGCGAAACAGTCGGAAACCTAAGCCGACTATCACAATGACCACCAAAAGAATTTCTGGAAGATATTTTTTGATTGGTAGCTTTTTTAGAAACGATAAACTCATCAATAGAATACATCCTAGCAGAAATAAGCTCAGTTTTTTGTACCGCACACTTTGCAAAAAGCTCGTTTAGAAGAATAAATTTCTAATTGACCTCCACATGTGATGCAGCAACCCTGAATTATTCTTGCTAGCTTAATCAACCGTTCAAACATGCTTTAAAAATACCCTTCAAACTTTCCGTCAACCGTAGAATTCAAGTAAGAGAGTAAGCTATACTGAAGAATATGAATTTGCGCTCCATCCAAACGCCTGAGGGTTTTTTTACGATTGCTCCGTTTGACCATCGAGGTTCCCTGGCAAAAATGTTTGACATGGATATTCGAGATCAAACAGCACAATATATTGTGACTCAACTAAAAATCTTATTTATGGAAGCTTTTTCGGGAATGTGTTCAGGAGTGCTGGTTGATCCAGAATTCGGCTTCCCCTCACTTGATTATAAAGCGCCTAACACCGGACTTATTCTGACTCTCGAAGCCTCAGATTATTCTGGCGATAAATCATTAGTTCCGACCATCATTTCCGGGTGGAGTGTTCATCAGGTAAAAAGTAACTATGCTGTGGCAAAGTTGCTCATTTATTATCACCCAGCAGAAAAGAATGCTTTAGAAAAAAAGAAATTAATTATTGAGTTGTCCCAGTCATGTAAGTATGAAGATATTTCGTTTCTGATCGAGCCGATTATGTATAACCCCAACGGGTCAGAGTCGCTCTCTAAAACGGAGTATCAAGATGCTCATTTACAGACTCTTCAAGAATTTCAAAAGTATTGTGATGTTCTCAAAATTCAATATCCTGGAGATGCGTTAGCCTGCGCCACCATCACTGCAGAATTAGATGTGCCGTGGATTCTGTTATCTCGCGGTATGAATTATGAGGAGTTTGCAAATGCCCTCAGAGTTTCAATGGAAAATGGGGCAAAAGGTTTCGCTGCTGGCAGATCTGTGTGGCAGGAAATTGGACAAATGCGCATGCCAGATGGTTCACCTGATTTGGAAAAAATAAAAGTCTTTTTAAATACGACGGGCAAACAACGAATCACTGAGCTGACTCAAATTACTCTAGCTCATCCTCAATAATATTTTGAATAATGGCGAAAAGACCCAAAATAAAAAGCAGTTCAATCGTGGCTGAAAACTGTTCGAAGTAGAACGTGAATGCTTGCGTCACCAGAATGTTCACGGCTAAGCCGTTTCTAAAGAGCGCCAACGCTCGATTTCTCTTTCGACCGATTAAGTAAAACACACCCCGGACCATAATTAGCATTGACCAAAATTGAGAGAGAAATAAGCCGCCAACCATAAACCAGTCAAACGATGTAGCAGCTTTAAATTTCAATTTATCGAAATTGTTATTTAAAAGATTGAATAAAAAAGACCCGATACCAAAAGAAGTTATGCCAATATAGAGTACAAAAATTAAAATTAGAATGTAAAACACTGGTCGACGCTCAGTCGTAAATTCATCAAGCCACATCCATGAGGATTTGATCTTTTGAACATACTGTTTAGGGCGTGGGGAAGAAGCCACGTTTAACTGACTGACCATATTTTCGATACCTAAGGCAAAGTGTTGATACTGTTGCTTTGTTTCGAGTTTCAGCTTCTCAGTCCAGTATAAAATTCGCTTTTTGGTGGCTGGAAAAAATCTTCCCTCTGCCACTTCTTCCATCTCTTCCAAGATTTGGTACATCAACTCTCGTGGCTGGAGAGGAGTATATTCAGTGAAGTATCGATATAAGAAAAATAGAAATATAAAGCAAAGATAAATGAGCATTGGTACTGGCTGGTAAAAATAATTATTTTCTTGAGTAATAAATTTACCCAATTCATCGATAAATTGCCCAAATCCTATTCCGGATACAACCGCAGCAAATTGACGACTTCGCCTGCCGTGCATGCTTAAAAGCAGGATATTTCCGATTGATAAAAATATGCCCCCAAAAATAATGTGTGCAAAATGAATATGGCCACGAGCAATTTGTGGATAGTCAAATAAAAAGAGATAAAAGCGGGTGAGTAATACTGACGCTGCGGCCGTGACCATAAACAGCAAAAGAGAATCTGCTGCACTGGATCGCTTGGCGAACGAGAATTGCATAGTATAGTATTGTAACTTAATTTGACCGACTATGTTAGAACTTTCACTTGTACATACAGCTCTTTTTTCATGGTGGCGCCAGCATGGTCGAGTTTTGCCGTGGCGAGAAAAAATGTTAGGTCCCAAAACGGCAACCCGGAATGAATCGTTTGATCACTACTTTGCCTCATCTTTAAAACGAGATCCCTACAAAGTTGTGGTGGCTGAGATGATGTTGCAGCAAACCCAAGTTGATCGAGTCATACCCAAATTCTTAGCATGGATGAGCAAATGGCCGTCCACTGCAGACTTGGCGAAGGCCACTTTAGCAGAAGTCCTGATTTTTTGGCAAGGACTAGGGTATAACCGGCGTGCCAAATTTTTGTGGCAACTTGCTCAGAAGATTGAGCAGAGTAATGGAGTTTGGCCAACCACCGAAGTTGAGTTGCTACAACTGCCGGGTATTGGGAAATATACCGCTCGAGCGATTATGTCCTTCGCCTTTGGAATGCAGGTGGGTGTAGTTGATACCAATATCAAAAGAGTCATTGCTAGGACACAGGGAATTGAGTGGTCAGAAAAACAAGTGAATCCACAAATTGATTTAAAGGCTGATTACTTTTCGCTGGCTGACGAGATGCTTCCAGCAGGGCAAGCGGATCCTTGGAATCAGGGAATTATGGATTTAGGAGCAATGGTGTGTATTGCCACTTCTCCCAAATGTGAAATGTGTCCGATAAGTAATTACTGCGAAAGCAATCAAAAAGCGCAAGCTCACGGCTGGGAAAATTATGCGGCTTGGCTGAAGAGCTTACCGAAAAAACCTCGTGGCATTAAAAAAACAGTCAGGTTTGAAGATACTGATCGATTTTTCCGAGGACGAATCATGGATCTGTTACGAGCAGATTCTTATGATGTGACTCAGCTAGCAAAAAAATTGGAAGACGAGTACGGATTAATTGATAATAAACGGTTTCAAAAACTTATCTCAGGGTTAGTCACGGAAGAAATGATTTCAATACATGCTGATCGTGTTCAGTTAGGTCACTAGACGTCAAAAGAGCCGGGTTACCCCAGCTCTTCAGCACAATGAAAGATTACATAGATATTAGGAGGCGACGGCCACAGCACAAGGGGTCATGTCAAGTGAACTGACTGTTACCTTCATGGCCTTATTGTCGTCCCAGAAGTATAGGCCCCAGTCGCTGGCGGTGACTTTTTTCGGATCGAACAGTTTCGTTGGATCCAAATTGCCATTTGCAGGATCCTTCAACTGGAACTGATCAACCGGGATGACGGCGATGAACTTGCCGGCCGCTTTTTCAGGTAACAAGGTCGACACGTTGAACGCCCAACGGGCATCGGCATACTCGCCAGAGCCTTGAATGATCACATCAAATTCGTAGGGAACGGCATGTTTGCCGACTCCGATCGAAAACTCAAGTTTGACGCAATCCTGCATCTCGGGAGCACCTAAATGCAGCTCAACTGTCTCGGTGTCCGGATTGACCCGAAATGGCAGCCCATCACTTTCTTGGGCGATGGCATGCGGCAGAGTGACGAGAAACGACACAACGAGCGTGAGTAGCAGAACTACTTTCTTCATGGGTTCTTACCTCTTCATCTATATGGACTTTGGAATGTGCGTGTATAAGGGTCTGAAATGGTTCATTTCAGCATGTGAAACTAGTCATTTCCAGATCAAATACTCATTTATTATATCATTAGCCAATTTGCGGCAGACAATTTCACTTGCTATACTCGACACAACTATGTCTAAGTTTCCTAAAGATATTTTGGCGTTTGTAATCAGCTTGCTAGAATTTTTATTAATGGCACGTTTCCTGTTGAAGTTACTTGGTGCAAGTAGTTCTTCAGAGGCGGTCGCGTGGGTGTATCAAACCAGTGAGCCATTACTCAAGCCATTCTCGCTGGCTTTCCCTGGTTCAGCGGTGCAAAAAGGTGGCATCTTGGAATACAACACACTTTTTGCATTATTCGTGTATGCTTTTATAGGTTATGCAGCAGAGGCACTGCTGACGATGATGTTCAATTTTATGACCCCACCTGAGCCTGCTTCAGAACCTGAACCAAAAGCCAAATCAAATCGTTCAAAAAGATAAAAAACTATTAATTATTTAGAGGAGATAGATATGTACACTTTACCAAAATTGCCATATGAATACGCAGCTTTAGAGCCACACATCGACGCAAAGACGATGGAAATTCACTACACAAAACATCATCAAACCTACGTTGATAAATTAAATGCTGCGGTAGAAAAGTTCCCAGAGCTTGCAGCCAAATCTGTAGAAGAGTTGGTGGAAGGTATCAATGAAGTGCCAGCTGAAATTAAAACGGCCGTTCAAAACCATGGTGGTGGTCACGCGAATCATTCATTATTTTGGGCTATTTTAGCTCCAAATGCTGGTGGCACTCCAACCGGAAAAATTGCTGAAGCAATTACCCAACAGTTTGGTAGTTTTGAAAAGTTTGCCGAAGAATTTAACACGGCTGCTACCAACAGATTTGGTTCAGGTTGGGCTTGGCTGGTGGTAAGTAAAGAGAAGAAGCTGGCTGTTATATCTACTGCGAATCAAGATTCTCCACTGATGGAGGGTCATACTCCTGTTTTAGGCTTAGATGTTTGGGAACATGCCTATTACTTGAACTATCAGAATCGCCGTCCAGATTACATTAAAGCATTTTGGAACGTGGTAAATTGGTCAGAAGTAGCGCGACGCTTTGATGAGGCTATGAGTTAGATAGTACGTATGCGACAAATTATTCTTGATGTGGAAACACAAAAAACATTTGATGAAGTCGGCGGATTTTTCCCCGACCGGTTAGGTATTTCTTTTGTGGGAGTTTGTATCAGAGACGGATTTAGCGGACAAGGTGAGATGCAGGGCTACTTTGAAAAAGATTTACCAAAGCTTTTTCCTTTACTTGAAGCCGCAGATGTGATCGTAGGCTTTAACTGTGACAACTTTGACATGCAAACATTTGTGCCATATTACAAAGGTGATATCTCCAAAATTGCGACTTTAGACTTATTGGTCAGGATTAAAAATAGCGTAGGTCATCGAATTGGCTTGGACGCAGTGGCCAAAGAAACACTTGGAATTGGTAAAAGTGGCGATGGTCTAGATGCAATTAAGTACTACAAAAGCAAGGATTGGGAAAGTTTATCAAAGTACTGTCTACAAGATGTAGCCGTGACCAGAGATATCTACGATTACGGGCTGAAAACAGGCAAAGTGAAATTCAAAAATAAATGGAATCGGTTAGTCGAGTGCGACGTTGATTTCACCTTTACTCCCAAAAAGGATGCAGGGGTTCAGATGAGCCTCTTATCATGGTAAAATCCAGGCATGGCAAACCTGCACCAATACCCAGCGAAGATCTGCTTAACTGTGGCGGCTGTATTAATCCAAAACAATAAAGTTTTACTAGTTAAACATAAGAAATTAGGTATGTGGTTAAATCCTGGTGGGCATATTGAACCAGATGAGTTGCCACATGCCGCTGCGGAACGAGAATTTTGGGAAGAGACTGGAATTAAAGTCAAAGCCATTCCCGAGTCAAAAATTGTTGATCCTGATAGCGAGTACTTACCAAACCCAATTTCTACCAATTTGCATTTTGTCTCTCGTGAAAATTTTGATGCCAGAATCGCCGATCCTGAACACTACACAGTTGCGGCAAAATGGAAGCGTGGTTGTGAGCAGCACTTGAATTTTTTATATTTGGTCGAGCCAATTGATTCCATCGATTTCTCACAAAATCTACAAGAAACTGATGGAATTGAGTGGTTTGATCTGTCAAAATTAGATTCCTATAACTTAGTTCCCAATATTAAAACTGACCTACTTATCGCTCAGAAAGCAGCTCAAAAGCTATGAAAAATACTTTAGAGATTTCCAATCTTTTTGTCTCAGTTGTCGATCAACAAACTCAACAACGAACTGAAATTTTAAAAGGTGTCGACCTTGTTGTAAAACCTGGTGAAGTTCATGCCATCATGGGGCCAAACGGTTCAGGGAAATCTACCTTGGCATATACATTGGCTGGGCATCCTTTTTACGAAGTTGATGAAGCCGCTGGCTCAAAAATAATCCTGGATGGGACTGATTTACTCGCAAAATCTCCTGATGAACGCGCGGCGATGGGTGTCTTTTTAGCGTTTCAATATCCAGTAGAAGTAACGGGCGTCAAAGTCCAAAACTTCTTACGGTTGGCATACAACGCTCGTTTTGCTAATGAACCAAGCCGTTTATTTCCAACAGTTCTCGCTTTTCGAAAGCACTTGGAAAGTTTAGCCAAAGAATTAAAGGTAAAACCAGAACTCTTAAAACGAGGTTTGAACGAAGGGTTTAGTGGCGGTGAGAAAAAACGAGTTGAAATTTTACAAATGGCCGTTTTAGAACCAAAATTCGCCATATTAGATGAGACAGACTCTGGATTAGATGTTGATGCTATGCGTGCCGTGGCAGAAGGTGTCAAAAAGATCGTAGAAAAGCATCAGACTGGCGTAGTCGTGATTACTCACTATCAGCGGATTTTGAAGTATTTACAGCCTGATTTTGTCCACGTCATGAAAGCTGGCAAAATTGTTCAGAGTGGTGGCCGTGATCTCGCCGCTGAACTGGAAGCAAAAGGATACGAAAAAATATGAGTGAACTCAATTTTGACGATCGAATTGCAGCCATAAAGTCACGTGCAAAAAGTGAAGGTCACGCGCTGGATGAGAATCGACGTTACTCAGACTTATTACAAATTGGCACAAGGTTGTCCACGATTAAGACAGATATTGAGTTGGGTGACTTAACTGTGAGCCCTGAGAAATGGCAAGAATTTCGTACTGAAATGGACAAATGGATTGCTGACTTAAATATTACTGATGCAGACTCCAACAAGTTGAAGGATGCACTGGCAAATATTCAAAATTATCTTCCTAAGCTAGAGGAACTCATTTACAAATAATTATGTCTCGATTCGCCGCTAAACACACTGAGGAGCTAGACCCAAGTCTCAAAGATGACTCTTATGAGCAGGGATTCTCGTATCCAACGACTAACTATCAACATATTATCAAGCCAGGTTTAAATGAAGGTGTGGTTAGAGAGATTTCTGCAATTAAACAGGAACCGGAATGGATGTTGAAGCTACGGTTGATTGCTTTACAACAATTTGAATCAAAACCAACTCCCATGTGGGGTGGCAACTTAAGTGACATTAACTACGACGCGATTCATTACTATTTACGCCCTGCCGATGCTACCAAAACATGGGCTGACGTGCCGCCAGAAATTCAAGCTACTTTTGATAAATTAGGTATTCCAGCAGCAGAACGAGATTACTTAGCCGGTGTCAAAATGCAGTACGACTCTGAAGTAGTTTACGGCTCGCTTAAAAATATTTGGGCAAAAGATGGTGTCGTTTTCTTATCGATGGATGAAGGTTTAAAGCAGTATCCAGAATTAATTAAAGAGTATTTTGGTAAGTTAATTCCTAGTGGCGACAACAAATTCTCAGCCTTAAATACGGCAGTTTGGTCAGGTGGTTCATTCGTCTATGTGCCGAAGGGTGTGGAAGTGAAGATGCCGTTGCAGACTTACTTTAGAATTAATGCAGCCAATGCGGGTCAATTTGAACGAACGTTAATCATCGTGGATGAAGGCGCTAAAGTTCATTATGTGGAAGGCTGTACAGCACCTTCATTCTCCTCGTCTTCTTTGCACTCCGCAGTGGTAGAAATCTTTGTTAAAAAAGGTGGTCGCTGTCAGTACACCACCGTTCAAAATTGGTACAAAAATATTTATAACTTAGTGACAAAGCGCGCATGGGTAGACGCAGAAGCTGAGATGATTTGGACCGACTTTAACATGGGAAGTAAATTAACCATGAAGTATCCAGGTTTTATTTTGGCTGGCAAAGGTGCCAAAGGGGAGACTCTTTCTATGGCACTCGCTGGTGCGGGACAGCACCAGGATACTGGTTCAAAAGCTACTCATTTAGCACCTTATACCAGTTCAACAATTATCTCAAAATCAATTAGTAAAAATGGTGGACGCACTAGTTATCGTGGAATGGTCAACGTTGGTCCACTTGCTCACCACAGTAAAAATACTGTGATTTGTGATGCGTTGTTGCTGGATCCAGAATCACGTTCTGACACATATCCGGTTGATAAAATTTTCAATAATATTGTAGAAGTTCAACACGAAGCTACAGTCTCTAAAATTGGTGAAGAGCAGCTCTTTTATTTGATGAGTCGCGGCCTAACTGAAGAGATGTCTAGAAAAATGATCGTGAATGGATTTATTGATGGATTAGTAAAAAAACTACCTTTAGAGTACGCTGTTGAGATGAATAGATTGATTGATCATGAGATGGAAGGAAGTATCGGCTAATGACGCAAACACCCAAAGAAAATACGATCTTTACCCTACAAGCAAATGAACACAAAGTGATCACAATTGCAGAACCCGGTAACTATATTGTTGAGTTGAATGGAGTTGGCGCTCACGCTGATATCAAAGGCGCGTTCTTAACAACTGATAAAACACAATTAGAAGTGAATTTATATATTGTCCATAAAGCCGCACATACTTCGGCTCAAACTGTTTTGAAAGGTGTTGCCAAGGATCAAAGTAGGATTCGATTTTTTGGACGCATAAAAATTGAGCCGAACTGCCCAGGAATTAAATCATTTTTAGAAGAACGAATTTTGCTGCTCTCCGATAAAGCCAGTGCGGAGGCGGTTCCTGAATTAGAAATTTTGAGTGACGATGTGAAGTGTTCTCACGCAGCGAGTGTTAGTCCAATTCCGGAAGAACACTTATTTTATTTGCAAAGTCGAGGCATTCCACGGGCTCAAGCTGAAGAGATAATTACTGAGGGCTTTTTAGAGTTAAAAGAGACTGATTAATTGAGGGCGTCTTCTGTAATTTGTTTAGGCTTAAAATTCACCACTTGGTTCACAATACTGAACCGAGATGTGAACAGCGTGCCAATTTCGGCAAAGGTTGAAATCCAGCCATCCCAAAATCCATATTTGGCAGTTTTAAAGGTGTTTTCGGCTGAGGTCTGAAACCAGTATATATGTTTCTTCTGTTTCACCATGTAGTAGTTAATGGCTACTTCCAATGCAAATTTATCAAAGTGGAGTGTTCTAAAAACAGTTGATAAATCTTCTTTTTTGATCCACCTTTCTCCAGAAACAATGATATCGCCGCGGGTAGCACGCAAAATTGGATTGGGGCAGGTTCTGCCTAAAATCAGCATGTCCATATTTTGTTTTTTAAAGAGTTCAAAAGAAGTGGCAATCTCAGTTCTGACTAAGTTTTTAATGTCCGCATCAAACAGCAAAATACTGTCATATTTGGCGTGCTCCAACCCTGTTTTTACAGCAAATGCTTTGCCCATGTTTTGCGGTAATTTAATGAGCTCCGCTCTCGGAAAATACTTCTCAACTTCTGCTGTTGAGTTGTCTACAGAACCATCGTCTACACAGATAATTTGGTCTAAGAAAGAAAGTTGAGTTAATTCAGTCAAAACGCGGGCTATATTCAAGCCTTCGTTATAGAGGGGAACAATACATGTTGCTAAGTCAGTAGTTTTTGGCATGCTTAAATGGTTGCTCCCAATTCTGGTACAATACGCATATGTTTAGTTCATCAAGTATTTTAGCTGATTTTCCTATTTTACAAAAGAAAATCCACGGTGATAAGCGCCTTGTGTATTTAGACAATGCAGCCACCTCACAAAAACCAGCATCGGTCATCGATGCGATAAGTAGTTATTATCGTGAACATAATGCTAATGTCCATCGGGGAATTCATCAACTTGGCGATGAGAGTACGAAACTTTTTCATCAATCTCGGCAAGAAATTGCTCATTTCTTTGGAGCTCAGCCGGTTGAGTTCATCGCCGTTCGAAATACGACAGAAGCTGTTAACCAAGTGGCTTACTCTTGGGGAGAAACACACATTCAACCAGGTGACGTGATTATCTGTACTGAAATGGAACATCACAGTAACTTAGTTCCTTGGCAAGAACTTGCAAAGAGAAAACATGCCAAGATGAAGTACCTAGCGGTCAATGAATTTGGCGAGTTAGATCTTTCTGAGTTAGAGAACATACTCAAAGAAAATGAAGTGAAAATTGTTTGTTTTACGCATGTTTCAAATGCATTAGGAACGGTCAATCCTGTCAAAAAAATGACTGATTTGATCAAGAAAACCTCCCCCAAAACCAAAGTACTAATAGACGGCGCCCAATCTGCGCCACATCTGCCAATTCACTTTAAAGAACTTGGTGTCGACTTTTACGTCGTATCTGCTCACAAAATGCTTGGACCTATGGGCATTGGCGGCTTATTTATCAAAAAAGAAATTATTGACACCCTGTCACCATTTTTGTTTGGCGGTGGCATGATAAATACCGTTTCTTTAATTGAAACTGATTTTGCCGAAGATATTGAAGAACGATTTACAGCTGGAACTCCAGATGTTGCGGGGTTGATCGGTTGGGCAGCAGCTTGTAAGTATCTACAGAAAATTGGCATGAGCGAGTTATTGAAGCATGATCAATCTCTGGTGAACTATGCTGTTTCCGAGCTGAAAAAATTGCCTCAAGTAAAAATTGTTGGAATCGTTGATTCAGAAAAACTGATTGACCGGGTTGGGTCTGTTGCCTTCATTTACGAAGGTGTGCACGCTCATGATGTGGGTCAAATTCTGGATTCAGAAGGAGTAGCGGTGAGAAGTGGGCATCATTGCACAATGCCGCTTCATACCAAATTTGGTTGGCCGGCTACCGTTCGAGTCAGTTTCCAACTGTATAACAGCCAAGAAGATATTGACGCGCTGATTTTAGCTTTACAAAAAGTTGCGAAAGTATTTGGCAAATAAGATCTCTATGTCCGATGATTTATACCAAGAAATTATTTTAGAGGAATATAGTCATCCTCATCATTTTGGTAAGTTAGAGCAGCCAGATATTGAGTGGAAAGAACGAAACTCCTCATGTGGTGATGAAATTACTATTTTTCTCAAACTTGATGACTCAAAAGAAAAAATACTGGAGATGAGCTGGGAAGGTCAAGGCTGTGCCATTAGTTTGGCTGCCACGAGTTTACTTTCTCAGTATGTGCCTCAAAAAACGGTCAAGAGTATTCTGAATATGAAAAAGCACGATGTGGAAGAGTTATTGGGTATTGATGAGATTGCTTATGGTAGACAGAAATGTTTGCTACTTTCCTTGAAAGCCATCCAGAAATCGTTAACTCAGAAAGCAACTCATGACGAATAATTCTTCTTCAACTATTTCATTTTTTGTGGGTTCTACCAACCCTGTTAAGGTGAACTCGGTCAAAAGAGCTACCGTGACTCATTGGCCACATGGGATGGTGCAGGGCTTTGAAGTGGCAAGTGGTGTATCTAGTCAACCTCAAGGTGATGCAGAAACAAAACTCGGGGCAACAAACCGAGCCAAAGCTGCTTTAGCGGCAGGCATCAAACAGGGAAAAAGCGAGATCAACATAGGCATCGGTCTAGAAGGTGGGGTCACCGAGATGGATGGAGAAATGTGGTCGACTGTCTGGGGTGTCGTTGTTGATGAATCAGGGAATACCTTTGCTAGCAATGGAGCTCGGTTTAAAGTGCCAGAGATTGTAGCTGCCAGAATTCGCCAAGGAGAAGAAATGGGCGTAGCTTCTTCTCACATTTCAGGAATTGAAAATGTGAAACATAAAAGTGGTTTGATAGGCATTATTACAGACAACTTTGTTGATAGAACTACTGAGTATGCCGCAATTGCCAAACTAGCTATTGGCATTTGGTTTGGTCGTGATTGGCAAAAATCGTTAGAGTCAAACCAGGCTCCTTCATAGACATTTCTTGATCTTCCTAGTATCATCTCCAAAGTATGATCCCACCAAAACAATGCAAAGCTAAACTGTCCGAGAAATTACTTTTGAATGATCGATTCATCCAATTCACTTTTGAATGGACTGAGCCTCATCAAGTTACATTTGCTGCCGGTCAGTACATGTCCATTTTATTGCCAGACTCACAAATGCGCCGTTCGTACTCAATTTGCAGCAACCCAGCCAAGGAGCATGGTTTTGATTTGATGCTTGATATCGCTCCAAATGGTATTGGTGTCAAATATTTACAATCCCTCGAATTTGGTCAAGAAATTTCCTGTCTGTGCCCATTGGGTGTCTTTACTGTTCCAGAAACTGTGACCGGACCATTGCACTTTATCGCGACTGGCTCCGGGATTGCGCCATATAGAAGCATGGTTTTGGATCAACTGCAAAATAAGAAAAATACTCAGCCGATTATGCTTTATTGGGGGATGAGAGAGCCAAATATGATTTTTTGGGAAGACGAATTTGCCGAATTAATGCAAGCATTTCCAAATTTCCAATTTCACCCAGTGATCTCTCAAGCTCCAGAAGATTGGCCACTTTGTCGAGGACATGTGACTGACTGTTTGAGTACGCATGCACTCCTACCAAATACTCATTATTTTGCTTGCGGAAGCGAAAAAATGGTGACAGACGTGCTGACACTTTTACAAACAAAAGGTGTGCCTAAAGAGCAATTACATCGAGAGAAATTTTACTAAGTTTCATTTCAGTTGAGTACTGTAGAATGCAAATACTCATTTAAAAAATATGACCGATCCCGTCCAAGCATCTAAACCTACTCCCACTGTCACCGCAGTGCCTTCAACCATGCCGCATGCTCCTGTTACGGCGCCTGCTACTTCTCGAGTTGTTCAAGAAAAGCAAATTGGTAAGTACAAAGTTGAAGTTATCCGTGAAAAATGCATTGGTGCAGCAAGTTGTGTAGCAATTGCTCCGGCAGTTTTTGCTTTAGATGAAGAGGACATTGCCATCATTCTTTCTCAAGATGGAAATGACGATGACACGAAATTATTAGCTGCTCAAAGCTGTCCTACAGCTGCTATTATAGTTACCGATACTTCAACTGGTGAGCAAGTTTGGCCAAGAGAATAAAGGAAGCATATGAAAAATCTCCCATTATTATTAGGTACAATTTTTGGCACCATTTTACTGGTGGTCGTGGTGGCTGCTATTTTTTCCAAAGGCAGTGATACTGCACCCGTTGATCAAAAAGTCTTGCTGAATAATGCTCGTTTAGTCAAAGGGTCAGAAAACGCCAAAGTAACAGTGGTTGAGTTTGGAGATATGCAGTGTCCAGCCTGTGGCTCTGTAGAACCATTAGTGGAACAGATGATGAGTAAACATGGCAATGACGTTCGATTTATCTTCCGCCAATTCCCACTGGTGACTGTTCATAAAAATGCTCAGATTTCTGCACAAGCAGTTGAGGCTGCCGCTACCTTCGATATGGCTACCTTCTGGAAATTCCATGATTACTTATATGCTAACCAAACAGATTGGTCTGAGCTCAATTCAACAGATGTTCAGAAAAAATTTGGTGAGTATGCCGATAAATTACAGATTGACAAAGTTGAGCTGATGAAGAGAATAGAGAGCCAAGAGGTCAAAGACAAAATCGCGACCGATGTAAGTGATGCCAACAAACTTGGTGTTGATGGCACACCTACTTTTTACGTAAATGGTCAGAAGACGCTTGCCCCGCAGTTGAACTCAACTGTCGAATCTTTCCTGGCCAAATAATGACACCATAGGGGCCTATGAAAAAATTCTTGCCGTTCTTATTTCCATTGATCGCTTTGTTGATCATCTTCGTTTTGATTTTTCGTTGGTACAACGCCCAAACATCCTCTAAACAGGGCAAGATTCCTGATTTCGCCGATGGGACTTCGATTTCTGAGCTCTCTCCAGTTGATAACACCAAATTACGCAAAGGTGCTAAAGACGTGAGTACTGTTGAAATGCAGGGAAGTAAAAATGAGACTGGTGAAATTCGTTACGAAATCAAAGATGGTAAAGTTCAGTTTAGCGTGATTGCTACTTTGCCTGTAGCAAAAGATGCTTCATATCAAGTTTGGTTGCAAGATTTAAACGGTTCCTCAAAGAAAAAAGCATTTACCCTAGAAGTGGAAAAAGGTGGATATGTAGGTAGTGGTTCTATCTCTGCTGACGTTCTGCCATTTGAAGTAGTGGTCTCACAAGAGAAAAACAATGATAACGAGATGGAGCTGCCCTTATTGCGAGGAGTTATTCAAAAGGAGAGTACTAACCAGAAGTAATAGATTTCCTTCTTGATAGAATACTCGAGTGTGATAGGCTTAAGCTTGTTCAATTAGTAAATTGATCATCTCCTCAAGAAAAGGAGAGAAAAAGGAGCAACATGGCAAATAATGCCTTCAGTTACACAAACAAAAAGGGGCAAACTTACTATTTGCACACCCGAGAAGTGACCTTGAAAAATGGTCGCAAACAAAGAATTTTCTTCTTTGCTCGTGATGTTCGTCCAGATGCAGCCTTAGATGCAGTACCAGCAGGTTACGCCGTTATGGAAACCGCTCGCACAGGTATGCCAGTTTTGAAAAAAGCATAAGCTTTTATTTTGAATTTTGAGAAATCCCTCCGTCTTAACAACGGGGGGATTTTTGGATTAAAGGGATTGCTGTTAGAATACGCTATGCTTGAATTTACCAAAGAAGACATTTTTGCTCGATTAGATAATGTGATTGACCCAGAACTGGGGATTAGTGTGGTGAAACTGGGTCTGATCTACACTGTGGAAGTTGCTGAGGAAAATCAGAAGCCGGTTGTCAAAATCTTGATGACCCTGACCACGCCAGGCTGCCCATTAGCCGGAGTTTTTGACGCTATGGTGCGAGATGCTCTTTATGGTTTGCCAGGGCTAAATCCAGACCAAGATGTACGGCTTAACTTGACCTTTGATCCACCATGGGTACCTGATATGATGGACGAAGAGGCGAAGGCTGAACTTGGCTTTTAAACATGTCTATGACAATTTACATTGGTGCTGATCATCGTGGTTTTCCACTTAAACAAGCTCTTATTTCCTGGCTGAGTAAAGCTGGCCATCAGGCAATTGATTGCGGAAACTCACAACTTGATCCAGGGGACGACTATCCTGACTTTGCTTTTGCCGTTGCCGAAAAAGTGGCGCAAGAACATGGTCAAAGTCGCGGCATTATTCTGTGTGGTTCAGGTGTTGGGGCAAATGTAGCCGTCAATAAAGTAGTAGGGGCTCGAGGGGCAATTGGGTTTACCTCCAAGCAAGTCGCCGCAGGTAGACATGATGATGATATGAATGTGCTCGTCATCGCTGCAGATTACATTTCTGAGGAGATGATACAGCGATTGATCATGACATTTATCGATACGGCATTTGTACCAGAAGAACGCTACGTCCGTCGTTTGGAAAAAATTAAACAAAAAGAATTAGCTTGAGGATTCATGAATATACTTCCCGCCATTTTAACTGACTCATTTTTAACGTTGCAGAATCAAGTGGAATCTGTCAAAAGCAGTGACCTAATTAATACAATTCATATTGATATTATCGATGGTCAATTTGCTGACAACATTACCGTGACTCCGCTCGATTTAACCGTGGCTGACTTTGATCAATTCAAAGTGGATTTCCACTTAATGACGGAAGAACCAATGGACTTTGCGTTTGAATGTGCCGGATTACGCGAGTATTTGCCAATTCGTCAAATTATTGGTCAAGTTGAACGGATGAGTCACCAAATGGATTTTATTGAGGAAGTTCGCCGAAATAATTGGGAGCCAGCATTAGCACTCGATTTATTCACACCACTCGAGGCGATTGATGAAGATGTCTGGTCTCAGTTGCACTCGATTTTAATCATGACTGTGGAAGCTGGTGCTCAGCAGCAAGTTTTTAATCGAATTGCCTTAGAAAAGGTCAAAGAGATTCGCCGAGTCTATCCAAAGCTAGAACAAATGAATATCATGGTTGACGGTGGAGTGAAAACGTTAAATACCAAAGAGATTTTGCAAAGTGGTGCGAACGAGATTGTGGTGGGTAGTGCCATCTGGGAGAGCCAAGATCCAGTGGCTAAAATTGAAGAATTTCAACAGTTTGCCCCGAATAACGAGTGATCATTACGACAAGTCGAGCTATACTTATTAGAGAGAACCATATCTGCCCATATGAAATCACAAATCCCTATCCCCAAGGCTAAGCAGCATTGCGGCATTAAAAATGTCGCTATTTTTGGTAGCGCCGATATCGACAGAAATCATCCGCTGTACCGAGACGCTTTTATCGTAGCTCGTTACTTAGGGTATCACGACAAAGTGGTAATTGATGGGGGTGGTCCAGGTGTGATGGCAGCAGCTACCGAGGGTGCTCAATCAGCAGGTGGCAAAACGTTGGCCGTGACTTTTTATCCCAAAGATATGCCTGAGTTTGAGGGGCGATTCGGTGAAAATCACGTTGATAAAGAAATCAAAACCGCTAATTACATTGAACGGATGTTTGGTCTGATGGACCATGCTGATGCTTTTATTATTTTTCAGGGTGGTACGGGAACCTTGAGTGAGTGGGCGACTGCTTGGCTATTGGCCCACCTCTACTATGGAAATCATAAACCACTGATTCTATACGGCGGATTTTGGAAAAAGGTTATGAAAGTGATTGATGAGAACTTCTTTATTGGCGAGCACGAAATGGAAGTTTATAAAATCGCTGAGAACGAAGCAGAAATGATTGAAGCTCTAGAATTCTTTGAAAAGCAGTTACAAGACAGATGTAAGTTACCTGTTCCAGAGGAAAAAGATGAATGATGTGATCACTATCGGCTCGGCGACTGTTGATATCTTCATGAAATCAGCGCAGTTTCACCTCCAACCGTCTCAAGAGGGTTTGTTGTTGTGTCAGGAATACGGTGGCAAGATGGATATCGATAAGTTTCGAATGTCTACAGGTGGTGCCGGAACAAATACGGCGGTGGGTTTTAGTCGAATGGGTTTCAAAACTGCCGCTGTAGTAGAAATTGGTAAAGATATTCTGGGCCAAATGGTCTGGGATGATTTGCAACGAGAACATGTTGATACTGATTTTGTGGTATGTGAAAAAGGTGAGGACACGGCTGTTTCAGTGGTTCTGATTTCCGGAGATGGTGGTCGCTCTGCCTTGACGCATCGAGGTGCAGCCTCAAGACTCGAAGCGCGAGATTTGCCCTGGGAGTGCTTAAATCAGACTCGATGGATTCACCTTTCCAATGTCAGTGCCGATATGGAGCTCTTAACCACTTTATTTGATTATTTACGAAAAAACACGGTAGGAGTTTCTTGGAATCCCGGAAGAAAAGAACTGGAGTTACTCGCCTCAGGGAAATTGGTTATCGAACAAGTAGTCGCAGATATTTTAATCATGAACAAAGAAGAGTGGGAAGTGCTCGAGCCGGTGCAAGATAGAATCTTGAAACACATTCCAACGGTAGTTGTCACTAACGGCAAAGAAGGTGGCCAACTCTTTACCAAAGACGACTATGCCTACAATTACAAACCAGTAATTGTACCGGTCACCCAAGAGACGGGTGCGGGTGATGCCTTCGCTGTCGGGTTCGTCTCCGCTCATTTGGCGGGGTTAGATCCAGTTACATGTTGTAATTGGGGAGTCCATAATTCCAGTAGTGTTATTCAACACATGGATGCCAAACAAGGCTTACTGACGAAAGCTCAAATGATGAGTAGAATAGTAGCTGGGAAATAAGTACCTATATGTCCGATTACAAAGCCATCTTGCAAAAAGAGATCCAGGATTTAAAGGATCAAGTTGCTGTGGCTAAAATTCCAGAGGAAATGCAGCTCAAAGTTGCCAAAGAAATTGTGGCGCTAGAGCGATCTGTTGAGCTGGGTTCTTACGACGAGAAGTACGAAAAAGTTTCCCGCTACATTGAGTGGGTACTAAAAGTACCTTGGGAAGTTGAATCTCAAGACGTGCTGGATCTGAATGTCACCAAAGAGGTCTTTGAAAAGCATCACTACGGTATGCGAGACGTCAAAGATCGCTTCTTGGAGTACGTTTCCGTTCTGAAACTGAAGGCATCTCAACAGAACCAAGAAGACTTCCGAGCTCCCGTTTTGCTACTCGTGGGATTAGTGGGTACCGGAAAAACGACCTTTGCCTATTCATTGGCTGAGGCTTTAAACAGAAAGTTAGTTCGTATTCCTTTTGGAGGTATGGGTTCAGCTAAAGATTTGCGTGGTCAATCAAGATTAAATCTAGACTCTGAACCAGGGATGGTAATTAAAGGTATTGCCGATGCTGGCGTTAGAAATCCAATTATTCTGCTCGATGAAATTGACCGTGTAGCTGAAGGTGCTCGCATGGATATCATGGGTGTCTTAGTTGAGTTACTCGACCCAGCTCAGAATCACTCGTTTAGAGATAATTACTTGGATTATCCAGTCAATTTGTCACACGCGATTTTCTTAGCCACTGCTAACAACACCACCAATATTGCGACTGCTGTCATGGACCGTTTGGAAAAAATTAGCATGCCTTCATACTCTGATCAGGAAAAAATTGTGATTGCCCAAAAATATATTTTGCCTGAGCTCCTCAAGGATGCAGGACTTAAACCAGAACAATTGATTATTGAAGATGCCTTGTGGACAAAAATGACCCGGCCCTTGGGATTTGACGCCGGTATCCGTACCTTGCAAAGAACCCTCCAAGGTGTGGTTCGTAAAGCAGCCAGAATTGTGGTTGAAAAAGGGTATCCTCAAGTTGTCATCACCCAAGATAACTACAAAATTTTCTTGCCACAGTACTAATTTTTCTGCTCGTTTTGCGACGCATATTTTCAAAGCTCATCTGGGAGTTTGATATAATCGGCAGCAAAGATGCCAAAAAATCCAGATCGATATAACTACGAGCCGGTCCCATCATTTCAAATTCATGAGTATGGCGCGACGAGTCTGAGGAAACTTCAAGAAACAGGCCAAATTCCGGAACGGAAATACTTGCCCGATGGCTTAGATATTTATCGACAATTGCTTGACTCAAACCTGCAGCTCTATAAATCTGAGTTATCTGATGGATCTCAAGAGCTGTTCGTATTCGGAGATCCTGTCGCTGGAGAGCAGTTAAACGGGTTATTGTACTTTCCGGCTCCTTCTCGGAGGTTTGACTTTGATACAGATGACATTTTGAAAGATTGGATTGATTTGTATGAGAAACCAGAAAATGCTCGCAGGTTAGCTGCTCACCGGACCATTCCTGGATGGGACGTCTTTGAAACTGAGCGGCTGCCAATTTGGGAAAGTCTTTTCCGATATGCGCATTTTCAGCCGCTGTATGAGGAGCATTTCTTTATTCCTGTCCTTGCCTGGAAAAGACTGCCGAATGGAAGCTCTGACTGGGTCGTTGATGCTTCTGAATTGCACAGTTTAAGTGCCGTGAAAAGGCAGTTTGAAAAAACTGGTAAAGCAAAATATTTTTATCACTACAGTACGCTTGTTGGGTCTCTCTTGGCTGCCACATTTGCCTCTGATGTTACGAAAGCTTGGCCCCCAAGGTTGAATTATCAACTCAAAGAATCAGACATGGCCTCCCAAAACATGGGAGCTACTCAGTCGCTGCCACTCGTTTTAGCGAAGTCTCAAGAATTGCTCCGCAGCCGATTTGTCATCCAGATGGAAAAAGAGTTTGGCTTGATTCCCACATTGACGCCGATTGATGAGTTGGAAGAAGTAGAAACGACTCAAGCAGACACAACAGAAGAGGATAGTGATACAGTCGATGTAGCGAAGATGTACTTTATGGATCAAGATGCCATCCAGTTTGCTTTGACATATTTCCGAACAATTGCCCAGGAAGTGACGTTTCAGCCAGAGACATCCATCTCAAGGGAAGTTCTGCACGCTTTGAAAACAAACATCGAGTATTTTAGGGTGAACGGCAAAATTGGTGAGGGAATGTACTTTCATTGGTTGAACGCTCTGAACGTCTACGAAATGGAGAACTTCCAAAACCTGACTTAAGTCTTATGGTAGGATAAAGTCATGACCAAAGCTGAGCAGCTTCAACAAGTCTATCAACAATTAGAAGAAAATTTGCCGAATTTACCACTTGGGAATATCGGCGAGCCCACTGTCCCAGGGGATGGGAATGCTGAATCAGCCATTTTATTCATTGGCGAAGCACCTGGTTACTATGAGTCAGTTCAACGCAAACCATTTGTGGGCAGATCTGGTCAATTATTTGTGAATACGTCCGCCGAAATTGGCAATCCAAGGGAAAAAGTCTACATCACCAATATTGTCAAAGTTCGACCGCCGGAAAACCGAGATCCCACCCCTGCAGAAATCGCGGCGTATAAACCATATCTGGATAAAGAAATATTGATAATTCAACCTAAATTAATAGTTACGCTTGGCCGATTGAGTATGGGAAAGTTCTTGCCGGACGTGAAGATTTCTCAAGTTCATGGTAGACTACATAAAGTGAAGTGGAACAACCAGACTTTGTACGTCCTTCCGATGTACCATCCAGCAGCTGCGTTGCGAAATCCACAAACGAAAGCTTCATTTGTGAGTGATTTTCAGAAAATTCCCAAGATTCTTGAATGGTTACAGAACAACGCCGAGGGCAACGAGCTCGAAGCATCAATTAAAGAAGCATTATTTTAATTAGTTCTCACATCACTGCGGTGGTTGAGAAAAAGAACACGCCAAGTGGCGGTTCTAGAAAAGGAACCCTATGGGTTTAAAAATTATTGATCTGGGAGGCATGGGAAATGTCACTCAGAATATGTATGTCTACGAGTATGGACAGGAAATGTTACTCGTCGATTGTGGAATTGGTTTCCCCAATCAATATATGCCTGGAGTGGACGTAATGATTCCAGACATAAGTTATGTGTTGGAACAGTTGGAAGCTGGCAAAAAAATTGTGGGTATGATCTTGACTCATGGTCACGATGACCATATTGGTGCGACGCCATATATCTTCCCAGAGCTGCCTCCCTTTGAAGTCTACGGATCTGAATTGACGATCGGTTTTGCCGGAAATAGGCTTTCTGAAGCCAATTCGAGCCAAGAATTGAAAGTCATTAAAGACAACACGTTGGTCAAAATCGGTACTCACTTTGAAGTGGAAGCATTCCCAATGACTCACTCTGTGCCAGACACACGTCACTGGGCAATTCATACTCCAGAAGGGGTAATTTATCACGGTACGGACTTCAAAATTGACTTACAACCAGTTGATGGCGTGTTACCTGATTTCGACACCATCTCTCGCTTAGGCAAAGAAGGCATCTTGTGTATGTTAATGGACTGTCTCAGAGTTGAGCGCCCAGGTTGGTCAAAAAGTGAATCTGCCTGTTTCCCAGCCATTGAAGATTCGATGCTGGATGTGAAGGGCAAGTACATCATGACCTTGATGAGTTCTCATCTGCATCGTATTCAACAAACCGTCAATGCTGCCGCCAAGTTAGACAGAAAAATTGTCTTCATCGGTCGCTCAATTGAACAAAATGTCGATGTGGCTTTGAAACTGCATAAACTGCAAATTCCAGCAGGGATGATGGTCAAAAAACAAGATATGAACAACTACGCCGATCACGAGTTGTGTATTGTGATTGCCGGTAGTCAAGGTCAAGAGGGTTCATCCTTGGTTCGAGCAGTGTACGGCGAGCACCCAACTCTGCAAATTAAAGAAGCAGATCGAGTTGTTTTCTCATCTGATGCCATTCCGGGAAATGAAATTCCTTACTACGCCGCCATCGACGAGTTATCTCGCAACGGTGTGCGCGTGCTGTATCCAGATGTCGTACCTGATTTACATCAATCAGGTCATGGTGGAGCGATGGAACAGATGCTGCTGATTGCTCTAGTCAAACCGCAGTTCTTATTCCCAATTGGTGGCCAAGACAGACATCGAGAGAAATTCTTCGAGTTAGTGGGCAGTAAGATGGGTTACAAGCCTGAACAAGTTCTGATTCCAGGTATGGGTGATGTGGTTGAGTTTTCAGATGGAATTCCATCAGTAACAGATCACCTTGACCTCCAACCTCGACTGGTTGATGGACTTGGAGTAGGTGACGTTGGCCGAGCCGTCCTTTCTGACCGCCAATCCCTGGGTAGAGAAGGCATGATTGTGCTCGTCTTACCAAAGCATAACGGCAAGTTTGATGTCAAAAATATCAACATTATTTCCCGCGGGTTCGTCTTCATGAAAGAAGCTCAAGAAGTAGTCACCTTTATTAAGGAAGCTGCGAAAGAGGTGATTGATGAGATGGGCGATGGGAAAGACGAAGAGATCAAACGAACGATTGAACGTCGATTGGCTCGCAAGCTGTACAAGATTATTCGCCGCGCGCCGATGATTTTGCCAGTGATTATGGAAATGTAAATTTCCAGCAAGGAATTGATATAAAAAGACCAGGTCTAAGCCTGGTCTTTTGGTTGCGGGCTGTTGAAATCTACTGATGTGCCAGATCTGAATTGCACGGCAGTAAATGACAGCTACCCTCTGAGTCGATAGGAAATGAACGGGATGTAGAGATCAGCAATGATTCGGCGAATGACTCGACCGCTTTTAACCTTTTTGGGTTCATTGGCTCGCGATTTGCGAACCCGCTGAATTGCCTGTCTTTCAATCCACTCAGCATCTTGCTGAGCGCTCAACTTAGCAAGGATTTTGGCCTCAGCAACAAGGTTGGGACTAAACTTTCCTTCGAGTAAAATCTCAGTATTCTTCTCCTCAATTTGATTGAGTTCATTCTTGAGAAGAGTAATTTTCAAGATTCGATTTTGTTCTTTTTGAAGGTATAAGCCACCGATCTCATCATCGTAGAAGCTACTATCGAAGCCAAACGCTTTTTGCTCGTTCAACACGATGGCACGTCGTTGCCGACGAAGCAGGACTAATTGCCGGCTATACCAGAAAATTTGGATTTTCATCCCCGGCCATGTGAACTTGCTTGGTACCCGATTGAACTTCTCACAGTACAGTAAATACGCCTGTAACCGAGCTCGTCTGATGTAGAGCTCTTCAATTTCGATTGACAAGCTCCGAAAACGATTTTTCAGTGCCATGTTCTGTTCCTCTTTTTAAAGATCTCCCTCGGACTAAGAAGGCTATTTTATCACGACTATAGGCTTAAATAAATAAAAAAGGTTGTTTAGGCATGAAAAAACCAGGTTTTTAAAGCCTGGTCTTTTGTCGTTTGTATGAAGCTGTACTGGGTAGACGGAGGCGTTGCGGCCAGAGCTAACAGAACAGTTCAGTTGAGATTAAAAGGGGAACCAGCTTTTCAGCCAATTCAGCCACGAGTCCGGATTATATGGTTTTGTCAGAGAAATAGCCTTGTAGGCCTCCTCAAGCATCGCCATCTTGTCTTCCAGCTCAAAAAGCTTGAATTGGATTTCAACTTGATCTGAGTAATCTGGAGCCTCTAAGGCGCGCTCAAGATGGAAAATTCGAGTTCCAATTTCCTGTCGCTTCAGCTCAGTCCGCTGTTTTTCTTTCTCCAGCTCGTCTTCCATAACCAGATGCTGGCCGTAGAAATCTTCGGCGGAGGAGTGCTCAGGCAACCGAAGCATCAACCACGGAGTGTTTTGATACAACGATCGGCGTTCTTTTCGGGGAGCGTTGACCTCTTTCAAGATTTCGAGCTCGGAAAGGTTTGCATCTACCAGCGCTTGCCGGACATTTCCATGACTCTTACGAGCAGCGATTACTTTGACAGAATTTTCCTGTCTTAATGCAGCAAGACGTACTGCAATTTCGTTCATTGTCTTATCAATTTCGTTCCAACGCACCTTTGCGTCCATTATTTAATCCCTCAATTGTTAATGTTCTTCTCAAAACGATAAGGCTATTTTAACACAATTATAGGCTTTTTGCTTGATTGAAAGATGAAAATAAATATAAATTGGCATTAAAAAACCAGGTCTTATTTGAACCTGGTTTTTATCGTTTGTATGAACGAGTTTTGGATATATAGCGACGTTGAGGACGCAGATAACAAAACATGTTCAGTTTAGAAGCGAAGAAATGATGGAAGCCAGTTGAACCACGATTTAGGATTGTAAGGCTTAGTCATTGAAATGATCCGATAGGCGGCCTCATTCGTTGCCAGTCTGTCTTCCAGATCATAGATTTGCTTTTGAATCTTCATTTCGCCTTCATAATCCGGACTGATGAGAGCAGCTGTTTCAAAGCGCTGAATGGTTCGCTGGAACTCCTCACGCTCGACCTTGGCAGCCCTAAGTTGGTACTCAAGATCTGCTTTCTTCTTCTTGAATACAGTGTAGGCGTATTTTGCGGAAGCCGTTTGTGGGAGGTCAAGCTGCTTATAGGGACCTTCAAAAAAGGCGCGCCGCTGTTGGCGAAGGTTAGAAATCAGCTTATATATCTTAGCTTCTGCCAACTTATTCTCGTTGCGGTGCTCTTGGGTGACTGCTAGACCACGGCTTTTTAGGCTGCCAATCTTGGCAAAGTTTGCCAATTTCTGAAGAACTAAGTTACTGATTTGTAACTGAAGTTCCAACTCGATCTGATCAGGACTCAATTGTTTGTCCATTTTTTCCCTCGATTTGTTAAGGATCTTCTCTAAACGATATGTCTATTATACTACTATTGGGCTATTTTAGATTGATTTAAACGTAAAAATTTTTGTATAAAAAAACCAGGTGTTTAAAGCCTGGTCTTTTGTGTGTAAGCATCTGCGTACTTCCTTGCGTTAAGCGCGGGTAAGCTGGTTTGCTTGATATTACGGGGAGAAACTAGAGTTTGGGGATAGCTGCAAAAGCTGCTTCCTCGAGTGCATATAAATCTTGGTACTCGAGGAGAGTGCAATAGAGACTATGCAGTTTTTTGTACTCAGGGACCTGGGAAAGTCCTGACTTTTCTTGAGTACGGATGCCGTCTTTAAGCCTTAAGATTGCAGCTGACGTATCTGCAATCTGGATTGCTCGAGCAGTCCGCAGCTTACCAATTTGCATTTCTACCTCACGGTATGATGCTCCCGGTTTTAAGCCTAGCCGTTGATACGGCTCCTCATTGAGGGTTTTCCGTAAGTCGCTGATCTGAGTAATTTCTTGCTCGATGGCAAGAATGGTTTTAGGTGTTCTTTCCTGTGTAAATCCGTAAGAAAGCATGAAGTTTTCTTCTTTGCCTTTTAGGTTCCAGGTATAAAACATCTCCAGGTGGTTGGCGATCAGCCCTCGCCTAATTGATATCTGGTCAGAAAGCTCTGACCAACCTTTTAGATTGTCCAAAGTTCTTCTCCTTCATTTACTTTTTAAGTTGCTCCACGTAATAGCACGTATTTTACCATAATTATAGGCTTTTTCCAGATATTAGTGTAAAATAGGCAGTTATTGTAATTACTTTTCCAGATTCATCGCGAATCGGGAAACGTTTTTGCCCTTTAAAAAGTAGTAGAACTTCTTCTGGATAGAAAATTAGCGATCTAACAAAGCAATTTGTTGGAACTAATGACTATTCAGAAGATAAATATAAATGTGAGGTGAATTGTTATGAGTAACTCTCTAGGTGGGTTGCATCGACATACGTGCACCGATTCTCATGCCTTTTTGTACGGTGCTCTGCCGTTTCGCACTCGAAAGTACCCTGAAGCACGATTAGGCTATGTTCAGCTGAAACAAAACGAACTCTTGGTTCTTCCTGAGTCGTTGTTGACTGACGATAACCTTGATCAGTTCAGCTCGGATAAGCAACGCCGGGAAGAATACTGGCGGTCCGTGTCTTGGGTGAGAATCACCCGCGGCTTTTTTGATTCTGAGGGCATGTTCCGGAACAACGGAGCATGTAAATCATATGTCGACTCAGTTGTCGACCAAATGGCTGATTTCCCGGACTACGCCAACATTCTGCTTGATCTTAAGAAAGAGCAAATTTTGGATCGTGTCCAGCCCTTTTACCAGCGTTGGTATCGCCAGCTGCGCCGCACTTTCTGGCGCCGTTAAGTACTTTCGATTTTCTCACTTTCGTTCAGTTTTCTTATTCATTCAATGAGGAGTTTTCGACAATGATGAAATTGCATACACATATCAAGGTCGGTTCGGCGGGGAATCCCGGCGGGATTTTCCAGTATGGGATTACCAACTTTGTGTCCGATTCGGACGAGCACAGCCTGATCATTCTGCCAGGTGGAAACACCTGCGTGATTGTGAATCGGGATGACGCGACGCCCAGTCAAATGGACGCGCGGCCCAAAAAAACCGATTGGCACGATATCGCTGTCCGTATCTTTAATGAAGGGTGGAACCCCATAGATGATTGTCCGTGGTCTCTCACGCACGAGCGTGAGTTTCTTTATACCCAAGGCACTGGCCGAGAAATTTACCATTTCTGTCCTTCGCGTACTCAGTCAGCAGCTCACCCAGATCATGTACTCTGGTACGTGCGAAACTCACAGGGTGACATTGTCGTGGTAGACGAAGAGTGCACAAGTTTGGAGTTCATGTCTAAGCTTGGTCCGCACTGGCATTTCTGGGTTGAAATTGCATGGGCGCATATCCCATACGATCCTGCGAATCCGCCATTCAACAGCCAAGTTTGGCCACTGACGGCAACAGTGCAGCCGCCCACTTTACCAATTTTCGATTAACAAGGAAAACAACAAAAACATGAAACCAAACCGGTTTTACATCCCTGGCCTAGAAGGCCAGCGAGAGGGGTTAGTGCTTTACGCACGAAGCCATTTCAACGTGGACACTGAGGACTACACCATCATCGTTTTGCCGGGTGGGAACTCGGCCGTGATGGTCTTAAATCAGTTTGCAAAACCTGCCTTCATGAAAAGACGCACCACCAAAGAACAGTGGCACGACGTGGCCAAGTGGATTTTCAGTGAGGGATGGAACTTTGAGGATGATTGTCCGTGGTCGCTCAGTCCCATTCAAACTCACATTTTCACGATTGAGGGGAAGGATTATTACTATTACTCGGGGTATAGTCGGACCCAGAGTAGTGAATTCCCTTATCATCAGCTAGGGTACCTGCAAAACCCTTCCGGCGATATCGTAATCGTGGACATGCAGTGTCTAGACCACGAATTCATGGATCGCATGGGTCCGGATTGGCAAAAATGGATTGATATCGCTTGGGCGTATATAGAAAGCCCAAGTGTCGCTTTCAACAGCCGTGAATGGCCACTGACTGCCGAAACCCAGCCGCCTATCCTGCCGATCTTCGAGTGATCTGATAACCTCGTCACACATCTACTACTTTTCTCAAAAGCCGGGCTCACGCTCGGCTTTTTTACGCCTCTAGCCTTGCTTTGAGCGATTTTCCTCAACCTCCCTCTTGTTTCCCAGGCCAATACCAACTACCATTTTATTTTGGCTCTTGATCTAGATGGATCAAATATGATAAAACTATCCTATAACAATTGAGATAGCAGGAGTACCAGAGGAAAAATAGGATCGCTTTCATGCCACGTCGGAAGAAAAAATCACCACTTAAGCTCATCATTCGCAGAGAAACAATCTTATCTCTGGCTGCCATTACCCTTATTTTACTTGGGGTTTTAGTGATGGTTTCTTTTTCTGGCAAAGGAGAACTCCTTTCCGCGGTAAATCTCTACTTTACTCAAAATTTTGGTTTCTCGATGTTATTCTTGCCATTCATCTGTATTGCCGCTGGTTTGGTTTTGTTTCAAACGGACTTTCCCTGGACAAAACCACACGTTCTGCTTGGTGCAATCTTGATCATGCTTGGTGTAATGGGACTCGGGCATGCTGGAGATATTGGCAATAATACCTTTCAAAATTTAGCGCTCTTAGTAACCGGATATGGCGCAACGACCATATTTGCCGGATTCGTTCTATTTGGCATTTTCATTATGCTCCAGTTATCTGCTGGAGAGGTTTTGGAGTTCTTCAGTGGACTATTGCCTAAACCTCAATATCAACCAGAGGAAAGTCATGAAGCAGATGAAGAGACTGAACGAAGTGGCTTCCACGTTCCTAAATTGAACTTAGGCTTTGGTAAGTCCAATTCTGATGTGGGCTTTAGTGTTAATGATCATAGTCAAAATGAAGATAAGTTTAAAAAAGAAGAAAATATTCCCGAGACAGCCACTGCCGTCAACCCAATTGCGGCGGCTTCCTCATCTGCTGATCCAAATGATCCAAACTTTATTTGGGAGTACCCACCATTATCACTTTTGTCTGACAAAAAGGGTAGTGAAGCCAATCGTGGTGACGTCAAGAACAATGCCGCTGTGATTGAAAACACGCTGGGTTCTTTTGGCATTAAAGCTCGTGTAGCTGAAGTCAACTACGGTCCGGCTGTGACTCAGTACGCCTTAGAAATTGCCTCAGGAACCAAGCTTTCCAAGATTACCGCTCTTGCCACTGACTTAGCCTTGGCTTTAGCCGCCCCAACTGGTCAAATTCGTATTGAAGCGCCTATTGCCGGTAGATCGTTGGTCGGTGTGGAAGTGCCAAATCATTCTGCTCAATTCGTAACCCTCAGAACCATGCTAACCTCTGACAAAATGAAGAAGAATCCTTCTAAATTAGCTGTGGCTTTAGGTCTCGATGTTTCTGGTCGAGAAGTCGTGGCAGATATTGGCCGAATGCCTCACGTCTTGATTGCTGGATCTACTGGATCTGGTAAATCTGTTGCCGTAAACACCTTTATCTGTTCCATGCTATTCCGCGCTTCTCCTCAAGAAGTGAAGTTTATTTTGGTAGACCCTAAGCGCGTCGAGTTGACGGGCTATAACAACATTCCACATTTGTTGACTCCAGTTATCGTTGAGCCACAAAAAGTGGTTTCTGCCTTGAAGTGGGCAACCGCCGAAATGGATCGTCGCTACAAACAATTAGCAGAAGTGGGTGTCAAAAACTTAGAAGCTTACAACGAATTAGCTGGCTTCCAAGCTTTGCCAAACATCGTGATTGTGATCGACGAGTTAGCCGATGTGATGCTGTTCGCGCCAGCCGAGGTTGAAGAAGCAATTACTAGAATTGCCCAGATGGCACGTGCCGTGGGTATTCATTTGGTCTTGGCAACACAACGACCTTCTGTTGACGTTATCACTGGTTTAATCAAAGCTAACATCCCAACCCGTATCGCCTTTAACGTATCATCGATGATGGACTCACGGGTTATTTTGGATGGTCCAGGTGCCGAGAAGTTGCTGGGTCGAGGAGACATGTTGTATGTACCTCCAGATCAAGCCAGACCAACCCGTATTCAAGGTACTTTCGTTTCTGAGCCAGAAATTAAAAAATTGGTGGATTACATCAAGCAGCAAGGCCATGCTCCTCAATATGTTGATGAAGTGACGACCAAATACACAGCCAGTACAGTCAAAGGTGGCTCTGGTGGCACCAACGGTGAAGATCGAGACCCATTGTTTGGCGAATCAATCAAGTTGTTCTCACAATATGACAAAGCTTCTTCCTCATTAATTCAGCGCCGTTTATCAGTGGGATATGCTCGAGCCGCACGTATCTTAGATCAACTCTATGAAGCTGGCTATGTAGGCCCTGCCGAGGGAAGTAAGCCACGCGATGTGAACACTGCCAAGGTCAGAGACTTCTTGACCAAGATGCAGCAACAACCTACTGAATAATTCAATTTACAAAGTGATTAGTGAGCTGTCTCAAATTCTAAAAATGTGAGGAGTTGTTTTCCCGTTCTGTTGCCAGCTCTGAGTCTATACAGAACGAGTTTGTTAACAGAAGCGGCTTCTGTCCCAGGCAACGTAGAGACTGCTGTCAAAAAACCAGCATTCTTGACTACTTGAATAGCCTGTTCATTAAAACGGCCACTTGGATAAGCAAAGGTGGTAACAGTATCACCAAACAACTGTTCGAGGGCAATCTTACTACCTTTAATTTCCTCTTCTGCTTGCTTTAAAGTTGCCTGTTTTAAATCTACGTGGTGTACCGTATGGGCGCCAATCTCAATCAAACCACTCTTTTTCACCTCAGTTAGCTGTGGGAGTGACATATAGTTTGGCTTACCAATAAAGCCGGTAATGATATATGCAGTGGCCTTGACTTGATACTTTTGTAAGATAGGGAAGGCATCAGTGTAGAAATCTTTGTAGCCGTCATCAAATGTTAAGACAATTGGTTTAGGTGGCAGAGGTTTCTTATTGTTTATGGCATCATTTACTTCAGCCATGGTCAGAAAGGAGTACCCTGCCTCTTTCATGGTTTTGAGCTCCAGATCTAATGTTTCAGGATTGGTGTTAAGCTTTTGACGAAGAATATCTTTCTTATCTTTGACGTGTTCTACATAGTGATACATCAGAATAGGAATATGTACCGTTTTGGTGGTTTCGGGAACCAACGCAGGCGAGTAATTGGAGGGCAAGCTCTGAGCTGGTGGTTTAGGCTCATCCTGAACATAGGTCGCCAAGGTGGGTTTACTTGTTTGATAACGATGGTAGAAAAAATACCCTGCAAAGCAGCTTACCCCAAGAAGTACCACAAAGAAGAGAGGAGTTACAAAACTTTTCCTATAGGTAAAGCTCAATTTTCGAACAGGCATGCGGTGATTATACGCTCTCCGGTAGAGGAATTCTCATTGCTGCCCCGAGGAATCGTTCCCAGGTGTCTGGTTGTCGGCCAAGGGTTGAGTGGCCCGGGCTGTCATCTAAATCGACTATAACCTGAGGTGCATTTTTGAATAACTGCTTTTTTAACTGTTCAGTAGCGGCGACTACCTTTGGATCTGTGATGTCCAAAGTTGCCACCTCTTTAGGAGTGAGCAAGTTATGACCCTCGTAGGCATTCACGGCTCGTGACCTGAAGCCCCACTCAATAATGACTGGAATTTTGATCAAATTACGAGCTGGTTCGGTGGAATCAGTAGCTATAGCTTTGAAGTTAATTGCCTCACTGGTGACAGGATTGGGAATCCGGAAAACTTCACCTATGTTCACATGTTCCTTGGCTGGATCATGAATTTTGCCACTTTCATCTGGAATACCTTTGGGCTGCAGTCCAATCATGTCTCTGATGCCCTCTGGAGCACCTTGAGGCTGTGTCATTGAGGTAACCATATCATCCTTCACGAACTTCAAGGTATCTCGCAGACCTAAATTCTTCTCACGGGCACCTTGGAAAGCAGCTCTGACGCCGCTGAAGACAATATCTTTCATGAGCTGCGGCCGTTCGGAAATCCCAGCTGGCTCAGACAAAAGCAGTTGCTGAGGATCCATTCTATCCTGACTCGTGTCTTGAGCCATTAAAGCCGCTAGCTCGATGCACAAAGCGCCACCTGCTGAAGCACCCATTAGGATAATTTTTGAGTTAACTTTGATGGAGCCATCTTTCCTTGCCTTTTTTAAAGCTTGATAGAGATGTTCAGCCGAGTTTCTTAAAGTGTCTGTATCCAGTTGTTTCTCTGATCTAGGAGCGCCTGCCGTATTTGATAAAGCAATGATATTATCAATTCGATACTTCATTTTGTTTTCAGCTGTTGAGTTTCCTTGCTGCTTAATTAGAGAATTTTGGGCGTCTTCGATATAGCCAAATTGGCCAATATTTGCCATAGCCGTCGAAGAACCACCACCCACTTCAATCATGGTGACGGGTTCTAGATTTAACGTGTCTGCCGTCTCATTTTGATCTGGAATGAGTGCCCGTTCAACAAGATTTGTTACAAGCAGTTGGCCGTTCAGCTCAGTTCTCACAAAAGTTGATCTAACCAAAGTGTTTTCACTACCTTGGTGAGCGTCATAATATGTAGAATCGATATTTTGCAAAACAGGCACAGTTAGGTCAGCCACTTTGGCCTGAGGATCTGGTTCACCTTGAAAGATCGCTACTTCCTTGCGTGGTTTTTCAAATGGATCGACGCCATTCCAGTGGGAGTTGCTACCTTGTTCATTCATTCGTTCAGTATACCTCAAATTGTTCTGCTACTATAACAATATGGTTTCAGCTATTTCAAAAACATTCTCACCAGATGGAAAAGTTACTGAGTATTACTGGGTTTTAGGCGATATAAAAAAACCACCGATTCTCCTAATTCCTGGATTCACAGGAACTCATGGGGATCTGTTGCAGTTTGGCCAATTTTTAGCCGAGAAATACTATGTGATTTTGCCAGATTTACCAGGATGGGGGAAGTCATTACCATTTTCTAAAGATTTAACGCTCCACAATTATGCAATTTATTTGAAGGCACTTACGGCAGAGTTGGGCTATCAGAAATTGACTTTATGTGGTCACTGTATGGGAGCCGCTGTGGCAATTGAGTACGCCCACATTTTCCCGCTGGCTGTTGATAGGCTCATTTTAATTAGTGTGCCATTTATAAAAGACACCCTGAACTACAAATTCTTTCAACACCTAGTACAAGCCTGTGAGTACTCGCCCAAAAGAATCCGCTGGTTTTTCTTCTTGTGGCGAAGTCGAATTCTGAATGTTCCCGCCTGGTTTTTTATGCTCCAAGTGAAAGATCCACGTCACAAGCTAAGAATCATGATGGATACTTTGCGCTATCAACCAGATCAATGTGAAGAAGCAGTTGAGGAGAATTGGATCAGCTTAATAAAATTTAACTTCAAAAAAATTAAAGATATCAGGATTCCTATTCATCTGATTCATGGTGAAAAAGATTACCTAGTCAGTAAGCCTTTAATTCTTAAATTTCACGCTCTTATTCCGACCGCCTCGTTGGATTTCATCGCAGACGCCGGTCATATTCCGCCGCTGGAATCTCCAGATACTCTAGCAAAGATCATTTTGAACTATTCTGACACTCCCTCTTGATTACTCCCAGATATTCAATTACATTCGTCACAAGACGTATGAAGACATTTGTTGTTATTCCAGGCTTTAATGAGCAGTACTACCTTGATCGACTACTAGAAAAGGTTTCTAAATTTTCTCGGTCAATTATTTTCGTTGATGATGGCTCAAGTGATAACACTGCAAAAATTGCAAAGAAATATACTCGCCACGTCTTGTCTCATCAAGTGAACTTAGGCAAAGGTGCTGCTATGCTGACTGGGGCGGAGTACGCATTTAAGGTGTTGAAAGCAGATGCTGTTATTTTTATGGACTCTGATGATCAACATGATCCGGCTCATTTACCCGAATTTGATCGAAAATTGAAGAAATATGAAATCGTTTTTGGTGTCCGAAATCTAGGTGTCAACATGCCGCTGGCTCGCTTTTTAGGGAATAAATCGGCTTCAGTTTTATTGCACGTCCTTTTTGGGGCCTACATTCCGGATATTCCTTCCGGCTATAAGGGTCTGACACGAAAAGCTTTTCATGCGCTAAAATGGAAGTCGAGTGGGTATGAGGTTGAGACGGAAATTGCCGTCCGAGTTGCTCAAAGACGCATTCCTTTTGGAATCGTAGAAATTAGATCTATTTATCATGATCGGGACAAGGGACTTACCTTGCTAGACGCTGCTCATATCACCGCATCACTTATTCAGTGGAGACTTGGTTTATGATTTTACTTCAATTTATTTCACTGCTCTTTGGCCTCTTCATGATTTACATGGCGAGAATTCATTTGATGAAACAGCACATTCAAGCTGCTGAGTTTTACGGTTGGACAATTGTTTGGATTATTTTTATTTTTTTGGCGATTTTTCCACAAAGTATCTCCGGAGTGGCTCAAACCTTAAAAATTACCAGAGTGTTTGACCTGTTGGTAATTTTAGCTATGATGGCGTTGGTTTATCTGACGTTTAATAACCGGATTCATTGTCGAAAAATCGAACGTAAAATGGAAAAGATTATTCGCAAGAATGCTATCGATGAAAAAAAATAAACTCACACATTATTTAATTACAGGTGCAGCCGGATTTATTGGCAGTCATTTAGTTGACTTGTTGTTATCTGAAGGAGTTCAGCCAACGCAAATCCGGATCGTGCTTAAACCTGGTGAAACTTTAGATAATTTACCAAAAGAAAAATTCGAGGTTATCACCGCAGATATCAGAAACAAAAAAGCTATGGACTCAGCAGTGAAAGGGTGTGATGTGGTGTATCATTTGGCTGCCAGAATCGATTTTGATGGCAAAACGTATGCTGAGTATAAAGATGTTAATGTCGATGCAACTGGCTACTTGTTGGCAGCAGCACAAAAATACAGCGTCAAGAAATTTGTTTTCTTCAGCAGTATTGGGGTCTATGGGTTGCCGGCAGGTGTGGGAAATATTGATGGCTGGGATGAGACACATCCATATACTTTTAGTAACTTTTACGGTCAATCTAAGTGGGATGGTGAAGAACTTGTCCGAGCTGCGCACAAAAAATCTGGTCTGCCGTATGCTATTGTCCGCCCAGCGAGTGTTTATGGGCCTAGAGAAAAAGGTCCGACATTGGCCTTATACAAAGCCATCAAGCATCATCAATTTTTACGAATCGGTTCCGGATCAAATAAAATGCACTATGTCTTCGTAAAAGATTTAGTCAAAGGGGCCCGTCTGGCTGAGCAAAGTAGTTTGGTTGATGGTGAGTATATTTTAGCTGGACCTGACCCACTCCCATTTAAAGAAATCGTTTCTGATGTGGCTGACTCCATTGGTCAAAAAGTTCCCTGGTTAACTCTGCCTACACCGGTTGCTTTGCTGCTTGGACACATTTGTTTGTGGATCACTAACCTAACAGGTGTAGCGCTTCCATTATTCCCATCTCGTGTCAGAACTATGACCACAACCTACTGGTACAAAATTAAGAAGGCGAGAAAAGAAATTAAGTATAATCCGCAAGTAACTTTTAAAAAAGGAAGTCAAATTACTGGAGAGTGGTATGAGAAAAAAGGATGGCTATGAAGCTACCTTTAGTCTCATGCATTGTAGTGACCTACAACTCCGAGAAATATATTAAGAGTTGTTTAACTGCGCTTAGTAAAGTGAACTATAAGAATCTGGAAATTATTTTGGTTGACAATCAATCTACAGATAAAACAATTTCAGTTGCCCAGAAGTTTGGCAAAAATGTCAAACTTATATCTAATCCAAAGAACGACGGTTATGCTGGTGGACATTCTTTAGGAATTCAGCACTCGACTGCCAAGTATGTTTTTTTACTGAATCCCGATACTGTAGTAACACCTGATTTTTTGTTGCCGATGGTCGAAGTTGCAGAAGGCAATTCAAAAATTGCGGCAGTTCAGCCAGCAGTCTACTTGGCAAAAAAAACGAAAAGTTTAAATCTAACTGGGAAAGTGACCCATTACCTTGGATTTGATTGGTTACGTGACTATGAAGCAACTACACTGCCTCAGTCAGGTGAGATTATTTCTTTCAGTGGTTCTGGAGTGCTGCTCAAGATATCTGCATATAAATCTGTTGGAGGATTAGATGCGAATTACTTTATGTATTATGAAGATAGTGATCTAGGTTGGCGTCTGAGAATGAACGGCTTCAGCATTTGGTTTTGTGCAGAAAGTATCATCTATCATGATTACAAATTTATTCCTGATGAAACATATCAGTCACTTAAACAAAAGTTATTTTGGGCGGAACGAAATCGTCTTTACACATTTTTTAAGAATTATGAATTGAGCACTTTAGTTCTTTTACTTCCCATTTTTATCTTTATGGAGTTTTCACTGCTTGTGTATTTTTTAACAAAAGGATGGTTGGGGACCAAACTGAAATCCTATGTGAGTCTTTGGCAAGTAAAAAATCAGCTGCTGAAGTCTAGGAAAAAAGTTCAGAAGCAGAGAACTCTAAACGATCGTTTTGTGGCCAGCCAATTTAAAAGCAGAATGGATTTCAGTCTTTTCGACCACCCAGTTATAAAATACATAATTAATCCCTTATTACTCGTCTACTGGAAGCTAATTTGGCCGTTAGTATAAAGCTTATGTCTACTGTCGCTATTACAGGATTAAGTGGGGAAATTGGAAGTTCCTTTGTAAGGGAATTAGGAAAAGGGAGCACTACTGTAGTGGATTTGTTCCACTCAAAAGAAACAACTCATCCCTATATTACTAGTCACGTCCAATTTGATCTTTTAGAGAGTTCCGAGATTCAGAACACCCTACAAAAGATCCATCCTGACACAATTGTTCACTTGGCAGGTGCCACTCACATCGACACTTGTGAAGCAGACAAAATCAACGGAAAGGATGGGAGAGTTTGGCAAATGAATGTTTCGGCGACAGAACAAATTGCACAGTACTGCGCGAAACAAGGAACTCA
>CAZNOF010000005.1:49350-116175 GCA_964574595.1 uncultured Pseudomonadales bacterium | reverse complement strand
CCCATCGTCTAGAGGCCTAGGACGGCAGGTTCTCATCCTGTTAACTCCAGTTCGAATCTGGATGGGATCACAAATTGATCTTCTTCATCTCTCCCCAATTCTTGCCGATTTTGACATCCGCTTCAATTGGGACAGAGAGTGGATAAACAGTACACATAATGTGGTGAACTCTTTTTATCACCTCATCAAGTATTTTCTTCTCATCAGTTACTTCAAAAACCAAGTCATCGTGAATTTGTAAAAGCAGCTGGCAATCGGGATTATTCGCTACTACTTCCTTGTGTACTGTGATCATGGCTTTTTTCATCAGATCGGCCGCGGAACCTTGAATTGGGAAATTAATTAAGACTCTTCTGGTCGCGTTATCGATCGTAGTCTGACCTTTATGCTCAAACACATAGCGGCGTCTACCTAAAATTGTTTCGACAAAGCCGTCAATTTTTCCTCGCTCTAAATAATGATCATAGTACTTTTTAATATTTGGATAGGTCTCGTAGAATGTATCAATGAATTTTTGAGCAACTTCTACCGGAATGTGTAGCTGCTGACTCATGCCAAAGCTTCCCATCCCATAAATGACTCCAAAATTAATGGTCTTGGCAGTTCGGCGCTGTTCATGCGTCACTTTATCGAAATCAACATGAAAAATCTCCGCTGCTGTGGCGGTATGAATATCTTTTTTCTCTTGAAAAGCTTTCATTAAAGACTCTTCTTTACTTAAATGAGCCAAGATACGTAACTCTTGCTGAGAATAGTCGAACGACAGAAATGTTTTGCCCTCACCAGCTTTAAAACAGGATTTGATCTTTTGACCAAAACCCTCACCGGCTGGAATATTTTGTAAGTTTGGATTTGAGGAAGACAAGCGACCTGTACTAGCTGCTACTTGCGTGTAACTAGTATGAATTCGGCCAGTATCATCAACCTTGGTAACAAGCGTTTCCACGTAGGTAGAACGAAGTTTTGTCAGTTCTCGGTACTCTAACAATTTTTGAATAAAGGGGAACTGCTCAGCGTATTGAGATATTTCTGTCTCATTTGTTGCATACCTGCCGGTTTTGGTTTTACTTAGTGGCACCCGCAACTTCTCTGCCATGAAGTTACCTATTTGGACAGACGATTTCAAATTAATTTCAAAACCCACCTCTTCCTTCATCGACTCATCGAGCTTGGCGACTGCAATGTCAATCTCCTCACCAACTTTTTGAAGAGCAGCAGTATCTAAATGAATTCCAGCCGCTTCCATTTGCCATAAGACAGGAATAATTGGCAACTCAATCGTTTTGAAGTACTCAAGCAGTTTAGGTTTCTCGGCAAATATAGCCTGTTGTTTCTCGGCCAACTCTTCTATTGAATTTACTTTATATTGATGCAAGGCCAGATCTTTTCCAGGCACAAACTTACCCTCCGAGAGTAAAAACTCGGCAATCATGCAGTCAAAAACTGAGTCAGGAGACTCGTGATTATATGTCGCTTTCCAATCCCAGGTGACGTGTTGCATGAGGTAATTATAAAGGAGGTTTAGTGGAATAGCAGGAAGAGAAAGTTTTCATTTAAAAATACATATTCTGGGTTTAACCTATTCAACAAGCTTAAAACAAAAAAAGTGCTACAATCCAGCGATAATGACGTTTGAAGTACCATTTCCTGAGTTAATTACACATGATCTGCAAGAGCTAGGTACTGTAGAGAACAATTTAGTTGCAAACCCTCCATATATTCTTTTTCCAGACACTTCATCTGAAGATTATTTTTCAAGGACGCCAATTGCATCAACAATTTCTAAAATCGTTGTTAGTTCAAAAGGTCAAATGAATTTTTTGATCTCAGGTGAGTGGGGCATGGGAAAAACAAAAATTCTAAAGGAAATTGAGAAGCTGCTTATAAAAGAAAATATTTCCATAGTTACCTTTTCTCCCTGGAAATATACCGCAACCGGCGGAAAGGCGAACAGTATTTCTAGAGCATTTCTCGTGCACCTCTCGGAGAAATTTGGCAAAGCTAGTGAAATAGAGCGACTCTATAGGTCGGTAACTAAGGACTCAGAGCGAAATATAATCACACAATTTCTAAGCTGGTTTCTCTCAGTCATTTCATTCTCTCTATATATAACCATCCTAATATTAATTCTATCCTGGCTTGGGAAGTACTTCAAATTTCCCTATCTATATCAAGTTGATCCATCAAATCTTCTTTTGAAGATTAAAGATAGTTTTTCTTCAACGAAAGACGGAGCAATGTTCTCTAACCTGCTTTCACTTATTGCACTACTCGCTTTGCCAAAAATTATAGAGAATTTCAACAAAAAAATACAGCATTCCGGTACAGAGGAGGCATTGAGCTCTCCAGAAGAGTTGGAAAAAGTATTTAAATCGCTTATGCGGAATTCTCTTAGATACCCAAGAATGCAAAAGGTAGTAAGTATATGGGAAAATACTTTTGAAGACACCTTCTTGTCTTTTCTAGGAAGGCCATTTACTGAATTTTTTATTTACGGCTTTCTTTTAAGAAACATTAAACTAAATAAGCTTGTTGTGTTTATTGATGATATTGACCGCTGCGACCCAAGTGAGGTGAAAGAGTTTTTAACATCAATGAAGACTTTTCTCGAACATGAAAAGGTCTATTTTGTAATTGCTGCCGATATGACACAACTTAGAAAATTAGCAAATCAAGATGAACCTGACTTCTTGAGAAAGATTATTCAGCTTGATTGGAACGTTCCTTACATCACTGACTCTGAGATTAAAACTCTTTTGACAAATCTAAGTATTTCATCAAACTACTTAATGGAGGAAAAAGAAAGGGAGAATTTCGCAGCAATTTGTAGAATTAAGCCTAACCCTAGAAAAATTAAATACTACTTTAGAAGGCTCCTATTTTTGCTAAATTTACTTTACGAAAATGAACAAACAAAATCAGAATACTCATTGTTAATTTCAAAATTTGAAAACAAAATATTTCTCCTAAAATTTATCATGATTGCTGAGATCTACTTACCTTTTTTCGACGAACTAAGAAACCTACTCACAGGAGACATGACCCATTTCAAGTCTCTTGAACATGCGAATTATGGCGAATTTAGATCTATCGTTGATAAAATTATAGAGACGCAATTAGGGGTCGTTAGCAACACAAAAAATCAATCCGTAAGTGAACTCCCTGTGACAGAAAATGATGAAGATAAACATTCATTAGTTAAGAAGAAGGCTCAAATTGAAGAAAAATGCCGTCAATGCTGGTCAGTCCTTACATCACCAGTTAAATCCCATGATACTACACAGATACAGGGAGGCTTGATGTGGTACTTGCAGCAAGTTTCTATAGTAGAAGGGAAAGAGGTAAATACTGAGGCTTTTATTGAGCATGCCGGGGTAAATTATGATTTAGCATATGGTGATCTTCAAGCTGACATTGAACATTCGGAATTAATGATTCAGGAACTATTAGGTTTTATTAGACTGGCGGTAAAAAATAGTAACGAAAAGACTGGTGCAGTTGAGGACATTTATAAACTTAGGAATAGAATTAGGTTCTGCATTGAAATACAGGATAAAAAAGAATACAACAGCCTCACTTCAAAATTGACTTTATGTGAATCCCTTATTGCTCTTTTTGAGAGTGTTGAAACCGCGACTACCACATTGATAACTTGGACAGATGAAAATGGGTTTAAAGAAAAGTTCTATAAAAAGGCAATTAAAGCTGACAACCCTAATTTCTGGAAAAATTTCCTAACAGGCGACGTTTCACTACCGCACAACTTTGATAAAGCTGAATGGCTATTTTCTCTATTTAAAAAGGAGGAGTTTTATCAGCTTAAATCAAAAAATACTCTTATTGGATTCCTATCTGAAAGCCTTCCTAGCGGCAAAAATGGAAGTGAATACCAAACCAATTATCGAGCACTGAAACTGATTGGCAGTCTTTCTCTTCTGCAGGCTGAGAGCATCAACCCTATTACGATCACAGTTTTCAATCGAGCGCTACTATTCCTCCAGGGAATTAATAAACAGGAAAACGTTGAAGACTATAAGTTTACCGCAGACTTACTATTAAGCGTCGTAAAAAATTACGAATCACTAGTTTCTGACCTGATTCTAGTACTCTTCGACAAACAAGATTTTGAAAACCTTGAAGTATTAGTAGAGCAATATTTAAGTGATGAAATTTCCATAAGTAGTGATGACCTCAAAAAGATGTTTGAAAAGGATGATCTATATTCCAGTAATGATGAATTTTACTTGTTCTTTAATAAATGCTGGAAAACATCATTTCTGTCTAAAGATAATAACTTAACTATTTTTCTATTAGAGAAAGTATTTTTGCTTTTTTCAGAGTCGTCCGTCTTCTCTAAAAAGTATAAGTCAGTCTTACTAAATCGGAGTCCTGATCTTGTTTCAATATACTCGCTAAGAAGGTCATATATTACGTCCAAAATCTCGATAGCAAGAAATTTCTTTACAGGTACTGAACGATCACCGTTAACAAACTACATAACGCTACTAAATAGTGGAGGAAAAAATGGAAAACCAAAAAAATAATGATCTAATAAAGTGGTGTGAATCGATCTTTGGCGGAATTTACATTTTGTGCAAGAACGTTATTACTAACAGTTTTTTTAGATGGGTATTTCTCTTTTTGCTTGTGAACTTTTCATTTACGAATCTCATCAAGAGGTTCGAATCATCTGAAACAACAAAAGAATACAGCTTCTTTCTTACATCTATAATAGGGATTTGTGTACTAAACTTATCTTTTATGGTATTCGTTTATAAAATGGCATGTATCAATAAAGAGGTAAGCGTAAAAAAAGTAGCAACTACTTCTTCACCTTCAGAAGCAAAGTAAAACCCGTAATCAACGCGAGGGTGGCAGAACCAACCATTAACCCGTAAGCCAACGTATAATTTGGAATCCGGTAGAGTAAGCTTCCGCCAATTCCAGCACTCAACGTCAATAAAACAGTGGCATACGCGAAGATTTGGACATTTTTAGGATGTTTTTCTTTGTAGGCGAGGAATGAAGTATAAATACCCACCAAGCCAGCAATAAATCCAAAGAGCTTATGGAGCATGCGGGGGCCGTTAATTGGGTTGATCTTCAGAAACAAGCCAAGAGTAACAATGCCCACAATTAATAAAACTTGTACAAGAACGGCTTTTTTCATATGACTCATTCTCCTCTACGCAGGCAGTTGCTGTCCAGCAGGCAAATCTTCGGCTAAGAGATCGGCAAAAACTTGATCTAACGTCTGACCTGAAAATTGGTCGTATCCGTGAGCAATCTGCTGAATGAAACCGCGTAACAGTTGATCTGCTTCATTTTTGAACTGCGCATCCTTGATATGTTCGAGTGTTTGCCGAACAAAAAGCACATTAATTTTCCCAGATGTCAGAGGGCTACCAAAGAAAGTCCCACAACTAATCATCGCTCCAAGGGAAGATGCCTTGGCAGCATAGAGTGAACTCAGATTATTTTCAGAGCCAGGATAGTTAAAGCATTCGTCAAAATTGTCACTTAACTTCTTATCCCAACCTGGAGGCAGATGTTGATTTAACAGTTCGGTGACTGCGTTATTCAAACTCAGCAAAGCACCATAAAATGGCTCCTTCCAGGCTCCGTTATATCCATCCTGGCATCCACATACCCCATGCCACCTAGCTAGCTCACCATGAGGACAGCTCCAAGCAGTGCGCTCTCGAAGTGTCCCGTGTAAATAGTCCTGCTCTTCCCAAACTTCAGGCAATTGATTGATACCGAGCACACTGGCACCCAGGTTAGGTAAAGCAGATTTGACCAGATAATCTAGAAACTGATCTGCGTCATGAAAATGGTGGCCAAATGTTTCTCCATCTGTCCAGACAATTGCTGGTAATGACTTAGTCAGATTTAAAATCGAGCCAGACAAGGCTTCCCTAGCATATGCATCGGCATCAACTTTGGGATCAAAAGCAATTCGCGATGAAGCAGGTCGATCAAAAGGCAGCAGTAAAATTTGACCCATATCAGGAATATCCACTCTAACGGGGTGATTATCGGGAAACTGATTAGCAATGATTTGTTCAGGGGCACACAAGATTCCCTTATACCCTACCTTCAGTGCCGACTTTAGGACAGAGGTACTCAAAGCTGTTTCGGCTACCCACAAAAATTGCGGAGCAGCACCAGCTTCTTGCTCAAACTGCACTTTACCAGCATTCAGTAAAATGACTTGGTCTTGCTCAGAAAGATCCGGAAGCAAAACATGCAAATACGGATCACCTACACCTCTAGCTCTCATGGCCTCTTTAAGATAGCCAGCGTGCTCTGGGGCAATAATCCCTAACTCAGTTCTGAGTGTGGCATAACAATCAAAGGAAGCCGCATCAATCGTCCTAGCCGCCAACAACTTGGTGTAACACTCTCGGGCAATGACTTCATTCCACTTAACTCCCATTGGATCAGTCGAGATTTGCGCTAATCGCTGGTGAGCAGCATCACGGCGTGGGTTGTATAAATGTGCTCCAATAACGGTGGAGTAGCCTTCTAATTGACGACTCATTGAGTCATCATACACCCGCGATGACTTGTGACACGTAATATATCTCTCTAGTGCTACAATAGCGCTTACCGTCCGCACAAAATGGTGAAAGAGGTAATTACCATGTTACTGCACGGCGTCCATTTGAGTCCTGGGATAACCGTGATGGTTGTTTCAGACTTTGGAGCTCATGGCTGGGGCAAGCTCCAAGCTGTTTTTGAACAAGATACAGAGAGCTTCTTCACCGGCATGTCCGAGTTGATTGAGGCGGTCAACCTTGTCAAAACAGACCACACCAGCCCACGGCTCGCTGAGCTGTGTAGCAAGTACGGGTTAGACGCAAATCAGTTGGTGGATCTTGATGTGAGAACCATATTCTCGCGGGTAAACCCGCTGGACGATACAACTGACTAGCTACTGCTGACCCAATTCTAAAAACCCTGTTCATCCGTGGACAGGGCTTTTTATTTCCAGAGCAAAGATCCTAAATAGGCAAAAAAAAGCGACACTCAAAAGAATGTCGCCTTGCTGCAATGGATATGGATGGACCTATGGACCTGACGGAGTTACCCGCGTACTTCCAAAGGCGTGGGGTACTGGTTCACGACCAGCGATGGTACGCCATACTTCGCCGCCACCGCGCTCGCCATCATAGCGATCCCCCACAATGAATTGGCCAAAATTGCAACGGACATTGGCCCACGCTCAGTCAGTTTTTCTGGCGGGGTAATTGCCTGCTGCACCATCTGGAGCAACTGATCGAGTCGATCCCGATCTTCATCTGACAACTGAACCTGATCTAACGGAACACTATTCGTGGACATTTGATCACCTCAATCTATCGGACTTTGACGTTATTCACCATGGAAAGAGCGTTCATTTAAAATGCGGAAGATGCTTTTGTCTTCCTACATCGCCACTTTTGCTCTTCACAGCAAGCGGATATTATATCACTTTCTTGAGCAAAGACTTGATATGCTATACTTTTTCTATATTTCTCTAGATATCTCGAGGCTTGATGACAGCAATTTTTCCTCCCAAATTACAAAAAGGTGACCACGTCCGAGTCATCGCCCCTTCACAAACTGGCTCGATCATTAGCCCTGAAACGAGAGCTATTGCTGCCAGACGCTTTCAAGAATTAGGTTTAACCGTCAGTTTTTCTGACCATCTAGAAGAAAAAAATGAATTCAGATCATCTTCAAAAGAATCACGGTTAGCCGACCTCCACGCAGCTTTTGCAGATCCAGGAGTAAAGGCTATTTTGACGATGATTGGTGGCTTCAACAGTAACCAGCTGATTGATGAAATTGACTGGGAGCTGATCAAGCAAAATCCTAAAATTGTCTGCGGCTACTCTGACGTGACTATTCTGCTTGATTCGATTTATGCGAAGACTGGCCTAGTGACCTATTACGGACCTCACTACTCTACTTTTGGCCAAGATCTCTATTTTGACTATACCCTAGAATATTTTCAGAAATGTCTGATGGCAGATGCTCCTTATGATCTTAAGCCAGCCGAAAATTGGTCTGACGATGAGTGGTTCATCAATCAGCAAGCTAGAACCTTAGTACCGAATCCCGGGTATTGGATATTCAACGAGGGAAAGGCAGAAGGTGTCTTACTAGGCGGAAATTTAGGTACACTCAACCTGCTCCAAGGCACTCCGTACATGCCAAGTTTGAAAGGTTCAATTCTCTTTTTGGAAGACGACTTGGAAACCTTACCTCACCATTTAGATCGTGATTTACAGTCACTTATCCATCTAGCAGATTTTGCTGAAGTCAAAGGGATCGTTATCGGCAGATTCCAGAAAAAAAGCAACCTGACACAAGACTTGTTACAGAAAATTCTTGCCGGTAAAAAAGCACTCAAAGATATTCCAGTTGTTGGAAATGTTGATTTTGGTCATACAGATCCCAAAGTCACACTTCCAATTGGCGGCACCGTTTCACTCCAGGTAACTGGCAACCAAGTTGCCATTCAGATCATTACACACTAATAGCGTAGACCTATAATTGTTTTCACCCTGAATTTGTGATAAAATCCAGGCTAATTTTCGTTCTTGATTAGCTCAGCTTTACATGGTCTCCCCAAAGGTGGCTAGCTGGACTGTTTGAACTGATTGAGGCGAAGAATTAGATCCTTAAAAATTGAATTGCAACAAACACATATTCACCTAGGAGGTCATGGTGAAAACAATCTACATCAACGATTTGTTCAATTACCGGGACGGCCAACTCACCTCAATGAGTGGCTGGATCAAAGCAATCCGCAAGCATTCCAATCTGGTCTTCATTGACCTGATGGACTCTACCGGAATAATTCAGTTAGTTGTGGACCAAAAACGAGTTTCCCCTGAAGCATGGGATGTGATTACTGCCTTGAAAAAGGAAGAAGCCATCTTAGCCAACGGTCAGATTTCTCGGAAGGGAGAAAATGTAGAAATACATATCTCATCAATTCAACTCGTCGGCGCAGTTGACGGATTCTCGATTACTCCCCGGAGCGACCGGGAGCCGTTTGACAGTGAACGCGTTGATTACTTGCTGTCTAACCGACACTTTATGATCCGCAATCCCGAAATTATGGCGATTATGAAATACCGCCACATCCTGAAGCAAGCGGTTCATACTTGGTTCGGATCACAGGGCTATACAGAACTTGACGCGCCTATTCTGACAGAGCTTCCGCTCTACGACGATGGTACCGCTGTTCCATTGACCCTGCATGATGAAGAACTCTTTCTGACTCAGTGCGTCGGCTTTTACATGACAGCCGCGGCGCATGCCTTTGAGCGGGTCTATAACATGGGGCCAAGTTTCCGTCGAGAAGAAAGTCGCTCGAAGCGGCACTTGATGGAATATTGGCATATTAAAGCTGAGGTGACCAATGCTAATCTGGAAGATGGTATTAGCCAAGTTGAGTCACTGATTCATTACCTGACTGCGACTTTGGCGAATGCCACCGATCCCGTCACCAAATGGCTAGAGCGTGATATCAACACCGATGGTATGAACGGACCATTCCCCCGGGTAACCTACCCTGAGGTAGTTCGAATTCTCAATTCTAAAGGTGACGATTTCCCGTTTGGCAAGAGCCTTGGCCATGAAGATGAGGCATTTCTCTCCAAGTACTTCAACTCCCCTCTTTGGGTGGTTGGTGTCCCACGAGCTGTAGAGCCATTTCCTTACGTAATTGATCAAAACGACAATCGTCTGACCATGACGGCTGATTTAATCGCCAGTCGTGGGTACGGCGAACTCCTTGGCGTAGCTGAGAAGATCACAAGCCTACCTGAGCTGGAAGAAAGAATGTCTGAAAAAGGCAAACTGAATCGACCAGAATACCAGTGGGTGCGTGACATGCGCAACTTCGGTTGCGTCCCTCATATGGGATATGGCATTGGTGTCGAAAGATTCCTCCGCTATGTTCTCCAGTTTGATCACGTCCGCGACGGTATCGCGTTCCCTCGAACGTTTGGCCGTCGTGTTTACCCGTAGTTTGAAACCACATTTCGCATACTTTTAGGAGAAAATGATGAACACAGAACGTGAACGTACCTTGATTCGTTTCGTGAGCCACCACATTGGGTCTGAAATTAAGATCCAAGGGTGGGTTGATGTTGTCCGCAATCAGCGCAAAATGCAGTTTGAAGTCATTCGTGACTTCACTGGACGCGTCCAGATTGTTAACGAACGCGGCCAGAATCCTGAGGTTGAAGCTGCCCTAGACAGCCTGACAAAGGATTCTACTGTGACAGTTTTTGGCTTGGTTGTCGAAAATTCCGGCGTGAAGCTGGGTGGCATTGAAATAAAGGTCACTGGCGTCGTCGTCCACTGTATTGCAGCGCCGCTACCTATTGACGAAAAAACGTCCCTTGATGTGAAAGCGGACTATCGGTGGATTGACTTGCGCACTGAACAGAACCGTCTCATTTTTGAATTGCAAACTGTTGTCGAACGCGCGATGCGTGAAGTTTGGGCTGGATATGGGTTTATCGAAATCCACAGTCCCAAATTGATGGCAAAGGCTTCGGAAAACAGCGGCTCAGAACTATTTAAACTTGACTACTTTGGACGAACGGCCACCTTGGCTCAATCCCCGCAGTGGTACAAGCAGATGGCGATGGCAGCTGGCTTCGAGCGTGTCTTCGAAATTGGTCCAGTCTTCCGGGCTAACCCATCCATGACTTCGCGTCACGACACCGAATTTACTGGTGTAGACGTGGAAATGTCGTGGATTCAGTCGCACACTGACTTGATGCTGTTTGAAGAACAGTGGCTGATTCACATCATGAGTGTTGTCAAGCAAGAGCTCGGCGACGAAATTTATGAACTGTTCGGCCAAACGGTCACTGTCCCGAGTGAAGGATTCCCCACACTGACACTTGCCCAAGCCGCTGAAATTGTGGCCGCCAGTGGGTACAAGGTGCCGCCCGAAACAAAAGGCGATTTGGATCCGCAAGCTGAACGGATCGTGGCAGACTATGTAAAACGAAATACCGGACATGACTTCGTCTTCATTACTGAATACCCCACCTCAGTCCGGCCTTTCTATCACATGCGTTTCCCGTTGCGGAACCACTTGACGAAAAGCTATGACCTGTTGTATCGCGGTCTTGAAGTGACAACTGGCGCACAGCGGGAACATCGCTACGATATGCTTCTTGCTCAAGCTACTGACAAGCGTCTGAACCTGACTGACCTGAATGGGTACTTCGAGTTCTTCAAATACGGCGTGCCTCCACATGGTGGCTTCGGATTTGGCTTAACCCGGTTCTTGATGAAACTGCTTGGTTTGGATAATGTCCGCCAAGTGACGTACCTCTACCGTGGTATTAACCGCCTAACTCCGTAACTGTCTCAGTTCAATTCAATAGGAAATGGGTGGGGCCTTAAAACCCCACCCTTAGTCATTTAAGGATAGAAAAAATGATCGACACAAGTGCATATTTGAAGAAAGCACTAGCTCTGAGTCTTGAAGAACGCAGACTCCAGCGCGTCATGATGGACATTCTTCCTGACGAAATCATCGATTGCCATGCTCACTGTAATCTACCGGAACACGTTGGTGAACTGGATGATCAGGTCATGCATCACATGATGTCAACCTTCCCATCGTTCACACTTGATGAATCGTATCTGATGCAAGCGATCTTTTACCCAAAAAAACGTGTTCGCACGCTTCGCTTTGCAAATGCCTACCGTGGAATTGATCACCGAGCGGCAAATGAGTACCTTTTGGGCAACTCATCTGAATACAACCCAGTCGCCCTTTACGGTATTCCCAACGATATTGAATACACCATCGGAAAACTGGCTGATCCGCGAGTGAAAGCCCTGAAGATGTACTACCAGTACTTCAATCCACCGGCCCAAACAATTTTTGAAGTTTTCCCGCCCGCGATCCTCGATGCTGCACAAAGCGCTCGAATTCCAATCATCCTGCACTTACCCAAAATGATCACCGAGTGTTCCCCAGATTTGGAACTGCTATTGACGAAATTTCCCAAATTGTCGGTTGTATTGGCACATTTGGGACTGCCGCACATGCCGGTGCCTCGCTTGATGTCTACGTATACCAGAATCAGCGAATACAGTGGCATCTACATGGACACGTCAATGATCCCATCAGCAGAAGTCATGTTTATGGCGCTCAGAACTTTCGGGCCGGACCGCATCTTATTCGGTTCAGATCAAACACTAAACTTGATTCGGTCAACGGTATATGAACATCCGATAAAGGGACAGCGCCTGATTACCGAGTACCCATATCACTGGGTGGATCCTGAAGAACATCTGCAATATGCCCACTTAGCCCAAGGTGCTGTGCACACGCACTGGCAAGTATTGCTTGCAATTCAATCAGCAGTTCAAGAACTGCCAATCAAAACGCAACGACGAGCCATTGAAAGTATCTTTTTCAATAACGCTCATCAAGTGTTTAACATTTAGTTGAAAGGAAACTAAAACAGAAAAGAAGCAGGTGAGAAATCGCCTGCTTTTTTATGGCAATTTTCCAAGCTTACCGTTTCCAAATATGAGTAAAAAAGTTACTAATGATTTTTGCCAAGTTCTGGGCTCGAGCCACAATGCTAAATCTTGAAGCTAGATGGGATGCGTATACAACTTCAGGTGCTGGAGCCTGCACAGCAGACGGAGTAGCTGAAGCACTATCAGAAGCCACAGGAGTGGAGCTGGCTGATGGGCGAGTTGACGCTTTTGGTGTAGCAACAGGTGATGTTGCTGGTGTTGGCGTTGATGGTGAGTTCTGTGCCGATTTTGGCGATGCCTTCTCAGGAGCTGGCGTTGTTTGGGAGGTTGCTGCTGGGGTTGGAACCGGGGATGGAGTTGGCCAGGCCACGGTAATGGTGACTGCTCCAGATTCGTATGTTTTCCCATTTTTCATAATAGCTGTACAGCGAATGACCGTTTTTCCTAAATCAGGTACTTTAATTCCGGGATTTTGGTTCAGATGATTAGAAGTAACGATGACCATACTGCCTTGAAGGACTTCCCAGCGGAAGTAGTCAACATCATCGTAATTACTTACAGGTTGACCATCTTTTTTTAGTTGAGACTCCACATAAAAAACCTGGTTTGGCATGACCGTCTTATTACCAGAGATTATCGTCACCACGTACTCACCAGAAGGACTTTGCTCATTAAATCCTGAGCCACTGCCCTGTCCAGGTTCTACGAAAATAACTCTAAAAGTACCATTATTGCCGCCGGAGGAGTCGACTATGTCAAAAGCAAAGTTCCCATAAGCATCAGCGTGACAGTCAGCCTTGATCTGACCTTGGCTGTCGGAGACACGTTGGGTTGTGCTGCAGGAAGCTCCTGCTAAGTCACCATGTGCCTGAATAGAAAACTCTTTGCCCACCCATGGAGAGGAGTAGTTAGAAGCTGGATCTTTAACTGCGACTACAGGGCTAAATGATTTGCCGGTAACTTGTTGACTATCTGCAAAGTTAATAGGGGTGATTGAACCTCCCCCAGCAAACACTTGCTGAGAGGAAACGATGAAGAAAAATCCAGTCAGGAGGAAAAGTTTAATTTTATGTAATGTAGATTGCTCAGAATGTGTCATATTAGTGCTAATTATAGCACTAATTTACATTATTCATTAGAGTTGAAGTTGTCATTGTCATCGTAAAGAGAGTCATCTCGTTCAAGGTTGCATTGATTAGACAATAAATTCTTAATCATTCAGTTTACTTTCAGCTCAATATCATATATTAATAACCTTATGAAAAAACTGCTTCTGTTTCTCCCAGCCTTAGTACTGTTTACTGCTTGTTCCGCTCAGCCCACTGTCAATTCAGGAACAATCGAAGCTTCTCCTTCTCCTACGGATTCATCGACAACGCAAACGTCTCCTGCAGCAAATGCTGAGTACAGCATGTCTGATGTGCAACAGCACGGCTCGGCCTCAGATTGTTGGTTAGTTGTCAGCGGCTCGGTATACAACGTGACGAGCTTCATTCCAAACCACCCAGGAGGGGAAGAAATTCTCAAGGGCTGCGGCCGTGACGCGACGTCTCTCTTCAGTAGACAGCCACAACACGAAGGACCAGATGCTCAAGCGGCATTAACCAGTTTGAAAATTGGAACTTTGAAACAATAGATTTTTAGGAATTTACTAGGCTGCAGCCAGCTTGAAGTACTTGACGTCTTTAATGAGGAATTTCCAATTCGCCTCTTGCGAATCGTCAATACCATTTGGCAGGTCAAGTCCTTTACGTTTTGCGACGTCTTGTGCCCAGTTTCCACCCATTGCCAGGTTAATGACTAAGTGGAAGTCGTGGGCCCATGGAGCTTTAGCAGGATCAAACGAGCCATCAGCCTCTCTTTGAATGATGACTTCATTGGTTACCTCTCCATCGACGGTAAAGACAATCTTATCTTCGTTCCATTCAGCTCCATAGGTATGGAAAGCATCTTCTGAGTCAGCAACTTCCGTTTTCATACCATTTGGATTTCCACCAGCATTCAGAGTCTCGTATGAATGAGCTGTTGAGTTAATGATTCCTGGATCTGCACCTTGTTCCTCAGCGATATCGATCTCGCCGTTAAGTGCCCACTTGAATTTATTGGTTGCTTGCTCTGGAGTTGGGTTTTGACTATTTGTCTGGTCAGTTGAACGGAGCCAAATAGCCGGGAAGACCCCCGCGCCTTTTGGAAATTTAGCAGTCACTTCAATCTTGCCATAGGTAAAGTCGAGAAGACCTTTCATGTTAATGCGAGCGGAAGTGTATTCCTTATCACCATTCTTTTCTTTGACGGCTTGGAGAACAAGTACGTTAAACGTTTCACCCGTTGCAGGATCGGTATATTTTTCAATTCTAAGGTTTTTAGCGTCCTTCGTGTAATTCTGTGCTTCAGTTTTAATAATCGAACCTTCATCAACGTTAAAGTTTTCAGAAACAAATGGACCTTCAGCCATAGCAGTGAAATCAATCAAAAGGTCAGGATCTTTGTTGAAAAGTTCTTCAATATCTGGGGTGACTTTTACTTCTGCAGAAGTTGGAGTTGGAGTAACTGAATCTTGTGCATTAACAAACGGGAGTTTACCTAACTCTAAAGCCAGGCCAACCTGACCCGCACGCCAAAGCATTTGTCCAAACTCTCTTCTAGTTAGTAACTTTCGTCTTTGTTCATTTTCTTTCATAGGAAGTGGGATTATACAGTACTGTCTCGAGAATTTCAGCTCGTTTAGTTCTTTTGAGCTGGAGGTGCACAAGCTTTCTCTAGCTCGAGTAGGTCTTTTTCCGAGGGTTTAACAGATAAATTTGTCGATTCGTATAAAATAGCTTTTTTGTCATCAACGTGATTCATTCCTAAAGCATGACCCATTTCATGAGCCAAGGTGTGAACCAGTTCTTGCTTGCCATTATTGAAGTAGATCTCAATTTTGTTCTCGTCACCGATGAAAATACCTTCCTCTGGCTTTTCATTCAGTTGAGAGTTAAATGTGTCTACTGTTTTATTAAGCGTGCCAACTTGAGCATTGTAGTTACTACTTATTTTGTTTAATCGTTCAGATTCAGTATTGAGTCTGTCTGCTTCAGCCTTGAGTTCGGTCACCCGATTATTCAGTTGGTCCGCAGTTTCTTGCGGGGCACCGCCCTTTTCATTCCAGGAGACAATTTCTGCATTCAAGGCGCTCGCTTTTTGTTCATAAGCGGCTACTTCTTTTCTGAATTGTTGTTCTTGGGGAGTTAACGATTTTGCTGCTGTTTGTAAGCTACTCTGCATTTGATTAATCTGGGCACTCAGCTTTTGGCGACCGTCATAAACTAAGTTCACGCTTAACTCACCTTGAGGATCGTAGATAAAAACTGGGTTACCCTTGGCTGTGTTCCAAATTTGAGCAGCTGCTGAGGCATCCTTTATAAAGTCCTCAGATGAAAGTTTGAATTCCGGATCTATCTGATCAATCCGATATCTAATTGGAATAGTACAAGGCAATATTGGCTCTTCAAAAAGCCGCTTACCAATGTCGGTCAGATAATTGAACTGTTGGGTTTGCCACCCCCAGCGAAGCAACGCGACATCAACCACCAAAGCTACGGCAAAAATGAGAAGGCGCTTCCACATGCTTTCATTTTAAACTATTTTATCTGATCGTGGGACGCTTCTCGGTTTTTGGCCAATAATACAGGTATTACCTAGGGGAATCTCCACTTTAATTGAATGAAGCATTTGCTTTGAAAATGCATTTTCCTTCAGCAGAAAGTTTTTCATTAACGTAGGTAAAGGGCTTAACCAAGCCAGGTGATACAAGGACAGTACGTTCAAGGGTGAGTAGGCTTTGCGCACAATGAAACCGTTCTTTTCAAGAAGCAAACAACTGGTGCGGTGGTCGTAGAGATAGGTATGTTCAATATCGAAAATTGGGCTTTTTTCCCCTAGGAGAGTCGCTGACAAACTAGAAACATCATGATGATAGGACAAAATAAACCCACCAGGTTTTAAAACTGCTAGGCAGTCTGCGAGGAACTCTTTCGGGTTAGGAATATGGTCAAGGGTTTGCAAAATGAAAATGAATGAAAATGTTTCTTCTTTGTAAAGTTTTCTTGAAAACAGCTTTTGAGTAATTCGTGATTGAATAAATTTGTCTGCTTTGTCTATAGCTTTCTGACTTGGCTCAACTCCGTAAACATTTTTAAACCCTCTTGCTTTGAGTGCCGACAACATGAAGCCCGATCCACAGCCAATTTCCAGAACCTTATCCGACGCTTTCAGATACGGCAAGACATCTTCAAGAGCATTCATATACGTCTGAGTCAAATTTGTGACTTCCTCTTGATAGGTAAATTCGCTCTCGCGATACAACTTGGAAAGAACTGAATTTTCGAGCACAGGAGTCGAGCGAACTTGCCCGTCTCTCAGACATCTGACAATTTGCGAGTGAATTCCGTCAGGAAGTCTTCTGGCAGAAAACAGACTCTCAACTTCAGTCTGAAGGTAGGTGGCTGGATAGACAATTTCATAATCATGTCGATCTGTTGAGCCACACAGGGCACACTCTGTTTGATGAAAGTGCGGTTTAGTCATATTTGCTTTCATAGAGGCAGATAACGGTAACTATACTCCAGATTGCTAACGTAGCGAGACTAATTTTTTCGAAGAGCACTTGGACAGCGGTATGTTCGTATGCAAAACGCAAATCATGCATGCCAGCCGGAACTTCAACTTGCATAATTCCAAAGTACTGTCGATCAGAAATAGAGATTGGAATTATCTTCCCATCGAGGTACGCCGTCCAACCAGGAAAATAGGTAGTGTTTTCACGAAGAGTAGCCGAATCTGTGGCAATGACGGAATAGGCATGTTCCTCCATTCCATACTGTTTTTGCTGTATCAAGGCAGTTCCATCTACAACTACTAGATTCTCAGACTTTGGCGGCAGGCTTTTAAATGTTTTTTGATCGAGCCAATTCGGAATTGCCACTTGGTCACACCAACTTGGTAACATCAACTCCAACTTGGTGTCATCTAAGTCTGGAATCACTGTCCGCTGTCCCCAATTCAGGACGGTAAACGCACTTGTCGAAAAAACACATAATGTAATTATCCAGCCGATGTGAGTATCTGATAGTCTCCTTGGAAATTCTGAAGGAAGTTTTCCCTTTAGGCTTCTGTAAAAAGTTAAATACAAAACCTCAGCTTGAGACACCAGTACCGCAGTCAAGGCAGCAACAACGAGATTAATTAAAAAAAGCATTCTGAATGCAAACTGAAAATTATTCAGGAGTGGTGTTACCAGCCACAATGGCTCGGTAAATGGCAGCATCATAATGAAAAGCAACAGGAACCAACCCAGCAAAAATAACAATCGCGCTTTTACTCGCCTAGTCACTTTTTTAACAAAGAGTATTACCGTAGATAACAGAATAACTAGCCAGTGCATATATCCCACCGTCCAAGTCAGTTCTCCATAATGACCTTGATTTAGCAATCCGTATCGCCACGGAGAATAAAAATAGGATGAAATAGGAGGGAAAACAATCACCCGCAACTGATTTTGGAGAATCCACTTTGTTTCAAGCAAAATTGGCGCCCAATGGTAACTTGTTACGAGAAAAGACGTAGCAAGCGCGATGCCAAAATAAATAAATTGTTTTCGATCTCTACGTTCAGACTGCCAATATTTAAATAAAAAGTAGCTCACAACAAACGGCAAGCTCAGTAGCGGAACCACGTGGTGCGCCAGTATCAGTAGGGTGTAAAAAAAAGTTATCCCCCACCAGTAAGGCCATTTATGTTTGACTGACTGAAACGATTTGTTTATACACCACAAAATAAGAGGAACCAAAAAAGAGCCTAAGCCTTCACCAAGTGTAATTCGAAAATGTGCTCCAGCTAAAAGATAAGGAGACAAAATATAAAGCACACTCCCCAGAAAGGCTGCTTTCTGATCAAACTCAGTCCGTAGCCAGAGAAACATGGCTGCAGCTGCACCAAAGAAAGACACACATATTTCTAGTTTTTGACTATCAACAAAACTTGTTCCTAAGAAGTAGTGAAAGAAGGATCCAAGATAATATGGTAGATGATAAAAAAATTGGATATGTGGATATCCATATCCGCCACAAAATCCGCCGCTCCAACGAGGAAACCAGATCCCATCCTGCAATGAATTGTAAAACGACATGAAGAAATAGACGTGATCATTGAAATCACCACTTTGGTAACTCCCCTTACGCCAAACACTAACTAAGGGAACAATTGAAAACAGCATGAGTATCAAAAAGAGGTTCAATTCTTTTGTTGGGTGTAAGCGTCGGTAAATAAATATGCCAGCGGCGCCCGCTAGTAGCAATAACACATTGAGAGCTGTGACAGAGATCATATCTTCTTAAAAATACTTTTTACAATATATGGAGGTCTTTGTTTCACTTCCTCAAAAATCTTCATCAAATATTCACCCAAGATACTCAAAGCTAAAAGCTGGATTGCTCCAATAAAAAGTACTACCACCAAGATAGTAGTAATACCTCTTGGTGTACCCGGATCCACGATGCGATCGATAATTTGCCAAATAATTCCGAGAAATGAGGCGATACAAACAATGAGTGACAAATTCGTGATCATCTCCAATGGTACGTACGAGAATGAAAAAATACCTTTAATTGCCCATCGGAAATTCTTGAAAAAATTATTGGTACTCACACCAAACATTCTCTTTGGTCGAACATATGGCACGCCAATTTGCTTAAAACCAACCCATGCTCTGAGGCCTCGAATAAATCGGTCCCGCTCTGGGAACTGTTTCAGGGCATTAATAACTTTTCGATCAATCAGCGAAAAATCACCCGCATCTACCGGCATGTGCAGATAGGAAAGTCTTGAAAAAAACCGGTAAAAGAGCTTGTAGAGGAGCTGCATATACCAGACTTCATCACGTTTCACTCTGATACCATAAACGACATCATAACCTTCTTGATATTTTTTAAAAAAGTCAGGAATTAGCTCAGGAGGATCCTGTAAATCCCCATCCATGAAAACTAAGGCATCTCCCGATGCAATATTCATCCCACTCGTAAACGCCATCTGCGAACTAAAGTTTCGGGAATGGTTTATGCCAATCACGTGCGCATCTTTTTTTACCAACTTTTGAAGCACTTCCTCCGTATTATCAGGGCTACCATCATTGACAAAGATAATCTCGTAATCGATTGCTAACTTTTTAAACATCTGAGTTAAGCGCTGATACATGACTGGAATAGCTTGAGCATCTCTGTAGCAAGCAATCACAGCGCTTAGTTTTTTCTTTTTCATTTTGTTACTTTCGTTAAGTTGATGTAAAAGGGCTGATTTGTCTGAAACATTTTTTTCGTAACTTTTTTTAGTTCCGCTAAATCTGATGGCCAGTAGGAGTGAATATTTGAGAGGATCTTCATAACTGCCGTATCTTCTTCGGCCCAATGAGAAAACCCTTCATTTTCGTAGTCTCGATTCCGGCCCGACCCAACTAGCTTGACTGGAATTTTCTCCTGATGAATGTAGTTCCGGATCGTCTCAAATGGGCGATACAACAGAAAAGGAGTAATTGAGTAAACTAACGGGATCTTGCCAGACTGTGCCAATCCTACTGCCAGTCCCATCATGGCTTGTTCAGCAGCTCCTGTATTTATAAATCTGTCGGGAAAATCTGACATAATTTTGTCCCACATTCCATATCCCAGATCTCCAGTTATCACCCAGACATCTGGATTATTACGCATTTCAGCGTGAACTAACTCTGCGAATTCGTGGCGTAGGTTAACGAGTTGAATCATAGTTCTCTTGAGTCATCACATGATAATGCGCTGCCTGCCCCTTCAAAAAAGGATACTGTTCAACATTCGTTTTAGCAAAAATTATTTCCATGGCTTCTGAGCCTTGTTTCTTTTGACTTTTCAAAGCTGCAAGCAGTTCGGGAAGGTCATGCCCATTCACTTCTTTTACTAGAAATCGTAAGGCCTTTAGTTGCCTTTTCAATAATGACAGATCAATAGGTCGATACGCTCCCCAACCGTTGGCATTAATGGTTATGCAAAGATTGTCTAACTTCAGTTCCTGAATTATTCTCAAACTTTCCCAAATACTCCCTTCCATACACTCGCCGTCAGAAATGGTGCAAAAAATCTTTCTCTTTCGATTAGCCAGTGCCCAACCAATTGAAATGGGTAAGCCTTGTCCTAAACTCCCAGAAGAAACCGAAATTCCCCGCTCAGGAGCAGCATCGGGATGAACCATCAGTTCATCAACCTCTTTTTCTGTTAATAGTCCATTCTTTCTAAGAATCACGTAGTAAGCGATTGCGGCATGACCATTGGAAAGAATAAATACGTCGTTCGGTCTTTTCACTTTATATATGGAATCAAGTATGTCGACCATACTTAAGCAAGAACCCAAATGTGGAAAATGATGCCGATGACTTATCTCAAGTATTTCCTGACGAAGCCGTAACTGGGTGCGACTGAGAGAAGAGAGACGGAACGACATTGGCGATTAGTGTAGCATAGAGTGATAGATTTGATGATGATGCAAATACCATGACCAATACTCTCTTAAACCTTCTTCTACTGAAACTTTGGCTGACCAGTTCAATGTCTTGTAGGTTTTATGCATATCAGCTACCCAAATGTCTTTGTCCCAACTTTTTGAAGGTACCGCTTTCCAGGCAAACTGACTTTTCTTCTTTGTGACTTGAACGGCAACTTCGGACAGTTGCTTGAGACTCGTTTGTTTACCGGATCCCACGTTGAAAACTTCTCCTGGGAACTTACTCAGAAGTTCAATCTTGCGATAAAGATCAATAACATCAGAAATAAAAATAAAGTCCCGGGCAGTTTCTGGCTTCACCATGTTCATCATGTTTCCCAAACGAAGTGATTCAAGCAATGTGGGAAATAATCTGGTTGGCGATTCCCATGGTCCAAAGACTGAGAAGAGGCGAAGAGTCACCACCGGAACTGAGTACTGTACATAGTACTGATGGCAAGCATGCGTGGCAGCTACTTTACTAATTGCATAAAAACTATCTGGCTCAAGCACATCATCTTCTTTCATTGGCTGGTTTTTGCTGCCATATTCTGAGGTGGAGCTCGTATTCACAAATAGCTTGAGAGGCATGCCTCTGGCAACTTCAAGCAGATGAAGAGTCCCCAAAAGGTTTGTCTCAAAAATATCTTTGGGATCATTTTGAGAAGAGTAAGCGCCTCTTGTGGCTAGATGATAAACGACAGTTGGTTGCACATTTCTCAGTAGCTCTGAGAGTGCTTCCTGATCAGCGAGATCACCGTAGTGAACAGTTAGTTTTGGATGTTTTAAGACTTCAGCAATTCTCCAACAATTTGATGACTCTTTTAAGAGAATATGCACTGCACAAGATTCATCTAGTAATCTACGCAATAAATTGGCACCAATAAAACCGGCAGCTCCTGTTAAGAAATAGATTTCATTTTCTTCTTTTTTCGCGTGCATTTCGTTATTGTAACAGTTTATTGAAACAAGCTTCTTGACGCATAATTTTTCATGTTATACTCATTACAACAGTAATTTAGGAGGCGTATGGCAAGTATTTTAGACAAATTGACGGATGCAGAATCAATGAAATTTATCGATCAAGTGGCAGATCCTTTTAAGACACTTCCACATTTACCGAAAAATATCACTGAAATTTTAGTGCAAATTTCCCCATGGTTGGTGCTCCTCGGCCTCATTGCCGAAGTCCTCGGTGTTGTAAACGCGTTATCGTGGATGGCAGCTAATCCAGTATTCAGTTTAATTGCATTAGTCATAAGTGCTGTCTCAGCCTTCTTAATGTACTCTGCTTTTACCCCTTTAAAAAACCGCGAAATGAAGGGCTGGATCTTACTTTTCTGGATTAACCTATTAAGTGCGGCCGGTTCAGTAGTGAGTGCAATTGGTGGAAACTTCTCATCAATCGTTGGAGGCGTGGTTGGTATTTTGATCGGTCTTTATGTCTTATTTGAGATGAGATCATTCTATGGCCCAGTTCAAGCAACTGCCAAGAAAATTGAAGAAGTTACTAAATAATTTCTTTTTATTATTGAAGCTAACCCTCCTGACAAACAGGAGGGTTTTTTGTTGACGGTGATATACTCAATGGAGTCATGAAAAAGTTTTTAGTCTTCCTGATTCTGATTGTGCTGTCTACCTCTGTAGTTGTCAGTTACTTCGTTTTTGGTCAAAAAAAGATCACAATCCCTCTCGTCACCAAACCGGAACCAGAACAATTGCCGCTCCTTCAATACTCAATTGAAAACTTGAGAGGAAGAGAGTATCAAACGAGCCAAATTACTATTGAGAAACTAGTTAAAATCGAACCCTCTTTTGCCTCATTCACTTTTTCGTATGAAACGCTGCATAAAAAAATGACCGGCTTAATGAATGTCCCATTGAACTCTCAGACGGCAGATTCTTTGCCTGTTCTGGTACTAGTCAGAGGCTATATTCCTCCAGCCAACTACGCACCAGGTGCAGGAACAAAGAATGCTGGTGAGTACTTTGCCCAACACGGGTATATCACTTTGGCACCAGATTTTTTTGGTTTTGGTGGTAGTGACAAAGAAAGCTCGGATGAGTGGGAAGCTCGCTTCCAAAAACCAATCAATGTAGTTGAACTCCTCAAAACAGTTACCTTTTCTGAAAGTATTACTGTGCCTGATGATATTCTTTCGTCTAAGCCGCAACTGCCCACCCACATTCAGGTAAACAGAAATCAAATTGGTCTTTGGGCGCATAGTAATGGAGGGCAAATCACTTTAACTGCCTTGGAAATAGGCAGCTTCCCATTTCCTAGTACATTTTGGGCACCTGTCACTGCCCCATTCCCTTATTCAGTTCTCTACTTTAGTGATGAAGAGGCCGACGAAGGAAAGGCTTCAAGAAAGTGGATTTCTCAGTTTGATGCGAAATACGATGCTCTAGCATTTTCTATGCCACAGCACATTAACCTCTTGAAAGGACCTATCCAGATTCATCAGGGAGTTGCCGATGAGGCAATTCACTACATTTGGTCAGATGAGTTTGTAGATAAACTCCGGACTGAGAATACACGTAGAAAGAAGCAGGCTACAGCAGAAGCGACAGTGAGTGCAGAACTTCAATCAACTTTGCCACTTCAGCCAATTGAAGTCACCTATTATAGGTATCCCGGCTCCAATCATAATATGCAACCTGATTGGTCGACAGTTATCCAACGTGATTTAGAATTTTTTGATAAGAACGTACGAGGTCTGTAACTAGCCTTCAATTTCAAGTGGTTCATCTGATGCCGGTAGTCCAAGCGTCTGATGCCCTTGAATCTTGTGAATCTTTTTGTCCATTACTTTTGCTCGCGTGGTCTGAATTTTCTCGTAGGATGTATTTACGGTGTCCAAAGCACGACCCATCTTATTAAATTCTTCTTTAAAAGTTCCCCACTCCGTCACAAACTCACCTACATACTGAATAATGTCTCTCAGCTTATCTTCAATCTCAAAGTTTCGATAACTCTCAAGAATGGTTCTGGCCACAATGAGAAATGTAAATGGAGAAACGATAATCACTTTCTTACTCATCGCTTCATCGACTAAATCAGGAAAGCGTTGATTTATATATGAAAAAACCATCTCATTTGGCACGAACAAAATCGCATAGTCTAATGTTTTGTAGGCTGGGTTGATGTAATCTGCAACTTTGTTAATCTTCACTTTAAGATCCGCAGCAAACTGCTTCTCATGAGCATCTTTTTCTGATTTGACGTTCGTTAGTGCCATCTTTTGAATTTCTGAATAAGGAAACTTAACATCTACTGGCACAACTCGCTTATCAGGTAAAAGGAGAATAATATCCGGACGCAGCTCAGTTGTGGTGAGCTTCGTCTGCTTTGAATAGTGAGTGCCTTCAATTAAGCCATTCGATTTCATTAAATCGAGGATGATCCGCTCTCCCCAAGCTCCGCGCATTTGATTATTTGACAACACAGATGCTAACTGTTGAGTACTGACTCGTAAATCATCAGCCAACTTTCGGTGGCTTTCGAGAGAAGTTGAAAGCTCCGCAAATTTGCTCGTTCTGTCTTTTTCTAAACTTCTCAGTTCAGTGTGATGGTCAGCCAGCTCTGTTTGAATTGTCTTAACCAGGTTTTCAATGGTTCGCTGTTTATTTTCTAGATCGACGCGAATCGTTTCTTTTTCTCCCATCAGTATCTGACGGCTCTGCTCCGCTATTTTTTGAGCAGATAACCCAAAAGCTTGATTCACAAGTGACTCCAACTTTTCAGAATCACTATTTTTATTTTGTGCTTGTTTGAGCAGCCAAAAGAGTACAGCAAAACCAGCTACTAAAAGAAGAATGATGATAATTTGCAAATCCATACGGTCCCTTTTTCAAGTATCATGATCAGTATACTGAAAAGTAGACTCATACTCTAGACACACATCAATTTCTTATGCCAACACTTCTCAAGCAATTCTCTTTGGATGACTCGCCGGCAGAGCCAACTCATAAAAAAGAAAAGCCCGACTACTTGAAGGGAAAATATATTTCAGGAGTAGCAACATCGGAGCCACCTGCAGCGAAACCACTAAAACTAGAAAAACGAAAAGTCATACATCGTCAAACTTCGAATTCCGGCCATAATAGTCAACCACAGCTCATTCGTTTACTTCTGTCAGAGAATTTCTCTCCCAAAAAGTACATCTTGCAGTTGCCCACCTTATTCTTAGGAATACTCTCTTACTTCATCGCAGTGATCATCCTGCAAAAAATTCAACCTGCCGCAATCAAAGACCTGATTCTGCCTAATTCGTATCTTCCGATCCTGTTGGCTTTTGGTTTTGGGCATTTCTTTACTGCTTGGTATCTCTTACAAAATCTTCGTAGAAGTTTCTTACTTGCCATTCTCCTGAGTGTTCTATTCTCTTTGAGAATTCATCACTTTTGGAATACCCCATTGGTCGTAGTTACCATTTTGCTCTTTGTAGGCTCAGAGTTCCTCTTGACGTATCGAACTCACCGAAGATAATGCAGCTGTGCAAGTTTCCTCCAAGAATCTCTCAAAAGAAATTACCAATGAAGTTAACGGTCATCTGGCATTAGCGCTGTGCGAACTCAATAAAATGAGTGATGCAAAGCAATTCCTCAACGATTTTCTGACCTCAACTGAACGAGTTGTGCTCTCCAAGCGATTGGCGATTGGGCTGTTGTTACATAAAAAAGTAGCTTACGAAGAAATTAAGAAAATACTCAATGTTTCAAGTGCAACCATCTCTGGAGTATCTGCAATGATGAAAGAACCAGGTTTTAGAATGGCGATTGAAAAAATAAATCAAGAACAATGGGCAGAAGCTCAGCTCCAGAAGTTGACCAAATTCTTCAGAAAATAGGCTATAATAAGCTCTGTGCCAAAAACCGCTAATACTTTCTATCTCACTACTGCTATTCCCTACGTAAATGCTAAACCACACTTAGGACACGTTTTTGAGTGGTTACAGGCTGATGCGATCGTCAGATATCAAAAATTGTTAGGCAAAGACGTAGCCTTCATTTCAGGCGCAGACGAAAATAGTTTAAAGAATGTTCAGGCTGCAGAAAAAGCCGGCAAATCCACTCAAGAATGGCTTGATGAATACTCCGAGATATTTAAAGAAGCGTTTAAATTCTTTGGTATTAGTCTCACTGGCTTTAGACGGGGCAGTGATCAAGAGAAACACTGGCCAGGAGTACAAAAACTCTGGGAACTATGTGACAAAAGTGGCGACATCTATAAAAAAACGTACACCGGTCTCTATTGTGTAGGCTGTGAATCATTCTATACACCTGACGAATTAGTTGATGGTAAATGCCCAGAGCATTTAACTGTTCCCGAACAAATTGAAGAAGAAAACTATTTTTTCAAACTGTCCAAATATGAATCACAGATCAAACAATTAATTGAAAGCGATGAACTCAGACTTGTTTCTACTCAATACAAAAATGAAATGCTCGGTTTCATTAACAAGGGATTACAAGACTTCAGTGTCTCTCGATCGAAAAGTCGCGCTAGAGGTTTTGGAGTGCCGGTTCCAAATGATGATGATCATATAATGTACGTTTGGTTCGACGCCCTCTCAATCTACCTAACAGGTATTGGCTGGGGATTTGATCAAAAAGAATTTGAGAAGTATTGGCCAGCTGATGTACACGTCATCGGAAAAGGGATTAATCGATTCCACTCAATCTACTGGATCGGGATGCTGCTCTCTGCGGGGCTCGCTGTCCCTAAATCAATAAGTATTCATGGGTATATTACGGCCAATGGTCAAAAAATGAGTAAAAGTTTAGGAAACGTCATTGATCCTTTTGAAGTCGTCAAACAATTTGGTCTAGAACCAGTTCGTTACTTTTTGCTGAAGGAAATACCCTCACATAGTGATGGCGACTTTAGTTACGATCGATTTAAAGAAGTCTATGAATCAGATTTAGCCAATGGGATTGGCAACTTGTGCTCACGTGTAGCTAAACTTTCCGAAAAAGCAGGCATAGCAGGTGCTAAAGTTCCAACCACATGTAATGCTGACTATAGTTCATTTATGGCATCATTTGAGGAAGATCGAGCGCTTCTTTGGTTGAAACAACAGACCATTTTAGCCGATCAATTTTTAAGTGAGCAACAACCCTGGAAACAAACTGGAGAAGAACAAGTGAAAACCTTGAATGCTGCAGTTGAGCGCATTGTCGATATCGCTTACCATTTGCAACCCTTCATGCCCGAAACCAGTCAAACCATCTTGAATCACTTCACCGCCCCTAAAATTACTGCTCTGAAACCGCTTTTTCCTCGCTTAGCTGAGTAACTACATGACAATTTTCGACACTCACTGTCACTATAATTTAGATCCATTCTTCAACGAGTGGAAAACGTATTGGACCAAGGCTCAAGAGTCTGGTGTAACCCACTCAACGATTATTGGCGTCAACCAAGAGACAAACCTGAGAGCGATAAATTTGGCAAAAGAAAATCCAGCCTTTCATGCGGTCGTTGGAATTCATCCGGGAGAGTATCAAGAAAGAGTTGAGTCAAGTAACCAGTCAGTACTTCAGTCAATTGAAGTGGATGAGAAAGGTCTACGGTCATTAGATTTATCCCATGTGGCTGGAATTGGCGAAACCGGTCTAGACTACTTTCGACTCCCTGATGATGCCGAGTTACGTGAATCGATAAAAAGTGCGCAAAAAGCTGGTTTTTCAATGCACATACAACTTGCGCAGGAATTAAAAGTGCCGTTAATAATCCACGTACGGGACACCAAAGAGGATGCCTACGGCGATGTATTAGCGATCTTGCAAAAACATGCTTTTTCTCAACCGTTTGTTCTTCACTGTGTCTCCGGTCCTTTAAGTTACATTCAAGAAGCCATACAACTAGGTGCCTACATTGGCCTGGCAGGCAATGTAACATATAAAAATTCTCAACGGATTCGAGAGATTGCCGCGTTTGCGCCGAAAGATCGAGTTCTGCTAGAAACTGACGCGCCATTTTTGCCACCAGTTCCACATCGAGGGAAACCATGTGAGCCCTGGATGATTTCCCTGACTGCAGAATATGTTGCCGATGAACTTCAACTAGACCTTAGCCAAATCTACGAAAATAGTTTACGATTGTTCAGTGTTCAGTAATACAGGATATATATTCAAGGCCTAATCAGGTAAAATAGAATTCTGCCGCTTATGATCAAAACGTACTTTCGTCGTCACCCAATCAGAACCCAACGCTTTTTAGAAATTTTGCCTGGATTTGTTTCTTGGTCACTAATTCTCTTTCCAATCTGGGGTTCGTTTGTCTTTCCTTCCATTGTGGCTTACTACGTGATCACTTTTGCAGTGTACTGGCTCTACAGATCTGTCTCGATCGCCATTCTTTCCATCGTAGCTAACTTTAAAATGAGAGCCTCCATGAAGTTTAACTGGATTGGCTACTTGCAAGAAGAGTACCCTCAAACTTGGGACAGTATTCATCACATTATCGTCATTCCAACCTATCAAGAACCGTTGACCACGCTTCAAAGAACCTTAGCGGCTCTCTCGGAACAAACATACCCAATTAAACGTCTCCACATTATGCTCTCTTTTGAAGAACGAGAAGGTGAAGTCGCACGAGAAAAAGCTATTTTACTCAAAAAGGAGTTTGGACATTTGTTTGGAGATCTCTGGACAACGGAACATCCTGATATTCAGGGTGAAGTAAAAGGTAAATCATCTAATACAAGCTGGGGTGCTAAGGCTGCTAAAAAATTGCTCATTGATCAAGAAGGTTTAGATATCAAAAAAGTTACCATTACGAGTGAAGATGCTGACGCACTATTTCACAAAAGCTACTTTGCTAGTCTCACTCACGACTTCCTAACAACCGACAAGCCATTCAATAAAATTTGGCAGGGCGGCATTGTTTTTTATAATAATATTTGGAAGGTCTACCCTCCCATTCGCGTTTTAGCATCAGTTTTTTCTGTTTCCCAACTTTATATTTTAATGAGAAAAGATCGATTAGTGAACTTTTCTACCTACTCAACTTCCTTGAAGCATGTCGATGACATTGGCTATTGGGATACTGACGTTATTCCAGAAGATTATCGGTTATTCTTTAAATCGTACTTTGCCAAAAAAGGCGATTTTGAGGTTCAACCAATCTTCTTACCAATCTATGCGGATGCTGCCGAAGCCAAGGGCTTCGTCTCAGCTATGACAAATCAGTATCAACAGTTGGTGCGTTGGGCATGGGGTGTTAGTGACGACGCCTACATTGTTCGCCAGTATGTGCTGTCTGAAGGTGTCCCATTTTGGGATAAAACAATCCGCGTCTTTAAAATTGTTGAGGACCATTTCTTGTGGCCAGTCAACTGGTTCGCAATTACCACCTCTGCAATTTTGCCGCCACTTCTTAATCCTGTTTTTGCTAGAACAGCATTAGGTACTCGATTGCCTCAAGTAACTTCTGGATTATTGACCATGTCACTGATCAGTATGTTGGTTATTTTTGTGATTGACGCAATGAACAGACCCCCTCGACCAAACAAGCGAAACGTTTTCTCGTATATTTTGCAACCTGTTGAGTTCTTACTTTTACCCATTATCGGATTCTTCTTCTCAGCCCTGCCTGGTCTAGATGCTCATACTAGATTAATGTTAGGGAAATATATCGAGTACCGCGTCACAGAAAAAGTCTAACTTTTCGATTTGCGGTTTTTCAAAATGTTGTTCATAATGAACGAATGTTTAAATGGTTCAAAAAAGTCGATTACTTCCTTGATCAACACATTCCAATTTTAATTTTGTTAGCTCTCATGCTGATGCTGCGAATCCCCAACTTGGTGGAACCATATTGGTATGGAGACGAAGCAATTTACTTAACGATTGGTCGGGCAATGGTTCAAGGAGAGAAGCTCTATAGCCAAATCATTGACCACAAGACACCAATCATTTATTACTTAGCCATGGTGCCCAATCAATTCTGGTTCCGCGTGCTGAATATTGGTGCCATGACGATCAGCACAATTATTTTTTATACCCTTTGTAAAAAACTCTTCTCCCGCAACTGGATTACTTATTTTTCAACTCTTGTATTCGTTGTCTTAACAACGCTTCCCGCACTGGAAGGAAATATTCCAAACGGCGAGTTATTTGTGATTACGTTCGTACTGTTGGGAGCTGCCAGTTTAATGAAAACGCAGTCTTTAAACCAATTTCTCGCGTCAGAAAAATCGATTCCTGGCCCTGAACTGGCCACTCATAAGACAGAAAATCTGTGGCTGTTCGTTGCGGGTTGTTTCTTTGGCTTGGGTATTTTAACGAAAGTTCCTGGCTTATTTGATGTCCTAGCATTCTTGAGTGTTGGTTGGTTTAGTCTGCTTAGAGCATTGCCGATCTTTGATCGATATCGCCAAAACCGAACTTGGATGGTCAAAGCGAAAGAAACAATTGTCTCAACACTTGTTGTGTCTGCTGGCGTTATCACTCCAATTATCGCTTCAATCATTTATTTTGTCGTCCGCGGTTCAGGCAAAGCATATCTCGATTATGGCTTACTCTATAACTTCAGGTATGCCGGTTCATGGAAGCTTGAGTTTGCCAATCCACTTATTAGTTTTGCTTTCACTCTAGGTGGAAAAGCTTTGATTGCTGCCGCAATCATCGGCCTCGTATCTCTTTCATCTCGATATATGCGACATAAGTTTCAATTTGTTGCCACTTGGTTTGCCCTCGCCTTTTTTGCAACACTCCTGTCGAATCGACCTTATCCGCACTACTTTTTGCAGCTCGTACCACCTTTTGCGCTGCTAATTGGTGAACTCCTGGGCATTGTCAAAACGTTGACTATCACTAGAAAAGTGAAACAAAGTGCCGGTGAACAAATCGGCAGAAGTCTGGAAATAGTAACCTCAGCTGCACTCATTTTTGTTTTTGTAAGTGCCCTGGTTCTACTTAACGTACGGCCATATGCCACGCTGAGTTATTACCAACGTTTTTATCGCTTTCTAACGGGTCAAATGACCGGCAAAGAGTACCGGGATAGCTTTGAAGTGCTGATGCCGGATAATTATGCGGCCGCCAAAATCATCTCTGCCTCACCTGGCAATCACCTTTTCATCTGGGGAACAGATCCAGGCCTGTATGCCCTATCCAGAAAATCTCCTGTCGGCAGATTTACCGTTCTGTTTCATATTAGAGACTTCCAAGCAGAACACGAGACATACCTTGATTTAGTGAAAGTGCGTCCAATTTATGCTGTAGTAATTAAGGGGGAAACAGTTCCAGATGAAATTAAAATGTACCTTGAACAGAACTACATTCCCAACCTGAACTTTGAGCACTTCATTCTCTGGAAAAAGATTCCCACCTGATATAATGGATGGTGAAGTACTCAAGATCCATTTATGACTCCTAAAACATTTTCACTCCAAGTTCCCCGGTACTTGAAAGCACCCTTTCAGCTTTCGTTCTTATTTAGCTCGGGAATTGCGCTCTTTCTCCTGATTGCCTATTTCAGACTCCAACCAACTGTTCCCATGTATTATTCGTTGGCCGAACCAACCGACTATCTAGTTGATAAGCAATGGCTGATTCTTTTTCCGGTAATATCATTTGCGATTACAATTGGGCACGCCTTTTTAATTAAGATCCTTTTTCACCATGAGAAGATTATTCCCATGCTCTTTGCTTGGTGTACCTTAGCAATTCAAATTTTACTAACTTTGGAACTAGTAAGGATTGTCTATATCATCTCTTAATATGATTTTCTTTGGCTGCAGTTTTTTACTCGCCCTCTTGATTACCCCAGCAATTATCTATTGGTATAAAAAACACGGTTGGGTAGAAGATCCACAGCTTGCTACTCACGTCAAAACGACACATAAGCAGCCAGTTCCAAGAGGTGGCGGGATTGTCATTTTTAGTAGTTTGCTGATCTGCTCATTCCTCTTTCTGCACGTTGATAAGTATCTTTTAGCAATTCTTTTTGCCTCACTTCTCCTGGCAATCACTGGCTTCATTGATGACGTAAAAGACATTCATCCACTCTATAGGCTTGGAGTTGGGTTGATTGCCGCTCTGATTGTTGTGGGATCTGGAATTGGTATTGCCTATGTCACCAATCCTTTTGGTCAGGGTGTCATTCATCTTGATACCTTGATTTACTCGTTCCAACTTTTCGGCACGCAACATTCAGTTTGGATTTTATCTGATCTTTTAGCGCTTTTTTTCATAGTTTGGAATATGAATATCGTGAACTGGTCCAAAGGTGTAGATGGTCAGATGCCCGGTTTTGTGGCAATAGCATTAGTCTTTATTAGCTTCCTGGCTGGCCGGTTTGCCGACGATCCAAGTCAATTCAATACGCAAGCGCTAGCATTAATAGCAGCAGGCTCATTTGCTGGACTCTTAGTCTGGAACGTCTATCCTCAAAAAATCATGCCTGGTTATGGTGCTGGCTCCTTGGCTGGCTTTTTGCTAGCTGTTTTGTCAATTCTTTCTGGAGCCAAAATTGCTACCACAATCATGGTCTTGGCCATTCCCACAGCAGATGCGATTTTTACTATTGCGAGAAGATTGGCAGCTGGTAAGTCGCCTTTCTGGGGTGATCGCGGTCATTTACATCATAAACTGATGGATGTCTTGGGTTGGGGGCGCAGAAGGATCGCAATTTTTTACTGGCTAACGACTCTTATTTTGGGTGTGTTATCATTATACTTGAGCAGTTTAGGTAAGGTAATCACCTTCGGAATTGTCACCTGTTCTGTCTTTGGATTCCTGATCTGGGCGAAGATTCAAACAAACAAAACAAGAATTTGATTATGGAAAACAGTCTCATTTACCTCATTGCTAAATCCGCCCGACCACGGCAATGGATAAAGAACTTAGCTCTCTACGCAGCTCTTACATTTTCTGGGTTCTTTTTCTATCAGCCTGCCAACGAACTGCCTTACTTCTTAACCGTTACGTTCGCGGTGATTGTTTTCTGTTTTTTGACTTCTTCGATTTACATCATTAATGACATTGTGGACGTTGAAGCGGATCGGATGCATCCCTTTAAAAAGAAGCGTCCAATTGCTTCTGGAGCATTACCAATTCCGGTAGCTGCCTGTGTGGCCGCGGCTGGTCTAGCGATTGTCTTCTTAGCCAGTTTCTCTTTTTCACCATTCTTCAGACTGACAGTGGCAGCATATTTTGTGTTGCAAATCCTTTATGCCAAAAAACTAAAGCACATCGCCATTATTGACGTTTTATCAATTGCAGCCGGCTTTTTACTGAGAATCTATGCCGGAGCTGTGGTTGTGAATCTTCACACCAGCGTTTGGTTTTTATTGACAGTCCTCTCAGCCTCACTCTTCTTAGCTGTGGGGAAACGACAAAGTGAACGAACTCTCCTGAAAGGGAAAGAGATGGGAGAAACTCGAAAAACGCTGAAACGATACAGTGAACGTCTGCTCGATCAATACACCGGCATGTTTGCCAATGCGACCTGGTTAACCTACGCGCTATTTGCTTTCCAAACTGAAAGTGTCTCTCCAGCCGGTAGGTTGTTAAGTGTCTACACAATATTGCCAAAAACTCTGCAATCACAAAAACTCTTGATGGCTACGGTTCCACTGGTCATTTTTGGAGTGATGAGATATCTTCAATTAGTCTATGAGGATAATGAAGGTGAATCTCCAGAAAAAGTAGTCTTGCGAGATAAGCCGTTACTCAGCACTATATTTTTGTTTGGCCTGTTGACCATGACCATCTTATACTTGTTCTAATTACTATATGAAATTTTTAGTCGAAAAATACTTTTGGCTCTGGCTTGGGCTTATTTTGTCCTTTGCTTTTCTGACTCGCATTTATCAGGTGGGTCAAATCAAAACCTACATTTTTGATGAGGTATACCACGCTGTCACTGCTAAGTTAATTCACCGGGGTGATCCCAGAGCTTTTGAATGGTGGAATGAACCTCCAGAACCAAGCACTGCTGTAGATTGGCTGCACCCACCATTTGCTAAATATACTCAAGCTCTTGGAATGACTGTATTTGGTGAAACGCCTTTTGGTTGGAGAATTAGCTCGGTAATTTTTGGAACCCTAGTGATTGCGGCGACTGTACTTCTAGCTGAGGAGCTTTTTCATGATAAACGGATAAGCATTTTAGCCGGAGCACTCGCAAGTTTTGATGGCTTGTTGCTGGTGCAGTCGCGAATCGCAATGAACGATATCCATGTGACTTTCTTTATTTTACTGTCATTCGTCTTCTACTTAAAATATCGCGCGGCACTTCTCCAAAAGGCTCCTGAAACCAAGGCAGAGAAAGAGCAAATTCCTGAGTTTACGCTCTTCCATCGATCACAAAATAAACGACACTTGTTTCTTCTCTTCTTAACAAGCGTTTGTCTTGGACTGGCTGCCGCAAGTAAGTGGTCTGGTTTTTTTGCAATTATGACGATTCTCTTTTTCGAGTTTATTAGTTTGGTGCAGCAATTGAAAGCGTATGTCAGCTATTACGAAGATCAGAAGTTTTTGTCTACACGACTTCCTGAAATTTCCAGAATGTCCTACATTAGTGGCGTCTTTCAATCAGCAAGGACACCATCTGTTTTCTTGACGATTTTCAAAACTATATTCTTTCAAGCCAGTAAAGTTCTTATCTACGTTATTCTCATTCCAGGCATTATTTACGTGTCTAGCTACTGGCAAATGTTTGCTCAGGGAAAAACACTTGTCTGCGAACAAGACTTCGTGCAGCAAGGCTCATGTTATTGCGAACAAACGAATTCTTGGTGGGTAGAAGGATTGAAAATAATCATGCCTCAAAATTCAGCAAAATGGGAAAGTTTGGAAGCGAGAGGTGGTTGCAAGCGGCTGATTTCTCACTTTTCCGAGTTGCACACTCAGATCTGGTGGTATCAAACAAATTTGAAAGCCACTCATCCTTATCAGTCTCGACCAATTCAGTGGTTCCTAGACATTCGGCCAGTCTGGATGTTTGTTGCGTATGGTCAAGATCAGATCGCGAACATTTACACACAAGGAAATCCAATTCTATTCTGGCTGGGAGATATCGCTATTTTGCTTACCGTGGTGACCATCCTGACCAAAGGGGTAAAAGATGTGATGACCGCTGAGCCGGTCATTAAACAGAATGAGGTTCTCACTCACCTCAACTACGTCCCGGCTCTCTCACCGCTGCGTTTCATTACGTTCGCCTACTTTATTGTCTGGCTCCCTTGGCAACTGTCACCTCGAATTATGTTCTTCTATCACTACACTCCAGCTGTTCCCACCTTGGCAATTATTCTGAGTTACTGGCTGGTCAAATCGCAAAATATTTCTACTGAAGTACACTTTGCTGGAAAAACATTGGCTGTGCGACGGCTCATTTTGTGGTTATCAGTTCTAGCTGTGGGAGCCACATTCTTTATTTTCTACCCTAACTGGATTGGAATATTCGTACCGAACTGGTATGCAAATACATTCTTTTTCGCTCTTCCCGGTTGGAAATAATTAGACCCCTAAACCGATTAACTTTGCTGCTTCAATTAGTCCCCAAACTGCCAGACCAACGAAGGCAATACTTCCCGCGAATGAGATATATGGATGTTTCACCACTTTAATTGTCACTTTTGGCGATAAAAACAATGCAATGTTTAAGAACATGTGCCCTAAGAAAACACCTGAGCCAAATCCAAAGACATTTACTACATTAAAAAGTGGAATATATCCGGCAAAATCATCTAATCCCAGCACAAAAGGAATCGTAAATGCCACCACAAACAATCCCCACATACTCTTTTTTCCATCTTCTTTCATGTCTGTTCGAGGGATAATTTTATTTAAAACTGGAGCTAAGAAGGTATTTACTGTATGAAGAGTCTTTTCAATTTGGTACGCGAGTTTGGCAAATTTAATTTTGTAGTAGCCCGCTTCATCTTTGACATGCTCTAAGCCTTCTTCCGCCATTCGCAACAGAACTAACGAAGCCACTAAAATCATAAGCGCCATCAGAAAACGAATTTCTCGAAAGAAATCCCACAATAGCAGAATTGCTAAAGTACCAACAATGTTGCCTAGAGCCGTTCCAATTTCGATCATTATTCGATTTTTCCAACCTGGGTACTTGCTCATCAACCTACCAATGAAAATTGCAAAATCAATTGATGTCTTTAAGTAGATAGTCACACCGATAAGAAGATCTGGAATTCGTAAAACCGGGATAATCGGTTGCCTTGCCACGACGAACTTATTCAGGATCAAAATCTCCATGAGCAAAAGTCCTACCCCAGATGCAAACACGACTGAAGTTAAACCTAGCGGAACGGCTTGATTTGGGAAGACTGGTTCGGAGGAAATTTCTGGAAGAGGCATAAAAGTTATTCTATACCTGATCGAGGAATTGAAGTGAACGAATTTCTTGCATCACTTCCACAATCAATTCTTTCAAAGCCTGCACATCAGCTTCTAAAAGAGGTACTTGCCGTTGAGTGAACTTGCCATCCCTGTCTGGCTCTACAAAGTCGAACATGCCCTCCGTGACTGTGGCCGGGAAGCTTTGGTCCAGAGTTGTTAACAATTTATAGAACAGCAGCTGACGCTTTAAACGACCTCGGATATTCTCCGGCAAAGCGAGTTCACGTTCTGAATACTCGTCAGTCCCCACCTTACCCTCGATATCGTTGAGGGTTCGAGCTCGACCAGTTTTGTAATCGATCACTTTTACTGTTTTAAGTGACTCGTCTAGCCAGTCGATCCGATCAATTCGACCGTTGAGAGGAATGTCACCTAACATAGTCGTACTCCAACCATATCCAAACATCTTCTCTAAGAAGAGCGGTTTACACTCTCCATCGGCTGCGTGCTGATAGTATTCTTTCAAGACTTTTTTTCCATACGTCAATCTTAGCTGCAGCTCTTCTTCTGACAGAATTTCTTTCTTCATCGCTTTTTCAAACTGGGCCAACACAAACTCTACTTCAGGGAGTTTTTGCGTTGACTGGACAGTCTTATAAAGCTGCTCTAAAGAAAAGTGAACAGCCGTTCCAAATGCCTGATAGCCCTCTCGTGCTCGTGGCACTTTTAACAACACATCTTCTAAAAATTCGGCGGATGATCTGAGATATGTATTCAAGGCAGTCGCCGACATATGAAAGTCAGAGGTGATTTTTTGCAACCACTCTCGCTCAACTTCACTATGTGGTCTGGGAGGAACTTGTTGTAAGAGTTTGGCCAAAGCAGCTTCTTGTGATTTTGAATCCTCTGGTGGTGTCTGATATTCCTTTAAGCTCTTCTCAATTTTTTCAATAAACAAAGTAGGCAATGTCATTTTGGATTTATTTCCTGAGACGATAGACTCAGGATAACTAATGGTGACGCGTGTCTTCGCTCTGGTAATAGCTACATAGAAAAGTCGTTCATCATCCTGATTACGATCTTGATCAGTAATCTTCTGATGCTGCAAAATGCCTTCCGGCAGTGGTAGTTCATTTGGTGACCGAGAGTTTCCCCACTTTCCATCGATACACTGCACCACAAACACATATGACCACTCTTGTCCCTTGGCCTTGTGGGTGGTACTTAAAGTAACGGCATCAGCATTAGGAATATACTCTTCAACCGCCAACTGAATACCGTGCGTCTGCATAACTTGGATCGCCTTCATGAAGTCCGCCAGATGTAACCTAGGATGTTGAAGCGCTAAGGAGTTTGCCTCCCGGAAAATAGCGTTCAAATGTTGCACGGTACCGACAGCGTCTGGCTGAGCCAGCACCCAGTCTAAGAATCCTGATTCATTCATCACCATCTCAAACCAGGCGGGGAACGTCATGTCCGCATCGAGTTTTCCCCAGAGTTCTAGTTGAGAGATGAAATCTTCTAGCACCGCAAAATCCATGGCCGTCATGTCTTCACTAAACTGCAACTTCACTATTTCTGGAAAACCTAATTTGATCCGCTCATAAATCGACATCTTGGTTTTGCCGGCTGCTCTCGTCACCATCATTACCGCCAGGGGATCCATTTTCGTCCAGGAATAGTTCAAGACTTCAAATAACTCGTGCCCTTCATCGGCAGAACGGATTTTTTGAATAACATCAAAGAGGTGAAATAGTTGTAAAACGGTTGGGTTTTTTAAGGCATCATGGCCGCTATCAGTCACATATGGAATTTGCCATTTTTGCAGGGCCAGTTCTAGATCTACTGCCTCAGCGTTATTCCGATACAACACGGCAATTTCTTTAGCTGATACACCCTCTTTGATCAACTTTTGAATTGACTCAGCCACGAAAACAGTCTCCAACTGGGCGTTAGGGACTGGTGCGATATGGATCAATTCACCAGTCTTTTGTAGACTATCCAATGGCTCTTGAAGTTGTTCTAAGACATACTGCAGTTTACTGGAAGAACTCTCCGCTGCAACCTGATCAGCATCCGATGTTTGAATAATCTGTGCCGCAGCTTGGTAAATTGTAGGCGGACAGCGATAGCCGGTTTTTAACTGAATAACTTCGGCTGTTGGGTATCTGTCAAGAAAGTTCAAAGTATTTTCCAGTGAAGCACCTTGAAATCGATAAATTGATTGATTCGGGTCGCCCACCACAAAGATATTCGCTTCATCTCCCCAAAAAGAAGCAAGCAAGTCGACGACTTTATTCTGAGAAGCATTTGTATCCTGGTACTCATCAATCAAAAAGTAAAGCAACTTTTCCTGATATGACATGAGCAGCTCCTCTTCGCGCTCAAATGCATCTGCTACAAAAGCAATCATGTCATCATAGTCGTATCTTGCTCGATCTTTTAATGATTGCTGGTAAAGGGAATAAATCTCGGCCAACTCTAACATCTTAGCAACCTGTTTGGTTTGTTTGACTAAAGCGCCCTTTTTCAGTCCTGACTTGATTTCTTCAAACGCGTCTCGTTCAGCAGTCACCAGCTCGGTAAGTTTCTGCGGAGAAATTCCTTCTTTTTTGAGATCTGAAATTGTTCGCAAAATCGGTTTCAGGTAATGGAAAGGTGAATTAATAGTGCGTAACACTTCCCATCTTGGCTGTCGCAGGATTTCCTCCATCAACTCAAACCGCTCTAAGTCTGTTAATACTTGGCTTTCTCGTTCAATTTGAAAATACTCTGGAGCTTCTCTCAGGACACTGTCACAAAAAGAATGAAATGTTTGGATGTGAACTGAGTAGGCCGTGGGACCAATTAAATCTATTAAGCGTTGCTGCATGTTCTTTGCCGCAGACTCAGTGAACGTCAGTGCCAAAATAGAAGACGGGTTTGTATCCGTTTTTTGCAAAATATTAGCAATGCGACTCGCTAAAATTTGAGTTTTCCCAGTTCCAGGACCAGCTACCACCATGACTGGGCCATCGATCGTATCCACAGCTCGTTTTTGATCTGGATTTAACCTGGAATAGGCTTGTTGGAAAGTCATTCCCCAAGCTTAACGCTTAATAAATGAAGCCACAATACCTACAATGATCGCAATCACAATTAAGTTGGATAGACCAGCAATTGCAATTAAACCAAGTAGGGCGAGCACCCAAAGAACAAGTAACACGCCAGCAATTTCACGGAATGGTGTTGGTAAGATACCAATTGCCCAGAGAACAATGATAAAAATAAGAAGGTCCCATAAGGTAATAGGTCGACCATTCAAACTAAAAAGTAATGCATTTGGCACAGTAATGTTGCCAATGTGGATGTAACCGAGAGCCCAAAAGACCACGAGTAAAATCAAAAGTATCTCAATCATATTCCTCCAATTAATCAAGTAAAATCAATATGTTTCTATTATAGCGATTAACCTGAACCGATCTAGTAAGGGATTTGTAAGAGGACGAATTAGTTCCGAGAAGAAGAGTTGGAAAATCCAGCATAAATCTGCATTGGGTTAGCAACTGGTCTTGTTTTAACTTGCCATGTTTGGTCTTTACTCTCTTCAATTTCTTCTGGAGTAAAGTAGCTCATCAGCTCGTCTAGCTTCACATTGATCATATTATGCTTGATAGCATGCTTGCATAACTGAATCAGCCACTGAACCGTTAAAATGTCAGTCGCGTGTTTATTTCGTAGATCTGAAATGAGAGATGACTTTTCGGCTGCAGATTTGAGAGCTCTTGCTGCTCGCCATTTTTCAAGTGTTGAAGAAAGATGTATCGGAGTTTGTTGCGAATGATATTCGTTGGAAGTCTCAATTAAACTCGTCACTTTGGACATAATTCCCGTTTGAGCTATGTTTTTCAGCTTTACTTTACAGCCAAACAACTCTTTTCTCAGCACGGAGTTATTACCAGGTATCTGATCTTCTAATCTGGCAATTTTTTCAACGATTTGCTCAAAATGAGGAATGTTCTCGGCAATCAGACTTGGACTTAATTCATCAACTTCTTTTTGAAGTAAGGCAATTTGGCGCTCGAAGCGGATTTCAGATCCCATTTCACCGTTCAACTTCTTGAGGTCTCGCAAATCAGAGTCGACTGTGGCTTGTGAATCTAGTGGGTAGGCAAATTCGATGTTTTTCATAACCGCAATGCATTTCAGTGATGTGCTATCTCGTCAGGCCAATTTCCCGCCGGTTCAGCAGGCCAAGTTAAACGGCCATGTGCCAGCTCCATAATTGTAGCAAGCGGACCGACATGTTGTAACTCCCCAACCATCACTGCAAATTGGTTTTCTCCAAGTTGAGTGACACCAGCTTCTTCCAACATCTGTTTAAAAAAGCTTGCTTCTGGTGAAGTTGTTCTGTTTTCTATCATGTAGTTTCATTCCTCATTGATTAGACAAGCGATTATACACCTCGACTAAACCTTAAGAAATATTCCTTTTTTATCCAGCTATCTGTTTAATTGCCTGTTCCAGCCGAGCTTTCACCCGCTGGTGTCCCATTACTTTCATTACTTGATATAAGTCTGGTGCATTTAATTGATGAGTCAAAGAAAAACGCAGTACTGCCATTAAGTGACCAACATGTCCTTTATAAGAAGTTGGCGACTCTTTGAATGCTTTCAGCTCACGAGCAAACCCCAATTTCTCAGAGACAGTTCTTGAGTTTTCTACCCATGACTCTTTGTCTAGAAGAGTTGAATCTTCGTTTATGAAAGACTGTAACAATTTGACCGCATCGTCTTTTGAGACTTCGGCTGGAATAATAATTTCCGTGATGCCATCGGCCGCAAACTGGTCGTCATAAAAATACTTAATGAGGTTTGGCACTTCGGACCACATCACAATATCTTTGCGCGGTCGTTCTTGATTGCGTTCGATTCCGATCACCTGCAAAGTATAGTCAGAGGTCTTTTCCATTCGATCTGCAAAATCAGGTTGAAACTGTTTCGCCCACTTTTCCACTGCCGCATAGACATCTTCCGCCGGCATTTTGGCAATGATGTCTCGGCTGATATCGTCTAATTTCTTTTGATCAAACAAGGCAATATTTTTACCAATTTTCTTGGCGTCAAATGGAAAATCTTTATACGATTTGGTTGGATTACTCTTTCGCCAATCGCTAAATCCTGAGTTCGCCAAATTGAGTAGGTATTCAAGCACTGCCACCGGGTGATAGCCTAATTTGGTGTACAAGCTGACAGCGGCTTCCGGATCTTTGCGTTTACTTAACTTACGGACGGATCCACCTTCTTTTTTGCCAATATGTGAGAAGTGAATATAAATTGGTACTTCCATTCCAAACATCTCAAAGAGCTGAATATGTAATGGTAATGAAGGCATCCATTCTTGACCACGAGTTACATGAGTGGTTCTCATCAAATGATCATCAACAACATGTGCGAAGTGATAGGTTGGCACGCCATTTGATTTAATCAGTACCATGTCAAAAGTGTTGCTTTCCATACCCCCTTCACCCCGAACCAGATCGGTGTAGTGAATTGGATGACTCGTTTGAGGAGCTCTGACACGCAAGACAAATTTCTTGCCAGCCAAGAGTTCTGCTTTTATTTCTGAAAGAGATAAATTCCGATGTTTTGCCCATTTGCCATAGTAGCCTTTTTTCATTAAGCCTTCAGCCTCTTGCTGTTTGGCAATTTCTGCTAATTCTTCTTCGGAGCAAAAACATGGATATGCTAAACCATTTTCTACTAACCATTTTCCGTAAACGGCATAAATATCGGTACGTTGACTCTGCACATATGGTTTGTACTCGCCTTTTTGAGTATCCACATCTACATATCCTTCTGTTGGTTCAACTTGAAAGTTTTTCAACGCCGTAATAATTTCTTCGGTGCCACCAGCTACTTCTCGGCGTTGGTCTGTATCTTCAATTCTGAGAAAGAAAACGCCACCCGATTGTTCAGCTAACAACTTAGAAATTAAGGAGGCATAGATCCCACCAATGTGGACAAAACCCGTAGGACTTGGCGCAAAGCGCGTCACAGCCGCTCCTTGAGGAAGCTTTCTTGGAGGATACACCTCTTCAAAATGGCTTGGTAATTCGGTTACTTCAGGATAAAGCAGTTTAGCTAGTTCAACCAATTCTGGTTCAGTTAAGACTACATCAATCCCTAATTCTTCATGTCTTGTCATAGGGGAAGATTATAGACTATAATCCCTAGCTACGTCTATGAATTTTTTTCAGATCAAAAGCGATTTATTTGAGCTCCTCACCGAACTTATAAATTCATCCGATCACTACCAGCCAGAATTACTGAAGCCACTCACGATTGATGAGTTATTTTTCATTCCAGAAAATCCTGACCACGGTTTTTTAAGCACGAACGTAGCATTAAAACTCCAGGCGGTACAAAAAAAGGATTCACAGCTCAATCCAAGAGCTCATGCAGAAAAAATTGTGGTACAGCTTTCAGACTCACTAAAGAAACACCCTGCTCTTCATTCGTATATCAAAAACATCAGTGTGGCCGGTCCAGGATTTATTAACTTTGAGGCAACAAATCAGCTTTTCTTAGACGGTATTAACGATGCAGTCAAACAGCCAGCTGACTGGGGCAGAACCAAGAGCTTGAATGGTTCAACAGTTTTAGTTGAATTTACCGACCCCAACCCGTTCAAAGAATTTCACATTGGCCACCTAATGAGCAATACGATTGGTGAAAGTTTATCAAGACTTCATGCTTTCGTAGGTGCAGACGTCAAGCGCCTCTGTTATCAGGGTGATGTTGGCATGCACGTGGCGAAAACATTGTGGGCATGGCAAGAAGAAATTGCCAAAGGCACCTCAACCATAGAATCAATTTCGCAACAGCCACTAGCCGAGAAAGTGAAGAAACTTGGACAGTGGTACTCAATTGGTTCTAAAGCCTATGAAGGCGATGATGTGAAGGTAAAGGAAGAGATTAAACATTTCAACAAACTGGTCTTCTCTCGAGAAGATGAAAAGACGAATCAAATTTATGACTTAGGTAGACAATGGAGCCTCGAAGCATTTGAAGAGATTTACAAAGTACTTGGCACCAAGTTCGATAAGTACTACTTTGAAAGCCAAACAGCCAAAGTTGGTGAGAAGCTGGTCAGAGAAAATGTAGGCAATGTTTTTGAAGAGTCACAGGGCGCTATCATCTATGCAGGAGAGAAAAAAGGACTTCATAGCCGTGTATTTATTAACTCTCAGGGATTACCAACCTATGAAGCAAAAGACCTCGGTCTAGCTTTCATGAAAAATAACGACTTTACTTTCGATTCCTCGATTATCATTACTGGCAATGAGGTGAATGATTACTTTAAAGTCATGCTGAGTGCCTTAAAAGATTTAGCACCAGAAATTGCCGCTAAAGTTACACACCTTGGTCATGGCATGTTGCGACTTCCAGAAGGCAAAATGTCTTCTAGAACAGGAAATGTGATCACTGGTTCTGGATTGATTGAACTTGTGAAAGAACAACTCCTAGAAATAAGTAAGGACCAAACAGATGAGACAGCCGCTCGTCTAACAGTCAGTGCCATCAAGTTTAGTTTGCTGAAACAAAGTATTGGGAAGGACGTCATCTTTGATATTAAAGACTCCGTTTCAATTCACGGAGCAACTGGTGTCTACTTAGAGTACACGCATGCACGGGCATGTAGCTTACTTGCTAACTCAAAATTAGATCCCGCTAACCTGACAATCGACTCTGCTGAACTGAGTTCACAACTCCAAGTACTTTTACGAGAATTGTTTATGTTCCCGTTTATTATTGACCAAGCAGCCAAACTCAAATCTCCAAGTATTGTGGCAACATACTTAATTAAAGTCGCCCAAATGTACAACTCCTTTTATTCTGAGAACCGAATCGTGGGAACTGACATGGAATCTGCCGGAGTCTTCGTCAGTCAGATTGTCAAAGCTACCCTCAATAATGGCTTGTTTGTGTTAGGTATTTCTTCTGTTGAAAAAATGTAATTTTTCTTGCTAATGCTAGAAAACCCGGTGGTGCCAACTTAATGGCTGTACGTTTTTTTGAACGCACCCACACGGGTTTCTCACTCATTACTGAGCAAGCTTCTTTATTTCTAGCCACATTTTCTGAATGATTGCGAGGAGCCAAGGCAACTGACTACCGGCCAACTGTCGTTTGCCAATCATCGGCTTACGAATCGAAGGAGCAGCCAATTGAACTCGATACTTGGGATCAAGTCTGCCAGCAAGATTACGGCGCATTAGGCAATCTGTTTCCACGAGGGAGATGTATTCAGCATCAGTAAGCTCTGCCGAGCGAGGTTTACCGTCAAACTCAAAGTTTTCGGCATACATCGATTTGCCTTCTGGATGGTAACCACGCTCGTAATCAAGGCGCAGGAGAGTCATACCATAGCGTTCTTTATACAAATCATAGGTGGAGAGCAGCTTTACAGCTAGCTCTGCATCCTCCAATCGCACAAAGGTGAGAACTTGCTCAAAGTGATCATCACCTTCAGGGTACGTTGACCTGACATAAACATCGAAAAGCTCAACTGATTGTCTTGTCTGGGTTTCAATCCATGCCGGATAGTTTACCTTCCACGTATACGTATAACCGGGCCGGCGAAGAAAATTGCTCCAGAGTTGCCAGCCAAAAGGATATGTTTCATCTACCAGATGACCATTCGAGTCGTAATATTGCGCCGTGAAATGATCCCCTTGGCGATAGGTCACCAAGGCAACTGGACGGCCATCGCAGAAAATTCGTGCAGTTCCAAGCAGTTTTCCATTCGGACGATTTTGGACTTCGGACATGATATTCACCTCATATTGAATATTGTGACTAGTTTTAAAGGTCTCTCAATCTTGTTTTAGCCAAGTTGAAACGAAAGTTCCTCGAGGATTCAACAAAATTTTGAGATGCAATTGTATCAAAAATAACGCATTTATCAATCTTATAGGCCAGACCATTATTTGTCTTGTATTCTTGTATAATCTCAGCTATTGGAAGCTTTCTGTAGACAGTGCGTATCGCAGTGTCCTACGGTATGCTGCACATTAATAACACTCTACAGATTAAATGATGAGGTGACCCATGACTCGACATCGTCCATTACCCCATTTTATTGTCGGAATGTTACTAGGATTATCCCTAGTCTCATTACTTGTCTACTTGGCTCCTGAGCCGCGCCCTCCAGCAAATCAGACGACTGTGTTCTCTTCTGTTCCCGGAAGCCATCTCGTTCCCACTCAGGCTTCACCATTGCCCACTCTCTCAGCCTCATTGCTGGCCAGCCAGACCACAAAGTTCGATGCTTGCTATCTAGAGGGTCAAAACGCTGATTGGGCATTGATCAAGCCGCACTGGAAGTATGGCCAGATGATCTATGTGTTGAATTGGTCAAATCCTCAGTCGATTCCGATGCTCCTGTATGTGACATCTTCTAAGAATACTTGGGTGAAGATCTCCTTAAACAATCCCTATGCCGCAGTTGCAGAAAGTCTAGATACTGGCAAAGGTCAGGTTGCGGTCTTTTCGCTGACTGATGGGAAAATGGTCGCCACCTATCCAACCGGATTTGCACCAAGTCTTTACGAATTTAGTCCAAGGCGTCTCATTTTTACGGCCTTCGATGGTAATGAAACGGCGCCAAGATGGCGTGAAGTGTCTGCAGTCGATTGGTCAGTCCAGTTTATTGACTCACCACACCAACCGATGATCATTTCCCTTGAACCGACGGCGAACGTCATTGGAACAGTCCATAAAAAGGTGCCCTTCTGCCTCAGCTGGCCGGGATATGCGACTTCATAGGTTGATCACTTTTCTGGTTTGTAGAAGTGTTAACGGCTTATTCTCTGAATAGGCCGTTCTCCTAAGCACTTCACTTAATTGAAGTATTTAGGAGAACAAAAAACCCCTCTACAAGAGAAGGGTTTTCAGCATTTTGACACGTACTTGTTCCTATGATTGATCGACCTCAGAAATGATGACCCAAGGGATTGATTTGAGCGGTAATTTGGGTCGCGGGAAAAAGAGTTGCCAGATATATCGTCTGGGGTACGGCATGTCGCTAACTGCTAGAGTTGGAAGACTGAACATTTCATCTTCTTCATTCTCGTCTATCTGCATCTCGCAGGCGAAGCCGAATTTCTCAAGTGCTTCTTTTGTTTCGTTGAACGAGTAGCCCTCCTTTAACATTAGCAGCGCGATTGACGAGCCTGTCATGCCTCTGCCTTTGAGTTCGTAGACGCGAAGCCGCGCCCAGCCTTTATTGCTGGTGAAATTACCTAGGCGGTACGCCACATCGTTGTTTACCAGTCCAACCAAATCCAGACTGAACGCAATTGGCTTACGGTCGCCTTTCAACCATAACGCTCCGACTGAGTTTTCCGGCAGCATCACACCCACTTCGAGCAGCTCTTGGTCAAACTCACTGAGAGTTGGATCATTTTTGACCGCCTCCTTGACCCGATTTTCAAATTCTGGCCGCGATTCATACACCGCTTGAGTCAAGCCAAGATGGCGGGCATACCACTCTACCGAATCAAACATCTTCTCATCCATCATTAACACTCCTTAAACATAGGTTTTCCGATCGATTTTCACACTGAGAAGCATTAGCTCATCGCCTCAAATGAGACGAAAACCAGAATGCCTCCCAGCAAAGTACGTTGTTAAGGTGCTGCAGAAAAAAATCAAAAATAAAACCGTTGAAATAACAGCCCATTTTTGAGTTTTACGAGGTGATTATAACAAGGGGGAGAAATTATGTGTCGGGCTGGCGGGACTCGAACCCACGACCTCGCGCACCCCATGCGCGCATTCTAGCCATCTGAACTACAGCCCGGTATGTTTTGCCACTTCTTTTTTCTTACTTTCTTACTACACTTTTTGTCACACAAAATTGTTACTCTATACGAAAGAAGGGCGTTTAAGTATAGTAGAACAAAACCCTAATATATCATTTATTATAATTTATTTCTGCCCAAGAGGATCTTATGCCAAAAGTTGCAGCCGCACCAGCACCTGATACAAAACTAGAAACAGGACGACAACAAGCTGTCAGTATCGCTATTCAGCAAATTGAGAAAGACTTTGGGAAGGGCTCCATCATGAAGATGGGTGCTTCTCAAATGATGGGAGTTATTCCCGCCGTCTCCACCGGTTCATTAGCCGTCAACTTGGCACTGGGTATCGGTGGTTTTCCTAAAGGCAGAATTGTCGAAATTTATGGACCTGAAGCATCCGGTAAAACAACCATGTGTTTGCACGCAATCGCTGAAGTTCAAAAAGCTGGTGGCATCGCCGCTTTCATTGACGTAGAAAATGCGTTGGATCCAATCCGAGCTCAAAACATTGGTGTCAATATTGACGAAATGTTCATCTCACAACCAGACTACGGTGAGCAAGCATTAGAAATTGCTGAAAAATTAATTCGCTCTGGTGGTGTAGACATCATTGTCGTCGACTCGGTCGCCGCTTTAGTACCAAAATCTGAAATTGAAGGCGAAATGGGTGATGCGCAGATGGGTGTCCAAGCACGTTTAATGTCCCAAGCCATGCGTAAGCTGACTTCCGCAATTAGTAAAACCAAAACTTTGGTCATCTTTACTAACCAATTACGTATGAAGATCGGTGTCATGTTTGGTAACCCAGAAACAACCACTGGTGGAAATGCTTTGAAGTTCTACGCTTCACAACGTTTAGACATCAGAAAGATCGGAAACATTCAAGAAGGTGACCAAATTGTTGGCAGTCGTCACCGAGTCAAAGTTGTAAAGAACAAGATGGCTCCTCCATTCAGGATTGCTGAGTTCGATATGGGTCCAAACGGCATCTCCAAAGAAGGTGATGTGGTAGAGATTGGTGTCGAAAAAGGCATTATCGAAAAGAGCGGTAGTTTCTTCAAATATAAAGGTGAAGTAATTGGACAAGGTCGTGAAGCCGTCAAAGACTACTTCCGCGAGAATCCAAAAGTTATGGCCGAGATTGAAAAGCTGATCTGGGACAAAGTGAGACCAGCAATTACTGCCAAAAAGGCAGAGGCAGAAGCTCAAGTAGAAGAATAGATATTTTTACTCGATTAAATTGCAAACCAGCCAGATCTGATCATCCGGCTGGTTTTTGCTTTTATAATTGACCTTTGAGGCAAAAAACAGTAGAATGGCCATATCATTCGAGTACGTAATATAAATATGTATCCACTTAACGATCGAGCAATTACTATCTACAAATCAAGATACCGAGCTTTGTTTTCACAGCCCGGGCTTTTTTCCGCATAAAGTTGCTTTTTTGACGTACTCGAATTTATTACACTGTAATTTTTAAACGGTGATAAGAATGGAGTATTATGTCATTTTTCGGGAATCTATCTTCCTTATTTAATAATGAGAAGGCTGGAACCACTAAACCTGGTGCCACCGCTAAACCACACGTTAATGTCTCCCCTGTTCGACCAAACAGCCCGGTGAATGTTGCCCCAAGACAGCCACAGCCAATCAAGCCAAGTAAACCAATGGCTCCAATGGCCAAAACGGCTCAACAAACTCAAACAGAAGAAGCCATTTTACGAGAGTCTCAAGCCCGTGCTCGAGAAATTATCGTTGAAGCCAAAGACGAAGCATTAGCAATTCGTGCTCGTGCCGAGCAAGAAGCTCGTGAAGTCCGTCGTTCTCTAGAAGATCAACAACGCTCAATTGACGTCAAATTAGACAAAATTGAATCTCGCTTAGGTCAAATGGATGATCGAGATCGTCAAATCGAGAAAAATCGCCAAGATTTAGAGAAACAACGCCAAATCTTAGAAGAAGCTAAACAACAAAACCTCGAAAAATTAGAGCAAATCTCTGGAATGACCAAAGATGAAGCAAAGTCTTCTCTTTTTGAAGGTTTAGAGAAAAAGTTAGCCAAAGAAATGGCGACTTTAATTCGTCAAAAAGAACAAGAAGCCAAGGTTCAGGCCGATGAAAAAGTACGCGAAATCTTAGTTGATGCCATGAAACATGGTGCTACTGATTACGTCACCGAGTACACCGTCTCAACCGTTCAACTAGCTTCTGAAGAAGATAAAGGACGTATTATTGGTAAAGCTGGTCGTAACATTCACGCTTTCGAAAAGATCACTGGTGTTGACGTTGACTTAGACGTCTCCCCAACTGAAGTTCGCTTATCCTGTTTTGATGCGGTGCGACGTGAGATTGCTCGCATTTCCTTAGAGCGATTAGTCAAAGACGGCCGTATCCAACCTTCTCGCATTGAAGAAGTTGTCAAAAAAGTCAGTGGTGAATTAGACAAAGTCATGTTTGAAGAAGGAAAGAAGTTGTGTCATGCAGTAGGCGTTTACAACATGCCAACTGAGTTGATTCAAATGTTAGGCCGCTTCAAATATCGCTTCTCTTACGGACAAAACTTAATTGCTCACACTTTGGAAGAAACCAAAATTGGTATTAAGTTAGCTCACGAGCTTGGTGCTGATCCAAATATCGTCAAGTTAGGTTGTTTATTACACGACATTGGTAAAGTGAGTAATGATGAAGAAGGCAGTCACGTTGAACTCGGTGTTAAAGTTGCCAAGAAATATGGCATGCCACAAGCCGTCATTGACTGTATTGCTCAACATCACGAAGACGAGCCATTCTCTAGTCCAGAGTCTATGATTGTCTACGCAGCTGATGCTATCTCAGGTGCTCGCCCAGGTGCTCGTTACGAGAACTACGATGAGTACGTCCAAAGATTGCAGAAACTTGAAGAAATTGCGACTTCCTACCCAGAAGTGGATCACGCTTACGCTATCCAAGCCGGTCGAGAAGTCCGAGTCATGTTAGTTCCTGAGAAATCAAAAGATGATGACGTTCAGGTCTTAGCACTCAAAATTCGTGACCGCATTAAGAACGAAATGACGTATCCTGGTACTGTCACAGTAACGGTCCAAAGAGAAACCAGATCAGCTGAAGTTGCAAAATAAGGAGTAGTGTATGACACATACCATTTTAGGCGTTGCCCAAATTATTATTTGCGTGCTGATCACTGTTGCAATTCTGTTGCAAGCTCAAGGATCAGGCTTAGGTTCTACCTGGGCTGGTGGTGGTGAAACCTACCACACCAAGCGTGGAGTCGAGAGAGTTATCTTTGGATTCACTATCTTTGGCATCATCATTTTTACATTGCTCTCAATTGGTCTTTTGATCATCAGATAATCAGCGCATTCCGCGTTATAATGGTTTCAGATGCTTAAATACTACTGGTACATCTCGACTTTTTTTCGCAAACATGGCATCTTAGTCTTAACGACGATTATTGCGGCTGTATTGCTCTTTTCTTTTGCCTTCCCGCTTCTTTTAAGAACGTTTGAGTTCAAACAAAAGAGCTACATCGGCATCGTGGGTAAGTACTCACTCACCAATTTGCCGCCTCAAATTCAAAAAGAGATTTCTTCAGGTTTAACTCAACTTTCTGAGGATGGCACCGCCACCCCCGATTTGTCCGAACGATGGGCAAATGAGGATGATGGCAAAACATACCGCTTTGTGATTAAAAAGAACATTTTCTGGCAAGATGGCAAAGAACTAGTCCCGAGTGCCGTAAACTACAACTTCAATGATGTGCAACTCATTACGACCACCAATGACGTTGTTTTTAAATTAAAAGACAACTACTCTCCTTTTCCAGTTGTCGTTTCTCAACCTTTATTTCGCTTTTCCACTGAAAGTTATCTTTTCTTCTTTAAACGTCCTAAGCTGATTGGTACGGGCAAGTATCAGGTTATTGACTACAAAGAGGAAAGCCAACGCTTAACTGAGTTAGTTTTAAGCGGTCCCACCCAAATTAAAACGTACCGTTTTTACTTAAGTGAAGATGATGCCGCCTCAGCATTTAAACGAGGAGAAGTTGATATATTGCCGAATTTGTCTTCAAAAGCTGGACTAGAAGGCTGGAATACGGTGCAAATCACGCCAAAACTAGATAAGCAGACGTATTTAGGTGTCTTTTTTAACGCCTCCGATCCTCTTCTAAGTACCAATGAATTCCGAGTGGCATTAAATTATGCTGTGAGGAAACCAACTGATGACACCAGAGCGTATGGGCCGATTAGTCCTACTTCTTGGGCATTTTCAAATGTTGGGAAGCCATATGATTACGATCTTGATCGTGCTACGGAAAGATTACTCTCTGGTATAAAAAACTTTAATCAACCAATTCATTTTGAGCTCGTCACTACCCCAATTTTCGCAGCTGAAGCAAACACAATTAAACAGAGTTGGATCGATCTGGGAAATAAAGCAGCCGATCAATGTCAGAAAGATACCGCACAAAAAGATAAATCAAACTGTCAAAATTTGCGAATGTCCGTTGATATTCGAATCACTAACTTTCCAGATACTAACAACTTTCAGGCTATGTTAGTGGGAGAGGAATCACCAGTCGATCCTGATCAATACAACTTTTGGCACTCAAACTTGCCAACCAACTTTACTAATTACTCAAATACCAGAATTGATAAACTTCTAGAGGATGGACGCCAAAATGAAGATCAAAAGAAACGATTTGAAACATATCAAGAGTTTCAGCAGTTCTTTTCTGAGGATGCTCCGGTTATATTCATAAGACATTTAACTCGTTACGACATTATCCGCAAAGGTAAAATATAAGACTGGAGAAGTATGAGCAAACAGCATGTGTTAATTATTTTTGGTGGAAAATCGGGAGAGCATGAAGTCTCCGTTCGTTCAGCGAAATCAATTGAAGAACACATTGATCATGATAAGTATGAAACGCACGTTTTAGGGATCACTCAAGACGGTAGATGGCATTATGGAGACACCATTGCGGAAATTACAGACGGGAAGAAAGTGATTGCTCCAACGGTGCAGGTTTTATTGCCAAATGAAAATGAAGGCAATACTCTTTCCCTCAAAACAAATGCTGGATTACAGAATCTCAGTTTTGATGTCATCTTTCCGATCATTCATGGCACAAATGGTGAAGACGGCACACTGCAAGGTTTATTAGAACTTTCGAACTTGCCCTACGTTGGCTCAAATGTCTTGGGCTCAGCAGTAGCCATGGATAAAGTCGTTCAAAAAATGATCTGTGACCATGAAGGTATTCCCCAAACAAAATTTGTCTGGTTCAGAAAAAACGACTGGCTGCAAGACAAGGCGGCATGTTTAGCCAAAGTCACTGAAAAACTCAGCTTCCCAGTCTTTGTGAAGCCAGCCAATCTCGGTTCAAGCGTGGGTATTTCTAAAGTAAAAGACAACTCCGGACTTGAATCAGCAATTGAAGATGCCCTCCAGTACGACTTGAAAGTCTTGATTGAAGAAGGCGTAAACGGCATCAAAGAAGTTGAGGTGGCCGTGCTCGGAAATGAGCAACCAGTTGCATCGGTCTGTGGAGCAATTATTCCTCATACAGAATTTTACGACTACGAAACCAAATACATTACTGATGATATTGAAGTGGAGATCCCAGCACAAATTCCAGCCGATATTTCGGATCAAATCAGAGCCTTGGCTGTCAAAACTTTTCAGGTCCTGAACTGCTCAGGTCTGAGTCGAGTTGACTTCTTCTATCAAAAAGACACCAATAAATTTTTCTTAAATGAACTCAATACCCTGCCTGGTTTCACTTCTATTAGTCAATATCCTAAGCTTTGGGAGCACTCTGGCGTTTCTTATACAGAATTGACGAGCCGATTACTGGATTTAGCGATTCAAAAGTGGCATGACAAACAGCAATTGAAGTATACTTACTAAGTCATGACATTCGTTCAAAATTTTTTCTTATCGATTCTCAAAATTTGCACCAAATTGCAATTGGCAAAGTATCAGCCACACATGATTGGAATTACTGGAAGTGCTGGCAAATCGTCCGCGGTGCTTGCCACTTATCTTATCCTTCGTGCCAAATATGGGGATGATGTTCAATACACCAAAAAAGGCAACAGTGAAACGGGAATTCCTTTTGAAGTGCTCGAAATTCCGGTTGAGAATTATCAAGGGATTCATTGGCTGAAGCCGCTACTCCTCGCTAAGTGGCATTTGCTTACCAAGTGGCCAACCTATAAATACTTCGTGGTAGAAATGGGTATCGATAGCGATAAACCGCCCAAAAATATGACTTACCAATTAGAAATGATCCAACCAGAAGTTGGGGTCTTACTCAACGTAAGCAGTGTCCACGGAGCCAATTTTTCAGGCTTAGACGTGGTGCAATCGGTGGCGAATGAAAAAAGAAAACTGATTACCGCCGCTCCTAAAAGTGGACTGGCAATTTACTCCGCAGACCACCCACAAATTCTCAGAAATAACCCAATTATTAGTGCTGAACAACAAACGTTTAGTATTCACGAAGAAACTGCTGCCACAATTACTCTTAAAAAATACTCTGTCAAATTAACAGGAACCGAATACACTTTCTCTTACGAAGGAAAGGAGTACCTGCTCGCTTTTCCAAAACAGCTCCACACTAGAGCGGCATTTGGTGGCTTTGCCGCGGCGCTGTTAGTGGGTCTGCGTTACGATGTGCCATTAGAAACTGGGATTTCTACACTGAGCACTCAGTTCACACTCCCACCAGGGAGAATGTCTCTCCTAAAAGGGGTATCTAATTCCACAATTATTGATTCTTCATACAACTCTTCGCCTGAAGCAACGCTACCTGCTTTGAATATGTTGCAGAACATTAAAACCTCTGGTAAGAAAATCGTTGTGTTGGGTGATATGCGTGAACTTGGGGCGGCCACGGAATCTGCTCATCACCAACTTGCCGAACTAGCAGAGACTACTGCCGATATTTTGATTTGGGTTGGACCACTTACTAAGCAATATTGTTTTAGCTACCTAGCTGATAAAAAAACAAAGCGCGTTAATTTGTGGTTCTCAAATGCATGGGAAGTCGCAGAGCCACTGAAAAAAGCACTTTCTTCAAACGATGTGATTCTAGTGAAGGGTTCCCAAAATACAATTTTGTTAGAAATCGTGGTTGAAGAGCTGCTGCAAAATTCAGCAGACACGCAGCTCTTATGCAGAAGAAGTGAGTATTGGCAAAAACAGCGTAATGCGTTAAAAAAAGAGGGTATTTAAGACTATGAAATCATTTTTACTTATCTCTACTCTAGCCGCATCTATTCTCTTCCTCTCTGGCTGTGCACCAAAGATTGTTGAGACTGAACCGCTGAGACCGGTTCAGCAAAATGGCCAAAGCCAATCCGCCAACAATGCATTACAATACAACAGTAGTCAAAACCAAGGTGATTTGTCTTTATCGAATACACTTCAAAAAGATATTCAATCACCAGCCCCAAAATCAGATCAAGTAACTACGGAGGAAAATACAGTGAAAACATTGCAAGACTTTCAGCCAATTAGTGCCAAACAAGCAACCATCAAAACGAACAAAGGTGACATTGTGATTGAGCTTTATCCAGACAAAGCACCTCTGACCGTCACGAACTTCTTAACGCTCGCCAAAAGTAACTTTTATAACGGAATTAAATTCCACCGCATTATTGCCGATTTCATGGCTCAGGTTGGAGATCCAAAAACCAAAGATGATTCTCAAAAAGATGCATGGGGAACTGGCGGTCCCGGATACACAATTCTTGATGAGTTCGATCCTAGTTTGAAGTTTGAGGGCGAAGGAATCGTGGCCATGGCAAACACCGGTCAAGCAAATACGGGTGGTAGTCAATTCTTCATTACCTTTGGTGACACCACTTGGCTGAATGGCAAACACGCAATTTTCGGCAAAGTTACCCAAGGAATGGATGTTGTCAGAAGTTTAGTCATTGGCGACCAAATTGTTTCCATTTCGTTCTAACTTGCTAGATCGATTTCATGCAGTCACAGATTAAACATTCAGTTGCGCCAGTCGCGAAAGAGCGGCATTTTTCTGTCAAACCTAAAACGGTGGTCATAGCAGTTTTGCTCGTCTTGATGGGAGTTACTATCTGGGCTATTGGTGGGACTGCATTAGTTATTCATTCACTTCAGAATCGACAGCTTTCCCGAGCAGCAAATACTGCCCAGCTCGTCAGTCCGGTGGCAAATGCAATTGCAGCGGCCACCTTTCACGTATCACCTGAAATAGAGCTTTGGAAAAACTCGCTCCAGCTCATTCCGCTAGCCACATCACTTCAATCATCGGCTCACGATTACTTTAAGCTGGCTCTGCAAAATAACGAACAGGCTGCCCAGCAAAGCGGTTTGTTTCTGACGAATCTTCGCCAATTTGATGCGGTGTTTCTAAAGACAATCAAAGTAAGTCAAAAAAGTCTCCTCTTTCAAAAACTGATTCAACCAAAACTACCAACCACCGTTCAAATGCAGCTTGAGCATACAGATATTTTGTCAAAAAAAATTCCGATATTTGAAAATGTTCTGACTGAGTTTTTACATGGCGATCATCGTATTATCCTGGTCTTCCAAAATTCAGAAGAGCTCAGAGCCACTGGTGGTTTCATTGGCTCATATGCGGTAGTTGATATCTCAAATGGGGCAGTTGCCCCAATTCAGTTTTACGATATTTTTGATGCCGATGGTCAAATCACCACCGAGTTTGAAGCTCCCCCAGGTGTGAAGGAGTATCTTAGCGGCGGACATGGGTTGAGATTGCCCAATGCCAACTGGAATCCCGATTTCCCTTCATCAGCTCAAGACTTACTCCAATATTTTGCCTTGGCAAAAGTTCAGAATGTGGATGGATTAGTTGCCATTAACTTATCTGTAGTGGAAGATCTCCTTAAGATCACTGGTCCAATCAATTTGCCTGACTATCCTCAAGCCGTTACTGCACAAAATGTTTCTCAAATGGCACGAGCTGATCGAGCAGAATATTTTCCTGGTTCAAAACAAAAGAAAAACTTCTTGCGTTCGTTAAGTACTCAACTCCGCCTCAGTTTGGAGTCGATAAGTGCGTCTCAACAATTGCAGTTAGCTCAAACGGTAGTGAAGGAAGTTGAAGAGAAAAGTATCCAGTTATTTTTTCACCAACATTCATTGCAACAGTTCACCCAGTCAGTTGATGCAGCAGGTCAAATTACACAGTTTCCTCAAACAGGAACAACTGTCCATCAAAACCCGCTTGCTTCTCCCATGTACCTATCACTCGTTGAGTCGAATGTTGGGATCAATAAAGCCAATCGGCTCGTTCAGCGGCAAGTAAATCTAAACTTTATTGATAAGCAGCTCTATTTGCAAATTTTCTTTATGAACCGAAACCCAAACACTCGATTATCAGGAGTTGAAGCAACACCTTCCGCAGGACTCCTTCGAGAAAATCCACACAATGACTACATAAATTATCAGCGACTGCTTATCCCCAGCGACACCAGCGTTATTCAAATCACTCAAGATGGCAAGAATATTTCTAGCTGGGACGAATCAACACTCACTACCGCTGCTGGAGAGAAACTAAAACAGGTTGGGTTCCTGGTTCCAGTCACAGAAGAGAAAACAAGCACCTTGCAAATTCAGCTTGGTTTAGCGCATTCATTTCAACTAAATCCGACTCTCATATTGCAAAAACAATCAGGACTCCCTCCCACCCCATTTACGATTCAGTATCGAAATCAAGTCAAAAATCTGGTTCATGAACAAGATGAAGTGATACAATTCACACCATGACCCAACAAACTGCCGAAATAGTCAACGACCTCCTTGAAAAAGCCAAAAGACTTCTAGAAACAGCGGGTTTATCTGAACTCCGTCAGCAACATCAAGAAATCGAGCAAAAAACCCTCTCACCTGATTTTTGGGGCTCTCCTGACGCCCAACAAACAATGCAACAAATGTCACTGCTGAAAAGTAAAATTGACCAAATTGAGTCAGTTCAGTCACTTCAAGCTGATGTGCTCGCCTTGCAGGAGTTGATTACTGGTGAGGAAAACGCCGCTACTTCCACCGAGGCAAATGAAGATGTCGACGGCCTTGAATCCGAACTACTCTCGACGGCCTCACAATTTAAAAAAGCCTTGCAGGAGTTAGAATTAGCTCAATTTTTGAGTGGCAAGTACGACAGCTACGGCGCAATTGTGGCAATTCATTCAGGCCAAGGTGGCACTGAAGCTATGGATTGGGCAAGCATGCTTCAACGAATGTACTTACGCTACTTTGAACGAAAAAAATGGAAACAACAACTCGTAGAAGAATCTCGCGGTGAGGACGCGGGAATTAAGTCCGCAACTTTTGAGGTAAAAGCCCCATATGCCTACGGTTACCTTAAATTTGAACGTGGCACGCATCGACTGGTTCGTCAAAGTCCTTTCAACGCAGATAATTTGCGCCAAACATCTTTTGCCTTAGTGGAAGTCATGCCCCTGATTGAAAATGACAACACGGAAATTGAAGTAAAAGATGATGATTTGGATTGGCATTTCAGTCGAGCGGGCGGCGCAGGTGGACAAAACGTTAATAAAGTAAATACAGCCGTGGAGTTAACGCATATTCCCACTGGCATTGTAGTCAAGTGTCGTGAAGAACGATCTCAATCTCAGAATAAAGAACGTGCGCTTTCCCTCCTAAAAGCACAACTCGCTCTACGAGAAGCCGAGCGATTTGACGCAGAAATGGCCCGTGTTAAAGGCAAACACGTCAATGCCAGTTGGGGCAACCAAATTCGGAACTATGTGCTCCACCCATATCATCTGGTGAAAGATACGCGAACCGAAGTTGAAACAAGTGACACTGAAAGCGTTCTCGACGGGGATATTGATCTGTTTATTCAAGAAGAGATTAAAGTTTTATAACAAACTGATTCTGAATTTTCCAAACGTAGAAAGTTATAGTATTATAGCTTCATGCAAAATTCTGGCTTCTCATCTTCCACCGCAGCAAATCAACAAACTCCTCAACCAAATAGCGCCGCACGCCAGGTACCAATTCATTCGTTTTCAAACTCAAGACCAACTAGTGCAACAGCAGCTGACTCAACATCTGTGAAAGGAAGTATGAAACCAAGTAGCCTCTTAATTGTCTTATCAATCGTCGTCGTTTTAGGAGGTGTTGCCACTGGTGTAGGAATTGGCAAACTTCGTGCCGCCCAAACTACAGGTGGAAATGTCTACCAAGGCAAAGCGATTCAAGCAGTTGCTGGTACCAACATTAAAAATGGTGATGTATTTGGCAGTGCCAAGGAATCAGACTTCAAAGATAGTGCAGATGGCTACATGGAAGCCGGTGGTATTGACGGAGAAGGTTCTGATAAATTGCTTCGCCCGGGTGGTGCCACTCAAACGGTGTACCTCACTTCTTCTGTAACAGACTTGTCAAAGTTTGAAGGCATGAAGGTAAAAGTCTGGGGCGAAACATTTAGAGGCCAAAAAGCAGGTTGGTTAATGGACGTTGGTCGCGTAGAAGTGATTGATACACAGGCACAACCTCCAACAGAAAAGTAATTTTACCTCTGGATGAGCTGACTCTACACCTTGAATTTCTGACCTAAAATCTTGTACACTGTTATTATGATTCGGTTCAACAACGTCACCAAAGACTTCGGTGGTGAATCTCCAGCTTTAGATGATGTTTCTTTTGAAATTGAGACAGGTGAATTTGTTTTTTTGACTGGCCACTCTGGTTCAGGAAAATCCACATTACTCAAAATTATTACCAAAGAGTATGTACCCACTTCTGGAGACGTAGATTTTGATGATGTTCCCTTGAGTAAAATAAAAGGTGGTAAAGTTCACAAGCATCGTCGCCAAATTGGGGTGGTCTTTCAAGATTATCGACTTCTACCAGAATTGAACATTTGGGAAAATATTGCCTTACCTCTGGAAATTATGGGTAAGAAAAATCAAGAAATAGAAGAGCGTGTGACGGATCTACTCGAGCTTGTTCAATTGACTGATAAAGCTCACGTCTTCCCAAGCCAACTCTCTGGCGGTGAATCTCAACGAGTTGGTGTAGCTCGGGCGTTGGCAACAGCACCATCAGTTTTGTTAGCAGATGAGCCGACTGGCAACTTGGACCCACAAAATACCATGCTGATTGCAAAGCTGTTCAATCGAATTAATGAACTCGGTACCACGATTATCTTTGCAACGCATGACCCCACAGTCCTAAATGCCCTCAACCATCGTCGTTTGAACCTGGCAAAAGGAAAAATTAACGAAGATACCAAACAGAAGAAATCTAAAACCGCCAAACCAGCCAAAGTTGAAGCAGAAGTTGATGAAGTAGCCGAAGCGAAGAAAAATCAGCTCGAGAAGGATGCACTCACTAAACAAGTTGAATCTGAAAAACTGATTGATGAAGCAGAAGCTCCAATTAAGCCCAAACGTTCTTTGCCCAAAATTCACTTCGCCTTCCCGTTCCGAAAGAAACAAGCCAAAAAAGGTGAAGATGATAAAAAACCAGAAGAAATTGAGACCGTTCTGGAAAATGAGAAATCAGATGAAGACACGCCAGACTTAAAAGAGATGATGGTCCAAATTGAGAGTCTTGAAGAAACAAAGGATGAGAAAAAGTCATGAAACACATTGCCAGTGCCTTCACCGCTATTCGTCGATCCCCTTATCAGGCTATCGCGGCAATTTTAATTCTCTCAATCACATTTTTCGTGGGTTATACCTTCTCACTCTTTCTCTACAGCAGTGAGCAGGTTCTGCAGTATTTTGAAACGAAACCACAAATTACCGCTTTCTTTAAACTTGATACAACCGATGACGTAGTTCAGCAGCTGGCTTTAAAAATGAAGGATAAGTCATATGTTTCCAATGTGACAGTCATTAGTAAGGACAAAGCCTTACAGATTTATCGAGACGACAATAAAAAAGATCCATTACTGCTTGAGCTAGTTACTGCCGATATCTTGCCAGCAAGTATTGAAGTACAAGGTAGAAACGCCGACGCACTTACTAAAATTAAGGGTGACTTACAAGCTGCCAAAGGTGTAGATGAAGTCGTTTATCAGCAAGATGTGATTGAAGGCCTCCAAAAAGGCACCAAATCTCTCCGATATATTGGTTTAGCCAGTGTCAGTATCTTGGCATTTACCTCGTTTGTAATTATCGTCATCATCAGTGGGATGAAAGTAGCTATCAAGAAGAGAGCTATTCACATTATGAGGTTGCTAGGAGCGACTAAATGGTATGTAGAAGCCCCTTTTATCTCTGAAGGCGTACTCTATGGCATTATGGGTTCACTCATTGGCTGGGGTCTGATGTACGTCGGGTTACTCTACGTAACTCCTTGGCTAAAAGACTTTATTGGTCCAGTACCACTTTTGCCATTCAGTCCTGAACTGTTAGCGATGCAACTTGGAGTTGGCACTGGAGTAGGCATCTTGCTTGGAGCCTTGGCCAGTTCATTTGCAGTCCAACGGATGATGAGAAGAGCCTAATTCTGCCTAAAAAGGAACATGAAACAACGCACACGCCTGGTACTACAGTTTGGGACGCTCTGCCTCATTTTGGTTAGTTTTTTGAGCACGCCATCTTTCAACCTCTATCAAAGAGTCCAGGCAGAAGATTGTGACGGAATGGCTACTACGGATAAAATTAAGTGTCTCCAGGGGAAAATCAACGAAAAGCAAGCTCAAGCCAGCACATTAGCTAGCACCATTAGCGTCATTAATGGCAAGATCCTAGTTGAGCAGCTCCAGATCAACCAGACCAAATCTGAGATAAATCAGCTCGAGAAGGACATTCAAGACCTCTCAGAGCGTATATCTGGACTAAATACATCTCTTGATAGCATGACCGATATCTTGATCCAGCGTGTTGTCACCAACTATAAACGTCACCAATCAAATCCCCTCGAGTTGCTCCTGGTTTCTGATACCATTGACTCCTTTTTCACCAAGTATAAATATCTGCAAATTGCCCAAGAACATACCAGTGAGCTAATGGCAAAAGCCGAGAACCAAAAGACGAGTTTTGACCAAGAAAAGACCTTAAAAGAGCAAAAACAGGATGAACTTGATAAGAAGAAAACCCTCCTGGTTCAGCAGCAATCTGAGCTTGATCAGCAGAAAAAGGAACAAACTAATCTGCTCTCCCAGACCAAGAACGACGAAGCCAGGTATCAGCAGCTGCTCACTCAAGCCCAGGCGGAAATTTCATCTTTTAAGGCTTTCTCGACCAGTTTAGGAATTGGCATCTTGCCTGAGCAACACAGTCCAGATGGCTGGTATTTTAGCCAGCGCGACCAGAGGTGGGCAAATGCCTGTATTGGCAACAGTTGCGGTACTAGGAATGAAGGAAATATACTCGAGGTTGGTTGCTTAATCAGCAGCACAGCCATGATCAAGAAGAAGTTTGGCGAGGATGTTACTCCTTTATCAATTGCTCGTAATTCTAGCTACTTTTTCTCGAATACGGCCTACATGGTTCGACCTTGGCCAGCCCCAGGTGGGTACAGCTATGTCCAATCTGGTTTGAATCAAGATAAGGTCGATTCCGAGCTGAAAGCAGATCGACCAGTCATCTTCCACCTAAGAGTGAACAGCCGAGACGGACACTTCATCGTCATCAAGGCAGGCGAACACGGTGATTACACGATGCACGATCCTGCCCAAGGCTATGATAAAAAGTTCACAGATTTCTATAGATTTAGCCAAGTTGACTCGATGGCATATCTGGTGAAAAACTAACTTTCCTGCCCTAAATAACTCGCTATAGGTCGTCTTAGCCTGGCTAATCACGTCCTTATAAGTATTGACAAACGGACGTAAGTTTGTTAGTATATCAAAACATTATTAAAGCGATCACTTTTTGTGATCACAAGAATATGCAAAAAATGACTACAAAATTACCTCTCATCGCTCTCATCACTGTTTTATTGATGGGCTTTTTTGTAACCACTGTCAAAGCTGACGGAACTGCAACTCGTACAGAAACTGTTTGTGACACCACTTCATATGGCGTTCAAAACTGTCATGAAGTTGTTGTTCAAATCCCAGTTCACAACGCAACTAAAACCAATACTGCTTTGCCAAATTTAAACATGGTCATCGCTGCCTTAAGTATGGTCTTTGTGCTGAGTTCAGTGACCTACATTTACACAAAATAATTTCATAACCTAAAGATGCTTCACGAGCAGTCTGATTTTGTTCGCAAAGTCGACCCACCGGAAGCATCTTTTTTGTGCCTGCCTATCTAGCACTCTCTTGACAATATAGGCCTATAACATTGACAAATTCGACTCAATTTGATATACTAAAGAGTATTTTAAAAGAAAGGAATTAACAATATACACAGTTTTCTCCAGCGACTTCCTCACTCCCCTGTGATGAGTTCGCTGCAGACAACAGTTGCTCATATTTTTTTAAGGCAAACCACTACGGTTTGTACCTCAGAAAAGAGCGCTCATTCGTTTGCAGTAGATCGTTCTGGCTTGTAGTAATACAAGCTTGGACAGCTCTTATTCATTGTTTCGCTAGAGGTTTCCTTTAGTAAAAACGCTGAAATAAGATTAACAAGGCATACAGGATTAGCATATTAATGGCTAGCCGTTGGCTTTGCCCACCGTGAAGGTAAGTTCTGAAAGCTCAGACTTATTGGCACGCTGGGCAAATTGTCAGCTGGCTTCCTGCCACTGACGTGCTTGATCCGTTTTAAGATTTTTCAAATTCGTTCAAAGTTCGTCTAACTCAAGGAGTTTCGATCATGTTACATCTCGCTTTGCTTGGTGGTCTTTCGCAGATTTTGCAGCAACCGCAACCGGTGTTGCCTTACGGCACGCCCGCTGATGTTGTGGCGGCAATGAACAATAATACCGTCCAAACCGTCATTATCACGATTGTGGTCTGGGGAGTCATTCAATGGTTCGTGTCGGCATACATTATGTCTGACCGTACCTCGAACTGGCTCTACAACCGCCGCAATCCGCGTAAAGCGGTCTTTGGTACTGTTGCGATCATTGTTACCTTGGCCATTCTGGCCGCAATTTTCTGGGTCGATCCGGGCCAACCGAACCGGTTATCGGCATTTATCAATTCTAACCCAATTGTTCTTTACGGATTAGTTGGGGCAGCACTTGTTCTGTCGGTCTGGGAAATTCTGAAGTGGCTTTACCGCCGCTTCGTTCTCCGTCGCCGCGTTTCACCCTAGTCGTATCCAGTTTATTCATCTCGTCCAAATCAGTCAGAGGTAAAAAGCAAATGAGTAAGAAACTCGCAATCGTTCTGTTCTTGGCCATTCTGGCCGTCGTGGGATGCTCGCCGAATGGCGCAGCACCCGTTAACTTCATCACCGCGACTCCCGGCTCGCAAATCGGCATGTCTCCAACCCAAGCACCGGCGCAAGCTGGCCTGACGGTCCCGGAAATTGCCGGCACGCAAATGGCTGCCACCGCTCAGGCGGCAACTGCCATTCCCACGGTTTCGCAAGCTGAGGTGGACGCGTACATCGCCACTCAAAAGGCGCTTACGCCGACAGTTCAGGCACCAACATCAACGCTGCAGGCACCGAACCCGACCTCAACAGTCGTGGCTCAGTCAACTGCAATTCCGACAATCGTTGCGGCAACGCAGACACTCGTCGTTCAACCGACAGCGGAACAACCCCGCTCCGCAACCATCTCCAGTCAGGCTTCGGCCTTGGCAGCAGATCTGTCCGCAGGGATCATCATCCCCGTCGGTCAGGGTTGCGCCGTCGTGAATAACGATGTGCTCTACACGATCCAGAAACAGACGATGTTTATGGGGTTCCTGTGCGTCGACACCCCAACCCAGAAATGGGACAAGGTGGACTTCGTGCAAGTTCCGTTCGCCTACCAGAACACCTGCGCAAAGGGGTTCGACATTGTAGGAAACGGGCAGGTCCTCCCAACGGAAGCCCTACAGGCTAACGAGCCCGGAAAAAATGTTCATGCGGATGCTTACATCCCTTGGACTTTCCTGAACCGCTGCAATTTCCAGCGAGACGCCGCATTGGACGAGGCTCAATACCTCTGGCCATCGCTCTTTGGGGTAACACCTAAAGCGTCGAATGGAGTACTCGTTGGCAACATGGACTTTTTCCCGTTCAGTTTTGATCAGCAAAAGGCCCAGTCACTCGCCCGCAAGGACAAAGTGGCACCTGTCGTAGATGCTTTTGATTCAGAACGCGGCAATTCGCCCGAACTGGCGCTCTTTATGGGTGGCATAGCAGTCGTCACCATCGTCAGCGGGGACAAGGTTCTTATGGACCAAGTTCTCGTTATCCTGAACCCGTGCTGGTCTTGCGGTGGAAACACCACAGGAACTTCATTGGACAAGTGGGCCGGCCATGGTACTCCCAAGGTCGGTGAGAAGTTCTCAGCATTGAACCTGTTCGTCCCTATGCCCAAAAATGGGCCGATCGTCACCATTTTCTACGCAGTTATGCCGGGATCCGTATCGGAAAAACTGCCCGCCAACTTCATTGTCTGGCGCGGTGAATCGGACCCTAAGGGTCAGTAACAAGTTTGAACAATGGGTGGATGCGCAAGTATCCACCCTACATATCTTAAAACAAGGTCAGTCTTGTATGCCTGACCCTATGACTCCATGAAAGCAATTTCGTGCAGTGATAGGGTTCTCGTTATTTGTTTTTGAACCCCTGAGGTTTTTATGAAAAATGTACTAAGTGGCGTTGGCCAACTTTTAATCGCAGTAGCTATTTTTGCCCTGGCTGGAGTGTTAGCCGGTGTTTTAGTGATGTCCTTACCACGTGTAGACCGTTACCTAAACCTGATGGCCACTCAAGACTGTGCAATGAGTTACCGATTAGAATTTGCCGACAAAACTGGCACCACAATTTCTCGTCCAATCGACGACTTATACCGTAAATGTCTGACTGAAAAGGGACTTTAAGGTATACTGAAATATATGAAATTGCCGAATGTTTTGCTCATCTTTAAAGATGCCTTGATTTGTGCAATTTTAGCCGCTATTTTCTTGTTTGCCATCTTCACTGTTCCGTTGCCGACTCCATTAGGAAATCAAACGATTGGTTCATTTCAGTTCGTGGCGTTTCCGACAGGCTTCGCCTTTTACCAGAACATTTCACCAAGTCATTTTTACAGCATCTCGCCGTTGGATGATTTTGTGGTTGATAAGAATGGTGGCAGAAGTACCTTAGCAACTTTGGATCAATTGCAAATTAAGAAAAAAACTCCGCCGACTATTTCTTCAAAAGATGATGTCCTGTTGGCCATGAAAAGCTACTTTCATCCGCCCGTGTTGCAATATAAAAGCAAAGGGATTTATCCCGCCACCTATCAAGCTCAATTTTCTAACCGGACAGTCTTTATCTCCCGTCAGCTCCTGAACAGTACTTCAAATTTGTCTGTAACCGGGCTCACAATTAAGTACGGGCAAGAAGATTTTGTCTTTGATGAAGCTGGTCATATTTATAACCAAAAATCTGCAGCCGATATCGATCAGTACAACCAGTTTTATCAAGTGAATTTAGCAAAATCTGCCGAAACAGCAGACCTTTCTCCTCTTCCAGTTCAAAAAATTATTTTATCTAATCCAAATCTGAGTGGCCTAATTTCGGTGATTGCCACTTCTCATCAGACGCTCTGGATTAATAGACTAAACAATAGTATCGAAGTGGTTGAAAATGTGCCTGATGCTAAAGCCCAGTATGTAACTTCATCAATGAAGCTTATGATTAGTGATACGCCCGCCGAGGCAATGCAAAAATGACTTTTCTATTCATCACTTTACTAGCTGCATTGTTCTACTTGATCCCCACTTTAATTGGTCGAAGTCTTTTATTGTTAACCAGTCATCGCAAAAAACCGGAACATTTAGCCATGTTGCCTATCTCCTTTCTAATAGGAACTGGGACAATCTTTACGCTGGCAATGGCGGTTCAGTATCTGGTACTAAGACTCATTCCGACACTTAATTTTGCTCAGCTATTCTTCCCAACTGTTTATGCACTGGCTGGATTTTCACTGATTCACTCAGCCATTCAGTATAAAAAATTGAAACTTTTTCTGAATCGAAACGCGGCCACTGTCGCAGTTGTTACGCTGGGCTTATCAGCACTCTCCTACTTTATCTGGACATGGCACGCTCCCTACTCATTAAACTGGGACCTCTATGAGCATCAAACCCTCGTTCACTTGATTACCCAAGGACACTTTAGTTACTTTACCTCTCAAATTTCAGATACATTTGGCTTTAACAGTTACCCACCTATTTTCCATCTGCTGATGGCCATCAGCCAGTATCCAATGCAGTTGCAACCTGAGCAAATATTGCAGTACTGGAATGTAATCGGATTCTTTCATCTCTGGATCGTAAGTGCAATTTCGTACGCCTTTGCCTACACTGTGACCAAGAAAAAAGGCTTGAGTTTGTTGAGTGCGATTTTGGGAACGCTCACATTTGAATCAATCATCTCCTTTACTTCATTTTTCCTCTTGCCACAAACCCTAGCTGCTGTGCTATTTATAAGTCTCTTCACCCATTTTATTTGGCGAAAAAAGCAATCAAAGAAAATAATCGTTCTTTAACAACAACA